>CAZVHB010000015.1:0-2859 GCA_964626965.1 uncultured Candidatus Saccharibacteria bacterium | reverse complement strand
AGTACAAGCGGATAACATTAGCAAAATAAAAACCACGATCAGCTTTTTCATGGGGCCTCCTTCATCTTGATACTGAAACATTAGCGGTTGGGTAACTAACACACGCCTCTATGTAATCTTCTATCCACGGAATAAAATTCTCATACGTTCCCCCAGCCGTTTTCAGCGTTAAATTTTTTAAATCTTTCGGGATCGCTTTTCATAAACGATAGTCCCTTGCTTAAAGGCTCCACTAACTGGACAGCTTTCGTTATTCCTATTTCCTCTGGCCTCCACAGGTGTTTATAAATTCCCGCTTCTTCTGCCATATCGCCCAAATTGTGCGTTATGTTTGCCGAATAAAAACAAGTTCTCTCCATTTTGGTGTGCTTATAACCACACTCACAAATGCAATCAACTTCTCGTGTGTCACTTTTTAAATAAACATCTAAACTCATATTTTCTCCTTTACATTTTGGTTTTTATCGGTTAAAAGCACCTACGTTTTGGTGCGATCTGGTTAAAAGACTCAGAAATTCAAAAAGCTAAGTGTTCTACTTTCCCATGCTGTAAATAATTGATTGATAAAAGGAATAACGAAGAACTGATAACTCTTAATCATTAGGTTGTCGGTTCGATTCCGACAGGGCTCACCAAATATCAAGCACTTACGTAACCCGTAGGTGCTTTTATTTTGCGAAAAAAACGCCGAAAAACGCTCACTCATTTCCAATAACATTTCTTACTATATGAAAAACTTGTGATGTTATGTAATTAACTTTAGCATTAAATAGCGCATCATTGCGGTATCTTTCGATGGCTTTGATTTCTGATTCTGCGTATTCTCCTACAGACATAGGAACAAAATCTCTATGGTGTTCTGTTATAACAAAATACTTTCTTAATTCATCATATAATTTATCGTTTATCATTTCCAGCACCTCTTTATAGCGTTCTCCATGTGACCTAGATTGACCTTGGTATAAATCTGCGTCGTGGCAATACTCTCATGCCCTAACGCCGACTGAATAGTCCTCAAATCCGCCCCAGACTCCAATAAATGCGTTGCAAAGGAATGTCTAAGGGAGTGCGGTGTAATGCGCCTAGTTATATTCGCTTTTTTCATGGCTGTTTTTAACGGTGAGCGTATATCTGTCAGCGCCCCTGTTTTCTTCAGCTAGAGTCAAATCGTCACCTTAAATATTTATTCCTCTAAAACAATCGTTGGTTAAAATTAAGCGTTGCCTCAATGGGGAATTTACCTCTTTTCCCTTCTTGCCATTGAGTGTAAGTAGCAATGCCACGGACAACAAGAGCTTCAACGGTGGTTGTTCCGACATATTGGCTATTGCATTGCTTATCGAAATACCAATAACCACCCGGGAACCTGTAAAATTTACCGTCCCTTGCTCTTGCGTATTTAATGGCAGATTTCCATAGTGGTGATGTTCTCATCTCCCCTCCTTAGCCTTTTCCAGACCGGGCTAATCAGCTTTTTCATTCAGCCTCCTTAACAAGAATGGGGTTTCCGTATGGTATCCAATACACGCTTTTAAGTGTTCTATAATGCCAAATAACAATATTTGTTCCCTCAAGTAGCGACAACGATAGCTCGCAAGGAAACTTTGGTTTTTGCTCGACAATATCAGGTAGTTTCTCCCAATCTTTTGGTGCTGGGCTTCCGCTAATCTTATATATGTTTACAGCTTTCATTCAGCCACACCTCCATTAAAGAGAAAAAGTTTTTGGCATGTACCCAAATACTTTTTTCATCGGTGGCCTCCTTATAGATACACACGCACTCTTTTTGTTTTAAAAGTTTCATCAGGTTGTTTGATGACTAAAGTTTCTACGGTCGTTTCAAAGATATCTGGATAATCATCGGTGGCTGAACCGGTACAGGTAACTTCAATGTCCCCTTCTTGTTGCTTAATCTCTTTTAATTCTCTTATAAGTTGTGATATTTTCATTTTCCCTCCAGAAATTCCACGGCCTCCCGTAGAAGGGCGGTTGGGTTGAGGATGTAGTCGTTTATAAAATAACTTAAAACATTAAGTGGTATTGTATAGTTTATTGACTTGACTATTTTTTCAATAAAATCGTAATAGTCTTTTCTTTCCTCCATCACCCTCAGGATGTCGGCGGCGTTGGAGTAGGTGGGAAGTTTACTTTTATAATCAGGCTCCAATTCTAGCTTGCAATAGATGCAATACAAAACATTCATCCCATGTCTTGCATCGTAAGGGTTAGATAGTTGAGCAAAGGCTCCTTCATGCCAGCACTTCCCCATCAGTTCGGTGAAGCGTTTAGCAAGGTTGATGTGTTCGATTTGTTTTCTTGCCTCGGTCATATTCTCTACATCTGGGTGAAGCATTCCCTTTAATCTGCGGATTTCTTCAACCTTTTCCTTAACCAACTTTTTAACATCATCGGTCGGTTCATAACTTTTCATATTTTCTAATTCTTCTCGTGTAGGCATCTTTCACACTCCTTCCTGAATAGTTAAGGCTTTGAGCAAGGCGGTGTAGGGGTTGCCTGTAAATTCTTCTTCTGTTTCCATATGCTCTAATATAATAACACCTTGATTATTAATGACAACAATATCAAACTGTTTCCAATCAACCATCCCCCACAAACACCGTTTACCGTCCGGTGTGCAGAGGGGAGGAATACGGAGAAAATGTTCATTAACAAAGCTCTCATCATCTTTTGATAAGAAATTCTGTTCGTCATCAAATCGAAAATATAAATATTTTTCTTTCCTTTTTATTTGTGTAAGCACACACTCAAACTTTCCATATAACGCTTTATCTCCAACTTTCCACTCTCCCATATACTTATCAATGGGAGCTTTGAGCCTTTTTAACATTTCGATTTGTT
>CAZVHB010000014.1:0-3143 GCA_964626965.1 uncultured Candidatus Saccharibacteria bacterium | reverse complement strand
GGCATTTGGTTGCGTGGAACGGAGTCGAACCGTCTTACTCTGCCTTATGAGAGCTGAGCCTTTTCCAATAAGCCACGCAATGTAGTTGGCGATGCTGGACTTGAACCAGCGACTTCCCTGTTCATCGGACAGGTCCTCTAACCTCTGAGGTAATCGCCATACGATGATTTTATCCTAGTTTATTATTCATCGTATTTATACATCTTCCGATGTGTTATGCTCACCCACTAGGATTCGAACCTAGGACCCTTCGCTTAACAGGCGAATGCTCTAACCGCTGAGCTATGGATGAATGTTGAGGATTGGATAGGATTCGAACCTATGTGAACCTTACGGCCTTCGTGTTAACAGCACGCTGCTCTGACCAACTGAGCTACCAATCCATGTTGTTGGCAAGATGGGATTTGAACCCACATTTGAAGTTATCTCAACAACCAGTTACGTGTATACTGTGTATAAGACAGCAACGGTACTTGCCAATGTTGTGGGCCTTGCTGGGCTCGAACCAGCGACCTTCTCGTTATGAGCGAGTTGCTCTGACCAGCTGAGCTAAAGGCCCTAAAGTTGTGAGGGTGGGAATCGAACCCACGTATAGAGTTTCCTCTCCAGTGTATCAGACTGGTGCCTAAACCGCTAGGCTACCTCACAATGTAGTGGGCACCGCTGGACTCGAACCAGCAACCTCCTCGGTATCAGCGAGGTGCTCTAACCAATTGAGCTAGATGCCCATAATGGAATTACTTCCATTGTGTTTTTCGATTGTGTTTCCAAGAACGAAACGCTCTTCTATCTTGGTTGGAAATATTTGTTTCCAATTCCAACCTTCATCGTAATAAGGTGGAAATTCTTCTTTTAACCATAAGATTCTATACTCATGATTGTTTGTTGCTTTGTTCAGTTTTGCTCTGTTTCTGTTTTTGCTCATTTTAAGGAGCCTATTGTTTAATTAGGCACCTAATGCATATCGTATTGTTTTTTCATGCTCTCAAAGGTGGGTTCGAACCACTTTATACCAAGCCATGTTTCATGCTTATCTAATTAGTAAGTCTTGCAAGACATCATACTTAATTTGCTTTGAGAATAATTGGGTGCTAGACGAGAATTGAACTCGCAAGTTCCTTTCGGAACACCTGTTTCACAGACAGGCTTGGCTAACCAATATCCAATTCTAACACCATATGGGGTGGGCGATGGGGCTCGAACCCACGACCTTCTGAACCACAATCAGACGCTCTAACCAACTGAGCTACGCCCACCATGTTGCGTAGAATCCATTATTATTCTACGCATATTTTAAATAATCCCCTAACAGTTGTTTTAGGAATATTAAATTTAATCGACACCTTTTGATAAGAATTCCCTTCATTATAAAAACTAATCATTTCTTTTACTATTTTTTCACTAACTATTAATTTCTTACCAATATTCCAACCTAAATTAATGAAATAATCTAATTCTTCCTTATTAATTTTTTTATTTATTTCACCATTATTAATCCACATTGTATTGTATTGAGAATTTAATATCCCTTTCTGTTTTATAGAATTTGCTTTTCCGATATTTTCTTTATGTTTATCATCTAATTCTAACCCTTTATTCCAACCAGCACAAGTCATTATTGGTATTTTTCCTTGTTCGCATCGTTTCTTATGTGTTTCAGAAATGTTTTTTTTCCATTTTTTAGTAAACACTTCATCAGTTTTTAATTTTTCAATAAACGCTTTATTACCACACTCTGAACGATATCTCTGTTGCTCTTCGCTGATAAAACCACCTTCACCACCACCTTTTAAATTCATACAATTATCATCTGTAATCATTTCTGGTGTAATGGCTTCTTTTTCTGCTTCTATCAATAATTCTCTTGTATGAAAAAACTTGAGAATTTCTTTCTTATGATTATCAACACCATACTTACGTATACTATATCTTAATCGTTTTCCAGAGCCCATATAACCATCATCAAGGTTATATGTTGAGTGCATTCCTATGTAATATCTTCCAGTAACTAAACATGTAGTTTTATAAAGATAATGTATTGTTTTTTGTTTCCTTGCCATATACTAATAAATATACGGCAAGGTACAAAAAAGTCAAGGGCGGAAAATTCTGTAGTCGAAACAGGCCCGTCATTACACGGGTTTTTGTTTTCCAAACAAACAGGGACCACCTGTCCCGTCTAAATTTTCCATGGGGTGCGTAACGTGCACCAACCGAAGCTTGCGGAGGGAGTCGGACTCGAACCGACACAGCAGTTCATCACCGCTGACTAGTTTTCAAGACTAGGCCGATACCAATTTCGGTTTACCCCTCCATTGCAGTACAGGATTCGAACCTGTGGGCCCCTCACGGGGCCACCGACTTTCACAGTCAGTCGCATTAAACCACTCTGCCAACTGCTTCTGCACACTCGTAGGGATTCGAACCCTCAGCTAATCGTAAGACCCTATTACAGGATGGATTTGGAGCCCACTAGTCACGCCCATGAGCGAGTGTATATGCACGGATGGAAGGAATCGAACCCACATCAAAGCTTTTGGAGAGCCGTATGCTACCGTTGCACCACACCCGTATTTAACCAATATGTCAATGAACTTAAAATGAAAAAACCCGACTTAGATTGCTCCGAGTCGGGTTTTGTTGTTATCTCTTTATGATGAAATATTAAAAATCATCAAAGAAACTTACAGACATAGCCGACTCCATCGGATGACTAGAGCGTCTCCAAATATTAATCGAATTCATATGTATGTTAATGTTTCTCATTGTTTTTTTATTTGTGGGTTTCCCCTATTTCTTAATAAATATGTCGTTGTTTATAAATGTTATGCAAAGGTACTAAACATTTTTGAATTTGTCAAGTTTTTTTTAAACTTTTTTTTAAAAATCTTCATTATCATCGTCATCATTCTTTCCATAACCATAACTATCATAGTCATCATCCTCTTCATCATCAAGGTAATCATCTTCTTCATCGACCAAGTGTTCTAAACTTTCTTCACCTATAAAAATCCCAAATTCATCACTACCGAATGCTTTTTTAATCGCTTTGAATTCTAGTTTTGATAAATAATCATCACCACTTAAAAATTCTAATTCATCACCACTATTTAAGGGATACGTAAATGACCAAGCTATACTTG
>CAZVHB010000013.1:0-4267 GCA_964626965.1 uncultured Candidatus Saccharibacteria bacterium | reverse complement strand
ATTACCTATTTTATCTTTAAATTCAACATTAAAAACAACCTCATGGTTTCTTTTTTTATTGGTGCACCTGAGCATGACACATGTGTGTCATGCGCCGAGGATTCGAAAGACTTTTCGTTACTGAATAAGCGAAGCGCAATTCAATCGAAAAGTACCTGGCTATGTAATAGCCGAATCCTACCTTAGCTTACCATTTACTTAAAATACTAGAATTCCTCTCTAAAAGACATAACTCACCAAAAAAACAGCACTCTGTCTTTTATCCTTAAGTTCCCTCTTTTTTATGTCCTTTATAAAAAATTCTAAAGGACATATTTCCAACCAATCATTTGATACCTGTACATAATTCTTGTGATATTACCCTTTTAAAATAAGAATATGGGGATAATTCTGTGTACATAGTGTATAAGACATGACTTTTAGTTTATTCAAAATTCTAAAGGACACACAAAATATCCTTATTCTGTAAGCTTTACAACAGAAATGGGGTCATTTTTGTTAAATCACAGTATCCACTTGTTTCACGTGAAACATATTTATATATTTTATTGATTTTGTTACACATGAAACACTCAAAGCAGGCACAAAAACCGTTTCATGTGTAACAGGTGCCGTATTTCTTGTTTAATATCTAAATTACTTGGATTTACCGAGACACCTACGTTTTCAAAAAAACAGGTTTTGGGGTTTATCATCTGACATTTATCATTTATACTTAATTTACGTATGCCAAAGGTATTTACATCTGAAACACAAAAAATAGGGAAGTTAGGTGAAGATATCGCCTGTATATATCTCAAAAAGCTTGGTTTCACTGTCCTGGAAAGAAATTACTACAAACTGATCGGGGAAATAGATATTGTAGCTGAAAAGCAGGGAACTCTTCACTTTATTGAAGTTAAGTCTGTTTCATGCTTGCCCGACTCTGTTTCGGGTGAAACTTTAGAAAATAAAAGTCTTTTGACCATAAAACCAGAGGATAACTTTACTTTTGATAAAATACATAAATTTAAGAAGATAATCTCATTTTACATGGCTGATAAGTATGTTTCACATGAAACTGAAGTTCAAATCGATCTTTTGGCTCTATATATTGATAAAAATACAAAAAAGGCCTGTATTAAGCCTTTTTGGAACATAATACTGTAAAATGTTCCACGCTAGTCCTACAAGTTCTTACCCGAAAGACTCTGTGGAGCGGGCATTCTGGAGGGTGAAACAAAAAAAACCGCTTAAAAGCGGCTTTACTCTATCATTTCAAATTTTTAGTAAGTAGAACTTCTGTTGTCAGAATAAAACATCCGGTGTTTTTGCTCACCTCCTAAAATAAGAGAAGCCCCAATCCCATAAAATTGTATTTTTGGTTTTTCGGCCCCATACTCAACAGTTACGACCATTCTCACATTGTTTCTATTTAGTGTTGGAAAAATATTAAGAGCTCCTTTAGTTTTCACTAATCTTTCGGATTCACGGAACATTATTTGAATAATTCTGTTTTGTTTTATCCAAATTTTTTTTGAGATATCGAGAACATCTTGAAACCCTCCATCATGAAGAGGTACCATTTCATTAACCCCAACAGTAACCTGTGCGTTAGTGGGGATTTGTTTTATGTCTAATCCATAGCGCCTTATACACTCATAAGGTGGAAGAATAAAATGGTTCTTCATATCCCATAGGTTATATAGTCCTTTAAAACCTGGTAAAATAAATTTTTCTAGTGGATTTAAATGCAATTGGGTGTTGTTATCTTTCATACTATATATTTTTAATTCATACACAAAATACTCTTTATTTATTGAATTGTCAACTCTCTTTATTGGGTAGGACATATCCTTGCCTTTAATTTTTTATTTAGATAAAGATATGCTATAGTAGGGGAGTTTCGGAGTGTGGTGTAACGGCTAACATTCTCGTTTTGGGTACGAGCGACTCAGGGTTCGAATCCCTGCACTCCGACAATATAAAAGACGCACAGTTTTGTGCGTCTTTTATATTGTCGGAGTGAGAAAGCAAAGTGTTTTGCTTTCGTCAGGGATTCGAAAGGCTTTTCGATGCTGGATGAGCAAAGCGAAATCCAGCCGAAAAGCACCTGGCTACGTGGTAGCCGAATCCTGAGCCATCTGCATGGCTCGTGTCAGGAATTCGCACCCTCCGGGTATTTCTATTTTTCTAATTCATTTCATTCATAAGAAAAATATGTCAAAAGCTTTTCGTTAAACATGAACACGAAGTGTGAATGTTTCGAAAAGGCGTACTGAAGCTGTAAGCTTCGAACCCCTCCATGTTATACTCTACCTATGAATACCCCTGCATATATTGACCTAACTCATACACTCTCTCTCGAGACCCCTACGTGGGATGGAAGTTGTGGTTTTGAATTATCTATCAAGACTGATTACGAAGACTGTACAGCACCTGACCTCTTTCGTGTACAAAAAGTAACCATGAATGCTGGAATAGGTACACACATGGATGCTCCAGCACACTGTATTCCAAACGGCAAAACAATCGATGCACTAGCGCTTGCTGACCTCATTATTGACTGTGTCGTCATCAAGACTGACCATGTGAGTAATGAAGACCAATGCATTACCGTAGATGTTATTGAAAAATTTGAATCTACCTACGGAAAAATACAGGAGGGGACCTTCGTTCTGTTTTATACAGGCTGGGACAGGCATTGGGGTGATAAAATAAAGTATCAAAACAATTTTATCTTTCCAAGTGTACACGAAGAGACAGCTACACTTCTCCTGAAGCGGAACATATCCGGTATTGGAATAGACACGCTCTCTGCTGATACAGGAAAGAACGGATTTCCTGTACATAATCTTATTCTCGGTGCAGGAAAATATCTTGTTGAAAATGTTGCTAATGCAAAAGATCTTCCAGAAACAGGATTTAAGATTGCAATTCTACCAATGAAGATAGGTGAGGGAACAGAAGCTCCCATTCGACTGGTTGCATTCGTCTAGTCATTTTTTCTGTTATACTCAACTCATATAAGCTAACTTAGGTATAACTATATGTGGATATTTATAATCATTATTATCGTCGCTTGCATTGCTATGCTCCGCCAGATCAACGAATATGAGCGGGGAGTGGTGCTCACTATGGGACGTTTTTCAGGAATTAAAGAACCAGGGTGGAAAATTGTCGTTCCTGTTTTTCAACAAATGAAAAAAGTCGACATGCGCGTCAAAGCAGTCGATGTTCCGGATCAAAAAGCACTCACTAAAGATAACGTCTCAGTCGGAATCAATGCGGTCATCTATTACAAAATGGTTGATGCAGCAAAATCAGTACTCAACATCGAGAACGTCCACTATGCCATCCTCCAGCTCGCACAGACAACGATGAGAAACGTTGTAGGAGAAGTAACCCTTGATCAACTACTTGCAGACCGAGCACACATTTCTGAGAAAATTCAAAGTGTTGTTGAAGTAACGTGTGTTGAATGGGGAATTGATATATCAAATGTTGAACTCAAAGATATCGCACTCTCACATGATATGGAGAGAACGATTGGAAAAGTTGCTGAAGCACAACGAGAACGCCAAGCAACCATCATCGCCTCAGAAGGTGAAGTCATGGCCTCAGAGAACATGGCAAAGGCTGCAGCGATGCTTGCAGCGACTCCAGGAGCACTTCATTTAAGAACACTCCAGTCTATAAACGACATGTCTAGTGATCAATCAAACACTGTCGTCTATATGATTCCCGTCGAAGTATTAAAAGCATTAGAAGGATTCACTAAAAAATAAGTATGGAAGAAGCTACACAGAAAGTAAAAGGGAAGTTAGGTGGATTTATGGATTTCATTCGTGAACAAGGAGTCGTCGGACTCGCTGTCGGTTTCATCTTGGGAGGAGCGGTGTCAAAAACAGTTGCATCGCTTGTTGAAAATATCATCAATCCGCTCATCGGTGTACTCTTAGGTAAAGTCGCACTTGCTGACAAAGCGATTACGATCGGAACAGTTGCGATTAAGTGGGGTGCATTTGTTTCAACTGTTGTAGACTTCATCGTCATCGCAGCGGTGGTCTATTTCGGAGTAAAGATGCTCGGGCTCAATAAGCTTGATAAGAAGAAAGAGTAGGAAAGTACAAAATTTCTAATGGAGATACAAAACAGTGAGTCACTTTTGGCGACCCACTGTTTTAATTGAAATAAAAGTAAAAATCTGCTAGACTAACAAAAGTAAACAAAAGTTTTGCGGGTATGGTTTAGTGGTAGAATGTCTGCCTTCCAAGCAGAAGACGGG
>CAZVHB010000012.1:0-10677 GCA_964626965.1 uncultured Candidatus Saccharibacteria bacterium | reverse complement strand
ATATAAAACCTGGGGGGTCTTTTGTAAAAAACAAAGTGGGTGTACACTAAAAAAACGGGGGCGGCAAACCCCCGCCACCTTTTTTATAATCTTATATCTCTTATTTACCCTTTTTCTTCTCTCCTTTTTTATCCTCTTCTACCACAACCACTGGATCCAACTTTTTGAGCTTGATGCCGTGAGCTTTGATCACTTCTTCATACTCAGGCTGTTCGAGAGTTTCTACCTCGATCAATTTTTTTGCGATTGCGTCGAGGATTTTCCGATGTTCAGTAATAGTCTTTCGTGCAGTTTCGAGTGCATTGTTCATCAGTTTTGAAACCTCTTCATCTATCGTCGCAAACATTTTCTCTGAATATTTTTTATCTTCTACACCTGCACCAAAGAGTGGTTTACCGCCATTTGATTCAAGCGCTACTGGACCGATCACATCGGACATCCCCCATCTCGTTACCATCGCGCGAGCGAGATTACTTGCAACTTGCAAATCATTTGATGGGCCAGTGGTAATATCTCCAAAAATAGTTTCTTCTGCAACATATCCACCGAGTGATACAGCCAAGTCATCAATGAATTCTTTCTTAGACTGAAGCTTTCTTTCTTCTAAAGGAAGTTTGAGTGTATACCCACCAGCACTTCCTCGAGAGATGATAGTGACTTTGTGTACAGGGTCAGCATGTTCGAGGACAGATGAAATAAGTGCGTGTCCTGCTTCATGATACGCGGTGATTTCTTTTTCTTTTGGAGACATAAGATGACTCTTGCGTTCAGGACCGAGCATGACTTTTTCGATAGATTTTACAAGATCATCTTGTCGTACTTTTTTACGATTATCACGAGCAGCAACAATAGCACCTTCGTTCATGAGAGAGAAAAGATCTGCTCCAGAAAATCCTGGTGTTCGCTCTGCAATAACACGGAGCCTTACATCATCCTCGAGAGGTTTTTCCTTACTGTGTACTTCGAGGATTGCTTCACGGTCATTTCTATCCGGTAGGTCAAGCACAACACGTCGGTCAAAACGTCCTGGACGCAAGAGTGCCGGATCAAGAACATCACTTCGGTTTGTCGCAGCCATAACGATCACTTTTTCTGTGGGCTCAAAGCCGTCCATCTCAACGAGTATTTGGTTCAACGTCTGTTCTCGTTCATCATTTCCTCCACCCATACCATGCCCACGAACACGTCCTACAGCATCTATCTCATCAATAAAGACAATAGCAGGAGAAGCCTTTTTTGCTTGCAAGAAAAGATCTCTCACACGAGACGCACCCACACCAACAAACATTTCAACAAACTCAGATCCAGAAAGATAAAAGAATGGGACACTTGCCTCCCCTGCAACAGCACGGGCGAGCATAGTCTTTCCAGTTCCTGGAGCACCGGTTAAGAGTACTCCTTTTGGAATACGCGCACCAATGTCAAGAAACTTTTGTGGGTTTTTCAAGAAGTCCACAATTTCTTCGAGTTCTTGTTTTGCTTCTTTTGCACCAGCAACATCTTTAAAAGTGATTTTGTGTTTCGTATCAGATGGATTGGTCATTTTTGCTTTTGATTGCCCAAAAGAAAATGCCTGCATGCCAGCGCCTTTGACTTGACGAGTGAGTGTCCAGATGAGGAACCCAACAATAAGGAGTGGTACAAGAAACGGCAAGATGTTGAGGAGCCAGTACCATACACCAGACTCGTCTTTCACGGTAATCGGTGTTTTTGCTATTTGAGCACTTTCTACTCCGTAATTTTTAAGTGTCTCAGTGAGAGAACTTTCATTTTCTTTCTGCGCTTTTTTAAATGTCCCATCAGTCATCTCTATTTTGATATCACGTCCGACGACTTCAATATTTTTAACCGTACCTCCATTCACAAGAGTCACTACTTCAGACAAAGAAATAGGTACATCCTTTTTTACATTTTTAGTAATCTCACCGTACAAAAAGACGAGTACAAGCAGTACGAAAACAATAGAGAAGAAACTCGTAAAAAAACTTGATAGTGCGTTTTTCCCTTTATTTTTATTCTTTTTATTAAGTGGTTGATTTATATTTGGCATTTCCATATGGGTGTATTATACAGAAAAAAGAGTAAATTAACAGTCACAATAAAAACCCCTCTTATCGATACTGATAAGAGGGGTTACTGTTTTTAAAATATTATTACTTTGTTTTACATAAAAGAAATGCATAATTTACCCACTCTTGGAAAACACAGGTCATGGTAAATTTCCTATATCCTTCAGAACGGGTGAGCTCCATTGAACAATGATGACCTTTGGTCATGAACATACCATTCTCCTTATAGTCAGTAAGAAGAGCTATATTCACATCATGTGAAAGACCTAACTCCACGAGTTTTGCTTCGGTCAATACATTACACGCATCAACCAAAAGTGACGGTGCTGGTTTCTGTATTACTTGCAATCCTTCGTACGCAAACATCTGCTGGAAATTTTTTACAGAAATGACATTATTTGTACCACCGTAATACAGCACTACTTCGACTGGGTCAAAATTAGGTGGTGAAGCAAGCATACGAGTACGAGCCACTTTGTTGTTTTGAAAAAAATAGGCATTTTGGATTCGGGCCTTTTCTTCTAACTCTTCGAAATTAAAAAGCTTGCGAGGAGTAAGGTTCATAGGGAAATACGTAGGTATTATTAGCTTTTGCATTTGTTAATTTTTTTCTGAGTATAGCAGATAAGAGAGATTGGTCAAAAATATATACACCACATTAGAGTTCTTTTTTTGCTTCAATTATCCTTCGGTATGCATCATCAATTTTCTTTGCATCTATACTTCCGTCTTTCACCCCATCCATGATAATAGTGCGGACTTTAAAAAAGAGCTCTTTATCATAGCTACCCATATTGTTTGAGAGAATAAGCACCGTATTGCCTGCATTGACCGCACGTGTCACACGCTCTTTGAGTGTATACAAATCAGAAAGTCCTTTCATTTCTAGATCGTCAGTAAAAATGAGTCCCTGAAAACCAAGTTTGTTTCGGAGATATTCAACATGCTTTTGTGACAAGCTTGCCGGATACACTGGATCTACGTCCTGCACCCTGACGTGCCCCATCATGACAGCACGGAGTGCACCCATTTTGATCAGCTCTTGGTACGGCACGAGTGCACGTGGATTGAGTGACTTCTGCACGCCGAGCGTCTGGTGTGTATCAAACACAAGATCACCGAGTCCTGGATAGTGTTTCGCAACCGAGAGAATTTTCTTAGTTGAGAGAGCATCCATAAAAATCTTGGCGAACTTTGTGACAGTGAGCGGATAAGTCGAGTAGATTCTTTTCTGTTTATAGACTGTCCCCTTTGTATTAGTTGCTACATCTACAACCGGTCCAAAATCTACATTCACCCCAATAGATGAAAGTTCTTGCGCCATAGCTCTATAGTGCTTTTGTGCAAAGAGTTCTCCGTTTCGACCGGTTTTACTGCCTAGTACCTGAGCACTGTTCCAGAGAGGAAACCCGTAGTCTGACTTAAGTCGATTCACCAATCCCCCTTCTTGGTCGATGGCGATAAATAATTTTTGATTATTATTTTCTTGCGCTCTTTTCTGCAAGACGCTCGTCAGTGTTTGAAGTTGTTTCTTACTTTGTATATTACGATTGTATCCTTTGATTGTCGTATCGTAATCAAACAAGATCACTCCACCAACGTTCGTATCTTTTAAAATTTTTTCTATATCAGACTGAGGTGCGACATACATACCACGAAAACCAATCATAATCATCTGATCGATTTTATCTTCGAGTGGAACCTGTGAAATTTCTTCTGCGTGTGCTGTATATGAAAAAAGAAATAAGGAAAGAAACACAAACAGAGAGGCTATTTGCTTACGGTTGTCATTCTGAACTTTAGGTGAATTGCTCTGCAAGAGAGTATACCCTGGGGTACGATTCAGAATCCAGGTTTGTATTTTTTTAATTCTAGATTCCGGATCAAGTCCGGAATGACACAAGTTTCGTTTCATATTAGTTTTCTGCAACGCAATACGCGCGAACAAGTTTCAACGTATCAAAGGAATATGCATCATTAAAATGTTCAAACACCGGTGTGAGTTTCTCTGTTCCAATTTTTTTAAAAGCTTTTTCAATCAGCTTGATCTCATCATTATCTATACCATCGATCAGTCGGGCTATTTGTATTTTCGTCAGCTTGTGAGCGAGAGCGAGTTTGTGTACGTGCTCTATCACTGTTGCCACACTGATATCTTTCACCTGAGCAACTTCATCCACACTCTTCCCTTCTTCTGCAATATAAAAAAGTGTTTCATCGATAGTGTTCAGTTTCTTCACCACTGCTTTTTTCTCACTCACTCCACCAATACTCTTGAGAAAATTCGCATGCATACTCTCTATCTCCGTATCATCGAGTCGTGAAAATGCAAGCTCAGCTTCTTCGGCTTGTTGTTTAAAATAGATGTCTTGCTCCAACACATCACCGTGTACTTGAAAGGCCTTTTGATTAAACCCAATAAGGTGAAGACCAGAGAGTGTGCGCAAGCGTGAGAGCGCCACATATCCTTGTCCGTATTCAAATGTATCAGAAAGATCAACCACCGCTTCATCCATACTCATCCCTTGACTCTTGTGGATCGTAATAGCCCATGCAAGACGAAGCGGTATCTGTGTCACCTGCGCTTTGACCTTTCCTTCATCTTCGACAGTCCAGTCCATCGGAGCGATAGTTAGACGTCTGCCATCTTTGGTTTTGATAATTGGGTAATTTGTATACGCTTCAAAATCTACCACCGTTCCGAGTGTTCCATTGTAAAAGCCAGCTTGTGCATTGTTTTTAGTACACATAACAATCGCATCTTTTTTCAAGACAAGTTCTTGTGGTGACAGACAGCCTTTAACCAACTGTGCGACGAGTGACTCTTTCCCTGTCGTATGCATGGTAAATTTCTTTTCACCATTACTGATTTTCTTAAGTGCATTCGTATTGATCGCATCCACTGCAACATTTTTTGTAAAAAGTTTTGTCGTCATTTCTGAAACATCAGCAAGTTTTGTAATACGAGATTCAATATATTCGATATGCATTTGATCTATTTCATTACTCCGTATTGCTTTAAGCACAGAGAGAAGTGTATCGTCTTCATCTTCTTGTCTGTGTTGCTCAGTCAGATAACACGTCACGAGTCCGAGCTTGCCCCAGATCGATGCCTGAAATGCATAATTTTTCTGCTCAAAACTTTGGGTGATCGGCGGTAGTTGAAAAAAGTCTCCAATGAGCACGACTTGAATACCACCAAAAGGGTATTGATTTTGTTTTACTTCTCGGCAGATCTTATCAAGGTCAACGAGCATTGTACCATCGAGCATTGAGACTTCGTCGATCAAGAGCACTGTCGTCTTTTTGATACGCTTGTTGATGTACTGCAAACTCGCAATACGATCGACATCGTAGTCAGAGAGATTTTTACTAATCCCCATTCCAGAGAAAGAGTGTATCGTCATACCACGCAAATGTGTCGCAGCGATTCCCGTCGATGCAGTGATCGCAGGCTCGATACCATGAGCACGAAGATAGTCGATGTATGCAAGCGTGGTGTATGTTTTTCCAGAACCCGGCTCACCTGTCAGAAATACATTTGCCCCAGTTTTGAGAATAGTCAGTGCTTGTTCTTGTGTCATGGGTGAAGTATAGCATAGGGAGATTAGGTTCAGAGATTGGAAAGAAAAAAGTATCGCTGGAAAAACCTACTGAAATATGTTATTGTGTACATGCGTACATGTGTATGCATTTATTTTTCATGGGGATTATGGTGTAACGGTTAACACTGAGGTTTGTGGAACCTTCGATCTGGGTTCGATTCCCAGTAGTCCCCCAATAATAAAAAGCCCTTTATGGGCTTTTTATTATTGGGGGACTAAGTAAAGTCCCTGCTGACTTGCGGAAGGGTGAGCTCGGGAGTAGGGACCCGAGCGCAAGACCTTTTGAGAGATTTTGTGAAGGAAATGAAACAAAAGATCCAAAAGGTGTACAGCCTCTGTAAGAGGACGAAAGACTTTTCGATGATCAATGAGTGAAACGAAATTGAGCCGAAAAGTACCTGGCTATGTAATAGCCGATTCCCATCTACCTATCTCGCGTTTGGAAATCGTTGACAAAGTCAAGTAAAATGTTACTATAAGTATAATTCAAATTCTTTAAAATATATTTGTTAGGTTATCTCTGCATCTTTGTGGAGTTAGAGATAACCTAATTAAATAACCATAAAAAAAATAAATCATGAATATTATTGATGTATTCTTACTGGATAAATTCCAACGTATATCAGACTGGTTGCAAGACTGGTTTGGATTCAATAATTTTGCAATTGCAAAAAAGTTGAATTTCTTAGTCGTCATCTTTATTGGTTTACGAATTTTCTATAAATTTTTAGAAGGGAAATTATGGGATCTTATATTATTACCATTTACTGTTCTATTTTTAATTGCTCTAACGTTGATAATAGCTCACGCGAAGAGAAGCTGTGAAAACAACCCGACTTTCAAAAATCCACTAGCACTTCAATTCAGCTTCGGAAGAGTAATTTTTGCTTTTATAGCAGTAGCACTTGCTTTACCTTTATTAGGTATACATTACAATGACTTGATGCATGGCAACATACGAGAAAATAAATACCATAATATTGCGGAACTTTTTTGGTCAGGTAGTGATGTATTAATATTTCTTTGGTTATATTTTGGATCATGTACCCCAAAACCCTACAAACCAAGTAAAATAAAAAAGTTCCTCGAAAAAGTAGTTAGATTCGCAAAAGAAGCTGGCTCGAAGATTACATCACCCATACCACGGCTTGTACCAATACCAGCTGTGAGTAATTAAGCAATACAACAAATTGAAGCTAGGACCCGTTATCTCAACGGGTTCTTTTTTATTTCCCTATCTCATCTACCTTACTCGCCACAATAAAGTCATTTTCGGTCAGCCCACCAAGAGCGTGTGTTGAGAGTGTTACGGTGACTTTTGTATAAGTTAGAGTTATATCTGGATGATGTCCTTCACTCTCAGCGATCTCCCCTATGTTGTTTACAAAAGCCAGTCCAGTCTTAAAATCGTTAAAATGAAATACCCTTTCTATTGAGAGCCCATCAGTGGTTTGAGACCACGTTGGGACAGATTCTAAATACTCATCAATAAATTTTTGCTCGAGTGTAAAAATTTTATTCTGCCCAATACCTTCACACGGGATACATTTTCTTTTTGTAAAATCTTGTTGCATATGTTTTATATTTCTTATTCTTATACTAATCCCTTATACTTGTCTCATTGATAATATTCTTCAACGTGTTTTCCGTGTTCAGCAAGTAGATATGCATGATCGATGTCATCATCTTTCCAACCTCCTTTATTTTTTAAAAGTCCTCGGACCTGTTCCCGAGGAGTATTTCTATACAAATGACTTTTAATAAATTCAACCAGCTCAAACGTAACCATATATGTATTTTAGCACATTTTACAAGTGCTTTTAAAAGTTTCGAAAATGTGTATAATAGGCATACACGCGCGAGTGTTGAAATTGGTAGACAAGCACCCTTGAGGTGGGTGTGCCGTAAGGTGTGGAGGTTCAAGTCCTCTCTCGCGCACAAATAAAAAAAGCCCAGCAATGGGCTTTTTGTATTTGTGCGCGAAGCAAGCCAACTGCTTGGCTTGCGAGAGAGGACTTGAAAAGCTTTTCCATGTTTTGAGAATGAAATCTGATACAAGGTGAATTGCGAAGCAAGAGAGGGTACCCTGGGGTAAAACGGGGAAAGGTGTACTGTCCATGTAATGGAAAAGTCCTCTTAGTCTCTCCCATCAAAAAATCCCCTTTCGGGGATCTTTCTTTTTATATATTATTCAGCTTGTGTTGTTTCTTCTGCTTCAACTTCTTCTGGTCGTGCAGTCTTCATCTTTCGGCGAACTTCCTTAACAGCCTTTTCACGAACATAGTAGAGCTTTGAACGACGAGCTTTTGAACGGCGGACAAGTTCTACCTTGTCGATAAGTGGAGAAAAGAGTGTAAAAATACGTTCAACACCAACACCTGATGAAACTTTGCGGACAGTGAAAGTCGCACCTGCTTCTGTACCATGCTTGCGAGCTAAAACCATACCTTCAAAAGCCTGAAGTCGTGTTTTTCCTTTATCTTCGATTTTTGACCAGACGCGAATCAAATCTCCTGAAGAAAAATGGAGTTTTTTTCGCTCTTCAATATTTACTGGACTAATTGTTTTCATACGATTGAATATAACACGGTTAGTCTTTTTTTGCAACGGTATCGAGTGCGGACTCGAAATCGGCCGGATATGGAGCTTCTGCCTCTATTCTATTACCAGCCATATCAGAAAATACGAGATTCCGAGCATGTAAAGCAAGCCTTTCAAAGCCGAGATTGGGCTTTGAAATACGATTTTCACTTTCTATCCTCTTATCTGCGTACAAACTGTCACAAACTATTGCATGATTAATAGATTTCATATGCACACGGATTTGATGTGTTCTTCCTGTCTTTGGACGGCATTCAACAAAGCTATACGTACCGACTTCTGTACTCCCTTTCCCCTCTTCTACACCTATACGCGACAGGACGGTGTATTCAGTGAGTGCATCACGAATAGTTCCACGAGCAGAACCCCCTGTAGTCCACCGACGTACATCACCTCGACTACGACCAATTGGTTCGTCTATCACACCATTGTCTCCTTTTATCGCACCATAGACAAAACAGTGATATGTTTTTTGTATCGTGTGTTCTTGAAATTGTTTTTTGAAATACTCGAATGCTTCTTGTGTCTTTGCTATGAGTAAACACCCTGTCGTATCTTTATCGAGACGATGCACGATACCAGGACGAAAGACTTGCACACCAGAGAGCTCCATAGGTTCACCGATACTTTTGAGTTCTGGGTATTTTTCTTGAATCCAGTCAGCTACGGTTGGCACGTGTACTTTCCCATCACCATGTACTGGAATACCAGCGGGTTTATTGAGAACGAGATATTCATTTGTTTCGAGAAGGATTTGCATTACTAAGGATTAAATATTAGTGAATCTCAGTTTTAAGTTTGTTTTCGCAATATTCTCTAATTAGATTAAATTGAGGATCTGCTTGTAACACTTCCTCTTTTTTTTCATAAAAGGCTTGGTGGATACTGTACACTTTATAAAAAGTCCTTAGCGTATCAGTTGTCTTTTCAAGTGCTTCACCTTTTAATTTTCTGTCTCGAGTAAATGCATAATAAGATTCAAGTTGAATTTTAATTTGTCCAATCATTGAAACTAAGAAAGGATGTGTATTGAGTGCATTCATTTTTTTATCTTTATATAGTTGAGCAAGCTCAAGAACCGTCTTTTTGTCTCCAAGTAATACAACACGATGCATTGGTAATTTACCTGTGTAATTTTCTGTCTCAACATACTGCACTTCTGTTTGAGCACCTCTTTGTATATCATTATTCCAGATTGTATCCATTTTAGAGAGAACGTTGGAGTAATCTTCAGAAAAAGTCACATCGATACCTAAACCTAAGTAGTGATGATCTGATTTTTTTTCTTCTGGATTAAATTCAACAATGCAATCAACGTGCCTTAAGTAATCGTCAGCCTTAGAAGAATAATAGGCTTGCCCTTTACCTCCAAGCCAAGAACCCGAAAGCTGTTCGACCATAATACCCTCAAAAATATCTGCCAACATTTTATTTTCTTCTATATAGTCTGAAGTATGTTCACTCCATTTTTTTTCAAGTTTCTCAACTGTCTCTTTTTCATTTTCAATTTGAATTTGTGTATACCCATCCAGAGTGGTAAAAGTATCAATATTTGGTTGATAAATAGCCTTTCTTTTTGTAAACGTTTCATGCAAATTTTTGATTAGTGTTTCTTTTTGCATATCCCCAAAAGACATATTTTCAAAATTATTCATATGTAAAAGTATACACCTTATTTACAAAAACCAGAAAATACCCTATACTGGGTCTAATCGGAATTTATTTTTCATAATACACCATTAGCTGTCTTGGTAGACGGACCATTTGTACAAAAATAAGAAAAAGTTTTGAATGTAATATAAAGCATGCGCGATTAGCTCAGTTGGTAGAGCAACCCATTTACACTGGGAAGGTCGGGGGTTCAAGTCCCTCATCGCGCACAATATAAAAACCCTCTTCGGAGGGTTTTTATATTGTGCGCGATAGAAACGTGCCTGCGCACGTTTCGTGAGGGACTTGAAAAGTCTGAACATATCGCACGGAACGAAGTGAGTACGATGTGAAGACTGTACAATTCCTGTAAGGAACAAGTCCTTATTCGTAAATAATCGCGAGAAATCTTCTGTTACACAGACAGTATACCTTTTCCTGTTTTTCCGGATTTACATCCTCAAAACATGGAAAAGCTTTTCGATTCCTCGACGCAACTGAAGCAGTTCAGTTGCTCTCGTGCACTGGTGGTCACGAGTTACTAAGTATAATCTTTCACTACGTTCAGATTCTACCTAAGTACTCGCGACCCCGGCTCGGGGTTTTTCTCTGAGGTGCAGAGAAAAACATCCCTGCGCCCGCACACACTAAAAATTCCCAGCAGTGGGAATTTTCTTAACGTGTGTGCCCTCGCGAGGAATCGAACCTCGAATAACGGCTTAGAAGTCCGCAGTTATATCCATTTAACTACA
>CAZVHB010000011.1:0-20334 GCA_964626965.1 uncultured Candidatus Saccharibacteria bacterium | reverse complement strand
CCCCAGTTTGCAAGCTCACCCTTCACTTCTTCGGTAAATTGATTACCGAATGTGGCCCGGTCAGTCATGATACTGTTGATGTCGTGCGAAGCAAGAATCTTTCTCACGGCGCCCTGAATTATGGCCTTAAGCTGAGCTTTCAGCTCATCTATGGTCGAAACCCTTTCGGCAGCCTTGTTGGTGTCTGCGATTCTGAAGAATGCAGTTATATCCAACATAAAAGGAACACGATCTTTGTCATAAGCTTCATAATCTTTAAAACTTTGATCAAAGTTACTAACCGGAAGGTGAATACTTGTGACACCTAAAATTGGGATCCAGCTTGGCCACCGATAATAAACGTTTCCAGCATCTTGGCCAGTTCCGTAAGAAGTGGTCTTTTTCCCTGATTGAACGATATGCACCATGTTTGTTGGTACGACAGTTCTGAACAAGAAAGAAAAAATAATTACGAGGATTAAGGGCATTGCGATGATGAGAATCAGCAAGGAGTTTGATAAAATTTCCATTTTTTTGATTTTTTTTATGATTATTGAGGTAACCTCTTTCATAGACCAAAACAAATTAGTCTATGAAAGAGGTATCCCAATGTTTTTCAAAGTTCTTTCTTACACATACATTAGCATACTATATACTTTTTGTCAATCTTTTCATATGGGAATTTCGTGTTGGAATATAAGGGTAAAAAAAATCGCCAACAATGAAGTTAGCGATTCTTGAAATAGTGTGTATGAATTTAAAAAATTACTCCGGTAATAATCCAAACATTTCCGACAGCCAGTACGACCCACCAACAAACCATAAACGCAATATCTACTCCATCTTTATCTTTTTCTAAAGTGTACCAGGTGTCCTGATATTCATACCTTTTTATCTTCTTCTCAGCGTCTTCTTCAATAAGAACACGGCGCTTATTAGTGGTTCTCCGGTATATCCAGAGTAAGAAGAAATCAAAAAATATGAGGAAAGGAACACCAAATATTACACCTAGCAATGCCCCCGCAAGATTTTGCACATCTTTCGACATTACCTTCCATGCAATCAAAAACATGGTGAACCGGCCTACCGGGGTTTGTGAAAATCTCACAGTTTGATCTGTGACAGCCTTTAATCCGTCGTTAAGTGCAATACCGATTTCTTTTCCGACACCAGCCATCTGTTTAACAGTATCGAGATTTTGTTTTATGTCTTGAAGTTTATTTTGAGCTTCAAGTTTCTGCACCATGTCTGCCGGCAGGTCGCTTTTTTTAACACTGATTAAATCTTCATTCCCCGAATTTTGGGCAAATGTGTTTAAAGAGAGAGATACGACAAGAAAGGTCGTAAGAAAAATTAATACTTTTTTCATGTTTAGTTTTATTTATTTGTTAGAAAAATCACGAAAATCAAAGAATCTTTAATTGACCTGATTTTTCTAACAACACTTTTTCAAAGTTCTTTCTTACACATACATTATCATACTTATTATTTTTTGTCAATCTTTTCATGTGGGAATTTCGTGTTGAAATATAAGGGTAAAAATAGCTCAAAAACACAGAAAGAGGGGGGGGGAGAGGCGCGGCCGGGGGTTGTGTTTTTTTTTTTTTTTTTTTTTTTTATTATTTTGTTTATAAAATAAAGCTAAAAAACACCAACAAACACCCACCCCCCGCGCCCCCTCGGCCCCCCCTCTTTCTGTGTTTTTATTTCTTTAGAGTTTAGTCTACGATAGTGAATCCACCTGATCGAGCTGAACCTTCAATGATTTTCATTGCACCCTCGATAGAGTTTGCGTTGAGGTCTGGCATTTTGCGTTCTGCGATTTCACGGATTTGTGCACGAGTCACCTTCCCTGCGTTTTTAAGATTTGGTTTTGCAGCACCTTTTGTAACACCTGCTGCTTTTGCAAGCATGTCTACAACTGGTGGAGTTTTGATATCAAATTCGTATGTTCGATCTTCGAATACGCGAATCTTCACACCGACAGTTTCTCCTGGAGTAAATCCTTGAGTTGCTGCGTTGAACTTTTGAACGAAATCAGCGATGTTTACTCCAGCTTGTCCAAGAGCAGGACCAAGTGGTGGAGCAGGAGTAGCTTTTTGAGCTGGAGCTTTCAATTTTATATTCTTGAGTATTTTCTTTGCCATATTCTAATTTTTTACTTATTGGTTAATTATCATGAAGCTTGTCCGCCTAAATTTTGTCTCACATTTTTAGAAGCGAATGCGAGTATTGGCGGAGGATGCGTAACGTGCATACTATACACTATATAAAGGCTAAAGTAAAATGTCTTCGACAATTTTACTCGCCCACGTCTAAACCTTGCGAATTTGAAGGAAATCGAGCTCCACTGGAGTTTCTCGTCCAAAAAATGATACGAGTACGCGAATCTTCCCTCTTTCGTGATCGACTGCATCGACGTTTCCTTCCAAATCCTTGAACGGCCCGTCGTTGATCTTGATGATGTCGCCTTTGATAAGGTCGATAGTGTGAACTGCTTTGTTGTCGTTGTCCATCATTCCCAAGAGTGCATCGACTTCTTGTTTGTTGAGCGGAACTGGGTTTACACCAGCACCAACGAATCCAGTCACACGAGGTGTGTTTCGCACCACGTACCAAGAGTCATCAGTTACGATCATATCTACGATGATGTATCCTGGGTAGAGTTTTTCTTCTACTTCGACTCGTTTATTTCCTTTTACTTTAATTTTCTTTTCTGTTGGAACGAGCACGTTGAAAATCTTGTCTTGCATGCCGAGAGACTCGATACGCTGTTTGAGGTTTCGCAAAACTGCATTTTCGTAGCCAGCGTAGGTGTGAATCGCGTACCAATTGCGCTCCCCTTGTACTTCTTGTTTAGCCATATTTTTTTATTTATTTAAGAGTTGTAATAGACCTTGAGAGAAGAGAGAGTCAAAAAGACCGAGTATGTATCCAGTGATTACTGAAATAAGGACAACAGCGACAGTCACCAAAATGACGTTCTCGCGTGATGGCCAGGTTACTTTTTTTAATTCATCTTTTGTTTCCATGAGGTATGTTTTCATATGTGTTTTCTTTATTAAACTGATAATCCACTATTGATTTTCCAATTTAAAAAGCCCCGCTGGGCTTTATTTAAACTATATTATATATAGCAGAAAAGGGGTCGAAAAGCAAGGGAGAAATTATAAATGCCAAATGATAAATTATAAAATAAAAAGCATGTTGAAACAAAAGCGCAGACCGAAGGTCTGCGCTTTTGTTTGTATCAAATGTCAAAAGTTAAAGGTCAAATGTCTTCCCTTTATTTCACAAACGTCATGATAGAAAATGTTCGCATCGTCTCATAGTTTCCACCGACTAAACAGGTTGTTGTTGCTGTGACATCCTTACAAATATGCTGAACTGGGAGTTTTGAAATTGTTTCTTTTTTCACACCGAGCGCAATATAGTCATCTGCGCTTTGAGGGTTTGGTGGAACCATAATGGTCACTTTTTGTGCACCAAATGTTTTCTCCTCAAGCGTCCAATCTTGCGGAAGCTTTACTCCATTTTTAAGGACCCAAGTTTTGAGCTCATCAGTCACTGTTTGTTCTGTAAGTTTCTTACTAATATCTTTGCTCAATTTTTCAAGTGAATTACCAACGAGCACATTATCACGAAGTGGCTGAAACATCGGCAAATCCCAAATCTGGTGCCTGAAATAGTACAAGGTTCCGATAAATAAAATCGCAGCGATTATTTTCCTCATATGTTTATTGTACTACACTCGGCCTAGTTTCCTAAACATCAAAATATCATACCCTTCATGTACTTCATCATCTTGTGATACACCAAGTGAAAAAAGAAAATCTTGTAATTCTTTTCTGACTAATACGGGATCAACATCAGACATTTTTTCTATTTCAATAAAAGAACCGAGATTTTCAACTTCATCGAGACAAATTTCATATCCATTCATATGACCGATAATTCGTTCTTTTTTAATTTGAAGCGATGGATAGTAGCCCATAGTTTCAAGTAATTTTTCTAATTCTACCCTATTTACTACTTCTGTTTCATGTTCAATTTTTGATAAACCATGTTCTCCTTTAATAGGTTTTTTGATGGTAAATATATGCTTACCGTTTGTTGTACGAATCCGCAAGAAAAAATCAGGTGTTAAATATTGTTCTAAATTTGGGTTTTTAATTGGTGAAAATTCCATACTGTCTTGAAGAACAGGTTCATCAAATGAGCACCCTAAATTCTTAAGATTTTCAACAACTACTTCCCTGTTTTTAAGATGCGCTTTTACTTCAATTTCTTTCATATTAGAATTCTACTGTAAACTTCAACTCATCAATACTCACTTCTTCCCCGTTATTTTTTGCAAATACAATATCTTTCGCACCAACAACTTTTTTGATCTCTTCAGTAAATTGAGTGAGAATATTTTTGCCCGCTTCATCTGTGTCAACAGTGAGTGTTATGATATCGCTCGGTTGCAATCCTTTCTTCTTGCGCATATCTTGAACTGCACGGATAAATTCTCGCATATCACCTTCGGCTTTGAGTTCGGAAGTAATTTCTGTATCAAGCAGAACTTCTTCGTTTTGATTCTTATCAAACGCAACTCCTTTCACATTGAGTTCATCTTTCATGATGGCTTCGTATATCTCACCAAGTGAATTAGATTTAAATGACGCATTACGTAAAGGCTGTCGCACTGCGATACCGGCTTTCTGTCTTGCTTGTAGCCCAAAACTGACAAGTGTCCGAGTTGTTTGCATTTCTTCTAAGATATCAAATCTCACATCAGTACTTTGTGCTGGCCAATTTTCTAAGTGCACGCTTTCTGTGTCATGTTCATTTTTTAACTTCTGCCAAATTTCTTCTGCAACAAAGGGAGTAAACGGCGCCATAACTTGAGCGAGGGTTTTGAGCACCACGTACAATGTCTGTTTCGCACCTGTACTATCTTCTGAGCCTGCATCTTTAAGCCTGTCTCGTGAACGGCGAAGATACCAGGTAGAGAGGTCATCGATAAAGAGATCAAATGGGCGAGTTGCTTCTGCCATATCGTAGTTCTGCATTCCTTGGGTCACTTCGCTTGTGAGCTGGTTAAGTCGTGACATGATCCACATATCAAGGACATTTTTTGATTCTGCTATATTTTGTTCCACAGACGTATCTCGATAGAGTTCATAAAACGCCACAACATTCTGCAATCGTCCGATGAGCTTGCTTGCGATATCAGCGACGAGCTTCTCGACAAAGTTTGCGTCTTCCCCTTTCATAAGCGGCCCTGACATCAAATACACACGCAGTGCATCGACTCCGTATTTGTCGATAAATATCCACGGATCAGGATAGTTCTTTTTTGATTTAGAAATCTTTTGCCCGTCTTCGGCACGAAGTGTTCCTGTCGTTACAATATTTTTAAATGGCGCTTTACCAAACAAGAGCACTGAATTCACCAGTGTATAGTAAAACCATGTTCTGGTCTGGGCAATGTATTCCGCCACAAAGTCAGCTGGGAAATTTTTCTCTTGCCAGTCGGTATTCTCAAACGGATAATGGTCTTGAGCAAACGGCATTGAGCCAGATTCAAACCAGCAGTCGATCACTTCGGGAATACGCGTGTATTCTTCGCCTGTTTCATCGAGGAGTTTTATAGCATCGACATACGGACGATGAAGGTCCAGCTGATACGTTGCATTGTGAGGAAGCGGAGTAAAATCGAGTTTTCTGATTTCTCCATTTTGGAATCGTTTGAACTCTTTGACGAAGGCATACGTGTCCGCACGGTGATACTCTTTATTGTCTGGGACATATTCTCCCCCGACAACATGCGCAACCCAAGCTGGTCCACCGTGCGTTACGATAAGAATATTCTTGTCAGCATATTTTTCTTCAAGTTCATACAGAAACTCACCAATGCGTGTACCCACATCTTGGAGAGACTCACCGTCGGTTATTTTCTTTTCATACCAGTTACTTCCAATACCGTACACAAACTGGTGATACTCATCCCATGATTTCCCATCAAATTCTCCTGGGTTTATTTCTCGCAAACGCTCATCAAATATGAGCTGATCCGGATTCATTCGGAGTTCTCCAAGTACGATTTCGGCTGTTTCTCGTGTGCGGGTAAATGGAGAAGCAATAATCAGATCAAATTTCTCTTGGTAGTGACCAGCTTCTGAACGAACCTGTTGTTTACCTTTCTCAGTCAGATGATCAGTTGCTTGGTCTTTGTAACTGACAATTCCCTTTTCATTACCCTCTGTTCCGCCGTGACGCATGACAAAGTAACTGTTACCTGACTTCTTCACTTTCTTTTTTAAATCAAGAAGACCAGAGACAAACATTATTTTTCCATCAATAGATTTCCAGATTGGTAATGGACTCGCCCAAAAGCGGTTACGGGAAATGTTCCAGTCCGGCGCAGACTCGACGCTGTTTTTAAATCTTCCATCTTTTAAATGACCTGGGATCCAGTTCATAGTCTCGGCTTGTTTCATAATATCTCCTTTTACTTTTTGGATATTAATGAACCAAGATGGCAGTGCATAATAGATAATCGGCGTATCGCAACGCATACAATGCGGATACGAGTGGATCATTTTTTCTTTTGCAAAGAGTGTTCCGTTGTGCGCCAAGTATTTAATGATTTCAATATCTGTTTTTTGATGAGCATCTTTTTCTTCTGGAGTGTCTTTCGGTTTTACTTTTAGTCCCGCAAAGTCAGTAACCTCAGACTTGAAACTCCCAGTCTCATCGACATGGATAATCCATGGGATATTATTTTCTTTCGCAAGGTTCATATCATCCTCGCCAAAAGCCGGTGCTTCATGTGCGATACCAGTTCCCTTTTCTGTACTCACAAAGTCTGCATGCCAAACTTTCCAAATATTCTCTTTATTTACTAAATCTATGTTTTGGTAATAATCAAAAGGAGGTTTGTATTTCTTACCAACAAGTTCAGAACCGGCTATTTCACCTAATACCGAGTATTCTTTATCTTTCAAAACTTTTTCCACAGTATCTTTTGCGAGGATCAAAATATCCTTACCAACTTGGACTTTGGTATATATGATGTCTTTATTAACCGCGAGCGCAGTGTCTCCAGGCAATGACCATGGTGTTGTCGTCCACGCAAGAAGATGTGTCCCCGGTTCGTCAATCAGTTCAAATTTTACATACACCGAAATATCCGTAATGTCTTTATAGCTGTTATCCATGGCGATCTCAGAGTTTGCGATTGGAGTCTCACAACGAGAACAGTACGCCAAAACACGTACACCTTCATAGATAAGCTCTTTTTGATTCAGTTGATCAAGTGCCCACCACACAGACTCTATGAATGTATTATCCATCGTTTTGTATCCACCGCGAAAATCTACCCAGCGACCGATACGTTCGACATTTTTCTCCCAATCCTTGTCATACTGCAACACTTTACTCCTCGCATACTCTACAAATTTATCAATGCCAAGCGCTTCGATTTCTTTATGGCCGGCGATACCTAATTCTTTCTCTACAATATTTTCAATCGGCAAACCATGACAGTCCCAACCCCAACGACGTGGAACATGATACCCTTGCATCGTCTGATATCGCCCGATGGCGTCTTTTGCGGTACTTCCGAGAATGTGTCCGTAGTGCATTTGCCCTGTCGCAAAAGGTGGTCCATCGTAAAAGACATAGTTTCCTTTTGGTGACTCTTTCTCCAAGCTTTTTTCAAATATTTTTTTGTCTTGCCAAAAAGTGAGGATTTTTTCTTCCTCTTGAGCACGTTGACTTTTATTTGGATTTTGATTATCTGTATTCATATTTTTTTGGTTCTATTCTAGTAATTAATTATTCTTTGTATTTGTCATCCCGGACTTGAGCCGGGATCCAGGTTGTACTTTTTTTATCTCTAGATTCCGGATCAAGTCCGGAATGACAGAACTGGATAATAAAAAAACTCGTCCACAGAAAACAATCGTTACGATTATTTTCCAAGGACGAGCTTCATAACCCGTGGTACCACCTTAGTTATCTCCAAAATGAAGACATCTCATTTACTGGGTTCTAATTCCCTTTCGGGTTTCTTCCCAAAGCCTGTCCGTTTTGAAGCGGACTCCGAGGTGATTTTTCTGCCTTTAGGGCAGAGCCTCATCAATGCTTATATACCCATACTACCATATTTCAAAAATAAAAAAAGGAGTGTCACTTAAACAAGCAACACTCCTCCACCAATGAAAAAATCAACCTATATGAAGAGACCCAATCTGAAAATTAAAAAAAATAAAAGGTGCAGTCTCTGCATCAAAATGCAAAGACTGCTTGATTCCTCTAACCAAATCAACCTATGAGAAAAAAATATTAAACCATGCAAAATTAGTAGCAAGGTAAGGGCGACGCGAACAATTGTTCGAGTTGTGAAAAGAATTTACTACTCTCATCTTGCGCAGGTGCTACAATTTTTTGTGATGTAGTAGGAGTTTCTTTTCTTTCCTTTTTTGTAAAGGAACTTTGCAATAAACCAATTAAGGCATCTCGCATAAACAAAAGTTTTTCATTCTCGTTTGCCATTTTCTATGAATTTTTGGGTTTAAAAATATATTTGTTTAAGGACTAACTTAAGTGAACTATACCAGAACTATATATTTTTGTCTAGTAAAATACACACCCGAGATGAGGTGTGTATTTGAGCTTTAAAAACAAGGTTTTTACATCTTACTCGGTAGACTTATCCCCAGGAGATAGAGCCCGTTTTTCATGGTTGTTGAAAAGCTTTCAGTAAGCGCAACATAGAACGGCGCATTTTTATCTTCGACATTTAAAATGTGCGTGTTTCCGTAAAAACTATTGAACGCTTGTGCGAGTTCTGTCAGATAGATAGTAATGTGATGAGTAGAGTAATCAGCCAGAGATCGAGACACTATCTCCGGAAAACGATAGAGTAATTTTTCTAAATTCGTAATCTCCAAACCTTCATGCCTTTCTATATTTTTTTCTAGTCCGAGCGTCTGTGCTTTTTCCAAAATAGATTTCGCGCGAATCGTACTGTACAAAAGATACGGCCCTGAATCCCCTTCAAATGATAGTGATGTTTCTGGATCAAAATTAATATTCTTACCAGCTTCTGCGCGGAGGATACTGTACTTGAGCGCAGAGATAGCAATCACCTCTCGATCAGAGTCCGTGAGCTCGTGTTTTGCTGTTTCTCCTACTGCTTCAAAAAGTGTATCGAGTGTATCTTTTGCAGTTGGCACACCACCGAGACGTGAAGACATTTTCTGTCCTTTGAATGTCATACGACCGTGTGTACGATGCACAGTCTTGTCTTGCCACTCTTTATTTATTTTTCCAGCAGCAGTTGAGACGACACGGAAGTATTCTGTTTGTTCATGGTCGGTGATAAAGATAGAAATATCTGGATTGAAACGTTCGAATTTGAGTGAAAGAAGTCCAATATCTTTTGCTTCGTATGTTGGATAGCCTTCTTTGTTTATAAATACACGAGTGTGGAGGCCATCTTGTTCTCCTTCATAGATAGTCGCTCCTTCACTTTCTGTAAATATTTTTGGTGTATTTTCTTGCACAATTTTTTTACCGACGACACCTGCTTCACTTTCGTAAATAAAGTCATCAAAGTTTGAGCCGAGAGTTTTGGTAATCTGCTTGAAGTAATCAAGATTAATTTTCTTCCCTACTTCATATGCGTCGAGTTCAGGACCAGCTGTGTGATTAAAAATCTTTTGAGTAATATCACGAACGATTGGTTCGATAGTCTTATCTTCATCATAGAGACGTGTACCTTCGACATAACAAGAACCGAGGAATGTGAGTTTTTCTTGAAGTGTTTCAAATGTATCGAGTGTAGCTACTCCTTTTTGCAAGAGTACGTACACAGCTTTCCCTATACCGAGTGATACATCAGATGGATATGAAATGAGTGTCACATCTGCATGAGAAAAATGCGCGAGACGAGTCAGTGATTCACCAATGGTATTGTTCATCACGTGACCAATGTGAAATGGCTTGAAGAGGTTTGGACTTGAGTGTTCGATCAAAACTTTTTTGTTTTTGAGTTCGTCATTTTTACCCCAATTTTCTTTTTGCTCAAGGACGGTTTTAATACTCTCTGTATAAAAACTTTCTGAGAGGTAAAAGTTGATAAACCCGGGTCCAGCAATTTCGATCTTCTCTATTTCTTTCGGTATATTTTTCTCGAGTTCTGTTTTTATTCTTTCAGAGAGTTCTTTTGGATTTTCGCCAACTTTTTTTGAAAGCACCATTGCAATGTTCGTCGAATAGTCTCCATGAGATAAATCACCCGGATGTTCTACGACAAAATCAGCTTGAGGCAGATCAAGTGTTGTGAGTGTATTTAAAATAAGGCTTTTAATTGTGTCAGTTATCACAAAAATACTATACCACAAAACCTACTATTATTTACCCGTGGTTCCAAAACCACCTCTACTGCTTTCATTCATCATGTCTACTTCTTCCCACTCACCAATATCTACTTTTACAAAGGCACCTTGACCTAGACGTTCCCCTTTTTCGACATGCACTTCGTGATCACTCAAGTTATATACTTGAAGTAAAATTTCATCAGTTTCACCGCAGTAATCCGTATCAATATAGCCAGTAGTAACTAGTAACCCTTTTTTCTTGAGGGTACTAGACCTATCTTTTATTTCCAACATGTACCCTTTTGGTGTAGCGATAATGACGTTTGTGGGTAATCGTTCCAATGTTTTAGACAAAATGAAACAATCAATCCGTGAATACAGGTCAAATGCCACTGCACCCTCTGTTTGATATGCTGGTAATGGTAAACTTTTGTCGATTCTTTTAATTTTGATTTTCATACACTGTATATTACATGTTTTGTTGAAAATAAAAAACTAATGCGTTAAGCATTAGTTTTTAGTTCTTTGATTATAATTTCCAGGATAAGCGTTTGAATCACCTCTCGTGTAAGATTAGCATTAATAATATGCCAATTTAACTCCTTTGCTAGAGATAAATGAATCTGTCTTATTCGTTCGGTTTTCTCATCGTCGTTTTCGTATACATGAGTTTCCTCGATACTCTCCTTATACCGAGAACCGTCTAGTAAGATTGAAACATCAGGATCCATAATTCCATCATTAATTTCCATTAAATATTCCAACGGAACACCATCACCAAACCCATAAGCAATACCTGTCCCAGTATACATTTCTGCAATTACTACATCATTTTTTAGGAGTAATTCCTTGAGTTGTGGTTCAAAATCTTTTCTGTTTTGAGCACACAATTCTTGAAATTGCGCAGGGGTTAATTTTTCAGGATTACCTCCTTTTAAGAAAGCCAACATTCGAGGCCCGGTTGGTTCAAGAGCATAAATCGGATACTTAAGCATTGTGAAAGAGATGTCTTTTTTCGACAGAGAATCTTTAAGAAGTTCAATTTGGGTTGTTTTACCCATATTTGTAACTCCCATTATAGTGACCAAAATTCCTTTTTTCATAGTATATATTTTTTATTATTATACATTTTATTTGTGAAAATGTAAATATCTTAAAGTTTACGGAGTGACGATGAGTTTTCCTTTATTCTTTGACATATGGACCATTGTTATTTTTAAAAACTTTTATAGCTTGCTCCGTCATGTGGAACATAGGAGTTGGTAAATTATCTACATCGTACCAATCCCAACTTTCGCACTTTTCTGGTTCCATGATTTGTGGAACGCCCGACTTCCACTCTGCGGTCAACCCAATATGGACATAATGTTTTGGTGCATAATGAGTAACATTTGAAAGAAATTGAAATTGGATGTTTTGAATCCCAATACCAGTTTCCTCTAACGTTTCTCTCATTGCGCATTCTTCAAAAGATTCGAGGTATTCTAAATGACCCCCTGGAAAAGAATACTCTCCGGCACCATGTGAACTTTTTCTTTTTCCCATAAGAATTTTACCATCTTTGAGAATGAGCACTCCTATCCCAATTTTTGTTTGATTTTCCATTTTACTTTCTCAAAATCTGATCAATTTTTCGCGCGATTACAATCATATCTTTCTCTTTCTTCCCTCTCGTCGTTTCTGCACAAGTACCGAGCCGGATACCAGATGGATCCATCGCAGTGCGAGTTTCTCCTGGAATCGTATTCATGTTTACAATAATATTTGCACGTTCGAGTCGTGCTGATGCTTCTTTACCAGGAATACCAGTACCGTTCATCCACGTATCCATAAGAATAAGGTGTGAGTCAGTACCTCCAGAGATAATATGCCATCCGAGTTTTTGAAGTTCGTTCGCGAGTGTGTTGGCATTTTTTACAACTTGTTTTGCATATGTCTTGAATGCCGGTGTATCAGCTTCTTTCAAAGCAACAGCAACTCCAGCAATGTTGTTTTCGTGCGGACCACCAAAAAGTCCTGGGATCACCATCTTGTCGAGCTTCTTATCGAATTCTCTCTTGTCTTTTTTGACGAACATCAGTGCTTGGCGTGGACCACGAAGAGACTTGTGTGTAGTGGTCATCACTGTATCTGCGTATGGGAAAGGTGATGGGTATACTCCACCAGCAACAAGTCCAGCAAAGTGAGACATATCAACATGAAGCAATGCTCCACATTTATTTGCAATTGCACGGAACTTTTTGAAATCTACGGTACGTGGGTACGCAGTAAAACCAGCAACAATAATGTCAGGTTTTTCTTGCATCGCAAGTATTTCGAGCTCTTTGTAGTTGATCATTTCTGTTTTTGCGTCAAGGGTAAACTGTATCGGCTTCCAGAGCTTGCCAGTCATAGAGAGTGGATGACCGTGAGTAAGATGCCCACCTGAAGTGAGTTTCATTCCCATGATTTTTCCACCAAGTGGAACGAGAGCCGAGTAGATAGCAAAGTTTGCAGGAGAACCTGAAAGTGCTTGTGCATTGACGTGCCATTTTTTCGCGTCGAGTTTGAAGAGTTTGAGTGCACGTTCGATACAAAGATTTTCTACTTGGTCGATGATTTCATTTCCTCCGTAGTAGCGACGACCTGGATAGCCTTCAGCATATTTATTGGTCAGTGTTGAGCCGAGTGCATCGAGCACATCTTGTGAGACGTAGTTCTCTGAAGCGATTAAATTGATGACCTTTTTTTGTCGTGCATCTTCTTTCAAGATGAGATTTTTGATTTGTGTATCTTTCATGCACTGATTGTATCATGGATAGAAATAAGACTAAAATAGCCAGAAATGGGTTACATTCCTGGCTAGAATCTTGTTTATACATGGAGCTTTAATTCCACAAATCTAATTTTTTGAAGAAACTCTTCCTTTTGTTTCTTAGTAAGAAAAATGTACTTCTTGGCGTAAGTAAACGCCACTTGCAACTTATGTCTTTCAACTGAAGCAAGAATGATCTTTTTGATACGAGCAAATGAAACAAGTTCATCCTCTTCTTCAGAAAAAACAAAGCTCGGAACATTTCCTCTTTTTTTAATGTGTCGCTGTTGATGAAATTTAGAACTTTTTATCTGTACACCCAATTCAAACGTTACAAACGCATCGATACTCTCATCAAAATATCTTACACGACAGAATAAATCTTTTTTCTCCACCACATCAGAATGCGAGTCAGCATGATGCACATGTCTTATTTGATCTTTTTTCCCATCAGTATTTAATGCTTTTGTGTGTTTTTGAAATTTGTGAAATAAGGCGATTGCCTTATTTTCATTTGATAAACCGTACAGTAATCCTTTTTTATTACTGAGGAATAACTCTTGGAAAAATTCTCGACTTGTATTCATGTAAATCACATTCCTTACTTTTTCTTTTGAAAACGGATCTATCAAAACAGTCTCCTTCAGAGAAGCATTGTATATATAGTAATGCTCTCCAAAAAATACTTTTAAAATAAAAACATCCTCATAAGGACTCATTTGGAATTCATAGGAATCTATTAATTGTATATCAATAAAATGATTGAGATGTGCGCAGAATGATGTATACCTGTTTAAAAATTTTGGTTTGAGGTTCTGAATAATCTGTTCGTGTATTACTGTAGGTGTTGTTTCCATTGTAAATTTTTTTTGTATTATAACAAAAAAATAGGAATTGTCTATACTCCCTTATTGCGGAGTATTGTTGAGGAAATAATCACTCCATCTTCCTCAAGAGGTCCTACTGGGGTCACCACAAAGCCGTACTTATTCCCCAGTTCTACAAGATGCTCTTTGTCCCCTTTTCTATCACTTCCGAAATTTGTATCGTAGCCAATGAAAAATTCTTTCATCCTTATTTTCTCAATGAGTATTTCTCTAACAAAATTCTCCGCAGTCATGTCTTTGATTGAAGCAAAATCAAGTACAACGCATATATCCACGCCGAGTTTTTCTAAAGCCTGCATCTTTTCTTCTTTTGTGTAGATGAGTTCTGATTCTTTAATTTTTCCAAAAAAAAGTTTTGTATTTATATCAAAAGTAACCACCACGCTTGTTCCATTGTGTTGTTTTGCCTTTTCAACAACTTCACCAATAATCTTTTGATGGCCAGCATGAACACCGTCAAAATTCCCCATCGTAACAACTGGGTATGAATATTTTTGAATGGTTGTAAGAGTTGATATGATTTTCATATATATGTATTTTGTATGCCATACAGGATTTAATCCGGTATCCAGGTTAACTTTTCTAGATTCCGGGTCAAGCCCGGAATGACAGACCCAAATACTATTTAAATGCTTCTGTGGTGTAACGAGAACTTGGATTCCAGACGAGCCATGATGTAATACCAGCAGACTCGAGCGCATCTATCTGATCTTTTACTTCTTTTACACCGTAATCCATATGCAAAGAAAAATCTTGTATCCATGGTCTATTTTTCCATGGGGAACATATTTTTTCTTTTTCAATTTCGTAACTCGCTTGAGCTTTTGCTATTTCCTTATCTTTCATATCATCAGTCACCACTGGCGCAACAACTGGACACCACGCACTGAGGCGTCGTGGCATATCACGTCCTGTCCCTTCCATAATTTCTTTTGGTGCGCTATCCGGATCTTTCATTCCATATGAACCAGGAGAGAAATGAGAGGGGTACACCATCGGTGCGACTGCATCAAAATACGGTAATGTCTTTTCAAAAATTTGCCCGATACCAGGATCTCCTTTCAAACGAACTGCATCGCCAAAGATATCAGCGGATATATAGATTCCTTTTTTTACACGGAGTTCCTCATGTGCATATGCAAAAAACTTTTCCATCATGTCGCTCTTGGTTTTTCCTTCGGGTATGTTGTAAGCAATGTCTGAAATTTTTCCGTCCGATGGATATCGAATATAGTCAAAATTTATTTCATCAAAACCAAACTCGTGTGTCGCGATAGAAAGGTTCATCGCATGATCCCAAACAGATTTATTTTGTGGATCAAGAAATGCCATTCCTTTTCTATCTCGCCAAATACTGCCGTCTTTGTTCTTGAGTGCATACTCAGGAAATTGTTTTACCATAAGTGGATCTTGAAAGACAACAATACGCGCCATGAGATACACTCCTTTCTTTTTCATCTCTGTAATAAAATCCTGAGCATTTTGTGAATACGGACTCTCAGTAAATTTATACTGGTCTTCGACAATAGGTAGAAATACATATCCAGAAGAATCCTTAACATCAATCACGAGTGCGTTGATTCGTGTTGTTTCGAGAGTATTTAAAATACGTGCACGGACTTTGGGTGAGTTCATTGCAGAAGCAGACACATAGATACCACGCACCGGTTTTGATTCGCGCGATATTTCAGGAATTTCTTCTATTTCTTTTTCCTTCAGAGAGAGCGTCTCGAGAATCGTATCGAGAACAGTAGGATTTTCTAATTCAGGAGTTTTCGCCTCGACATTTTTTGTCTCAGGATGAGGGGTAGTAGATAGAATAGTCTTTTTATGAGTTGAATTATAATATGTGCTGTACGCAATAAAATAAAATGTGGCCAAAAGAGCGATCAAAACCCCAATGAGAAATACATTTTTTTTCATATGATTATATTGTATAGTAAAGTTATGAATATAGCGATATTAGCAGGCATTGGTATGAATAACGAACTTGGGAAAGAAAACGCGCTTTTATGGCACTTACCTCTCGATATGAAACATTTTCGAGATCTTACTCGAGACCATGCAGTGATTATGGGTAGAAAAACTTTTGACTCTATCGGTAAACCACTTCCGAGTAGGCAAAATATCGTCATCACAAGAGACACTGCATACACAGCAGAAGGTGTGACCCTAGCGCACTCATTCGACGAAGCGCTTGAGAAAGTGGACAGAGATAAATACCCAGGCACTGTTTTTAATATCGGTGGTGCGCAAATATACACAGAAGGTATGAACTATGCTGACACACTCTACGTCACTCATGTGCACAAAGAATTTTCCGATGCTGATACATTTTTCCCAAAAATTGATCAAACTATCTGGGAAAAAATAGCTGAAGAAAAACACATCAAAGATGAACAACACGTATACGATTATGATTTTGTGATATACAAAAAGAGAGCATAAGCTCTCTTTTTTATTATTCTTTTTAAAATTAGATTTCGAATTGTTTCCCAATTAAGTTACTCGGATTTTCTTTATTGAAGAAAACTTCACTCCCCTGAAGTAAAAATACATTCTTAACACCAGCGTCGATCATGGTGTCCCAACAATCTTTACAGGCCCAATAGTGACCCCAGAGATACACATCGAAACCGCGAATATGTTTTGCTTTCACAATCTGCATAGCTCTTGCTTCAGCGTGGCTACCCGGACTCGCGCACCCAGGACAGAGCCAGTATTTCTGACCGCTTTTCACTTTCAGTATTTTTCGGAAGCAATACTTTTTATGTAAGTCAATCAAAGTAGGATTTGAAAGTGGTGCATGATTACACGCTTTTGCAATAATTTCATTATTGTAAACAGCGACTGCTCCGGTCGGCATATGGTGTTCGTTTGAAGTCCGTGCAATTTCTTTTGCTTCTTGCATAAACAGATTGTCACTACCGACGTATTGAATTGTATGCCCTTCCGGGAGATAAAAAATTTTCATGATTTGATTTTTCTTAATACTAGCATAAATAAGGCAAATGACTATAATGTGAGTATGACAAATTTCGATCTCAAATACCAAGCGGTTATTAAACAAATTATGGAGACTGGTATTGAAGAATACCACGAAAGAACCGGTAAAAAAGTAAAAGCCCTTCCTGGTGTGCAGTTCCAAATTGATATAGAGACAGAAGGCTTCCCTATTTTGACACTGAGAAAAAATCCCTTCAAATCAGCTATCGCTGAAACGCTCTGGTTTATTAGTGGTGAAAAAGATCCGACATTCTTACGAAAATTTACAAAAATGTGGGATTTATTTATGGAAGAAGACGGCACAATCGCTGCTGCGTATGGATACAGATGGAGACATGCATTTGGACGAGATCAATTAGGAAAGTTAATTGAACTTCTTCAAAAAGACCCAAGTTCACGACACGGTGTTATTATTACTTGGGACCCAAAAGATGATGGCTATGGAGGTACTCCAAAAAAGAATGTTCCTTGCCCATTCACCTATACAGTGAATATTATTGGTGGGCGATTACACTTACACAATATCATCCGATCAAACGACATGATGCTCGGATGCCCATTTGATACTTTCGGATTCTCTTTGCTCATGTGCATTCTCGCACAAAAGCTTGGAGTACGTCCTGGTATCTACACGCACTCAATTTCAAATGCGCATATCTATGAAAACCACTATGAAGGTGCACAAGAAATTATGAGACGAACAAATAATCATAAAAATATTACCCTCACACTTCCAGAACAAGCGTTTGAAAGAGCAGAAAAGCTCGATGAGACACTTGTTGAAGAAATACTCAGACCACTCATTGAACAATACAACCCGATGGATCCAATAGAAAATCTGACTATCAGCCTCTAATAAGAAAACCGAGCATAGCTCGGTTTTCTTATGGATCTATATCTGTTTTTTCTCTAATAAAAATATCTTTCCCATCAGGAGATTTTGCTTTGACGTATTTCCTATTTTTATTAATATCAATTTTACGGACGAGTTCAGACTCTAAATCATATCCAAGAATTTCGCACATACCAAGGAGAAAGATTGCTACATCAGCAAATTCTTCAGCAACACCATCTTGGTTTTTGTTAAATTTAGAAAAAGCTTCAGAGAGCTCTTCGTGTGCACGACAAAATTCGAGTGCGACGTCTGTTGTATTAAAGCCTTTTTCAAGCTTATTACGCATAACCTCTTTTTGGAGGGATTTAAGATCTACCATAGGTTCACTATATCACTAAAAGGAATTTGGGTAAAACAAAAAGCGGGAGGCCTTCGGCCTCCCGCTTTTTTTTTGAGAGTAAAAATTACTTTCGATTTTTGATGATTTCGTCAGCAACATTTTGTGGAACAACATCGTAACGGATGAATTCCATAGTAAATGATGCACGTCCTTCAGTCATAGAACGAAGTGTCGTCATGAATCCAAACATTTCAGAAAGTGGAACAACCGCTTTCACTACTTGGTTCATACCACGAGCTTCCATTCCTTCGATAAGTCCACGTTTTGATGAGAGTGATCCAGTGATGTCTCCCATGAATTTATCAGGGGTAACCACTTCAACTTTCATCATCGGTTCGAGGATAACAGGTCGAGCTTGTTTCGCAGCATCTTGGATAGCCATACTTGCAGCGATTTTGAAAGCCATTTCGTTTGAGTCAACTTCGTGGAATGATCCATCGTAGAGCTCAACAGAAACGTCAACCATTTTAAATCCAGCCAATACTCCACGATCAAGTCCTTCTTTAAATCCTTTTTCACAAGCAGGAATATATTCAAGTGGAATAGCTCCTCCTTTAATTGTGTTGATGAATTCAAAGTGTGCTTCACGCTTTGTATTTTTTGGAAGGTCTTCGATTTGTTCTTTGGTCAATGTCATATCCATAGGATTAACCTTGATACGTACGTGACCGTAGTTTCCACGTCCACCGGACTGCTTGATGTACTTCCCTTCAACTTGCGCATTTCCGAGAATAGTTTCTCGATATGCTACTTGAGGTTTTCCAACATTTGCTTCAACAGAGAATTCTCTTTTCAAACGATCAACAATGATATCCAAGTGAAGTTCTCCCATACCAGAAATAATTGTTTCCATTGTTTCTTGGTCTGTAGAGACACGGAATGTTGGATCTTCTTGCACGAGACGAGAGAGCGCCATTCCCATTTTTTCTTGGTCAGCTTTTGTCTTTGGTTCAATACGAAGAGAGATAACAGGTTCTGGGAAAACGATACGATCAAGTTCGATTGGGTGTGCTTCGTCGCAGAGTGTGTCTGAAGTGATTGTATCTTTAAGTCCAACAGCAGCTGCGATTTCTCCAGCGAAAACTTTTTTCACTTCTTCTCGTTCGTTTGCATGCATACGAAGGATACGTCCGATACGTTCTTTGTTCCCAGTACGTGGGTTGAGAATGTATGATCCAGATGTAAGTGATCCAGAGTACACACGGAAGAAGATGAGCTGTCCAACGAATGGATCAGTTGCAACTTTGAAAGCAAGTGCTGCAAATGGTGCAGTATCTGATGCAGGACGAACAAGTGGTTCATCTGTATCAGGATCTACTCCAGTAATCGCAGGCACATCAAGTGGTGATGGGAGATAATCCACAACACCGTCGAGTACGAGCTGTACACCTTTGTTTTTCAAAGCACTTCCCGCGTATACAGGAAAGACATCATTATTGATAACAGCTTTTCGGAGGGTCTTTTTAAGGGTTTCCAATTCAGGTTCCTTCCCTTCGAGATAGTCATTCATCATTGCGTCATCTTGAGAAACAATTGCTTCGATAAGTTCAGCACGTGCAGCTTTTGCATCATCAAGCATATCTGCTGGGATTTCAGCTTCAACAATTTTGATTCCCATTTCTCCTTCAAAGTAGAAAGCTTTCATTTTCAAAAGATCTACTACTCCTTCATGGTTTTCTTCAAGACCAATAGGAAGTTGCATTCGAACAGCTTTTTTTGAAAGACGGTCGAGGATAGTTGCAAAAGAGTGTTCAAATGAAGCACCTGTTCGATCGAGCTTGTTGATAAAACAAATTCGTGGAACTTTTGCTTCATCGGCATAACGCCAGTTTGTTTCTGATTGTGGTTCTACACCAGCAACACCATCAAACACAACAACAGCACCATCGAGAACTCGGAGTGATCGCTTTACTTCAACAGTAAAGTCGATGTGCCCCGGAGTATCGATAATGTTAAATCTATGTTTTTTTGTTTTGTCGCCAGGTGAATAAGTAGGAGTCCAAAAACATGTTGTAGCAGCAGAAGTAATAGTAATACCTCGCTCTTGTTCTTGTTCC
>CAZVHB010000010.1:19958-26821 GCA_964626965.1 uncultured Candidatus Saccharibacteria bacterium | reverse complement strand
TAGAACACGTCCTTGCCAAGGATGAGACGGGAGTTCGATTCTCCCTACCCGCACAACGTAAGGGTAAGTAGACCGACTGCTCGGTCTATGAGGGAGAAGAGAAAGGAGTTTCGTTATTGAGCTTTGCTCAATCGAAACTCACCAGGCTAAGTAATAGCCGATTCTCCCTACCCGCACAATTTATTATTTTAAGCTTGTACACTGTACAACTTTTATTTAAAACCTTATATGAAAAAACTCTATCGTTCACAAAATAACATTATTTTATCTGGTGTTTTGGGTGGAATAGGGGAGTATCTTGAGCTCGATCCTGTTGTTGTTCGTATTGTTTTCCTCGTACTCACTTGTTTCACAGCATTTTTCCCAGGTGTACTTTTCTACATCGTGGCTCTTTTTGTTATTCCAAAAAGACCAGTCGTACTCGTCACTCCTTCATCTCAAGAAAAAGAGCAAAATACAGAGACGGACACTGCTCCTGTTTCACCTACAGCAGAAACTGCTACAACAATAGAAGAAAAATAAACTGTATGTTTAAAAACGCCATTCCTGCCTATGTTTCACAGACGCTTCTTACTCTGCATAATGCGGGTTTTGAAGCGTATCTTGTTGGTGGGTGCGTGCGTGATCTATTCCTCGAGAGAACACCAAAAGACTGGGATGTGACGACCAATGCACTGCCTGAGCAAATCCAAGCTCTTTTTCTTCATACCGTATACGAAAATACCTTTGGAACAGTTGGTGTTGTCTGTGATGAGGCTGAAACAGTTATAAATGAAGAGGGGATAGAGCAACCAAAACCTATTGTAGAAATCACACCCTATAGGACAGAAATGTCCTATAGCGATAAACGACATCCTGATGGAGTGTCCTTTAGTAATGTCCTTGAAGATGACCTTAAGAGACGTGATTTTAGCGTAAATGCATTGGCGTTTAATATTCAAAATGGGGAAGTCGTTGATCTGTATAAAGGACAGCAGGATCTAAAGGACAAAGTACTTCGGACAGTAGGAAATCCAGATGACCGTTTCACAGAAGATGCCTTACGAATACTGCGCGCAATACGTTTTTCTGTAGAACTTGGTTTTGCTCTTTCTGCTGAAACGCTTGAATCTATCCATAAAAATGCTCATTTAATAAACGACATTTCTTGGGAGCGAAAGCGTGATGAATTTGTAAAAATGATCATGTCTCCTGAACCGCTCGTAGCTATAGGACTTTTAGAGAAAACAGGCTTGTTACAATACCTTATTCCAGAATTACGAGAGGGAATTGGCTGTGAACAAAAAGGTGCTCATATATATGATGTCTTTGAGCATATGTTACACGCGCTCAATCACGCGACACAAAAGAACCAGCCACTTGAAATTCGACTTTCAGCTTTGTTTCACGACATTGGGAAACCTCGGACTCGTCGTTATGACAAAACAAAGGATAAATACACATTTTACGGACATGAAGTCATCGGTGCACGTATGGTTGCAAAGATAATGGAGCGCTTTCATTTTTCACGTGAAACAAGCGAGCTCGTGACGAAACTCGTTCGATATCATATGTTCTTCTCTGATACCGAGGTTATTACACTTTCTCCTGTTCGCCGTATGATTCAAAATGTCGGCGTAGATCATATTTGGGAACTTATGCAAGTTCGTGAGTGTGACCGTGTGGGTATGCGTAAAGCCGAAGCCCCATACAGACTTCGTAAATATCATGCAATGATCGAAGAAGCCCTTCGAGATCCAATATCAGTTTCTGCACTTAAAATAGATGGTACGTATCTGATGAAAGACATGGGTATGAAACCAGGACCTCGCATGGGCTGGATACTCCTCGCACTCTTAGAAGACGTGCTTGAAGATCCAACAAAAAATACTGTTGAGATTTTAACTGAACGGGTGAAAGAACTCGACAAGCTCGATGATGCAGAACTCAAAAAAATAGGGGAGCAAGCTAAGGAACAAAAAGATGAACTCAATGAAGAAGAAATAAAAAAACTCCACGTGAAACACGGAGTAGGGAAGGCTAAAAAATAAAAAAAGAATACCACAGAGATATTCTTATTTGTGTTTTCTATTACTATGTCTTTTGTAGAGAATATAGATACACACACTACAGGCGACATAAAACATGATTATTACTGGCATATCTTCTTTTTTAGTTGAACTTATTTGTATTATACAGAGAAGTTGAGAAAATAAAAAAAACACACACTGTGAGGTGGTGTTAATTTTGTTAAGACCGATTGGTTTATAGTTTTCCAAGAAGAACTCGAGGGTCATGAGACTCCAAAACTTCTCCAGAGAGTAAACTCAATATCACTATTACAGCGATAAAAATTTTCCAAGGCCATTCTTTAGTTGAAAGAACATCATGTATTTTTTGCATATAATTAGATTTGATATTATTCTAGCTTACTATTTTTAGAAAGTCAAACAAAAAATAGGGGCGCGCGAAGCGCGCCCCTATTTGTATTTTGTATTGTCTGTACTATTTTAATTCAAGCACAATCGGGCAGTGGTCAGATCCGAGATAGTCAGTGAGCATGTATGAATCTTTAATTTTACTTTTCAAACTCTCAGTCACAAAAAAGTAATCTATCCGCCAGCCGACATTACGCGCACGCGCTCCAGTTTTTTGATCCCAGTAGGTGTATGCATCTAATGCATTTGGGTACTTGAAACGGAAACTATCAATATATTTTTTTGCGATGACGCGGTCTATCCATACGCGTTCGATAGGGAGGAATCCGGTGTTCTCAGTATTTTCTTTTGGTCGTGCGAGATCGACTGCAGTGTGCGCAGTATTCACGTCTCCACAAAAAACAACATCATAGTCTTTACGTAATTTTTCTGTAAATTTTAAAAATTGATCATAAAACGCGAGTTTGTATTCGAGTCGGTGTGGACCTTGCCCTCCATTTGGAAAGTAGCACGTGACGACAGCGAGTTTTCCAAAGATACAAGTGACGGTGCGCCCTTCAGTGTCGAGTTCTTTTTTCCCAATACCGATGATGACCTTATCAGGTTTTGTCTTGCTGTAGATTGCGACACCACTGTAGCCTTTTCTTTCCTTTGACCAATCAAAGGCACTCGTGTATCCTTTTGTGTTGAGTATTTCTTCGGGAAGTTGGTGAGGTTCACTTTTAGTTTCTTGAAGGCAGAGAATATCTGGTTTGTATGTTTCTAGAAGAGGGAAGAAGTGACCTTGTTTGGCTGTGGCTCGCAGGCCGTTCGTGTTCCAAGAGATGATTTTCATACATATAGTATACAGATTTTAGTAATAATCTGGAACCAAGACCGTCAGTATGTATAAGACCAAGTACTTGACAAAAAGTCTAGTTTGTGCTAGACTTGAGCTAAGTGGAAAGTTCTTTGTAAATAAAGGTTTTTGTCTTTTGGGTTTATTTTTGCGTCTGATGTCATTTCGGCCTTAAAAATAAACCCAAAAATTTAAAACCCCCTATATGGAAAAGATTATCAAAATTTTCTTATGCGCTATTTTGGCTTCAGTTTTGTATCAAGTTGGTTTTGCATTAATACATGCAAATCAAGGAGATACCGTGACTATCCAGTCACGTTTTACTAAAGTAGAAGATGGCAAAAAAGTATTTAACTGGGCAGGTGTTTTCACACCCACTCAAGTAACTGCTTTTAAAACCACAGAAAAAGTAACTAATTTTACTGAAAGAGTAACATATCCTGTTGCTCCAAAGTTTGACTTAGTTGCCCCAAGTGACAGTAAAGAGGATGTTGTTGCAAGTAAAATCTCAAAAGTCATTCAAGACTCTTTGAGAAAAATTACTTATAACAATGCTCTGAACTACGATGGAACATCGTTTGCGGTATTACAAGCTTCTGGCGATAGCATGCCAGTTGTTTCAAAACCACAAATAGTTTTGTCATTGATTGGTACTGCATCTCCTGAAGCCAAGAAATATGGTTTTAGAGAAAGCATGGAGCCTGGTTGTTTTGAAGTTGAGAATCAAAAATTAGCAGAAGCTCGTTTGGATAGGACTCAAAAACTCCTTTCTGAAAAACTAGCCAAAACTAATTTTCGCATCACGAAAACTGAAGCGAAAGAAATTCAATTTCAAAACGAAAAGGAAGTTGCTAGTGCTGTTGCAGATCCGACACTACTGAATGCAATGAGATATGTAGAAGCAAAAGTAATAATCACGTCTCAAAACGTGAAAGTAATTCCTTGTCCATCACCAATTTTATTATTGTTGTGGCTTGGAGCACTGTACTTTTTGCTTTCTTACCTTTCTCGCATCAAGTGGGCTGAACCACAAGTTCCGGTAATTCCAGTGCGTCGTGTAGCAACGATTGCACGAGTGGAAGAACCAAAAGAAGAAGTGTACAACTTCAACTTTGTTTGGTTTTTACTTGGAGCAGGTACGCTGTACATCCTCTACCAATGGTTGGGATGGAGAGCAATCCTCTTTGCTGGAATTCTTGCAATGGCATACGGGCTGTATTATCTTTTGAAAAAAAGTAAACAGCTTGTGTACGTACCGCAAGAAAAAACTGTGAAAGAAAAAACACCACGATCATGGATCTTTGCGGAGTACATCGGCTGGAGTATCGCTGGTTTATGCATTATCGGCATAATATTAGTGTCCTCGAGTTGGTTATTACGCCAAGAAGTAGTGTTATGGATTTTGTTTGCTGTATTAGTAAGTTTGATGTCATACATCATCTACTTTTATCAAGAACCGATTCGTAATTACTTCCGAGGTTGGAAGTTACCGAAGCCACACATGCGTGTTCCAAAGATTACATTTCCTTTTACGGAAGTATTGCTTTGGATACTCGCGTTAGCTTTGCTTGGCGCCATCTGGTATTGGTTGGGACTCAAAACACTGTTATTGGTGTTGGTCGCTACAATCATTATCATCATGATTTGGCTTTTACGTTTTGCTCCCAAGCCAAACGTAAAAAGAATCTTTTCCATATTTGAAGAAGCAGTTATTTGGATCCGGTTTATGGCCATTCATTGGTGGCACTGGTCACCAAAGTGTTGCAAGATACTTCTTGCAATCATTATCATCACTCGATTACTCGGATGGTGGGTATGGACAGGGCCTTGGTTCTGGTAGATAATTTTTTCAACCTATAATATTTTTATACGACCTGGACTCACAAAGTTCAGGTCTTTTTGTTTGGAAAATTTTTAATACAAAAAACAGTGGGGCGACGTAGTCGCCCCACTGTTTTTTGCTTAGCTTTTTAATGTAACATTTAGAATTTAGTATTTTAATCTATCCTACTCTCCACTACTGGCCAGTTAAGATTATCAAAAAAATCTTCGATATATTTTTTCTTTTCGCTTGTTGGGTGGTCGTAGACATACGCATGTTCCCACATATCGAGTGCAAGGATAATGTCGCAGGTTGCGAGTTGTCCGAGATGCTGTTCATCCACCCACGCATGGAGGAGACGGTCAGTTTCGGGGTCTCTGCAGAGCATTGCCCATCCGACACCACGAGTCGTGGCGAGATCCTCAAATTCTTTTTTCCAATTTTCAAACGACCCCCATGTTTCACATATCTTTTTATAGAGCACACTTTCGGTGTTACACGCGAGGAACCCTCCTTCAAATTGAGTGAAATAGTACTCATGGTTTCTCATACCGCAGAATTCAAAACCAAATCGACGCCTAAGTCCAGAGATAAGGTACATGTTGTCTCCCTCTTCTTTTTGCAGTTCCTCAATCTTGTCTTGTATGAAGTTAGCGTGTTTCACATAACCCGCGTAAAGCTTCAGATGTTCATCAATATTTTTTTGTGAGATACCAGCGAGTACTGGTATCGTAAATTTTTTTTCTGTAAACATACTCCGAGTATACCATTTTTTGATACACTGGGAGTATGCCGTACTCAAAGAGTACAATTATATATAGAACTTTTTTCGGACTATCCTTCCTTCTCATTTGTATGCTCGGTGTGTTCACTCTGGGTGTTTCACCAAACACTCTCGAAATTTCTTTCCTTGATGTTGGGCAAGGTGATGCGATACTTATTCAAACTCCAAACCATAAACAAATACTCATCGATGCTGGACCGAAAGATGTCGTGATATCAAAACTACGTGAAGTCATGCCTCGGGGTGACAAGACTATTGATATGATTGTCGTGACCAATCCTGACGCTGACCATATCAGTGGGTTCAATCGCGTGCTCGATGAATATAGTGTATCGTCTGTGCTTGTTCCGAATACTCGTAACCCAAGTGAGACTTTTAAAAACCTGATGAAAAAAATAGAAAAGAAACAGATAGAGGAACTCGTCGCATTTTCTGGAATGAAAATTGTTTTAGAAGAAGGGGATACTCGCCAGAGAGAAGTTCTCCTCACTGTTTTATTTCCTGATCAAGTCGTCAAAGATTGGAGTCGTAACGATGGCTCGATCGTTTCACGTCTCTCGTATGGAGATACATCAGTGATGCTCATGGGAGATGCAACGAGCGAAACAGAAAAAATTATTATTGGAGATGCTCTGCCGGATACTTCTTCAGCATTTTCTCTTGGACTATTGAAGTCAGACATTTTAAAACTTGGACATCACGGCTCGAGGACTTCTAATAGTGATGTATGGCTTGATACCGTGAAACCAAAAATAGCGATAGTCAGTGCTGGGGAGAACAATCGCTACGGTCATCCACACAAAGAGGTGATTGAACGACTTCTTGAACGTGATATAGAAATTCGTGAAACAAGCAAAGAGGGGACGATGACGTATGTGAGTGATGGGGAAAAATGGGTAGAAAAGTAAGTAGAAAGTAGTTAGTGGTAAGTAGTAAAAAATAAAAAGAGGGGGGGGGGGGGGGGGGGGGGGGGCGGTGGTGTTTTTTTTTTTTATAAAAAGA
>CAZVHB010000010.1:0-19948 GCA_964626965.1 uncultured Candidatus Saccharibacteria bacterium | reverse complement strand
ATTATAATTTTTTTTGTGTAAATAATAAAAAAAAAAAAAAAATAAAAAACTTAAAAACGCGGCCCGACCTTCGGTCGCGCCTCTTTTTATTTTTTTATTTAACCAATCCAGCTTTTTTCAAAGTGACGTACGCACCACGCTTGTTGATTGTACGGATTGCTCGAGTTGAGATTTCTAGGTTGACTGTCTTTTTCAATTCAGGAACATAGATTTTCTTTTTTTGGAGGTTTGGGTATTTTCGAGTCTTTGGAATAGGATTGTATTTAGTCGCACGAACAGAGTTGGAATATTTCCCAACCATTCGTGAACCTACATTTGTTATTGGACATGTTTTAGCCATAATGTTGTGTATCTTTTAGGTTTAAATTAAAAAAGGAGAGTTGCTCCTTACTAGTAAATACAGTATCATATATACAGAGATTTTGCAAATAATTGTATTGTCATTCCGGACTCGATCCGGAATCCAGGGTGTTATTTTGTACAGTCTGTCTAGATTCTTGATTAAGCCCGGAATGACACAAGGGATTATTAACTACTTACTAATAACTAACATATGGATCAAACATTTTTAATGATTTTTCAAATTATTATCCTTATTCTCTCTGTGGTAGCCCATGAGGTGTCACACGGATTTGCTGCACTCTATTATGGAGACCGGACAGCACTGAACGCCGGCCGACTGACCATGAACCCACTTAAACACATCGACCCTGTCGGTACGGTCATTGTTCCACTCCTTCTTGTTATCCTCAAATCCCCAATTGGATTCGGCTGGGCAAAACCTGTGCCATACAATCCGTACAACTTTACGAATCTCAGACAAGGAACTCGCGTCGTTGCAATCGCCGGTGTATTTACAAACTTCATGCTCGCTATTATCTTCGGGCTCGTACTTCGTTTCTTTGTGCCAATCCCAGCAACCGGTATTCCAACACCAGAAAACTTCATGCTTATCGCAATTGTCTTGGTCAATCTCTCACTCGGTATTTTCAATCTTTTTCCGATTCCACCACTCGATGGCTCAAAAATCCTCTTTTCATTTTTACCAGATCATTTTGCACGGTATCAAACATATCTAGAACGAAATGGTTTCTTTATTATCTTTGGTTTACTCATCGTCATGCAGATGTTCAGCATCGATCCGATCACTCAAGCTGTCCTCTTTCTATTTAAGTTGATTACGGGTGTAGCGTTGGGATAAAGAAAAAAATATAACCAAAGAGGGGCGGCCGAAGGCCGCCCCTCTTTTTTACTTTGGCATTAGATATAGTATGGATGTGGAAAACCTTCTTTCCAATATGTACCGGATGGGTATAATGTAATCTTACATAAATATGTAGGATTTTTTAGTCGTAAAAAATTAGTTAGGTGATGAGTCTGTAAAGAAAAATAGATTCATCAGTGAATTATGAAAAAATCTTTCGTGTTTTTTGGAAACATGTATGCGTGCTTACTTATCTTATTAGGTGTCTTTCTTTGGTCGAATAGAGTATTTGCAACTTTGGCTCCAGTTGATTCGATACCAATCTTGGTTGATGAGCCTATACTCTCTCCAGCTTCTTCAGTTTCAGTTGTCGGCACAACCGGTGCAAGTCCAGTTGGTATTGTTCTTGACCCAATTGGAAATATTTATACTGTAAATATTGGAGATGACACTATTACAAAAATTACACCGGCTGGAGTCTCAAGTGTTTTTGCAACAGTTGATAGTACTCCAGCGGAAATCGTACGAGATACTCTTGGTAATCTCTACACAGCAAACAGCTCAGCTAATAACGTCAGTAAAATAACTCCAGCAGGTGTTGTGACGACACTTGGTACAACTGGTATGCAACCTGTGGCACTTGTTGTTGATCCAGTAGGAAATGTCTACACTGCAAATAAAGAAAGTAATACTGTAACAAAAATTACTCCGTCTGGGGTTTCTACGATACTCGGTACAACAGGTGGAGAGCCGTCGGAAATAGTCATAAACAATAGTGGAGTTATTTTCACGCTTGATAGACAGACCCATACGATTACTCGCATTACACCTTCTGGTATTTCAAATACCTATTTCAATTTTACTCCGCATTTTATCGAAGGACTTACCATAGACACAAAAGGTCGCCTCTTTTTTACTGATGTCACATGGGGTGCGGTATTCAAATTAAATTCTTTTGTAAATTTTATTGGGAATGTTGTTGGGAGTTGGGTTTGGATTGGGAATACTGGTTTCGTAAATCCAAGTCCTATTGTCCTTGCTCCAAATGGAATTATATATACAGGTAATCTTGGCGACTCGACTATCACTAAAATGGATCAAGATGGAAATGCAATTACTTACGCAACAGTTGCTCCGTTTCCTGATGACATGGCGCTCGATAATCTCGGTAATCTTTATGTCGTGAATAGTGATTTTGATACAGTAACAAAAATTACTCCATGAAACACAGTAATACAGTCGACCAATCATCCGTCATTGACAAGAGTTACCACTGTGCTACAGTACGCTCAGTTGTCAAGGTGACGCTTATTAGCTCATATTTTTCTCTATGAATACATATTTAAAACGTTGTGCATCTTTCGTGTCGATTATCATGATTTTTGCGCTGTTTTGTCCTACCGCAATTGTCTTTGCTGAGGAGATAGTTGTTTCTGTCCCTACTGAAAGTAGTCCTCAAATAGAAACCACTCCTAATGTCGTGGTGCCTGTTCTGGAAGAAGTTATCATTCCGGATGATACACTGATCAAAACGCTTCCAGTAAGTGAAGAACAAAAACCATTAGAACCAGAACTTGCACAAGAAGCTATGCCAGAGTCTGTGGTTGGTACTACAAATACTTCTGACCCTTACTCTCAGCAATCTCAAGCTAAATTAAAAGTAGAACCCGACAAAGTTACTGGTGCACTTCGTTATGAGTATCCAGTAGAAATTCCGCAAGGTCGTGCTGGTCTGACACCAAATTTTACTCTTTCTTACAATTCTCAAAATACTCACAATGCAAGTATTTTTGGGTATGGTTGGGATATATCTATACCGTATATCAAGCGACTTAATAAGTATGGTGTAGATAAACTCTACGACACTGCAACTGAAACATTTACTTCATCTCTCGATGGAGAGCTTGTGCTTGTTGATCCCGTACTACACACCTATCGACCAAAAAAGGACGATGGGTCTTTTCATATATATACATATACAAATAACAACTGGAGCTTTACTGATAAAAATGGAACGACATATGTATTTGGCGCGACTGCGCAAAGTAGACAAGATGATATCTTGGATCCAACTCGTGTCTATAAATGGAATATTGAAACAGTGATGGATGTAAATACAAATACGATTTTGTATACCTATACAAAAGATGCGGGACAAATTTATCCACAGAATATTCACTATGCAATTTTTGATGTAGTGTTTGATTTAGAAAATCGTACTGATAGTATGCAAGATGCGACTACTGGATTTTCTGTCCTGAATCAAAAAAGAATAAAAAGTATTTCTGTGAATGAAAGTTCAACACTCAAGAAAAAATATGTTCTTAATTATACGGTTGGAGATAATAGTGCAACTTCTACAATTCAAACAATTCAACTACAAGATCCTACTGTTGTTGTTTTAAATACAACGAGTTTTGAATATGAGATAAGTGGGCATCAGTGGAATATCACTCCATCCTTTGAACTTCCGATGATGGATTTCAGTACACCTCCGAACACAGCATTCAGCCAAGTGAACCCTGCTACTCAGAATACCAAGATTGTCGATATCAACGGTGATGGGCTCATGGATATTTTGTACGGTGATGGGTACTACATCAACAATGGTGTTATCACCAGTCCAAATGGTAAAGGAAAAGTATGGCTCAATAATGGAACCAACTGGGTTCTTGCTCCATCCTTTGAACTCCCGATGCTCGACTTTAGTACTCCTTCAAATATACTCTTGAATCAAGTAAACCCTTCTGTCGAGAGCACCAAGATTATCGATATCAACGGTGATGGGCTTCTAGATATTCTCCATGGTCACGAATACTATATTAACAACGGGACTATTACCAGCGTCAGCGGTAAAGGAAAAGTATGGCTCAATAATGGAACCAACTGGGTTCTTGCTCCATCCTTTGAACTTCCGATGATGGATTTCAGTACACCTCCGAACACAGCATTCAGCCAAGTGAACCCTGCTACTCAGAATACCAAGATTGTCGATATCAACGGTGATGGGCTCATGGATATTTTGTACGGTGATGGGTACTACATCAACAATGGTGTTATCACCAGTCCAAATGGTAAAGGAAAAGTATGGCTCAATAATGGAAAACATTTTACTAATAACCTAAAAAAAATAACTACTCAATCTGGCTCGATCACTGATATTGCATACAAGAATCAAAAGAATATTAATCGAAGTGGAGATCAAGTTCGTGTTGTCGAAAAAATCATCACAACCGAACCAGTCTCTGGGCTTTCTTCTCGTACTGAATACATCTATAGTGGTGGTGAATATTTTTACAAAAATCCACACAACAGAGAATTTGCCGGTTTTGAAAAAGTTGAAGAAAAACTTTTTGATAACACAAACAATATACTCATTTCAAGAAAAGTAGATTACTACCATCAAGGGGATTTGGATAGTACGATGCCCATAAAAAATGCATCACTTGCAAGTATTGGAGAAGAACCAGATGCACAAGAAAAAATAGGACGTACATTTCGTACTGAAGTTTATGATGCTACGGGAGGACTGTTGCAAAAGACCATGACTCGTTTTGGTTCAACGCAAGTTTCTCCTGGTGCATTCTTTGTCTATCCAACATCAACATTATCTCAAACCTTTGACCCACTCACGACTACTCATAAAGATACAGGACATATCTTTGTCTACAATACAACAACAGGTAATCTAACAACCGATACGAACTATGGAGAAGTGCTTGGACAAAACAATGCGTCATTTGCCGATACTGGTACAGATAAATATGTGACGACGTATCTCTATGTCTCGAATGCAACAACGAAAGTAAATAAGCCGATGAAAGTTACAATAACAGATAATGCAGGTGCAAAAAAGAAAGAGATGACATATTGGTATGATGGTCTTACGTATAGTCAGATCACTAAAGGAAATCCAACTAAAATAAATAACTGGATTAGTGGTACTGGTACAGGGGTGTGGGCAACACAAACTATTGGATACAATACATTTGGTTTACCAATATCAACTATTGATCCAAATGGAAATACTACGACGACTGTATATGATATAAATAATCTTTACCCACTTACGGTGACTAACCCACTTGGTCATGTTACTAGTTTTGTGTATGATATGACACTTGGGAAACCAACAAAAATAACTGACCCGAATGGAGCTATGTTTGAATACACCCATGATGGTTTGGGTCGGTTACTCACTGAAAAAATTCCAGATGGAGCGGGTGTTCCTGTTTTGAAATCAGCATATACGTACATCGATACCCCACTTCAAGCATCAGTCAAAGAAGAAAAATATTTTTCTCCGACACTTTCATCTGCTGTCTACACCTATCTTGATTCTTTTGGTCGCCCGATTCAGAAAGCAATTAAAAAAGGAAGTCAGGCCATCAAAGAAGATACTGTATATGACGCAGTAGGAAACATTGCAAAGAAAACTGTGCCGTATGAAATGTCACAGATAACAAAAACTCCACCGTACTATAATCCAGGATACTATACGACATACACGTATGATGCACTCGGTCGAGTACTTACTGAGAATCACGTACTTGGTACTATTAATCATATGTATACTCCATGGAAAGAAATTGTTACTGATCGTGAAGGACATGTGAAAGAGTACGTAACTGACGCGCACAGTAATCTCACAGAAGTTCGTGAAAAAGATGGTACATCGTTCTATGTAACTACCTATACATATGATAGTAATCATAATCTTATTGGTCTTACCGATGCACTCGGTAATGTTCGTGCCTTTACTCATGACGGACTCGGGAGAAGACTCACTGCGACAGATCTCCATGCACCGACCGACATAACATTTGGTACATACACATATACCTATGATGCAAATGGAAACACACTCACTGTCACAACACCAGCGAGTACGACAACTTCATTTACCTACAACGCACTAGGTCAACAACTCTCAGAAGATAATCCAAGCACCATCGGTACTGATATTGTGTATACATACAATACGTGTACAAATGGAAAAGGTAAGCTCTGTTCTGCGACTCGTCTCACAGGGAACAGTACTGCGTATGCGTACACCTTGATGGGTGAAATTGCAACAGAAACACTTTCGTATGGGGCAGGGCTCCCAACAATGACAACACAGTATACCTACGATAGACAAGGAAAAGTTTTGACTCAAAAAAATCCTGACAATCTCACACTGACGTATACGTACAATGATCGTGGACTAGTACAAAAGATTCAAAAGACGATTGGTACGACTACAACTGATGTGATTGGTGGGGTAGAATACAATCCAACGATGCAACCTCGAGCAGTAAATTTTGCAAATGGAATGCAAACGATTAATACATATAGTGCCTTCGAAGAATATCGTCTCAAAGATAAAATGTCAGTATATGGTTCTACGATCCTGCAGAAACTTACGTATTCTTACAAGCCAATGGGAAATATTTTCAAACTGATTGATGACTCTATGACATCAACAAAAAAGACAACTAGTTTCACGTATGATGACCTCTATCGTTTGATTAAATCAAAAGCAATACTTCCAGTCTCTCCATACACAACTTTTTTTTCTGAAACATATTCATACAATGCAATTGGTAATCTTCTTTCAAAAAATCTTTCTACATATCTATATCAAGGCAACACTGGTACACTTATGGCAAACCCTCATGCTCCAACACAAATAGGTAGTGCAATACAAACGTATGACGCACTTGGGAATATTCTTACTGATGGAGCACATACAAATGTATGGAATTATAAAAATGAATTACAGTCAGTTACAAAAGCTGGCAAGACTTCAATCTACACCTATGACCATGCGGGAAATAGAATCAAAGAAGTAACTGGAACCCAAACTGTCTATACTCCGACAAAGTTTTACACTGAAGATCAAGATGTTGTGGGGACTAAAAAAATAAGCACTGTGTATTTGGGTGATACGCAAGTTGCAACACTCGAGATTGTGGGTGCGACAATCGCTCCGAGTTATTTCCTCACTGACCACCTCGGTTCTACGGAAAAAGTTATTGATGTAAATGGTGTCATTGTTTCAATTACTGAATACTACCCATATGGAGGAGAACGAGTTCAAACTGGCCCACAACCAAAACGCGCATTTATCGGTGAACAATACGACAGCACTGGATATAATTATCTGAATGCGAGATACTATGAAGGAGGCGCCGGACAGTTTGTTTCACAAGATCCGATGTTTTGGCAATTACCAAAAGGATTACTGATGGATCCACAGCAACAAAATAGTTACAGTTATGCACGAGATAATCCAGTGATGATGAAAGATCCAAGTGGTTTATCTGTGCTTGATTATATTACTGGTCTTGTAAATGCCTATGGGTCAAATATCTTTTTAGGAGCAGGAAGAGTTGATTCTGGTGTGTATAACGGAAATCAGTCAGATTATTCAAATGGTCAATCGGCAGGAGATTTAGCTGGAATGGCAACTGGTGGATTTATTACAAACGCGGGGGCTGGTATTACAGGTGCAGGACTTGGGGCAACAGTATTGAGTCCAGCGACTGGACCAGGAGTGGTAGTGGTTGCACCAGCAGGAATAGTAACAACTGCAGGTGGTGTTACTGTGACAACGTATGGTGCAGGTGTTGCTGGGGTGAGTGCTTACAATTTTTTACAAAATGGAGAAAATAATTGGGGTAGACCAAATACATTAGCTGATCATACCGATAGACATGCTCCAGATTTTGGGTTAGGAAGAACTGATCAGGCTGGATACGCAAAGGCTGTAAAGAACTTTAATGATAGTGCTGAAAGTGCAGTTCAGTCGGGCAAAACCCATTTTGATTCTTTTGTTGATAAATTAAACCGAACTTTTTATTTCGATAAAAATACACGTACTATGGGTATACGAAATTCAAATGGTACTGATGCCTCAGCTTATAAACCAAACAAAAATAACCACCAGAGAGCAGATAATTATTGGAATAGACAAAAAGCAAGTAAAAGTAAGTAATATATGTTAATACAAAATATAAAAAAAAATTGTTATGCTTGTGGTTTTGAATTAGATGATTATCCTTATGATCCTAATACATTAATAGGTAACCCAGATGTGATTTGCTATTGTTGTGGAATTCATTATACATATGACGATGAGGGGGCAGGAGATATCCTCCCTCAAGAGTTAACAGAGCAAGATTGGAAGTTCGGTGATGATATTCATATAAAGATAATGAAAACTTGGAGACAATATTGGATAAATAAAGGTATGAAGTGGTGGTCAAAAAACAGATTAGCCTCAGAAAACTGGGATCCCATCGAGCAACTCAAAAACGTTCCAAAAGAGTGGCAGTAGTTTCACATATTTTTATTTGAATCGTTTATTTATTAAATAAGTATAATCATATTATATGAAAACTATCTACAAGACAAATGCTCAGTTACCTAGTTTTGTCAGTTCACCCAAAGAAGAAGAAATAAAGAAGCTTATTGAAACAAAAGATTTCAATTTTAATATTGATATAAGTGACAAAGGTCTATGTTATGATAATGAAAGAATAGTTTCTCTTGAAGAAAAGTCCACGTTGGAGTATTCAAGGACTCTATATCGCATAAGTTTACCAGAAGTTTTAGATTCGGCACAAATAACAGAATACATTCTATTTGAGGATGATGAGATTTTTTTCCATAGAGTAGGTGTTTTTAGGGATGGAGAATATATTGATAAATTAACTGATGCAACGATCCAAGTGTTCAGCGATGAGGCGCAAACAATTCAAGGGGTGTTTGACAATAAACAAAAAATAAATGTTCGTTTGATGCAAGTTCAAATCGACGATGTGATTTTATTCGAGTACACAACAAAATCAGTTTTTTCTGAGAAAAAAGTAATCAGAAGAGATTTTCAAAAATACGTTTTTGAAATACCTACTTTTGGTTATTGGATCTACTCACACTACAAATTTACATTACTTAATAATACTAATCACGATATCTTTTATACAAAAAAGTTTTTTCGTGATAAGGATGAAAAATTAATCGATTTTGACATAACTCTCTTAAAAGAAGGCGAACAATATCTTTTTGAAGAAAAGATGTACAGTCCTGTGCCCGTAAATAACAACTATTTCACTCCTTTTATTGACTTCTCTTCTTGCCAAGATTGGCAAGAAGTGTCCACTTATCTACACAACCTTTACCTACCTTTTTATAAAAACAGAACACTTAAGAATGATTTCCCAGAGTTACATAGAAAACTCGAAAAACTTTCTTCAAAAGAGGAGCAAATTCAATTTGCCATTGAATTTGTACAGAATAATATTAAGTATATCTACGATGCAAATGAAATGGACGGACACTTACCACAAGATCCTATTATCACTTACAACAATAGAGTAGGAGACTGTAAGGCAAAATCTCTGCTACTTAATTTGATCTTAAGAGAGATTGAGGTGGATTCAAATATTATATTGGTCAACTATAACCTTGACCCAATGTTAGGATCTCAACTTCCTTCACCACTTTCTTTTTCTCATGTTTTATTAAAAATTAACAGGAATCAGAAGATTTATTTTATTGATCCAACATCAAATAATCTGTATGGGCGATTGGAACGCAGAACACAACCTTTTTTCAGATACTTTTTAAACATATTACCCAATAGCTCTTTAGAAAAAAGACCTTGTGAAATTGAATCCGAATATAATTCTGAAGAATCTATTTCAGTAACTATTAGTGGAAACAAAGTCCATCTTGAATCAAAAATTACTTTTCACAAAGAAGCAGCAGATAACTTAAGAAAAAATCTTTTTTCTGGATCAAATGCTAGTTTTGAAATGCTCATAGGAGATTTGCTTTTTGCAGCGTTGGATAATCCTGAGTTAACAGTAGAAGAGTTGGTAAGAAATATAAAATATAAAAAAATTGAAGATAATAAGGTCGAAAATTCTATTACATACGAATACACCTGTGATTTAGAAAATGGATGTATTTTAGTAGGAAAGACGGAGAAAGTATTTAAATTCTACGATAGAACTTTTTTAAACACATTTATTCAAACCTATACTCATAAAGATGCTCAGTATTTCCATGACAAGCGAACTTCAAAACTTGTTCTAACTATAACAGGGGATCAATTTATCACTCGCAATGCTCTCCTAACTAAGGAGTTAGAAATCAGTAATAAATATTTTTTCTATTCCTTGAAAAAGGAAATATCAAAAAAGTCTATGCGAGTTATTGTCGAAATAAATAATATACTCCACGATAGTATTCCTCTTGAAGATTTAAAAAATCTCAAGGAGGATTACAAAAAACTTGAAGATAATGGAAATGGTGTAGGTGTTATTTTTTCAAAATGGCCTCTTTGGAGCAAGCTCAATTCAGACGTTCGGTCTTCCTACTTCATCTATGTTCTTATTTTTATTTTTATAAAGTTGTTTTTAGTGCTGTCAAGATAAACTAATAAGAAAATTTACTTAACCCTAAAATCGCCTTATTTTAAGGCGATTTAGGCTGTGGATAACTTTTGGGGTGGACTATGGAAAAATTTGTGGTTTTATCCTATAATGTACTTAAGTACTGTTTGTTGTTTGACAAAGAGTGATGAATGTTTAGAAAAGCCCTCAAGAAGGTCTTTCTTTTCAAGGTTTTTCTAAACATTCATTCACCTTAAAAAAAAATAAAAACGAAATGAAAAACAAATCCGTACTTCCGACATCGTTTTTCACTGGACTTTTTTCTCAAAAAGTCCTTCTCACGCTTTCCTTGTTTGTGTTCTTTGCTTTTAATGCAAGTGCACAACCAGCAGTTCAACAACCAAACGAAGATACTACCTGGGTTCCGACGTATGTATTCCAAACTGTTACTGGTAATCTTTCTTCTTCTGCGAAACTTCAAAATGGTGCATTTAATATGACTCATCAAGTTGCCGGTGGTACCTTACATGGTCGTACTCAAAATGTTGACAAACAGTTGGTTCGTATGAAACAAGGTTCTTTGGTAACTTCGACTATCGCTACTATTGTAACTCAAGATGTTTTAAAATTTGATGCTACTGGTAATTTAACTAGTGGTGGAACAAGTCCGTCTTTCTTCGCACATCGTAATAAACAGCTTATTATTCAAACTCTTCCGATGCCTTCTTTCGACACTATCTATTTAATGTTGGATGAATATGTTGGTTTAGGTTATATGAATGCTTACAAAAAAGTGAGTGGTAACTATGTGGCGTTATTCCCAATTTCTATTGCCGGTATTGCATCAATTAGAGATCATGGTAATGGAAATATTCTTGTAACTGGAGAATTTACCGCATCTGACTTTGGTCAACCTGGTACTTGGTCAAATATTTTCTTGTACAATCTTAGTACAAGTTCATATATACCTTGGAATCCTGGTACGCATTCTAACTATTTATGTTATGCATATCCAGAAAATGGAAATGTAAATAGTACTATTTTCCCAATCGTGCAAAAGCTACCTACTGGTGGTGGACAGCTTCTTTTTGGTAAAAAAGGAATCAATGGTTATTTCTCAGTAACCCCAACAGATTTGGTTGCTCAAGATATCAAAAGCGTCATAGTATATTCTGAAACAGATATTTATCTTTATAAAACTGGAAGTATTATCAATGATACTAAGTTAATTCACTCGAATGGAACAACGTGGTCTGATGTACCAAATAGTCCTGTCCAATCATTTTCTTCTGGATACAACGATTTCTTGGATCACAATCCAACAACAGGGAAATTGACATCTAACTTTGTAACGATTAATGTTTCTGCCGGACCTAGCTCAGCTACAGTAAATACTCCAGCTCAACAAACTGACATCGATGATTATCAAGGAGGTATGTGGGAAATTGCTGGTAAGTTTTACAAATGGTCTAGCGTTGGTGGTTCTCGTCTTTTAACTAAAGCTGATGTGACTCCACCACCAACTACTATTGTTACCATCCCAACAGAAGCGCAAGTGTTTCCTTATGGGACAACGTTTGTTACCATTAGTGGTAACGCTAATGCCTATGAGGGTGATACAGTGAAAGTGTACAATGGGACAACTGTTATCAAAACAGATGTGGCCGACGTGAATGGTACATGGGGAATGATCTTAACAGGTCTTACTCCTGGTTCGTACTCCTATAAGATCACTAGAACTGATCCTCACGGAAATGAAAACATGGGTACGGTAATCACTTTTACGATTTCAGCTAATTCCACTGTTGGGGTTACTGATATTGATGAAGCAAGTACTGTACTTGTTGCTCAATCTGGTAATAACATTACGCTTACTTCCGAAAAACAAATGGATGGTTATGTTGTTTCCAACACAGCCGGTCAGATTGTGTCTGTTTTAAAACAGAACTCAAAACAATTCGACTTTTCACTCGAAAATCACAGTACTGGAATTTACTATATTACGATCTACTCTGACCGTAACAAATATGTAAAGACAGTACTTAAAAGATAATTCACGTGAATGAATGTTTGTTTTTCATTTCTCCTTTCTTTCCTCTCTTTTTTTGAAACAATTATTTTATAACAGAGCTCAGACTACATGTCTGAGCTTTTTTATATGCACATTTAAAATTTCTGGATTCCGGATCGAGCCCGGAATGACAATAGTCTTTTTTATTTTTTAAAAGTTGGAAACTGTGAATTATTTTTTGAATGTGTGGATAACTCGAGAAAGTTTCTTGCGTGAAATATTTATTGTAGTGTACAATATATTTGTATGCAAAAATCTATAAAAGAAAGTATATGGGCTCAGATTAAAAGTGTCGTATTACTTCTTGCTGTTTTTATGTTGACTGTCTCTGTTACTTCTGCAGTGTACACTTTTTCTCCACCAACTGTTACTGCACCAAATGGTACGTATAGTGTGCCTCTGACAACAGTAGATGATCCTGAATGGAAGTGGAATTTTCTTTCAAACGATTTTAATCTATGGATAAATTCACAAGGAAATTCAGATTCTTCTGATCCAGTGAATGGTAAGTACAATAGTACTCAAGATAGTCGCTGGAAAGAGGCTGTGCTGTCTGAAAAGACATTGAGTTTTGGTGATTTATCAACGATGAGACACCCTCTACTTCCTCCTCTAAGTAATAAACTCGCTGGTTTCTTCGAAGGTAACACTCGTGAATCTGGCATAACCGGTGGACGAAGTTGGACTCAACCAGCTGGACTGTATGATAGTCAAAGTATTGGTTATCCAACTACTACATATACTGACTGGCATGGCTGGGCTCGAGAAGATCTTCTCGGTGATACAAACCCAGCAAGCTCTGATGTGCTTGAGCTTTTTGGTACAGATCCAAAAACACCAGACGATCAAATAAATGTTATTAAAATAAGCCAAGCTGGTAAGTTTAGCCCATTTCCTCGTTTTGCTATTGAGCAAACTGATCAAGTAGGAGATTTCGACGCTATTGACCCTATTGCACTCGGTGGATTACGAGCAGGTGTTGTCTTTGCTGATAAAGGAATTATCGGTCTTCATGTTGGACCACAACCAGACGAATCTGAGGCCGAAGATACCGATCCAGTACTTATGGCTAAAATAAATAACCACGATACGCTCAATCTCGAAGGTCATTCAAATATCGGCTACGGAGATACTTGTCAGTTGTTTGGTAAGACCGCAGTGACACGAGGATGTCCTGATGGTTTCTATATGGTCAACTACGCAGACGATTGCCACGCAAAATGTCGCCAAATGTACTATACCGACACTGCTCCAACGGAATACGTTAATGGACGATGTGCATCAACTCATGGAGATATGCCCGATGTGCCAGACTATCACACATACCCAGTCAACAATACTCCAATAACCGCAACTGAACTACAAGGATGTGGAACTATTGTTACTCCTCCTCCACCACCAGCAACTGGAGAAGCAAAAATATACATCACTCCTGCTGGAGCAGTAGCTGCCGGTGCTAAATGGCAACTCGATGGTACAGGGTCTTGGTACAATGATGGGTATCTTCTTACTGGAATATCACTCGGTAGTCATTTTATAAAATACTCTACTGGTGTGACTGGTTACACAACTCCAGTAAATTCTACTATCAATGTTCTTGCAACAACAACCGCGACCGCGACAGGAAACTATACAGTCACAAATCCACCAGCATACTCTTGTACCATTCAACCTATGGTTATAGCTAAGGCGTTTGGGGCGCAAGTCTGTCTGTCTTCTGTTCAAGCCACAGCAAAAACATTTAGCGCTGTTGTCTCTGGATTGTATGCCGGTGGTTATAATACGTACGGTTCTCATACTGCAACCATCACTATCCCAGCAGGTCAATTGTGCGAAAACTCAAACCAGTATACTGCTGTTTGCACGAGTGGTAGTTGGACAGGTGTCCAGTATCACCCAGCTGGAGCTACTGCATGTACACTCGCACAATCATTACCATCATCGGTGTTTTCAGTAATTGCATCATCAGCTGATTCTGTACCACCAGGTGTTACTTGTTCAGAACTATAAAATTATATGAAAAACACTACTACTAACAAAAAAATACAGCTTATAGCTTTATTGGTCGTCATCTTTATTGCAAGTGCCTATGTAGCCCGTGCGGTTTTTGTAGGACCAACAGCAGGACCTACTTCACCAAATGGTCAGCCAGAATTGTTTATCTTTAAGGATAAACAAATGCAGTTGAAAGATGGTGCACCTAGTACTCCTGACCCAACTCCACCTGGCAACTACACACTTCGTACAACCAAATCAAATCCTCTTGGGATTGGTCTCGGTACAGAAGGACTTCTTTCTTGGACTGCTGATTTTAATGCGGGTATTCAAAACTCAAACCGCGCACTGATTGCATATGGGAAACTCGTTGCAGATCTCTCTGGTGTTACAGGACTTGGTCCATATGCACGTACTGCAGTAAAACTTTTTTCAAATACAGATGAGACAATGCTCACGACTGTTGTCTCAAACAAACCAACACTTGGTTTTTGGACTGATGGATATCCTCTAGGGTCTGATGTGTGTGACGACTGTGCAAGTGGTCAAGACTGGTGGTCTATAGGATTCTTTGGGAGAGGAGCGCTGAGTAGTTTGATTCTTGGTGACCATAGTAGTGTTCTAGGAGATCAGAGTTATTCATATGGGCCAACAAAACGAACAGATTTAGATGTTGCTGGTTTTACAAACATTGGTCAAGGAAATTACTGTGTAATCAGACCTCAAGATACTTGTCCGATGGGTTCAGCGCTTACTTTTATTTTTCAAGACTCTGCTTCAAATTACGCGAATCAAATTGAAACAATAGAAGGTCTTCCGATCAGTTCTATTTCAGCTGCGTATAGTAATCTGTGTACCTACTTTGATCCTGTCTCCGCTCCGGCATTTATTGGGATGTGTGAACTTGATCCAATTGGTCCTGTGGTAAACGGTAAAATACTCAGTACTACTGATTATGATTCTGCAAGTCAAATAACAGGTAATGGTGCTGATACACTTCCAAAACTTGGTTCTGGCTCTGGTCTTGACCATGATGGAGGTAATGATGGAACAATCATAGGAGGTGAAGAAGATCGTGATGGTGGTGATGTTGATGGGGGTCTAGATGGTGGTCTTGGTCAAGTTGATGAGTAATACATATACATATCTATGAAAACATTTAATAAAACAAAATTTGTAGCACTCATCGTCGGAATATTTATTGTCTCAGCATTTGTTGCTCGTGCAGTCTTTCAACCATCATTTTCTGGACCGTCGAGTATCAATCCACCTCAGTACGGAACAGTTGGTTCATCTGAAATGAACATGAATGCAAACACACAAGACTACATCGACCCAATCGGCTCAACACTCTCTGTCCTCGGGCGAAGTCTCGCTATTACGAGTATCAATGAAATTGGCCTCATTACTGATGGTGTATTTTCTTTTGGCCCAATACGTGCGATCGGTAAACTTACTGCGACATTACTCCCAACCAGTGTTTCCGGCAATGACGCAAAAGAAGTGATGCACCTCAAAGGTGGAAGAGATTCAGCTGTTGTGAGTTTCCTTACAAATACATCGTATCTTGGTTTCTGGGGTTCTGCATATTTTTTCCCAGGAGGTACTTTCGTATCTTATCCTGAACCATATCCTCAATTTGTAGATACTATAGGCCTCAACAACAGTATCTACGACAAGATGATCACAAATCTCCTTTTTGGGCGTGTGAACATCAAAAATCTCGTTGTGAGCCCAACACTTCCATATACTCAGACAAATTCTCAACTTACACTCTACGGTACAACTAACCTTGGTCATGGACCAGTGTGTTTTATTCCAGCCAATTATACGCTTGGTACTCCATATGCAAATGTTCAGTACAAGTGTCCATCTGGCTGGATGATGAAATCACCTGGATTGACTTCAGTCTATCACCCATCACAACTTACAAATACCACAGCAACTATCAATGGTGTAACTGTAAATATCCCGGCGAATACTCCTGTGTATGTATGTCAGCGTATCAGTCCTGTATCTATTCCTGGAAGTAACTCTGTGGGTTCGACCTACACAGGAAGTTCTGGCTACTACTACAATGCAAGTAATTTCGAATGGTGTAATTCATCTGGTACAGGGACTCAACCACCTCCACCACCACCACCTCCTGCTACTGGCTCTTTGACTGTTACTATTACCCCAGCTGGTGCAATTACTGCTGGTGCAAAATGGCAACTCGATGGTGCTGGAACACTTCGTAATAGTGGAGTAACTGTCACAGGTATTTCTCTTGGAAGTCATTTTGTTAAATGTACTGCAGTTACAGGATACACAACACCACCAAATCAGAATGTGACGATTAGTGCTGGAGTAAATACAACAGCTAGCTGTAACTATACTGCCGTTGTTGTTCCTCCTACAACAGGATCTGTCACTGTGACCATGACTCCACAAGCCGCAAATGCTGCTGGTGCAAAATGGCAACTCGATGGTACAGGAACGAGTTATAATAGTGGTCAAACAATCACGGGTGTTACTGCTGGAAGTCATTTTATAAAATATTCATCACTTTTCCCAACATATACTACTCCTGCGAACTCAAATATCACTGTTCCTGCTGGTGGTTCAACGACTGCAACAGGAAACTATGTTCTTGCCCCGTATGATATCGTTCAACAGATTGCGTATATAAAAAATTCTCCAGCTCCTTTCAATGATTTTAAACTTAAACTCTGTCTTAACCCTGCGAAGTATTCATCAGGCGCGATGAATACAGCAAACAGAACAGTGACTCTCCATTCTCACTGGATTAACAATAATCCACCACTTAGTTTATGGCTTCCACTTCCATGGCACGGTTCTATTACTATTCCAGCAGGTCAATTGTGTGCGACTAGTTTGCCTTTCTATTTGGTTAGTATGGGTACCATGGGTGGAAATCCTCAATACTTCAGCAGCTTCTCTACTTGGTCTTGGCCTACAAATTATATGAAGCCTGATTTTATGGCTTGGACGATAAGTACATTCTCTTCAGGTCTTACGGTGGATCCAAACTTTACTGGTCATTAAAAATAACATATCACCATGGAAACAAATAATAATCAAATAAATATGGATAAGGTGTCAGAGATTACTTCTTTGAATACAGTATCGCCAAAAACAATACCTGTATTCGACGAAAAAATAAATACTCCTAAGGATCATAAAAAAGCAATCATCCTTATTTGTTTTCTTGTGATTGTCATCGGAATATTAACTTTTTTCTTCAGAGATAAGATATTCAAAAATATTGATAGTGGTATTCCAGAAACTCCCCAAGAAGCAATAGATCAAGCTTTCAAAGAAGGGTACAAAACTGACTACACATATTCTGAAGCAGATATGACTCGAAATAGTGTCGAAATGCAAAAAGCGTCGAATGCATTGAGTAAAAAGAAACAAGCAACGCCTACTCAGAAAAAAGAATTGCTTGATCGTATAAACAACTAACAGAGAAATATTATGAAATATAAATTTTTACTAGCCATCCTATTCATCTCAGCATCTATCTTTGCAGGTAAGTATGCAATGGTGATAAAATCAGAAACTCATGTAGCAAAAGCTGCCGCAACTGATCCACTTCTTGGTTGGATGTGGATGGATAACGTTGGTTGGATTTCACTCTCTTCAAATAATGACTCTGATCCGAACACTGCTGGTATTCAGGTATCAACTCCTGCGTACGGTGTCTTTCAAGACCCAGGTACACTTGAGTTATCAGGACATGCGTGGTCACCTCTTGTGGGTTGGATAGAATTTTCTCCGACATCATGCCCTCCGGGGACTGATCCGAGTTCTCCTTGTGGAGCACAGGTTGTTTCTGGAGAACTTGTTGGGTTTGCAGAATTTTTAACAACACAACCATGGTGGGATCCATATATTTCTTTCTCTAGTACTAATGATCATGACGGATCGACTTCTGGTGTACAGGCTTCATCTGTTACTTATGGAACGAGTGTCAACCCTACTACTGGAGATATTTCTGGGTACGGCTGGCATTCAAATGGTGGATGGCTTTCTTTTGTCAATGCAAAAATATGGCCTGGAGGCGGACAGACTGGTCCGATTGTCCTCAAAGCAACTGATATTTCATCTTTCCTTGATGATGTGACTATTGGGTTTGCACCTGATCCTCATGTTACTGCTATTGGTACTCCTATAATTCGACTCACATGGATGAAAGATCCACTCGCTCCAGCGTATACAACCTGTTCTATTACAAGTAGTGTAACAAGTGTCACCACTCCAGAGAACTGCCCGACATCTACGAATCCACTCGAGACAATTGGCTTTACTTTTAATGGTCCAACAGAAACATATACACTCACTGCGTCAGATGGTGTGACGACCGATACAACTACTGCTACAGTAAATGATACAAGTGTGGGAGGTGGACTCTGTTCTGTCAACGCTACATGGCAAGTTGCGCCATCATGTCCTCCAGGAACTCTCAATTACGTTGCTCCAAAAATGAAATGGTGGACAAATCTTACTACAACAAGCTGTACCGCATACTCTCCAAATACGTCATGGATGACTGTGTCACCAACGGCTGGTTTAAGTGTAGTCCAGACATTCAATACTCCTCCAACAGATGGAGATGTGTATAAGGTAGAGTGTACTGACACTTCTATGAATACTTGTCTCTCTCCAGGACTTCCTGTGGCGTACCTTTCATCACCTGCCGCTCTTCTTGCTTGTAATACACCTGTTACTCCAGGAACACCACAGTGTAGTGATGGTATTGATAACGATGGAGATGGAATGGTAGACTTCGTTGATGATTATATTAATGCAACTGCTACTCCTCCTACGTATCCAGGTGACCCAGGTGCCGATGGAATTATGGATGTTCGAACTGATATAAATCCTGCCCCAGGTGAAGATTTCCAGACTGATAATATTGTTGACAACACTGGTCCTGGTCCATGGATACTTGATTCATATGCAGATACTGGATGTGTGTCATTTACTGATAATAGTGAATCTCGAAATAATGTGATCATTAAGGAAAAATAAGACATCTGTTTTAGATACAATAAAAAAACGAAGCCAAATGGCTTCGTTTTTTGTTTTTCTCGAAATAAATACTATGTGCTATACTGCAAGAGTTGCAATAAAATATATTGCCCTTATATCAAGAGATATAGGCCGGACATACGAGATTAAAAACCACATATTGCCCTTGTGTTACTAGATATAGGCCGGACATATCATGAATAAAATCTAGAAATACATTATTGCCCTTGTAGTTAAATGGATATAACTGCGGACTTC
>CAZVHB010000009.1:28678-32428 GCA_964626965.1 uncultured Candidatus Saccharibacteria bacterium | reverse complement strand
CCTGCGACCATCTCCTTAAAAGGGAGCTGCTCTACCAGCTGAGCTACGAGCGGATGTATTTTCCATTAGTCGATGTAATACTGTTATTTTATAGCATAATTAGTCCCTTAAATCAACTTTTTTCTGCAACCTATACATCATATAAAATATCCCGACATACAACCCAACACACACCCACTGTGAAATAGATGTCGAGACATACCCGAACGGAACTTGGGCACAGAGATGAATCAAGGATAAAATACCTTGCGACAGATAATCAGTCAGTACGCTCGGCACAAAGGAAAGTGGGAATGAAATAAAACTGATCAGAAGTGTTCCGGTACTCATAAGCATCAATAGTGGTATAAACGGCAATATAAGAATATTTGCAAAAATACCCACCAGAGACAATCCTTGGAAGAAATACATTAAGTATGGAAAAGTCATCAGATACGCACCAAGTGTTGTCGAGACAATTCCTCGAAATGTATTATTTGGAATCCTGTGGAGATACACATGGATGAGTGGACTCACAACTACCACTCCAAAAGTCGCAAGAAAAGAGAGATGAAATGAACTATCGTAGAGTAAGTAAAAAGGATCAAAGAGTACCATCACAAACGACACAAACAGCAGTGCTCGGAGTGCCGAGTATTTCTGATAAGTAAATTGTGCAAAGATAACAATGATCGCCATCAGCCCCGCTCGAATAGCCGATGCCATGAAACCAGTCATTGCAACAAACAATAAAACAGATATTCCAGAAAATGTTAGTGCGACTTTTTTTCGAAACAGACGAATAAAAATATACTGGAAAAAGAGTGCAATAATCGCAATGTTATACCCAGAGAGTGCGAGGATATGAATCGTTCCTGTTTTGATAAAATCATTTCTAATATCGTTTGAAATATTCGTCTTGTCCCCTACGAGCACACCACCGATAAATGCATTGTGCGGACTTTTGAAAACGTCACTAATCTGATCCCCAATAAAATTTGAAAATCTGTAGAGTGTTTGAAGTGGTGATTTTGTATGAGAAATAAAAGTGACGTGTTTCGTCTCACACGTAGCGTACATATGATCTTTTTTAAGATAGGTCACATAGTCAAAGGTAGAGCCAAGATCTGTTTCAAAGTTTTTTGGAGTTGTGCAGGTAACATCTATTTCAAGGGTATCGTTATACGTAACATGTGATGCACTGCTATTTTTTACCAATAGCTTTTCATTGTGATTGGTACGAAAAATAAAAGACTGCCCATATGATTTATCACTAGGATTACTCACAACAACACCAGTAACAACACCATTTGGAATATGTGTATTCTCTGAACTCAGACTCATTTGCAAACGAAGTCCACCGAGAATAATTGAGAAAAATACGAGTAGAGAAAACAAAAAAGAGTGTGTCTGTTTTGTATACACAGACACACCAAAAGCAAAAAGAGTACCAATAAAAGCATAGAGAAAAAAGAATATTGAAAGAGAGAAATAGACACCTAAAAAAATCCCTAGACAGAAACAACAGAGAAAGGCAAAAAAGAATTTACTTGGATCCTTTAAACTCATGAATGACCTGTGCCTCTTCATCGCTTGAAAAGACTTTTTTATACCGTGCACCTTTCTTACCTTTTACCCGCGCCTCACAACTACTCCAGTCTTTATCTGTATGCACAACACCAGAAACACAGGACACATATGAATACGCTTTACCTGTTTTTGAAGTTGATATACTTCCTCCACCTTTTTTTGGTTTGAGTTCAGCCAAGTACGCATCTCCTAATTTTTGATAGTCAGATAGAGCGCCTTTAAACAATAGTGTTGGTTTTTTATCGGCAAAACTCGTCGCAACACGATCCGCCATTTCGTTACCAAATTCTCCAGCGTGACCAGCAATTTTTTCAAATTTTATATTCACTAAACGTTTAAGTCTAAACGCCAAAAAGAAAATCTCTTGCCACAAATCTTGATTGAGTACATCACCCCCAGAAGCCGTCTTCCATTCATTTCGCTCCCATCCGTACATCCACATCGTCACACCTTTCAGTACATACGTCGAATCAATAAAAATAACAATTGGTGTTTCATAGAGTTTTTTTGCTTCGATATATGCCAATGTGTCATGAAGCGCCAAAAGCTCCATACGGTTATTGGTAGCCAGGTCAAATCGCCCACCAAGTTCAACAACTGAACCTTTTGTATGGTCAATAATAACACTTCCCCAGCCTGCTGGTCCTGGATTCCCTCGCGCTGATCCATCTGTATATATATCGATTGTTTTCATGCACTGAGTATATAAAATTTTAGATAAAAGAAGAAACTGATCTCTAGTGATTGTTGCGAGTCATTTTTTCAAAAGCAATATCCATGAAATCTTGCATGTACGGATGGAGGGTTTTGCGAAGCTCTTGATACTCTTCTGGCTTTACGATGATAGGATTCTTATGAAGATTATCGAGTTTTATTTCACCAATTCCTTTTGCGTAAAAAACAAGTGACGGAGTATCAGTTCCTTTGTCGTGACCAAACGGGTCTGTCGTAAAAAATTCTCGCGCTGTTCCGAGAAATTCAATAGATTCAAGTTCAAGTCCGCACTCAGCACGCACTTTCTTACGAAGTGAATCAACAGTTGTTATACCTCTTTGGATTCTTCCTCCAATACACCAAATTTCATGTTTCGCCGGAACATTATCACGTTCAACCATCAAAATTCCACCCTCGTATTCTATGAATGCATCATGACAAACAATCGGTACATTTTTATGGGCGGATGTAAATTCTTCGTCTGGAATAAATCCGGTAGTTAAATTATTTAGTTCAACCGGCTGGTTATTTTCGATAGCGTACTCTTTAAATACTGGGTTCATATAAAATGAGTATATCATAGCAATATATCTTTGAGACAAAATAAAAAAGGAAACCTGTTAAGATTTCCTTTTTTTGTTTTTTACCTTTTGTCTAATCCCAATCAAGGTGTCTCATGTGAATAAGCGCCTTGTACGCACAAGCAACGGCAGATGTTTCAGTAAATTTACCGGATTCCAGTACTTCACGGAACTCATCAAGTGGGACCATGATGGTTTCCATGATTTCGTTAGCGCTTGGATTGCGTGCCTCAGCAATTTTTTGCAGCCCAGAAGCTACATACATATGGGCTTTCAACCCATGATCATCGGGACTAGCACCGCGGTACTTACCGGTTTCAATCATCGTAAAACCAAGATAACTCCAGTGGCCTTCTCCGTAACCGGTTTCTTTCATGTAACTTGCCTGTGTTTTAGTTAAGATATCCTCCATAGAGGCATCTGCTGAAAGTTTACCAATTCCTCCAGGAGGCAACTCCCACGAAGCTTGGTTCACACCAGGTTTCCATTGACACAAAGTTGGGACAAACCCATCTTTGGTTACACCAAATACTACTACCCATCCAAAGGAGCGAATAATCGAAGTATAGTCCTCAATTGTTTCCCCGACCTGTAATTGGTAATTAATACTGGAACCGAACCATGGAATATCTACCCCCTTTTTAATGTCACCGGCCAAAGGCCAGCCATTGAAACGATCTTGTTTAGAAAGTTCCAAAAATTGCTCTAAAGCGCTTTTTTGTTGCATAAAATTAAGTTTTAAATTGTTTAATTACATAATAGCATACATAGTATACAAAGTCAAGGAATGGAACAAAGTTCCAAATGTAGACAGTGGGGGGGGGGGGCCGGCCCCCCCCCCGCGGGATGTTTATTAAAAAAAATTGTTTTTTATTTTTTTACGCGT
>CAZVHB010000009.1:26464-28668 GCA_964626965.1 uncultured Candidatus Saccharibacteria bacterium | reverse complement strand
AACAACAAACTAATTCGGGCGCGGGGGGCCCCCCCCCCCCCCCCCCCCCCACTGTTTTATCTATATAAAATAACCTTTTTTAGTATATATCCACTATCCTCAAACGTAACTCTGGTCGTATAAAGTACGACATTTCAAGGTGACACAAGAGCGTACAGACATCCCCCACAGAAAATGCCCGAGCAAAACTATCCGCAGTTTTAAAGAAAGAAAGTGCTTTGATATTTTTTCCATCTATCACACAAATAACTTCCAAATGTTCTTTTGTTTTTCCAAATTGTTTAAAAGATTCTATTCTGACATTTTCTATACGGAGCATTGGTTTCGTATTGCCAAAACCAAATGGTGCAAATTGTTGCAAGGTTTCGTGAAGTTGTTTTGAGGGATTTGCTACAGACAGAGAAAATAGTTCTTCGAGCTTCTCAACCTCTGCGCCTTCTTCTTTTTTTTCTTGCACAATATCATACGCGCAATTGAGCTCAAAACCTAGATCATGAACATTTCTTTTCGACACTGCAAATCCCCCAGCGCCAGCGTGCCCACCGAAATGATCAAAGACTTTCGCCCCTTCTGTCATGATATCAACGATATTCATTCCAACTGGCGCACGACAAGAACCTTTTAAAATATCAAAATCCCCCTCGTCATTTCCACCCCAGACAAATACTGGTTTTTGGTATTCTTCGACAAGTTTTCCTGCGACAAGTCCGAGGACTCCTGGTCGCCAGAGCGGATCACCAACAACGATAACATTATTTTCAAAGACTTCCGGATTGAGCTTCTTTACTTCCTTAGTAATACTTGCGACGTGGGATTTTCTTTTATTATTGAGAGATTCAAGTTCTTGAGCCAGCTCGAGCGCTTCTGTATTGTCTACTGTAGAGAGCATTCGAAATGCGAGATATGCATCTCCCATTCGAGACGCTGCATTAATACGAGGCACAAGTGTAAACGTCAGATCATCTTCAGTCAGGGTATCTGGTTTTACTCCATTGAGTTGAAAGAGTTTTGCAAGCCCGAGTCTTTTTGTTTTTTTGATCACATAGAGTCCATAGTACGCAAAGACTCTGTTCTCATTAATGAGTGGAACCATATCAGCAAGAGTGGCGAGACCCACCATATCGAGCATCCATTTTTCTGCGCCAACTTTGACGCTATACTCATCGCGATGTTTTTGCAGAAAAGCGCAGACGAGTTTGTAGATAACACCTGTTCCACAGAGTTCTTTGAAAGGATACTGATCGCCTTCTTTCTTTGGATTGATGACAGCAAACGCATCAGGTAACACTGCATGAGGTAAGTGGTGATCGGTGATAATAATATCGATTCCACTTTCTTTTGCATAGAGGGTACTCTCGACTGCTGTAATACCGAGGTCAATGGTAATGATGAGCGTGCATCCTTTTTCTTTCAAAATATCTATACCATCATTTGAGAGCCCGTATCCATCACTTTGCCTGTCGGGAATATACACGTGAAAATTATCATGTTTTACCAATCGAAAAAAGTCAGACAAGACAACTCCTCCCGGAATCCCATCGCAGTCATAGTCAGTATAAATACCGACAGTTTCTTTGTTTTGGAGTGCAAGGTGAATACGCTCGACAGCAGTGTCCATACCAGAGAGAAGAAATGGATCATGGGTGTGTAATTCAAAATCAGGACGCAGAAATGCGTCTTTTTGAGCCTGTGTCGTTAAACCAAGTCGGTTATAGAGTATTTCAGTGATTTCTTCCATTGTGATAGAGTATATCATATATGGAGAAGACCCTATTTCAAAAAATTATTGATCGAGAAATACCTGCAGAAATCATTTACGAAGATGATAAATATATTGCTATTTTAGATATATTTCCAAAGCAACACGGACACACACTCCTCATCACAAAAGAACCATATGTATGGGTGACAGATGTTCCCCACTTTGGTGACTATTTCGAAAAAGCAAAAATGATTGGACTTCACCTAAAAGAAAAACTCGGTGCAATGTATATCTCATTTCAAACATTTGGAACTGATATCCCTCACGCACATATACATATCGTGCCTTTTTATGAAATGATTGAAAAATCAAACAGAAGAGAATATTCGAAAGAAGAACTGAAGGAGTTGGGAGATAAATTGAGAATGATTTAGAAAAAGCGGCGCGGGCGCACTGGCCCCCCAGCGGGTTTTTTATTTTAAAAATTATTTCCCGGGGGAGT
>CAZVHB010000009.1:21264-26454 GCA_964626965.1 uncultured Candidatus Saccharibacteria bacterium | reverse complement strand
ATATTCAAAAAAAAAACTTATGGTTTTGGTATAAAATTTCATAATTTTTAAAAAAACGCGCCGGGGCCAAACGCCCCGCTCCGCTTTTTTTATCTTAATGCTTTAATCCCCGGAAGTGTACCTTTTGACAAGAAGTCGAGTGTTGCTCCCCCACCAGTCGAAATAAAAGTAAATGCATTTTGTAATTTCATTTTTGATACCAATGCTATAGTATCCCCACCACCAATAATAACTTTTGTTTTTTTAGTAGCAACTGATTGAGCAAGTATTTTAAGTAATTTTCGTGATCCTTTTTCATACGCGGGTAAATCTTTTCCCAAAGGACCATTCCATAAAACAAATTTTGCCTCTTTTATTTTAATCGCAATATTTTTTGCAGTTTCGGCTCCTATGTCGTAAATCAGATCATTCTTAAGAACATCACTAATAGGTGTATTAACTGACTCGCCGTTTCGGTCAACGACCACATCATCTGGAATGATATATTTTTTGTTCGTATACAATTTTTGTAATTCCTTTTCCATCTTTGGATCTTTTTCAGCGAGTGATTTCCCTATTTGAAATCCACCAGCATAAAGTACATCATTTTGAAGCGCTCCACCCAGAAAAAATGAGTCTGCTTTTTTGCTCAGTTTCGAAACAAGTGGAAGTTTGGTTGAAAATTTATTACCTCCAAGTATAAAAACAAATGGATGACTTGGAATAGAGACAGCAGAGAGATTTTTAATTTCATCAACTAATTGAAATCCCGCATAGCTTTTCAAGTGTTTTGGAACACCCACGACAGACGCATGTTCACGATGGGATACAGAAAATGCATCATTGATATACACACCACCAAGCTTTGCGAGAGTCTTTGCAAAACCTACATCATTTGTCTTTTCGCCTTTATTTAATCTCAGATTTTCAACAAGTACAATTTGCGTGTCACGCTCGCTAGTAATAATAGCAACTGTTTTTTCTGTTACTGGACCTGCAAAAAATGAAATATCATACTTCTTTTTTTTGAGGTATTCGTACACAGGTAAAAGTGTCATTTTCCCATCATCTCCCAAGTGACTCACGATTGTCAGAAGACCTCCTTGTTTTAAAACAAAATCAATTGTTTTTAGTGTCTTATCGATACGAAAAGTATCAACAATCTTATTATTTTGAATAGGTACATTAAAATCAGCACGTAGGAGCACTGTCTTTCCTTTTATGTCTTTAATATCTTGTATGGTTTGCATATATGTTTCTGTCATTCCGGGCTCGACCCGGAATCCAGAGATGGTTACTTTATTTATAATTTTGCCTGGATACCGGATCAGGTCCGGTATGACAACAGCCTACTTCGTACTCTTTGCGATACTACTCATACTCTGTAATGATTTTGGATCAAGTGATGCTCGGCCGATAAGAAGTCCATCTGCATGCCCTGCTCTCATAAAACTCTCAGCATTTTTAGGTGTTGCTGATCCTCCATAAAGAATAGGCACGGACGATACACCGAAACTTTCTTTCAAAACTTTTTTGATAAATATTTTTACTTCATAAAATTCTTCGGGAGTTGCATCACGTACAGCGTCTTTCCCTATCGCCCAGATAGGTTCGTACGCAATGATCATACTCTCAATATTTTTTTTGGAAATACCAACAAGTGCGGACTTGAGCTGATTTTCAATAAATGCAAAATACGTATGAGCTTCGTCACGCTCTTTTTCCCCAACACAGAGTATTGGAGTAATGTTATTCTTTAAAACATACGTAACTTTTTTTGCGACACGTTCGTCAGTATCTCCATTTACACGAGATTCTGAGTGCCCGACGATACAGTATTTTATTTTATATGAGAGCGCAGTGCCAACAGACACTTGTCCTGTATATGCACCGGTATCCTCTATCGCCGTATTTTGTAGTCCAAGAGTAATATTCGTAGTCTTTATCTTTGAAAGTGCTGGAACAAAGATTGCCGGAGGACAAATAATAACTTTGTATTTCAAAAGGGCTAGGTCTTTTTTAATTTTAGTGAAAATAGCAACAGCTTCCTTTTCGGTCTTTGGATTGAGTTTCCAGTTTCCGATGATGTATTTTTGTGACATAGGTATAGTATATCATACCTATTTTTCTGGTATACTGACCCTATGCAAGAGCGGATCAACAAATATTTGGCAGATAAAAAGATTGCCTCACGACGCGAAGCCGATGAATACATCGAGCGAGGTTTGGTGTATGTTAATGGTAAAAAAGCCACATTAGGCCAGAAAATAGACCCAGAAAATGATACGGTAGAGGTCAAAAACCTGAAAAACCAGTTTGTATACTATGCCTACAATAAACCAAAAGGTATCGTCACGACCACTCCACAAAAGGGAGAAATCGATATCATTCACCATACGCATTTTCCTCATAAAGTCTTCCCTATTGGGAGGCTTGATAAAGACTCTCACGGACTCATCATCCTGACTAATGATCGCAAGATGACGACACATCTCATCGGTAATGATTCACATATTGAAAAAGAGTATGTTGTTGAGATTCAAGAAAAAGTCACTCCAGAATTTATCGATTTCTTGAAGCGTGGTGTGAGGCTCGATGAAGATACACTCACCAAAAAGTGCACTGCATCAAAAATCTCTCCGACACAGTTCTCTATCACACTCACTGAAGGAAAAAATAGACAGATCCGCCGGATGGTATCAGCCTTTGGATACACCGTCGCTGATTTGAAACGGGTACGTATTGGAAAAGTATTTTTACGAGCAACAAAAGCAGGTGTGTTTGTGTCGATCGATGCAAAAGTATTAAAATAAACAACCCTAACAATTAAAAGACAAGACCTCCTTCACTGCTGAAGAAGATCTTGTCTTTTTACACATAAAAGAAAAAACGCAGGGTCATTCTGCGCTTTTTCTTAATGTGTTTTTATGGATGAAACACATAAGAGAGAGTATGTTTATTGTTTGTATTGTGTAAAGAACTATATATCTATGCCTTTTTACTTAAAAAGGAGTGGTCATTATTAATGAGTGTTTTTATTATTAAATTGTCTTTTGAGTCAGACCATTGCGTACTGGAATCGTAATACCGGCTTTATCGAGCACAGCTTTTGCTTCTTCACTTTTTCCTGCTTTTCGAAGTGTATGCGCTTCTTTAAAAGCATTCTTTTGTGCGTCCGTAAAATTACTCATGTCCATTTTGTGGTGCATTTTTCCAAAATGATTTTTCATGCCAGCAGGTTTCTTGAAACCGAGTTCGTCCATGATTTTTTTAGCACCGATTGTATCACCAGCGAGCTTGAGCTTGTGCGCTTCAACCATTTTTGCAAATACTGCCTCTGTTATTTCAGGAGCATCTGTTGGTTTAGGTTTACTCGCTATAGCTTTTTTAAAAGCAGTATAGTCAGCATTGGTCAACGCTTGGTCTATCATTTGTTTGTGGTTCGATCGCGTATCGTGTGTGGCTGTAGTACTTTGTCTCTCTTGATTATCTTGAGCATAGGCATTCATTCCAAAAGTAGACATTCCCACAAGACCTAAAACCGCGAGCATTTGAGCTGTATTTTTAATTCTCCGTTTAGCTATGTGTTTCATATATATGTATTATATTAAGCTAGTAATATTCGAACGAGATGATATCGATTCTCTGTCCGATATTCTTTATTACGGATGAAGTTTGTTTTTTCTTTCACGATGATGTTCGCGAATTTCCTGCAAGATGGGATTACACTCTACAAAAGTTGGTATTGGTAATGCGTGTATCATCGGTAGTGGCCCCATGCTCTTATTTTTCTTTTCTATTTTTCCAGGCAAAACAATACATACAAGAAACGTGTCTTCATCTTGTGTTTTACCAATCAGTCTTACTGATGGATCCATCAATACAAATTCTGAAATATTTGGAATTTCAGTCATATTTAAATTCCATACTTTTTGATTACTATCGGTAAGCACAAAATGCTCGTCGCCTGTTCTACTAATCATTCCGACAAGACGCCCATCTGCTGGATTGAACCAAATACTTCTCTGTGTGTATTCTGTTGGAAAACGAAGGAGTGGATTCTCATAATGTTCGTCTACTTGAACAAGTACAATACCAACTACAAAACTAGCCAAAACACTGACTCCCAGAATCACTGGTGCGCTGTATTTATATCCACTCTTTGTTTGACGAAATGCCTTAATAATGACAAGTGAAAAAAGGAGGAATGCAATGATCCAAATAACCGGTAATTCTCTTATAAGAAATGGCAAAGGTTGTGGTTCAATAAATTCTCGATACGACATACTTGAATGAAGACTATTGAAAATAATTCCCCCAAATGCAAAACCACCAAGAAGTGTTACAAATATTCCTGGAATCCATAAACATACTTCACGAATAGCAAAATATTTCCGAGTTATCGGGTGTATTTTATTTTGATGAATTTTTTCCAGAACACTATTAGCCAAATCATGGCTGTATGTTTCTGTTTGTATTTCGTTGTATTCTTTTTTAATATGCGTATTCATGGAGTAACTCTTTTAATTTCTTTTTAACCCGATTGATTCTGATTGCGACCGTACCGGGGGGAATCTGCAGAATATCCGATATCTCTTCATAACTTTTTTCTTCAAAAAACCGAAGTTGCACCACCTCCTGATACTCGGAAGTGAGTGTTTGTAATACTTTCTCTATATGAGCTCGTAATTCTTTTTGAATAGACTCTTTTTGAACATCGACATCTGAAATAATTTTATTAACAATTGTTTCATCGTCTTCAAAGTGAAGTACTGGGTGTGTTTTTTCTTTTCTATACCAATCAATCATCTCATTGTGTGCAATACGATAAATCCAGGATGAGAACTTGAGACCTTGGTCAAAATCATTGATATTCTTATATACTTTTATAAATACATTTTGTAAAATATCTTTTCGGTCATCTTTTGTTGCATTTGATTTTCTTCTGATGTAGAGGTCGAGTTTTTGTTCGTATCGATTGATGAGGACTGCAAGGAAATTACTGTCGGAAACACACTTTTTCACTATTTGTTCATCGGTCAACTCTAAATAAGTGTCCACAATATACTCATACGTTTTAAATCTGTTTTTCTTTCATATTCGGCCATATACCAAGTATATACTAAATACAGGAGCGGGGGGGGGGGGGGGGGGGGGGGGGGGGGGGTTTGTATTTTTTTATTTATAAAAAAAAAAAAAAAAAAGAAATAT
>CAZVHB010000009.1:0-21254 GCA_964626965.1 uncultured Candidatus Saccharibacteria bacterium | reverse complement strand
AAACAATTAATAAAAAAAATCCCGCCGCCCGCCCTGCGGGCCCGCTCCTGTATTTTAAAAGTATTTTTGAGAAACTTACACAAACGTAAACGCTTTCCCGAGCTTTCCTGCACGGCCTGTTCGGCCGATACGGTGAACATAGTCGTCGTGTGTTTGTGGGATTGTAAAGTTGATGACTTGTGAGACATCTTTTACATCGATACCACGAGCAGCAACATCAGTCGCTACAAGCACGTTGATCATCCCCTCTTTGAAATCACGGAGTGTTCGTTCTCGTTCACGTTGACGTCGGTCACCGTGGATAAGTCCTACTTTGTATTTGTATGAGTTGAGCTGTTTTGTAATACGATCTACTTCAGATTTCGTTTCAACAAAGACAATAGATTTTTCTATATCTTTATCATTGAGTAAATCCATGAGTTTATCAAACTTATCTTCTTTACTTGTAGAACGAACAATATCTTGCTTGACATTTTTTGTCGCAATACCAGTTGAGAGATTAACAATCTTTGGATTCGTAATGAAACTCTCAGCAAGTGCTTTGATCTTTGGAGCCATTGTCGCTGAAAAGAAAAATGTTTGGTGATCTTTTGGAAGTTTTTTCAAGATAAGGGTAATGTCATCGACAAATCCCATATCAAGCATACGGTCAACTTCATCAAGCACGATTGAACCAAATTCTTCGAAACGAATTGATCCACGTTCTACCAAGTCCTTGAGACGTCCAGGTGTACCAATAACAAAGTGTTGTGTACGACGAAGGTCTTCTACCTGTCGGTAGATAGGCATTCCCCCAACACAGACAGTTGAGAAGAGATACATTCCATGAGAACATTCACGGAGTTCTTTGTTGATTTGCTGAGCAAGCTCACGTGTTGGTGCGATGATAAGTACTTTTTGTTTTTTATCTTTGTGAATTTTTTCGATAAGAGGCAAAAGAAACGCAGCTGTTTTACCAGATCCTGTTTCTGAAAGTCCGATCACGTCGTGACCAGCGATACCATGCTGAATAATTTTATCTTGAATTTCAGTTGGATGAGTAAATCCACGAGCTTTGAGGTTGTGAAGTACTTCTTTACACAAACCAAGTTCCGCAAAGGTATTGGTCGGAGTATATTTCTTTTCTTCGTGAATTTTTGTTGGACTAGAGATGAATTTATTGATATCAATATTTTCTCCACGTCCTCTTTTTTTACCACCACCACTTGAGCGAACAGGTCGGCGGAAATTACTTCCACCTCCTCCTCCAAATGAACGTCGTGGTCCACCAAAAGAACTTCCAGATGAACTACTTCGGAAAGAGCCTTCCGCACGAGGGGCTGTGCTTCCGTCAGATGAACGGCTAGGCCTATTAAACGGTCTTCGCGCTCCACCACTAGCTGAACCAGAGGAATGAGCACTGCGTGATGCACCTCCGGTGCTTTTACGCAAAATTGCTATTTTTTTCATAATATTGAAAATTACTTTGTGTTTCTATTGAATACACAAATATAGGGTTGTGGGCAAAAATTACTCACATAATAATAAGACAAATGCTGTATAGAGGATTATCGTCTTATTATCTAAAAAGATAAGGTTGATTCGCAAAACATGAGTAACTGATGCGAAAAGGTCTATAGAACAGTTGTACTAATACAATAACATATAAGATAAAAAAAGTAAAGGCAGGGCGCAAAGCGCCCCGCCTTTATCTCTGTTTCTACTTATCAACCTCAAATACCTTCTGCTTAGAGGTCGGACCAGAAACGAGCCTAACGAGTGATGGAGCAATTCCGAAATACCGAGCTAGTGCCTGTACAAGTGCCCTATTTGCCTTACCATCGACTGGAGGTTCTTTTATGGATACTTTGTATACATCAAGTTTTTGAGGGGTGTTTTCAAAATCAAGCGTCGGTTGAGTCAGCTTTTCTACTTTCTCTATCTTTGAATTTGGCTTTGCTTTGACGACAATTTTCATATCTCCATAATACCAGATATCATAATACCAGATATCACCATACAAAAAAGACCCTGTGAATAGGTATAGGTGCATTTGGGCCCAAAAATGCTATAGTAAAACAAAAAACAAGCATATGAACATTGAAAATTTTATACCACACCTTCTCCATTTGCCTTATTGGGCATTCTGGAGCCTCTGCCTATTTTGGGGACTACTACAGTCTATGGCTGTCAGATTTAGTTACCACAATGGAACAACACATAAAAGTGTTATCATAAGTAACAGACTTGAGTCTTTTTTAGATGGTTTCGTTGCTTTTACTACTGGAGTACAAAAAGCTCTTTGGAGTATACTGCACTTGATTCATCACAAGAATTCAGACGGAAGATTTGATCCACACAGCCCTCATCGACCATTAAAAGTAAATTTCATTCTATTTACACATACTTTTACCGGCCCAATCGTCCCCTTTATTAGGTATTTTGCACTGTACAAGAAAATTTCTTACTTCAAAAAATTTGAAAAAATCACAGGTGAAAATATATCTGGTGATATCGAAAATTTTCTTGCGGACAAAAGTCCCTTTTTTAAAAAATACTTTCATAAGTATGTTTTATGGGGATTAATCATCTTTTTTTTGATGTCTCTTATCTTATTCGGTACATTTGGAATTTTATTTTTCTTAATTCAATTTCTCTGGCTACCAGTTTTTTCCGGTTTTTTTGTAAACGGACTTGGCCACGGCCTAGAAGAACGTAATCAGAAAAATCCGAAGGATTACTCAACAAACATTACGATTTTCAAAAACAAAATACTGAATTTTATACCAGCAACACTCTTAAGCCTACTTACTATGGGTGAATCACTCCATGGTGAACACCATAAACACCAAACGAGTTCGAGGTTATCAAGATGGTGGTATGAAATTGATTTTGGTTGGTTAATAATCTCCATATTAAAAATGTTTGGTTTAGTGCTGTACACAAAAGTGTATGACTACAAAAACAATAAATACATTGAATGGAGTAAATCTAGTTAAAGAAAATTCATTAAAACAAAAGCATCGGAAATCCGATGCTTTTTTTAGTTCTTAGGAATTTCTATTGAGTGACGATATCAAAATCAAGGAAAAAGTCATTAGCTATAACATTGTCTTTGAGATCATCAAAGAAAGTACTCGAACCATACTTGATTCCAAATTGTGTTCTATCAATTTTTGTCTGACCAACAATACGTACTTTCCCGTCCATTTGAGACACAGTGACTGGAACAGTTATTTCTTTAGTAACATCAAGGATTGTAAGATCACCTGTGATACTTGATGAATCACCCCTCTTAACAGTAAATTCTGCTGTTGGGAATGTCTCAACTTTAAAGAAATCTTTTGACTTCAAATGCTTCTCAAGTGTTGGTATTCCTTTCTCTCCAGCTCCAGTATTGAGAACTGTAATACCTTGCATATCAAATGTCATTTTCCCTGAAGAAAAAGTTCCATCTTTTATTTCAAAATTCCCTGATTTAATACTAATACTCCCTGTATCTACCCAATTTTCTTTAAGTGTTTTCTTTCCTGACCACGTTGTTTTTGAAGTTGCTGTATCGATAGTATAAGAGCCACTAGTAAGTGTATCTCCTGTTACTACTGGTGTAGCTGGTTCTGCTGTTGTATCAACACTTGCTACCTCTTGTACTAATGCAGTATTCTTTTTATTCCCATAAATAAATGCACCACCAAACAGTGCAACGATAACTAAAATGATTATTGTGTTTTTCATAGTTTGAGTATACCCCCACACCTATACTTTTACAAATTACGACACAGGAACAGTAGTACGGAATGTGTATTCGATACACTTCTTAAAAAGTTATCCACTTGACTTATTATGGCATACCCTATACCATAGGGTATATGGTCAAACACACACACAATCATGTTCACAAAAATGGTGAACCAAACAAAAAGGCTCGTAATGTTATCAACATGGCTACAGGGAGTATTACAAAAATTCCCGCCATGGTTGATGATGGTCGATACTGCCCTGAAATTATTCAACAAATTGATAGTGTTATTGGGTTGTTACACAGTGCGCGTAAAGAATTACTCAAAGGTCACTTAGAATCTTGTCTTCTTGATAGACTCAAAAATGACAAAGAAGGTTCAATCAAAGAATTATTAAAAATCTATAACATGCAGTAAAGTGCACGTATTTTACTATTTACTATAAAAAATATATGTCAAAAATATCAACAACAGTAGCAATTTCCCTTATGGTCGTTACCGGTGTTCTCGGATGGGTTGCTGGCTATGCGAGTACTCCTGATTATAAAGTCAGTATGTATGATAAAACATCCATGGACTTGGGACGTCCAGATCGAACACTCGACCTTCGGTATATCAATGCAATGATCGCTCACCACAGGGGAGCAATGCTTTTGGCAACACAAGCAAGCACACAGACACAAAGACAAGAAATGAAAGATTTGTCTGCAATGATTCTTAAAAATGAGCCTCAAGCAATTGATGAACTCTACACTTGGAAAAAAGAATGGTACGGAGACACAAAACAGGTGAAGGATCCAGTAGTTTCCAACCTTGGAACGTATGACGAAAAATTTGATTTGCGTTTTCTTAATGCACTCATTGCTCACCATGAAGCAGGTTTAGTTATGACAAAAGAAATAAGTACAAAATCAAGCAGAGCTGAAATTTTAAACAATGCGGATGCTGTGGATACTTTTCTTGTAACAACACTAAAACTCTTTAAGGACTGGCGAGTACAGTGGTATGCAGTTTAATCCAAAATTCCTATATGACTAATAAAACACTAAAAATTAAAGGGATGCATTGCGCAAGTTGTGCAACGATTATCACTACTAAGGTGTCTCGGCTATCGGGTGTAGAGAGTATTTCTGTTAATCCTGCAACAGAAAAAGCAACAATTTCTTTTGATGGAAATGCTGTTTCTGTGGACCAAATGAATACTGAAGTTAAAAAACTGGGATACACATTTATTGATGAAGAAAATACAAAAACACCAGAAGAACACAGTATCCACACTGGAATAAACCTTTCGAAAGAAGAAAAAAAAGAAGAACTCCTCATAATGAAAACAAAGACCGAATTTGTACTACCAATTGCTCTTTTGGTGTTCATGCTTATGATGTGGGATATAGGTGCAAAACTATTTTCTTCAATTCCAAACTTTCCTTTACCGATGTCTTTGTTTAACACGCTTTCTATGATACTCGCAAGTATTGTACTTTTCTGGATTGGGCAACCCTTCTTGCAAGGAGTAGTCACGTTTATGAAATATCGCGTTGCTAATATGGATACACTTATCGGTATCGGAACACTTGTTGCATATCTCTACAGTCTGAGTATCACGCTGTTCCCTCTCACAAGGACAGCCTTGAAACTCCCTGAAATCACTTATTTTGATGTCACTATTGTTGTGATTGGATTTGTGACTCTAGGAAAATATCTTGAAACACGAGCAAAACTTCGTACAGGTGAAGCAATAGAAAAACTTCTTGGTCTTCAAGCAAAAACAGCTCTCTTGTGGCGCAATGGTGCAGAAGTAGAAATTCCTATTCATGAAGTACAGATTGGAGATCTCCTGATCGTAAAGCCAGGATCAAAAATTCCTGTAGATGGAGTTATTATTGAGGGATACTCATCTATTGATGAATCAATGATCACAGGAGAACCAATACCCGTAGATAAAAAGATTGGAGACTTTATCGTTGGCGCAACAATTAATAAACAAGGTAATTTTAAATTTAAAGCTACAAAAATTGGCTCTGATACAGTACTTGCCCAAATTATCAAAATGGTGGAAGACGCTCAGGGGTCAAAAGCTCCAATACAAGCACTCGCAGATAGAATTTCTCGTGTCTTTGTACCTATAGTACTTATTATTGCTGTGGCTACACTCATTCTCTGGCTTACAGTTGGTGCATCAGCTCTTGGATTCCCAACTGCTCTTTCTTACGGTATTTTCTCTTTTGTTGGAGTGCTCGTTATTGCATGTCCTTGTGCATTGGGTCTCGCTACGCCAACTGCAATTATTGTTGGAGTTGGTAAAGGAGCAGAACATGGTATTCTTATTCGAAACGCTGAAGCTTTAGAAAAATTGAGCCATGTCGATACAGTTGTGCTCGACAAGACAGGAACAATTACCAAAGGAAAACCAGAAGTCACTGATATTATTTCTCTTGATACGCTGTGGGTAGAGAACGATATACTCCGCATAAGTGCGAGCGTAGAAAAACTTTCTGAACATCCACTCGCAGACGCTCTGGTTACTAAAGCACAAAATGAAAAAATATCTCTCGACACTGTTACTAATTTCCAAGCACTTGAAGGAGTCGGAGTGGAGGGAGTGATTGATGGTAAACAGATAGCAATCCATAAACCATCAAAAGATGGTCAAGTAGCCGATACGGTAAAAAAGCTACAAGAACAAGGTAAAACTGTTGTTATCGTTGAAGTTAATAAAAAAGAAATTGGACTCATTGCACTTTCAGATACTCTCAAAGAAGAATCAAAAGATGCTATCACCCAACTTCATGCTCGAAAGATTAAAGTAATCATGCTCACAGGTGATAACACAGTAGCAGCAAACTACATAGCAAAATTCGCAGGTATCGATGCTGTTATCGCAGAAGTTATGCCTCAAGAAAAGAGAGGTAAGATACAAGAGTTGCAAGAGAGTGGTGCTATTGTTGCTATGGTTGGCGATGGAATTAACGATGCACCTGCGCTCGTACAAGCTGATGTCGGAATTGCAATGGGCACAGGCACCGACGTTGCTATTGAATCAGCTGGTATAACACTCTTAGGCGGCGATATCTCAAAACTTGTTAAAGCAATAAAGCTTTCTCGCATGACCATGCGAGGAATAAAACAAAATCTCTTTTGGGCATTCATATTTAACATTGTCGGTATACCTCTTGCAGCAGGACTTTTCTATCCTCCATTTGGCTGGTTATTAAATCCAGCATTCGCAGGACTCGCTATGGCATTTTCAAGCGTATCAGTGGTGTCGAACTCTTTACGAATTAAAGCAAAGAAATTATAACCTCTATGAAAACATATACACTCCACGTATCAGGGACACATTGTGCGTCATGTAAAATCTTGATTGAAGATATTTTAGATACCCAAGATTTTATCAAAAGTGCTCGTGTCAGCTTGAAAGATGAAACAGTTACTATCGATACAGAAAGCGATCTCTCTGTAGAGGAAATCATAAAGATGCTTACGGAAAAAATCAAAACACATGGATATACACTCTCGAGAGAAAAAACCGTCTCTGAAAAGAAGTCTCATGAGGATATTTGGAAAGCTATTCCAATTGGGCTTACTGTATTACTCTTGTTTTTTCTTCTCCAAAAATCAGGTATTTTAAATCTTGGTATTGGTGGAAAAACAACACCAATGACAAGTTTCATTATTGGGCTCATTGCGTCAGTATCTTCATGTTTGGCAATTGTCGGAGGACTCGTACTTTCACTCTCAGCAAAGATTTCACAAGATACTGTGAGTGACAAAAAAACATTCATCCTATTTCATGTGGGGAGACTCGTGAGTTTCGCTGTCCTCGGTGGAGTATTAGGGCTTATCGGTAATGCTCTTGGGATCAACTTTACCCTCACTGCAATCTTGGGTATTATCGCGTCTCTTGTCATGCTCTTCCTCGGTTTGAATTTAGTTGGAGTTTTTGCAAAAAACAAAATAGTAATGCACTCTGGAGTTTTTGCATTTTTTAGAAAAATTGAGCATAAAAATCTGACTCCGCTTCTCGTTGGATTTGGTACATTCTTCTTACCATGTGGCTTTACCCAATCAATGCAAGTTGTCGCGCTCTCGAGTGGTTCATTTGTGACAGGGATGCTCGTGATGCTCGCTTTTGCTCTTGGTACACTTCCAATGCTTGCACTCCTTTCTTTTGGCTCAGCATCATTTTCTCATAGCAAACATGCGCCACTCTTCTTTAAATCCGCAGGGGTTGTAGTGATTGGGCTTGGAGTTTTTGCGTTACTTGCTGGTCTTGCCGGACTCGGTATTATTCCTCCACTATTTACTATATAATCTGAATATACTTACCTATGAATAAAACAACATTAATCATTCTCACCGTAGCGCTTTTTGTCGGGATCGGCATCATCTTTATCGGTGGGTCAAAATCTACGAGTAAAACAAAGCCAAATGAAGTACAAGAAACAGCACAGAATACCGAAATAAAAGATGGGATACAGTACATCACTATTGATGCAAAAGGTGGGTACTCCCCAAGAGTCTCGAGCGCAAAAGCAGGTATCGAAACGAAACTCATTATCAAAACAAAAGGAACATATGACTGTTCTTCAGCACTCGTTATTAAATCATTGGGATATCAAAAAATGCTCGCACAAACAGGAGAAGAGATTATTGATATAGGGATACCGAAAGCAGGAGAGCCTTTACGAGGGACCTGTAGTATGGGGATGTATTCTTTCGTAATAGAATTTAGCTAAAAATGAGCGACGCTAGCGTCGCTCATTTTAGCACTATCTCTATTCACTAAAACTCTAGTGTAGGGTTTTAATTGCGGAGGATGTGAGATTCGAACTCACGGTCCGATTAAGGACGACGGTTTAGTAAACCGTTGATTTAAACCACTCACCCAATCCTCCAATGAATCAACAATATCACAAAATGACCCAAAACGAAATACGCTTGTGTTTTTATACAGACTGTGGTACTATAAAAATGAATTTTATGGGTTAGTACATTTATGTACGAAAGACCGCATTGAGCAATCAGTGCGGTTTTTTATTTCCCAATAAAGCAATTTAAGCTTTGCAAATAAGGGTTTTTATGAGATACTAACGATATATTGGTGATACTTTAGAAGCCAATAAAATAAGGAGCCGTGTCAATGAAATATAAACTGCTTTATATTTCATCAGGTTCTGAGCAAAGCTCAGAAATTGTCTTTATCGAGAACATGCGAGATAGACAATAAGGAGTGTCCGGTAGGACGCTCTGACACGGCACCACTGTTTAAATACGGAGCCGTGTCAGAGTGGTCTAACGTACCTCTTTGCTAAAGAGGCAGGGTGTAAAAGCCCTCGTAGGTTCGAATCCTATCGGCTCCGCAGTTGGAACGCAGTGAAAACTGCGGAGCCGAGGAATGTACCTGCGTACATTCCGTATAGGATGAGAAAGGAGTTTCGTTATTGAACGAAGTGAAATCGAAACTCACCTGACTACGTGGTAGCCGAATCCTATCGGCTCCGTAGATTTAAGAAAGTAGACAATATGCGTCTGCTCTTTTTATTCAATGGTTAATTAATTATGATATACTAACCTCACAATACATGGAAAATTTTTCAAGCACAATTATTCAATTTTTAATAGCAGTACCGACATCAACACAATACTTTGTTCTTTTTCTATTTTCCTTTGCTGAAGGAATGCCTATCATTGGTTCTATTTTACCTGGTGGAACGATTGCTATCTTTGCCGGAACGTTGGTACAGCAAGGATTACTTTCACCAGTACTCACGAGCTTAGTTATTGGTCTCAGTAGTTTTTTGGGTGATATGACTGGTTTTTTGATTGGTAAAAAATTCAAACACTTGCGCTTTATACGTTCAATTGTTGAAAACGAAAAACATCAAAAAACATGGGATTTATTCGATAGACACCTCATGCTCATTTCTATTTTTGGAAAACTGATTCCCGTTGTCCGTTCGAGTCCTTCTATTCTGGCTGCGGTTCGAGGTGTTAAAACACGAAGATATATTTTTTATAGTTTTATTGGGTCAATACTCTGGGCTATAGTCGGTGTGTATGCAGGTAAACTACTCGAAAATTTTTTAGGAGAAAAAGCCATCCCTATTATATTTGCTGTTATTGTGATCTCAATGGGAGCTGTCGGTATCCGTATGGTTATTAAAAAACTCATCAAAAGACACAAAAGAAATAAAGAAAACTCTACTCTTTCGGAATAACTGAGGTGGGCGAATCTATTATCTTGATGATCTTGTTTTTATATTTCTCTTTATATAATCTTCTCCATGAAAAAAATCCACCTCTTTTTTGCAAATACCCTCTTTGTTTTACACTGTCTACTTGGAGTTTTTATTCTCACAGGTTGGATATTTCCGACTATTAAAATAGTCTATCTTGCTACATTATTTCTTTGGATAAGTTCTTGGATATTTTTGGGATACTGCCCACCCACAAGATGGGAACTTCTCTTGCGAAAAAAACATAATCCAACTATCGACCCAAATACAGAAATAATCCAATTTTACATAAAGAAAATATTCAAAAAAGATGTCTCCTCGAAAATAATTTTTAGGACTGGAATAATTGCCTGGATTCTTCTCCTTATGCTTTCTTTACTCTCATAAATAACACGCAACTCGTGTGTTATTTTGTGTATTGTCACGTATAATAGAGATATGAACACATACAACTGGTACTCACCACTTATCAAACCGACTTGGGCTCCGCCATCGTGGCTCTTTGGGCCAGTGTGGAGTGTACTCTATGCAATTATCGCTCTCTCTTTCGGTACAGTATTTTACAAAGCATTTACCAAACAGATTCCATGGATAGTAGCACTCCCATTTGCGCTCAATCTCTTTTTTAACCTTATTTTCACTCCAATACAGTTTGGACTTAAAAATAATCTACTCTCTTCAATCGACATACTTCTTGTCGTCGGAACACTCATCTGGGCGCTGTACAGTGTGTGGCACAAGTCACCCGAAATTCGATGGGTGGTCTATGCTAATATTCCATACCTTTTGTGGGGAATCTTTGCAACATGCCTTCAGCTCACCATCACTTACTTAAATAGATAAATTTTTATGGTACCATTTATCGGACTATTTATTTTAATCGCTGGATTTATTATCGGACTCGGCGCAGTCACGGTTATTGATCTCCATGGATTCCTCGGAAGAACATCAACATACTGGACTGAAGCAACCACACGCACACATAAAGTAACAAAACCACTCATTTGGATCGGTATGACGCTCGTAGTCATTGGTGGATTTTTATTCTACAGAGACTACGGTATACATACACTCACTATCATTCACATAGTGTCTGCTTGTGTTATGGTCCTCAACGGAATATTCCTTTCATTTTCTGTCAGTCCATTTCTTTTGGAAAGAGAAAAAGCAGGTCACCAAAGTGATCTGCTTCCTCAGTCTTGGCAAAACAAGATACTCTTTTCTTTTATGATTTCTTTCGTACTCTGGTGGGGTAATCTCGGGCTCATCATCTGGCATATCGTTTCAAACAGTGCACAATAAAACAGCCTAGTAGGCTGTTTTGTATATTTAGTGCATATCCATATTTGTGTGATCAACTACTCCTGAAGGAGGAGTATCGGTAACTTGCTTGAAAATCTCAGGATGTTCACCTCCTTCGACTTCAAGTACTGCCCATGCACCTTTATTCATACGAGCAAGCGCGTGGTCAACTAATAGATATTTCCCTGGTACATCTACAGTAAATTCAACGATAGTCGCTCCTCCAGGAAGTACTGCTGTGGTCTGCACATTTCGTTCAACAGAACCCCCAATATTTGCTTCTGGGTAGACGGTGTCAAAAATCTCTCCGATAACATGAAATGATGAGATAAGGTTTACTCCTCCATTCCCCACATACATCCTTATTTTGTCTCCAACTTTTGCATGCAGGCGTGGAGTACTTTCTATTTTTCCATTAAATACAACATAGTTAGGAGTACCCTCAAGAAGTGCATCTCCATCAAATGGAACAAGTCCACGTTTACCCAATTTCCCCTCTGTATAAAATTCACCTTGGGTAATGTAAAATTCTTTATCAACTGGAGAAAATGCCAACACTTCATCTTTTGGATCAACTAAGATAAGTCCATACTGCCCGTGAGAATTGTGCGTACTCACATTTGGCATCGCACAGTGGTAGATATAGAGTCCTGGGTTGAGCGCTTTCCATCTGAATGTTTTTGTCTCCCCAGGTGCAACATGAGTGAGTGTTGCACCACCACCAGGACCAGTTACAGCATGAAGATCAATATTATGATCATGAAGACTACTTGAGTCATTTGAAAGCTTTATTTCAACAGTATCACCCTCCCTCACGCGGAGCATCGGGCCTGGCACTTGGTTGTTGTACGTCCAGTAGTTCATGTAGATTCCTGGTGCAACTTCTGAAATTACTTCTTTTGTCGTAAGAGAAATCCGCACTATCCCATCGAGGTCTGGTACCTGAGGTTCTTTTGGAACACTATTTGGATCTGCTGAGATATCTGCAACTTTCTCAAAATTTTTCTCATACTTAAAAAACTCTAAAATCTTACTGAACGGAATTGCTGGAGCAACACCACCTGGTGCATGAGAGTGCATAAACATCGGCATCGCAAAATCCGGTGAATAGGTACGATTTGAAACAAGTCCAGCAAAGAGCGCAACCATGAAAAGGACCAGGGGTATAAAAATACCCTTCCGTTTCAAGATATTGTGTACCTTGGACACTTGTATTATGTGAATTAAAAGAATGACGAGCGCAACAAAACCAACAACCCCCGAGATTACTTCAAAAATGAGATAGGTGAACATAGTTAATTTAAATATTACTACTATTTTTACTTAAAATATAAAATACGATTCCAGTCCAAACCGAAATCAAGCCAAACAAAATAATCAAGCCAGAAAAGAGATACGTTACAATACCAAAATTGAGCGCAGTAGTGAGTGTCGTCGCAGTAAGCCACATATCTCGTGCTGTATTTGGAACCATGACAGGAGCTCCTTTTTCATCCAGCACTGGCTTACCATTTTCATCTATCTTTGCAATTTGTCGTGGCATTTCTGCATATGTTTTTCCACCAGTAGTAGTCAGTGTGTGGTGCCTGATAATATCTGCTTGAGCTTTAAGTGTCAGCGGACCACGCACAGGGGTATTTGGTACTGTTGCATCACTTGGAGTAGTGATCTTTTCCTGAGCGACATTTTTATACGTAAAAGATATCCCCCACAAACCACCAGAAATCATAAGGATTCCTGTAATCACTGCGATTATTGATGAACCTACAAGTATTTTTTTCATAAAAACTACTATTTTATATGCTTATAATAAACGTTTCCTTTTTTAGTATATACCATTTTGAAATTCTGTGTTCCACAGTTTTGCACCATTGCATAAACCCAAACTACAGGAGTATAATCTGTTTACTAGTTGCGAAACTATGCAACAACTATATTACACATCACTACTTGCGTGGTTGCCAAGTAGTTTTTAAACACCCCACATATGCAAAAATACACTAGAGATTTAGGTAAATACATCCTCGGTTTTATTATTTGTTTACTCATACGACTCATACCATTTCGTCCAGCAAACATCGAACCAATTCTCACTACGGGTATGCCTTTTGCAAAAAAATATGGCTCACTCGCCGGTTTCATGTTCGCATTTATCAGTATGGTTAGTTATGACATGATTACGGGGAAAATTGGTATGTGGACTATTATCACAGCACTCATGTACGGTATCGTCGCACTGGGTGCTGGTTTATTTTTCAAGATATACGAAAGCTCGCGCCGTTCATATGTAGCATATGCAATCATCGGAACACTCTTTTTTGATGCAACAACTGGACTGACGATAGGACCACTCTTTTTTAATCAAACACTGACGCAAGCATTCATCGGGCAAATACCATTTACGGTGATGCACCTTATCGGAAACACAGTACTTGCCTATACACTATCCCCTCTCATTTATACATACATTATTGAAAATAAAAATTTCGAAACAAAAAAAATTATGGAATATCTAACACTTAAAACTATATGACAAAAAATCAACCCATACTCAAGTGTCCTGTAATACAACATATCCAAAAACGTGATGGGAGTATCGTACCCTTTGATGTCAAACGTATTACAAAAGCAATCCTGAGTGCAATGAGATCAGTCAATGAAGGCAATCTCGCAAGTGCAGAAAAAATTACGGCAGGTGTTCTCAAATCACTGATTGCACTCAAAACAAAAAGTGGTACTAAGAAATATATTCCACACGTTGAAACAATTCAAGATATTGTTGAGAAAGAATTAATTGCATCAAGCTTTTTTACAACAGCAAAAGCATATATTCTCTACAGACAAGAACGGAACCTCGTTCGTGAAAAAGTTGGTTTAGTCCCAGAAAAAATAAAAGAACTATTTGCTGAGAGTAAAAAATACTTCCGCAATTCGCTCGCCGAACTCGTATACTATCGAACCTATGCAAAGTGGATTGAAGAGCAAGATCGACGAGAAACATGGATTGAAACGATTGATAGATACATTGCTTTTATGAAAGATACCATTGACGGAAAACTCTCTGAGAGCGAGTACAGAGAAATTCGTGACTCAATGCTCAACCAAGAAGCACTCCCTTCAATGAGACTCCTTCAGTTTGCTGGAAAACCAGCCAAGAAAACCAATGTCTGCGCATATAACTGTTCATTTATTGCGCCACGTTCTTTCCAAGATTTTGCTGAAATTATGTACATCTCGATGTGTGGTACCGGTGTTGGGTGGTCAGTAGAGAGTGAAAATATCCAAGCGCTTCCACAGATACAAAAACAAACAGGGAAAAAACTGCCTCTCTATTGTATCCCCGACAGCAAAGAAGGATGGGCTGATGCATTTTCTTTCGGCCTCAAAACATGGTTTGAAGGAAATGATGTTTCTTTTGATTACTCACTCATTAGACCAGCAGGTTCACGTCTCAAAACAATGGGAGGAAAAAGTTCTGGACCAGCGCCACTCCAATCACTCTTGGAATTTACCAAAGAGAGAATTCTCCGAAGACAAGGAAGACATCTTTCAAATCTCGACGCTCATGACATCATTTGTAAAATTGGTGAATGTGTCGTCGCGGGAGGTGTCAGACGTAGTGCGATGATTTCTCTATCTGATCTCGATGATGAAGCGATTCGTGATTCAAAAAAAGGTCAATTTTATGTTTCGGAAGGACAGAGAATGCTCGCAAACAACTCTGCGGTGTATACAACAAAACCAAGCACAGCAGAATTTCTTGAAGAATGGATTGCGCTGATGAAAAGTGGTAGTGGAGAGCGAGGAATATTTAATAGAGGAAGTCTGGTTGATACCCTTCCAAAAAGAAGACTCTCGCAGTTTAAGGGTGGCATCTATCCGGCATGGGGAACAAATCCATGTGGAGAAATTATTCTCCAATCAAAACAATTTTGTAATCTCTCTGAAGTCGTTGCTCGTGCTCATGACACAGAAGAAACGCTTTTGAAAAAAATTCGTATTGCAACCATTCTCGGAACATTCCAATCAACACTGACCTATTTCCCTTACCTCTCAAAAGAATGGAAAAAGAATTGTGAAAAAGAAAGACTCCTCGGTGTTTCAATCACGGGACAATGGGATTGTACACTTGTTCGAGATGGCAACGTATTAGAAAAACTCAAAAATGAAGCACTTCGTGTCAACAAAAAATATGCTGAGAAATTTGGTATCAATCAATCAACGTGTGTAACCTGTGTCAAACCATCGGGCAATACATCACAAACTATTGATAGCTCATCTGGTATGCATACACGCCACGCTCCATACTACATTCGTCGTGTACGTATTTCTGCAACGGATGCACTCTTTAAAATGCTCAAAGACCAAGGAGTTCCATACTTTCCTGAAGTAGGACAAACCATGGAGGGTGCAACAACATACGTTCTTGAATTCCCCATCAAGGCTCCCACAGGTGCGATCTGTAAAGATGATATCAATGCAATCGACCAACTCGAACACTGGAAAGTAGTCAAAACACACTATACAGAACACAATCCTTCTGTAACTATTTCTGTCGGTGATGATGAATGGCTCTCTGTTGCACACTGGATATACAAAAACTGGGATCTTGTTGGGGGTCTTTCATTCCTTCCTCGTTCAAATCATATCTATCAACTTGCCCCGTATGAAGCAATCGCCAAAGAAAAATATGAAGAGATGAAAGAACGTCTCGGTGAGATAGATTTCTCAAAAATAGTGAGCTATGAACGAGAAGATGAAACAGAAGTTAAAAAAGAACTTGCATGTGTTGCAGGGCTCTGTGAAATATAGGCTTATGTTATATACACGAAAAGGAGATGATGGAACAACAAAACTCTTTGGTTGCACACAAGGAGCGCGAGTCAGTAAAGCAGATTTTGTATTTGAAGTACTTGGATCCTGTGACACATTAAACTGTATGCTCGGATACGCAAAAACACTCTCAAAAAAATCACACGATGTACTCGCCATAGAAACAGACAAAGTCTCATACGAAGAAATTCTTGAAACATTTCAACAACACCTATTTTGCATTCAAGCAGAAATTAGTGGAAGTGACACACATCCAACACAAACACATATCTTATATTTAGAAAAAATTATCTACGAAGTTGAAACACTCCTTCCTCCGATTACGTCATTTATTATTCCAGGTGGAAGTGAGACAGGCGCCTATATAGATATCGTACGAACACAAGCTCGCAAAACAGAACGTGATGTCGTTTCATTAAAACAAAAAAAAGGGAGCATTATTTCTACTGAAAGTGTCATATACCTCAACCGCCTCTCAAGTGCACTTTACGCACTCGCACGTTTTGCAAATTACCAAGAAGGTCATACAGAACATGCACCAACATATACATGAATAAAAGAATGCAAAACAGCATACGTATTATAAGTATTTGTATCATTGTTTTTGGATACAGTTTCTTATTGGTCCAGAAAGAACAGTACGAAGAACAGAAAATAGCAAACAAGGTACATACTGTTCAAACGATTCAAAAAAATACGAATACAGAGCGTAGTATTTCTCAAAAGAAAGAACCACTGCCCAACACGACACACACACTCACGATAAAAATCCAAGATACACTTCATCCTGTATCATTTACCCCAGGAGAAACCTTATACCACATACTTACTCGCCCAGAAAATACTCAGCTGTTTTCATTACGTGGGATACAATATCCAAGTCTTGGTTTTTTTGTAACAGACATCGGACCACTCCACCAAGGAGCTGGAAAATACATACTGTATTTTATTAATGGAAAAGAAGCTTCAGTTGGTATTTCAGAATTTGTACCACAAATAGGAGACACTATCGAATGGAAATTAAAATAACTACTCTATGAAAAAAATTATTATACTCATCTCTACACTGATATGTCTCTATACTCCAGCATATAGTGTTTTAGCAGAAGAAATAACACCGACATTAGATACTGCAACATCTAATACCGTAGACACTGCAACACCTAGTACTGCACCAGATGATGACACCCATGAAGATGTTACGAGTCTTGTACAAGAAACAAGTACTCCTCCACCAATACAGACAGAAACAGTGCTCATTCGTTCTGGAGAAACAATCATCTACCAAGGCACAGTCGATCTTCCAGGTATAGGCACGACGACAATCACTGATGATGCAGGTGTAGAGCATACAGTAAACGCACGGAGTGTGCTTGGTTTTCTATCGACACTCAGCCAAAACTCTGGAGTATTCACTCTCTCTCGTATTCAGTATTACGAAACATACAACGCACTCTACCTCAAGTGTATACAAAGTAGTGACGGTGTAGAACTCTGTGATAATTGGCAATATGTGATCAATACCGTAACTCCTTACACAGGTATGGATACGACACTCCTTACGGGAAATGAAACAATCAGCCTCTACTTTGGCTCACCACATAAAGTAACATTAGATAAAACAGTTGTTGCAATAGATGAAAATGTTACCACGCGTGCAGAAAAATATAATTATATAGACAACACCTGGGAACCCCTCACGAACGTCACCATCGGTATTACCACACCAAATGCAACTGATCCGTACAATCCAACTGTCGTCACAACACACCTCGTAGACGAAACAGGGACGGCTCGTTTTTCACTTTCCACCATAGGAACATACACCGTTGGTATTTCTGAAGATTACTATTTCCCGAGCTATACACTCACGGTTGTGGAAGCAAATACCAGTGGTGGTGGAACTATAGTACAGATACCCTCATTTAATACAGCACAAGCACTTGCATATCTTGCAAGTGTTCAAAACCCAGATGGCTCTTTTGGAAGTGGTGCTCTGTACACAGACTGGGTTGCTATTGCCTATGGGGCCGTACCTGGAAATAGCTCATCAAAAAATCTGATCCTCTCTTACTTCAAAGAACACAATACGGTGAGTAGTTACCTCACAGATAACGAACGTCACGCAATGGCACTCCTTGCACTGAATAAAAATCCATATAACTTTGAGGGAGTAAATTACATAACACCTATTATCAATGCTTTTGATGGAACACAATTTGGTGATCCAAACCTTATTAATGATGATATCTTTGCGCTCTTTCCCCTCTTGCGCGCTGGATACACCAGTACAGATAGCGTCATCTCTTCGGATATTGTATTTATTCTCTCAAAACAAAAGAGCAATGGATCATGGGAAGAAAGTCCTGATATGACCGCAGCGAGTATGCAGATACTTGCAAGTGTTTCATCACAACCAGGTGTTTCGGATGCACTCACTCGCGCAGAACTCTATCTTAAAAATTTGCAACAAAATGATGGTGGATTCGGCTCAATCTACAGTACCAGTTGGGTTGCACAAGCAATGTCAGCGATTGGGGCACTCTGGATAAAAAATAATCATACACCGATGGAGTATATAGCTACTCAGCAAAAAACAAATGGGTCAATGCTCGCTGAAAGTGAGACAGTACAAAATAATATCTGGGCAACAAGTTATGCAATACCAGGAGTTCTTGGTGTATCTTGGATGAACATACTCTCTTCTGTTCCAAAACCAACACAAGTCGAGACGATACAGACAGAGGAAAACCCACTCACTATACAGCCAGTAGAAAAACTAATACTCGAAGAAGAGGTACCACGTATACCAAAAAACAAAGAAACTGATACTCCAATTCAACCTACTCCTTCAAAAAAAGTACGTATCCAAGCACTCGTAGAAAAAACACAAAAGACAGAACATACTTCATCACTCACTGCCTCAGTGATCGCAAGTAACACCTCTCTATTTGATTCAATCACATCAAAAATTACACTCTTCATTACAAAAATAATTTCCTTTTTTACTACAATGACACATCGGGTACTGATTGCTTTTTATAACTAAATACTGCATACTTTTTATACGATGAAAATAAAAAAACCACTCCCAAGAAGTGCATACGAAAAAAATGCAGAAATCTATAAAATCCTTGCGAATCCAAAACGCTTGGAGATATTGAACTTACTCCGTGAACAAGAAATGCCCGTAGAAGAACTCGTTAAAACACTCGGTATACCGAAGGCAAATGTATCTCAACACCTCGCTCTCCTTCGTCACGCAAAACTCGTCACAGTACACCGTGTCGGACTCAATGGCTACTACAATATTATCGACCCACGTATTGTCGAGCCCTGCAGAATCCTACATCAGCTTTCAAAGAAAAGATAAACTAAAAAAAGAACACTAAAAGCTGTTCTTTTTTAGTTTATCGACACACCTAGACTCTATGAGTAATACATTCACTACTCCTTTATAATCACACACTGTTACGCACCTGTGGAATAAAAATTCACTTTACTTTTTATTCAAGGTATACTTTATACACGAAGATGACCATACTTTTTGGTCTCCGTACGGTCTTTATTATCATTTTAAATTTTAAAAATAACCAATGAACAAAAAATATATTATTGCGAGTATGTTCATACTCAGTGGAGTATTCTTAGGGTCAACAGCCCACGCAGAAGAAGGTGGAACTACTTCAAACACTGGACCTAGTAAAAAACCACTCATGGCACCTCGACCAAACATGATTAAGATTCAACCAGGTGCAGATGACATGCCTTACCCTAAAGGGAAAATGGAAAGAAGAGAAGAAAATAAAGATTTGCGAGACAATCTCAATGGGATGAAAAAAAATCTCATGGAGGACCGAGCAAAAGTTCTTGAAGCCAGAACTGGTATAAAAAATGACATGCAAGCAAATCGAGAGGATATTCAAAAAATGCGTGACGGAATGACAAAAGAGAATAAGATGGAAGTAAAAGACATGATCAAGGACAAGCGTGCTGAAATGCAAAATACGAAAAAAGATGCACGTGACGATATGAAAGAAAAGCGTGCTGAAATCAAAGAAAAAAGGAAAGATATCAAAGAAGTCCGTCATGAAATCATGCAAAACCGTTTCAATGCAATGGTAGAGCGACTCACAACCCTTGGAACACGTATTGACTCACGTCTCACAAAAATAGAAGCAAATGGTAAAGATGTAACAGACCTCAGAGCAAAACTTACTACTGCACAAGGAAAAATTACTGAGGCACGAGCGAAAGTAAGTACTCTCACAAATACAGAAAGTGACGATGATTCAACAGGGGGAGGTACGACAACTGATGCAAACAAAGCAACACTTGAAGAAGTAAAGACATTAATGAAAGATGCGCAAGGTCTTTTTGGAGAAATCGTTAGTGCGATCAAAGTCGAACCTAAAAAAGCAACAACTTCTAACCAATAATATATATGGAAGAAAACAACACAACACCAAAAACAGGTAAGAAAAATCAACTAGTAGTCTTGGGTTTGCTTATTATACTTCTTGTTGTAGCAATCATGGTGAGTCAAAAAGTACAAAACAAAGAAATAGAACAAATTCAAATGCAAGAAGCGGTCATTCAAAATGACCCAATAACACAGCAAGTGCAAACACAATCTGGTTCAGATGATACAGCTGATATTGAAGCTGATCTACAAATGACAGACATAGATTCACTCGATCAACAATAAAATGTAAAAAGAAAAAACCTCCACATGGAGGTTTTTTCTTTTTCTTTAGCAAAAATTATACAAATTACATACTTTACATTGTCTTAAATGAGATCGTCTTTCCGATCCATGTCAAAAGTATTTTAGGTCTGTTACCTTATAGACCATTGCGTCGTCAATTGAGCGACACAATATCGACAATAAATCCTTAGAGGTTTCTATAAATAGAAACATGAGAACGTTTTTCTCAAATTGAGTTATTCCACGACCAGCTTCCGCTAGCCGTGCCTTGTTACGACTTAGTCCCTGTTACCGAATTTACCTTAGGCCCTACTTATGTAGAGACTTCGGGTACTCCCGGCTCCCTTGACTTGACGGGCGGTGAGTACAAGACTTGAGAACGTATTCACCGCGGTATGTCTGACCCGCGATTACTAGCAATTCCAACTTCATGAAGTCGAGTTGCAGACTTCA
>CAZVHB010000008.1:33701-37343 GCA_964626965.1 uncultured Candidatus Saccharibacteria bacterium | reverse complement strand
CAAGGACCCCAGAGGTATAAGCTCTGTGCTCTAACCAACTGAGCTAAGGGTGGATGGGTTGGTAACTTTTCTTAACCTTCATTTAGGTTGGATGTACCTGTATTATACACAAAACATTGTTTTTGTTAATGAATTATATTTGGAAAATTTAAACATTCTTGTGCTATAATTTACCTATGGATATCGATGAGAAAACACCTATAAAAGTAGATATCAGCATCAAGAGTCTGACTCGAATACTGCTTTTTGCTTTGGGCGTCTACTTGCTCTTTAAACTCAGTACTGTAATTTTGATAGTACTCACCTCTATCGTCATCGCTTCTTTTATTGAACATATTGTAAAGCGTTTTGAAAAAAATAAAATTCCTCGACCAGTGACTGTTGTCGCTATTTATTTAATCGGGCTGAGTATTATTGTTTTGATTACTTCTTTTCTTGTACCGATTCTTGTTAAGGAAGTTTCTTCTCTTGTCGATTTTGTTGGAAAGATATTTCAAAAATCTAGTATTTTGAATACGTTTCCTTTGGAAACATTTTCTGATACGAAGGATTTCGTAGCACAAATCTCTGGTGATGCGAGTTCTAATGAAGTTCTTCGTTCTACTCAAATTTTCTTAGGAAAACTTTCCAGTGGTGTTGGAAATACTATTGGGTCTGTATTTGGAAGTATTTTTAATATGATTATGGTTGGTGTGATTTCTTTCTATCTTTCTGTTCAGGAAAAAGGAGTAGAGGATTTCTTGCGTATTGTAACTCCTATTAAGTACGAACAGTATGTGATTTCTCTCTGGAAAAGAACTGAAAGAAAAATCGCACTCTGGGTGCAAGGACAATTATTTTTAGGGCTTATTATTGCAGTTATTCTTTTTATTGGGCTTACCATACTTAAGGTTAAGTATGCACTTTTGTTGGCTATTATCGCGGGATTTTTTGAACTCATTCCATATGGACTCCTTCTTGCATTTATTCCTGCGATCGCTGTTGCTTTTGCTGAAGGATCACTCAAATTAGCAGGTTCTACTTTGATTTTATATACCGTAGTGCAACAGGTTGAAAATTATATTATTGCGCCACTTATCGTTAATAAAACCGTTGGTATTTCACCACTCGTCGTTATTCTCGCACTCTTTATCGGTGCTACACTTGCTGGTTTTTGGGGGATTCTACTCGCTGTTCCTGTTGCAGTACTCTTGATTGAATACCTTACGGATGTTGAAGAAAAAAAAGTACAGTACTTGCAGAAACGGCATCTTTCGGAGTAGTATAAGACATAATGAATAACAAACCTTTTTACATTACGACAACACTCCCATACGTGAATGCGCCACTTCATATGGGGCACGCGCTTGAATTCATCCGTGCTGACGCTATCGCTCGATACAAAAAGCTCGCGGGTTTTGATGTGTATTTCAATACCGGTACCGATGAACACGGTATGAAGATTTTTGAGAAAGCTGAGCAAGCTGGCCAGTCTGCGCAAGATTTTGTTGATGCGAGTTTTCTTAATTTTAAAAAATCAGTAGAAATTTTTGGGCTCAGTGATGATATTCACTATATCCGCACCACAGACAAACAACACGAAGCTATTGCCCAAGATTTTTGGATGCGTTGTTTTGATAATGGTTACATTTACAAGAAAAATTATCAGACAAAATATTGTGTCGGCTGTGAATCAGAAAAGACTGACTCGGATCTTGTAGATGGTGAATGTCCAGATCACCCAGGTCGTGCACTTGAAATCATCGAAGAAGAGAACTACTTTTTTAAATATTCAGCGTTTACTGACAAGCTTCTCGAGCTGTACAAAAATAATCCTAGTTTTGTTGTCCCTGATTTTCGTTTCAATGAAATAAAAGCATTTGTTGAACGAGGACTTCAAGATTTTTCTATCTCTCGTCTTAAGACAAAAATGCCATGGGGGATACCTGTACCAAATGACTCTGAACACGTGATGTACGTCTGGTTCGATGCACTGACCAACTATATCTCGACCTTAGCTTTGGACGGTATCGATACTGTTGATACACTTGTTGCAAGCGAAGCATTTAAAACATATTGGGTACATGGAACACCAACTCAGTACTGTGGTAAAGACAATCTTCGTTTTCAATCAGCAATGTGGCAAGCAATGCTTCTTGCCTCTGGACTTCCAAGCTCTCATCAAATAGTGATCAATGGCTTTATTACCGCCGACGGTGGGCTCAAGATGAGTAAGACTCTCGGGAACGTGGTTGATCCAAAAGATATCGTAGAAGAATTTGGAACAGATGCACTTCGTTATTTCTTACTCAAGGAAGTATCTTCTTTTGAAGACAGTCCATTTACTCGTGAGCGATTTTTAGCATCGTACAATTCTGGACTTGCAAATGGGTTGGGGAACTTGGCTTCACGAATCCTTACACTGTCAGAAAAATATTTGGATGGATGTCCAGAAATTGCTGAGAATTCTATCCCCCAAGAATTTTTTGACTACTTGGAAAAATTTGATATTGCGAAAGCATGTGAATTTTTGTGGGCAGAGATAACAGCTCTCGATAAGTACATTCAACAAAATGAACCATTTAAAACTATCAAAGTAGACGAGACAAAAGGGAAAGAACAAATAACCGAACTCGTTGTTCGTTTGTATACTGTTGCGAGAATGTTGAGTCCCATCATGCCGGAGACGAACGTCACCCTAAAAACACTTATCAAGGCAAACAAAAAACCAGAGACTCCACTCTTTTTGAGAAAATAAAAAAAACACCCATGGGTGTTTTTTGCATATTTTAATAATAGTTTTTAACTATACTTGCTGACATATTTTTTGTCTGTTCCGACATCTAATAAAAGGAGGATATCCAGGAAGACAAAAAATACGATTGAGAATAGATATATCGTAATTCGAGCAAAGAATAAAGATTCATACTTCACTGTTGGAAGTAAGAAAAAGACAACTGAGCAAAGCCCAAGAACCAAAAATGTTTTTGTGAGCTCTGATGTTTGTGTGTACTTTGTTACGAGTACCCAAATAAATGAACAGAGAAATCCTCCGAGAGTGATACCTTCAATGAGCTGAAGATTCAAATGAGTCATTCTCTCGGACTCAAAGTCTGGTCTGTTGTTGATAACACACAATATTGTGGCAACTAAAAGTGTTACGTACTTTAATTTATTTTGCATATGTAAAATTTTTCTTAATATAGCATGACGCGCCATAAATACAAAATATGATTTTTTGATAGTTTTTGCTATACAGTATATATGGAGACAAATTACATCGACATGCACTCACACCTCAATCTCTCACCACTCTGGGAAGAGAAGGAGACAGTTGTACATACAATGCGCGAGAATGGTATTTCGACTATTACGGTTGGGGTAGATTTTGAAATGTCTGAGAGAGCGATACAACTCGCTCAAGAATATCCCGGTGTGTGTATCGGTGCGACTGTGGGGCAACACCCAAATGATAACCCTGAAGAAGTTTTTGAGTATGAGAAATACTTGGAGCTTGCGAAACATCTGAAAGTGGTGGCGATTGGTGAATGCGGATTAGATTATTTCCGACTGAAGGGAAATGAAGAGGAGCATGCGCGCGAAAAAGAGCGCCGCCGCGCCCAGGTAGGCGGTGCGCTCGCAGAACGACGACACCGCATATCC
>CAZVHB010000008.1:23328-33691 GCA_964626965.1 uncultured Candidatus Saccharibacteria bacterium | reverse complement strand
ATATTTTCTGCGCCGCGGGCGCGAAAAACCGCCCCCTCGCCCCATTTTCCCCCCCCCCACGTCCGCCTTGCGATAGAAACTGAACTTCCCCTGATGATTCATGCTCGACCAAGTAAGGACTCTCGGTCAGATACGTATATTGATGCGCTAGATATTCTCGAAGAAGAAAAATTTATAGGTAAAGCAGACTTTCATTTCTATGTTGGCGATCTTGAAACAACAAAAAAAATTGTTACCAAAGGCTATAGTATGAGTTTTGATGGACCTATTACATTTACTGATGAATACAACGAAGTGATTGAATACATTCCACTTGAGAATATTATGTGCGAAACTGATGCACCATTTGCCGCGCCGATGCCCTATCGTGGACAAACAAACTATCCGTACTATGTTGGGGAAGTATATAAAAAAATTGCCGAAATAAAAAAACTACCCGAGACCGAAGTCGTCGAGCAGGTTATGAAAAATATACAAAATTTTTTCCAAATTTAAAACCCGCACAATGTACGGGTTTTTATGTTAGAGAGATAAGATTTCTAAGCGGGGACACTTTTAAGGAGTGCCTCATGGTTCAATGTAAGTCTTTTAATGATTCGACTTATTTTTTCCCTTAAGAAAGGACTTCTGTTTTCTTTGTTGAACATAAGTTCACTCCATGTGTCGTTTTCTTTGGACGGTATGATTTCTTTTGTGTCCGGATTTTGAACTTGAATTCCATAATTATTGATAAAAAAGTATCCAAAGAAACTTTTAACAATCAGTAGATATGGGTTTATGTTCCGTACTTCAAATTTGATCATCTGAGGGTTGTTTTTCATGACACTTGTTTTTAAGGTTAATTATCTTCTGGAAATGTACCGGATTCTCCGTTCAGGTTTGTCGTTTTTTACTCTTTCCTTCGGAGTGACTTTTTTAATTTTTTGAATGTAAAGATTTACTTTTTCTTGGGTTTGGTCTACTGTGTCTGCCATAAAATAGGTTTTGTTTGACCTGAGTATACACCCAAATCTGAACATTTACAAATAGGTTATTCTATGCTATACATAACCTATCTTGCTTGGTACGGACAACCCGTACCACTTGGTCCATAGCAGGATACTATTATTATATATTTAATTTTGGGACCCCAATAGACTATTTGCGGTCCTTATTTTTATGGAAGACAATCAAACAGTATCGACAATGGATGTATCAATGAATACATCAAACGAAAGTAGTATGGAAGGAGGGCGTGTCTATGAATTGGCATATATCTTTGTTCCAACTATTGAAGGTGACGCGGTGAATGAAAAATTTCAATCACTCAAAACATACCTTACAGGTAAAAAAGTAGAATTCGTTGCTGAAGATATGCCACGACTTATCGAATTACAATACGAAATGAGTCGCACTATCGCCAACAAAAAAACTTGGTTCGACGAAGGACATTTTGGTTGGGTAAAGTTCGAAGCTGATCCAAGTGTTGTGAAGGAAATTCATGACGATTTGGCTCGTGACGAACAAGTGGTTCGCTACATGATCATTAAGACAGTAAAAGAAAACACTATCGCTTCTAAAAAACCTTTTGGAATGAGACCTCGAAGAGACGCTGTTCGTGAAGAAGGCGTAGCAGTAGAAGGTGAAGTTGTAGAAAAAGCATCAGAAGAGCAAATCGACACAGCACTTGATGCACTCGTAGCAGAATAGGAGTATACTTATTGTAGAATTAGTAGCACTAATATAAAACTCATATGTATATAAACAAAGTCATTCTCGTGGGAAATCTTACAAAAGATCCTGAGCTCAAAGCCCTCCCGTCTGGAGTTAAAGTAGCGAGTTTTGGTATAGCAACCAATCGTACTTGGAAAGACCAATCTGGTAAAAAACAAGAACAAGTTGAATATCACAACATCGTTTCTTTTGGAAAACCAGCGGAACTCATCTCTCAATACATGAAAAAAGGAAACTCTATTTATGTTGAAGGACGATTACAAACACGTTCATGGGATTCTGAACAAGGTAAAAAGTACCGTACAGAAATTCTTGTAGAGAACTTCCAATTTGGGCCAAAAGCCTCAACCGGCGGTCCTGGCGACACACAAGTTTGGAGAAAGGACGAACCAAAAGAGAGTGCTCCTGACATGAAAGATGACGATATGGATTCAATCGCGTATCCTACAGAAGAAATCAACGCAGAAGACATTCCTTTCTAAATTATTAACTAACATTACACTTATGAAACAAGATTATTTCTCATCAAATAATATCAAGCATATTGATTACAAGGATTTGGATATTTTGAAAAAATTCCTTAACCCAAACGGTAAGATCCTCTCTCAAAAGAGAACTGCCACAACTGCAAAGAATCAACGTAAAGTCGCACTCGCGATCAAACGTGCACGATTCATGGGACTCCTTCCATTTATTGCAAAATAGAACTCAATACAAAAAGCAGGGCGCCCTTCGGGCGCCCTGCTTTTTAATTAAAAAAACCACACTATTGCTAGTGCGGTTTCAATTTCGTGCTTTCCGTTAATCCCTTTTCTGTGAGGTTTTGATCGATTTACTAGAATCTGTTGGTAATTTGGTTTAAAATAAAGAGCATATTTTTTCCGTAATCAAGGTTTCTCGGTGTTGCTTTGGTTTATTGACTGAGCATCTTCCTCCTCTCTTTCTTCTTCCTGCTGAGTGTGAGCGTCCTTACGGAAGAGAGTTGTGAATAACTGGAAAAGAAAAAGCAGGACACACATTAAAGCAAAAAGTCCTATGATTAATAATCTTAGGTCATCCCCATGTAGGAGGCCATCAGTTTGTTGAAATTCCATAAGGTGCGGTTTTAGTTAAGTTTAGTATATAGATATGTGGTGTTTGGTCAAGATGGGCTGTATGAATAGTTTTTAATGATATGTGTCTTTGACATTTCACCTTGTTTTTGTTATATTAATCCCAGTAGCTCAGTAATGAGCTCTTTTATTTCATCTCATGTAGTTTCCTCGTAAATATTGAGAAATAACCTTTATTTACAACATATTTTCGTCTCTAGTATTTGTACCATTACTACACATACTAAATATGTGAGATTTTTTAAACACGCATTACGCGATACTTGATATATCGTAATGCTTTTAGTAGTAATAATATAAAGATTTAATGACACGATCACTCAAAAAAGGACCGTATGTCGATGAACGCTTGCTCAAAAAGATAGAGGGTAAAGAACCTATCAAGACAGGTGTTATCAAGACATGGTCTCGCGCATCACAGATATCTCCAGAAATGATAGGGTTTGTATTCGGTGTTCACAATGGCAAGACTCATATTGAAGTACTTGTTACAGAAGACATGGTGGGTCACCGCCTTGGGGAGTTCTCTCTCACACGCAAATTCATCAGACACGGAGGTAAGATGCAAAAAGAACTAGATGCTAAGAAGAAAGAAGCAGAAATCTCTGCAGCAAAGGCCGCAAAAGCGTCGACAGATAGTAAAGCTCCAGCTAAGAAGAAATAACATATGAAAGCAATACTCTCAAACTACAAACAATCACCTCGTAAGGTTCGCCTCGTTGCAAGCCTTATTAAAGGTAAAACTGTAAAAGACGCTGATACTCAGCTTACTTATTTGGTAAAACGAGCATCTTCACCGATTCACAAACTCCTCAACTCTGCTATCGCAAATGCTGTTACTCAGACAGGAGCAAATGCAGAAAACCTTATTGTAAAAAACGTCACAGTCGATAAAGGTATCGTTATGAAGCGTTCAATGCCACGTGCTTTCGGCCGTGCATCTCGCATCAACAAGCGTACTAGTAATGTTGTTCTCACACTCGAGCAAAAAGAAGCCGGTGCGAAAACAAAGAAAAAATAATTATGTCAAAAGTTGTTCATCCTTATGCACACCGTCTTGTTGTGCTTCGAGACTGGAGATCACGTTGGATTACCGAATCACCGAAATACGCTCAGCTCTTAAAATCAGACGTTATGCTCCGTGAGTATCTCGAGAAAAAATTAAAGACATACTATGTTGCTGGTATTGAATTCGAAAGAAATCAAAAATCAACAAAAATCCTTATCCGAACATCTCGCCCAGGAATGCTCATTGGACGAAATGGAGAAGGTTCAATCAAACTCAAAGCAGACATCTTGAAATTCGCAAAGACAAACAAATTGGCTTTCGCTGATGATGTTAAAATTGATGTTGTTGAAGTACAAAATCCAGATGCAGATGCAAAAATTGTTGCACTCTCAATCGTTGAAGCTATTGAAAAGAAAATGCCATACCGACGTGTCATGAAGCAGACTATTGAAAAAGTCATGGCTGTTCGCGGTGTTAAAGGAGTTAAAATTTATATTGGAGGTCGACTTGGTGGTGCTGAAATTTCACGAAGTGAAGAACTCAAAAGAGGTTCTCTTTCACTTCAAACATTCCGTGCAGATATTGACTATGCACGTGAAAGAGCGAATCTTCCATACGGAGTACTTGGTATTAAAGTATGGATCAATCGTGGTGAAGTTTTCGGTGAATCTAATAAATAAGAGTTATATATGTTAGTTCCTAAAAAAGTTAAACACAGAAAGTGGCAAGTTGGCCGAAAGGGCACTGCTAAAAACATTCGCCCAGATACACGAGGTATTACTCTTGCATTTGGTTCACACGGACTCAAATCAGAATCAGCATGTCGCGTTACTTCAAATCAAATTGAATCAGCTCGTAAAGCAATGCAACGCCACCTTACAAAAGTTGGAAAAGTATGGATTCGTATTTTCCCTGATCGACCATTTACACAAAAAGCTGCTCAAGTACCGATGGGAAAGGGTAAAGGAGATCTCGAAGGATACTGTTTCGAAGTGCACCCAGGAAGAATTATTTTCGAAGTTGATGGAGTTGACCCAAAGGTTGCTCGTGAAGCACTTCGAAAAGCAGGTACGAAGCTTCCTCTTAAAACTAGAATAATCGAACGAGTATAATCTATGAAAAGAACAAAAATAGTAGATAATACAGAACTCTTTTCTTCAGGTGAAATGATCCGCAAATTTAAATTTGCATTTCCTGGTACACCTGAGAAAAATCTCAAAGGATACCGTTTGGCTAAGAAAAAGGTCGCGCAAGTACTTACCAGTATCTCAGCAAGTAAGCAAAAATAATATATGACTGATACAAAAAGTAATCCAAAAGTGCTTCGCGGAGTAGTCATTTCTGACAAGATGGATAAAACTATCGTCGTCAAAGTGAGTCGCTACGTCAAGCATCCAAAATATCAAAAGTTTTATACTATTTCAAAAAAGTATAAAGCGCATGATGAAGAAGGAAAATATAAAGTAGGTGATACCGTGGAAATCGTCGAGACACGACCAATTTCAAAAGATAAGAATTTTCGAGTAAACTAATATGATCCAATCAGAAACAATCGTAAAGATTACCGACAACGGTGGAGGTAAAGTAGGAAAAGTTTTTAAAGTTCTCGGTGGTTCAAAGAAACGGTACGCTGAAATAGGTGACTTGGTTGTGATCTCTGTAAAAATTGCAGAACCACGAAAAGCCGTCAAAAAGAAAGACATTCACCGCGCAGTTGTCGTACGACAACGTAAAGCATTTCGCCGAAAAGATGGTTCATACATCCGCTTCGATGACAATGCTGTTGTAATTTTAGAAAAAGGTAAAACAGAACCAAAAGCAGGTCGTATCTTTGGTCCGATTCCACGCGAACTCGCTGAACGTGGCTATCAAAAAATTATTTCTCTTGCACCTGAGGTATTGTAATATGGCTATGCACGTAAAAAAAGGAGATTCAGTAGTTATCCTTGCTGGAAAAGATAAAGGAAAGAAAGGTACTATTGTAAAATCACTCCCAAAAGTAAATAAAGTTATTGTAGAAGGACTCAACCAAGTCAAAAAACATATGAAAGCACGGACTCGCGATGGTAAAGGAACAACAGTTACTGTTAGTCTTCCACTCGCTGTTTCAAATGTTGCCTTGGCGTCTGGTACAAAAGCTCCAAAAGTGAAAAAGGTCGCAAAGAAAGATACTGCGAAAGCGACTAAAGAAAAAAAGAGTTAATGTATGATGACTGTAAAAGAAAAAGTAAGTAACTCATTTGAGGCTTTGAAGAAAGATTTTGGATATACCAATAAAATGGCTGCTCCAAAAGTAATGAAAGTTATCATTTCAACTGGTACAGGAGGGTTGATGAAAAAAGACCGAAATAAAAACGACTTTATCGTTGATCGACTTGGAAAAATCACTGGTCAAAAACCAAGTGTGAAGAAAGCCAAGAAATCTGTTGCGAGTTTCAAAATTCGTACTGGAGATCCAATCGGTGTTATGGTAACACTTCGCGGAAAGACAATGTACAACTTCCTTGAGAAATTGCTCAACGTTGCACTTCCTCGAACAAAGGACTTCCGTGGACTTGATGCGAAAATGGTAGACGCGATTGGTAATGTAACTATTCCAGTTCGTGAACACACTATTTTCCCTGAAACAGCGGATGAAGAGTTGAAAGATGTATTCGGAATGGGAATTACTATCGTTACAACTGCAAAAGATAAAAAAGAAGCAACTGCTTTCTTTGAATATCTCGGCGTTCCTTTCAAAAAATAATTGAAATAAAAGAATCTCCGTGACTGTGTCACACGAAAAACCCCTAAGAGACGAGGGGTTTTTCTATTTTTTTGAAATAAAAAACCCGCATTAAAACGGGCTTTTATTTTTTTTATTGGTGATTTTTTACGCCACAGCAATTAATTCTGCCAGTGGCTCTGTAAAAGGATTATTGAAGTGTTGAGTTTCATTTTTTATACGAGCCAAAAAATTAACATTCCAACTTTCATTAGCTGCTCTTTCTGTGACATGACGAAAAGCATTTTCTGCGTGATGGTATATTAAGGCTAATGCCTCATCAACCATACTGTCATGACCAGAGACTCCGATCGCTTTTAAGGAGTATTGTAAGCTTCTGAAGATTCCACCAGGGTATCTTTCTTTGTCGATATCATCTTCTGCAAAATTACGACTCAGTGGTGACTTTCTGTAGGCTGACTCCATTGCTTTTTTTGTTGCAAAATACTGATATTTACTTTGTTTTTCTTCCGGCACTACACCGACTTTAAACAATGTAATTATAGGATCTTTGTCTCTCCTGGGCTGTGAATAATGAAAGACGTAGAATCCTTCACAGGTTGGTTTCGGATTGTTTTTCATAGCCACTAAAGCAGCCAGGATTTTTGCATTTAATGCATTCAGGAAATTTTCGGTAACTTGCATAAAATAAGATTTTTTTTGTGAATTAATATTTATGTATATGATATCACAATATATTTATTTTGTCAATTATTTCTGCAACCGTTGTAAATAAAACGTCCCGACAATCGCCGCGGTTTCTCCTCGGAGTGTTGTGTCGCCAAGCGATACACACTGCACGTTGTTTTGTTTAAACAGCTCTATTTCTTTTGGAGTCCAACCTCCTTCCGGTCCGACAAAAAAGGCAACACTTTTATTTTTTAATTCCGGAGTTTTATTTTCTTCTGGTTCATCAAAACAGATCACAACCTGGTGTCGGATAGTCGCATCTTCTATCGCATCTATGAGACTGAGTTCTGTGTGGAGTGTTGGTAAGATACTTTGACCGGATTGCTCAATTGCTTCAGTGATAATTTTCTCAAGTCGTTCTTTGTTGTAGCCAGTTTTTACCGTGCGGTCGGAGAGTACAGGGGTGATATCAGTAATACCGAGCTCAGTCATTTTTTGAACAGCGAGTTCGAAGTTATCTTTTTTGAGAATTGAAACATATGCGTGCAGGGGAGTGCTTTCCTGTGTATTTTTTTTCACCGTTTCTTTCTTTTGTACTTCTACTTGAGTTTTTTTGATTGCTACGATTTCAAAACTTTCTTCTTTACCTTTTCCGTCGGTTATGATGACCACTTCTCCTTGTTTTAATTTAAGCACAATGAACATTTGGAACACAATGTCAGGCTTGGTGATGAAGTATTTATTTCCTTCTTGTTCTACTCTTGCGATAAATCGATGGATTTTCATATTTTCTAGTGTAACATATTTTACTTATGATATACTGAAGATAATATGGATCTATATAATCCAGACATTACATATCTCGCTAAAACAAATTTCAGAGGAACTGATCAGATTTTTGGTATAAAAAGAAAAGACCGACGTCAGCACATGTATGTCGTCGGAAAATCCGGTACAGGTAAATCAGTACTGTTGGAGAATATGATTATTCAAAATATTCGTAACGGTGAAGGTCTGTGTGTTATTGATCCTCATGGAGAACTCGTAGAAAAAATCATAACGTCTATTCCAAAAGAACGTGCGGAGGATGTTATTTACTTTAATCCATCAGATACTGATTTTTCTATTGGGTTTAATGTGCTTCAAGTTGACGATCCAAAGTACAAGCACTTGATTGCATCAGGACTGATGGGTATTTTCACCAAAATCTGGGCGAATACGTGGTCTGCTCGTATGGAATACATCTTGAACAACTGTATTTTGGCGCTCCTTGATACTCCAGGGTCAACACTCATGGGAATTCCACGTCTTCTCGTTGATAAAGATTATCGTCAGTATGTTATTTCAAACCTCAAAGATCCAGTGGTGAAAGCATTTTGGATTCATGAATTTGAAGCATGGCGAGATCAATTTCGTACTGAGGCGGTTCAGCCGATTCAAAACAAAGTTGGACAATTTCTCTCTTCAAATATCGTTCGAAATATTGTTGGTCAACAAAAATCGACGGTCAATATTTTTGACATGATGAATACTAAGAAAATTTTCTTGGTGAACTTGTCGAAAGGACGAGTAGGGGAAGATAACTCTGCACTCTTGGGGGCGATGCTCATTACTAAAATTCAGCTTGCTGCGATGGAGCGTGTACGTATCCCCGAAGTTGACCGAAAAGACTTCTACCTGTATGTTGATGAGTTCCAAAACTTTGTGACTGACTCATTTGCGTCTATTCTCTCTGAGGCCCGAAAGTATCGACTCAACTTGATTATCGCCCATCAATATATTGCCCAGCTTGAAACAGCCAATGGATCTGCTGTGAAAGATGCTGTTTTTGGAAACGTTGGAACGATGATTTCATTTCGTGTTGGTGCCGAAGACGGCGCAGCACTTGAAGGGGAGTTTGAGCCAGAGTTTATGACTGAAGATTTTGTTAATTTGCCAAACTACCATATCTACCTCAAGCTTATGGTGGATGGTGTGACCTCACGTCCGTTTTCCGCAAGAACGCTTCCTCCTATTCAAACAACCGAATCAACTGACATGGTGGCTCATATTATCGAAACGTCTCGTAGGCTCTATGCAAAACCTCGAGATCAAATAGAAACAGATATAGAACGTTGGAGTAGTAGTGTGCCGGGGGCACAGGATGATGAAACATCCGTCGGTAAATTTAAAGCAGAATGTGTTGGATGTAAAAAACAAATTTATGTTCCATTTGAACCTGATCCGAGTAGACCAATTTACTGTAAAGACTGTATGCTCAAGATTAAGACTGGTGAAATGCAAGCAGTTGATGGGTTCCGTCTGCCAAAAAATAAAAATGAAGTAGTTGTGTCCTATGATGCACTTTCAGATCTTGGTATTGAGTACGCCCCAAATCCACAGAAAAGACCAGTATTCACTCCGTCTCGAGTGGAACCTCATCGTGTTGCTCCATCACCACAACAAACAACTCTGACACCTCAATCTTCGTATGTTCGCCAACCCGCTCCTTCTTCTGTTCCTCGACCACAATCTATGGGGAACACTCCTGTACAAAGATCACCTCGACCTGCATTTACTCGTCCGACAAATTCCTTTACGAGTGAAAAAAATAATTTGAAAGATATTATTACAAGTGCTGTCGCTGAAGTAAAAAAGACTTTCTCAAATCCTGTTCAACCACAGAGAGTCGAGCAAAGACGTCCAATGTCTCCAAATCAAAATCCTCCTGTTGTTCGAAGAGAAACAGTTGCACCAAGTTTGTCTCTCAAAAATCTCGTCACGACACAGACACGTAAACATACACCTCCCGGTATCGTGGATGATACAAAAACAGCTAAACCCGCATCCATGAACTCACTTAAGGATGCGATTAAAAATGCTATGGAAAAACAAGCAATTAAGTCAGAACCACTTGCCCGACCTACGATGGCTGTTCCCATAGTAGAACCTGTATATGTACAAGCACCTCCTGTGCAAGTTGTTGAACCAGTCAAGGATATTTCACAACCAGAAAATATTCCTCCAGTACCAGAAAAAAAAGTGGTGACTCAGGATACAGCTCAGGTTCCTGATGAGGCGTTTAGTAAAGTATTTGAATAACAAAAGAGCGGGGCGCCCAAAGGGCGCCCCGCGGATTGTTTTTTCACAGACAAT
>CAZVHB010000008.1:0-23318 GCA_964626965.1 uncultured Candidatus Saccharibacteria bacterium | reverse complement strand
AGCGAGGTTTTTCTTTAAATAAAAAAAAAAAAACAACACCCCCCCCCCCCCCCCCCCCCCCCCCCCCCCCGCTCTTTCTTTTTCCACAGACAGTAGATTTTCTACTGTTTTTTGTTTTGGTGCAGAGTATAATGTATTCTTACATAAAATATGTAGGAATTTATTAATTATATTTTTTTAATGTATGAATACATATATCGTTCAACCTCTCTTATTGAGGTATATCAGCTTTTTTATTATTGGAATCTTTTTGTGCACTGTGCCTATGCCTACCCACGCTGTGGGTGAAGGTGTTGTTATCTCTGAAATCATGTATGACCTTCCTGGTGCGGATACAGTTGGAAGTGCAAGTCGCGAGTGGATCGAAGTTAAGAACACAGGAACGAGTCCTGTCGACATGACTGGGTGGAAACTATTCGATGGCTCAAACCATGTACTCAATCCACCGAGTATAGAAAACGGTGGACAGGGAACACTCATTATTGAGTCTGGTGGTTTTGCGGTGATCTCTGCGAATGCTCCGCAGTTTATTATAGATAATCCAAGTTATAGTGGTACGCTCATCGACTCAGTGCTCAGTTTGAATAATGAAGGTGATACAGTAAAAATATGTTCAGCGACGTGTAGTGCGAGTACTGTGGTGAGTGAAGTGACGTACACATCAGCACTCGGTGCGAGCGGAGATGGAAATAGTCTACAACTGTATCAGTCTGGTTGGATTGCAACATCAACCACTCCAGGTGCAGATGCAACTGGAGTAAGTACATCGAGTGGAACGAGTGGATCCACGTCTAGTTCTTCATCAAGTACTTCTAACCCTGTGTTTACTCCTCCACCAAAACCAGTATTTTTGGATTCTAAAAAAGAACCCACGTGGAGTAATCAGCTTGGTATCTCTATGCCATCTTTATTTGCGCATGTACCTTTTACTATAACGACGACTATTACCAGCCCAAAACTCGATACCTATGCGACTGGGCGTTTTGTCTACACGCTCGGTGATGGGCGAGTGATTGAAAAAACAAATAGTGATCCAGTTACTATTGAGTATGAAGATCCAGGTACATACGTACTCTATTTTGAATTTTTTGAGCACGCGAACGATAGAAAACCAGTACTTTCAGATAGGGTATTACTTGAGGTTGAAGATGCCCCCATTGTCTTAAGTAAAGATACTCTTTATGGGAATAAAGTGATTCTCACAAATTTACATTCAAAAGATATTGATGTATCTGATTGGAAAATTACTGATGGACCATCAAGCTTTGTTTTCCAGAAAAATACTTTTTTACCTGCGAAGAAAGAAGTCACTATTAATAAAAATCTCTACCACACGTATGCAAAGAATTTTTCCTTGATTACACCTACTGGTCATACAGTCGCAGTATTTCCATCACCGGTGAGTAATGTTACGAGTCTTGCACCAACACCATTTACTCAGGATATACCAGTTTCAGATACGAGCCCTTTCTCTGACATACAACCACTTTCTGTGAACACGACGTTGTCTACGGAAGATTCAGCAACACACATACCACAAGATGCTTCTGTGTTTCGTGGGTGGTCTCTCTTCAGCGGTACACAGTATTGGGTCGTACTTTTTTCTTTTTTTGTCGTGTTGATTGGGGTGATTCTCTTTTTTCTATTGAAACAAAAAGAAAGTACTCTGAGTGTAGAGAAAAAAGATGATCCATCTGTTTCTACTGAAGCACAAAAATATACCGTAGAAGAGATATAAAAAAATAACCCACAGTGTGAGTTATTTTTAGTTCTCAGTATTATTGCTTGTTTGGCGTTACAGTTTTCTTAATGATTGTATAGATTGAATCGTTTTTCCTTTCTTCTCCTTTTGTTCTACTGAGTACTGTTTGTTGTGTGAGTGAGGCACCGACAGTATTATGAAGAGTGTCTCTTTCTTGTTGAATAAGTGTCTCCGGGAGCGTGTCTTTTTTTTCTGTCGTTACTTTCTGATCTGTATCTGTTTGCGCTTCTGTGTCACTTACATCTGTCTTTTCGGTATCTTGTGCAACTGTCTCAACGGTCTTTTTAATATCGATGATTTGCTTATCTACTTCATGAGAAAGGATATCCTTGAGTTCTTTTTGTCCTGTCATGTCAGTAATAGTACTAATATCAGCAGTTTCTGTTTTTGTAGTCGTAGTATGTGTACTGGTAGTATCAACAGTGTTAGTAGTATCTGTTTGTTGTGTTGAAGTGGTTCCATCCGTGTCTGTGGTGGTGTCTGTTGTTACTGCATCAATTGAAACTCCTTGAGTTGTGCTGAGTGTTTCAGAAAGAGAAAGTAGTTCGGCTGAACCAGATAAAATTAACCCTCCTGTAGTACCATCTTCTTTAAGTGTGTTGATTGTATCAGTAAGGTCTTTTACATGCTCTTGTAGAACTGCTTGTGCAATAACTACTTCTTCTTTGGTGATATCTTTCTTTTCTGAAAGTTTTTGAATTTCAGTCAGACGTCGCCCAAGTTTTTTAGTTTGCCACTCGAGTTTTTCAGCTGGTTTTGTTTTTCCAGCTCCTTCGATAGGTTCTTGAATGTTGATTTTAATAGGGTAGAGGATTTCACCTGGTATTGAGCTTGCTGAAGCCATAGTAAGAGATCCTCCAGTAAAGAGTAGTCCAATAAATGAAAAAGCGAGTACTTTTGTGATATGCATAGAAATACCACTGTATGGAGAAAGAATAAATTTTTCCCGTGTAAAGAATCGTAATACAGGAGAAGCTTGTACATATGGATGTGCAGCAATAAAGTGCACCAAAGAATCCCGCATTTCGGTTTTTTCTATGGTTGAAAGTTTGATGTCTTTCAGGGTATTCAGTTGTTTCTCGTATTCGTTATTCATTTTCTGTGTATGTGTTTCTTAATTTTTCTACTGCTCGATGTATTCTGACTGAGATTGTGTTTTCGTGTTCATTATAGACTTCAGCAATTTCTGGAATTGTCATATCGTCTATAAATCTCATAATAAGAATATCTTTATATTTATCTGCTAATGTATCAATCCTTGTGTGTAATTGTTGTATTTCAAATCTTCTCTCTGGGGAAATATCTGGCGTGTCGACTACGTCAAACCCATTTTGGGTGAGTACGTCGAGTGAGTCAGCTTTTTTCTTCCGGTAGTAGTCAATAATCAGATTGGTCGCTATTCGGTAGAGGAGTGCTTTTGGCTCCAAAACATCATTTCCGTTCGAGATATATTCCCATAATTTTGTGAAACTTTCTTGAGTTAAGTCAAGAGCTACCTCTCGTTTAGATGTTTTTATTGCGCAAAAACGAAATATTGCATCACTGTATAGTGTGTGCCATTCAAGGAATGCGTCTTTAAATGTATTGTTATTACTACTCATGTGTATTGACGTGCAAAGAGCTAAAATATTACCTTTTTAGGCTGTTTGAAATCTATGTCTAATTGTAGCTGAAAATACATAAAAATCAAATATTTTGGTGTGATTTCAACTTCTATTCAGTCCTCTATCTTTATGGTTTTGGAGAAACTCTCAAAATAGAGGTATAATCTCTAGGTATATGAAAAAACAAAAAATAGTGATTATTGGGGCTGGGTTTGCTGGTGTCACCGCAATGCAGAGATTAGCAGAAAGTGAGCTTTTTAATATTACACTCATTTCTCCGAGTGGGTACTTTGAATACTATCCAGGATTGTATCGTATTATGAGCAACCATATTCCTTTCGAGGTCTTTGTGCCGATGCGCTATCTGGTACCAGTGGGTGTGTCTGTTGTTCAGGAAAAAGCTGATTCTATTAATACCACCACCAAGACTGTTGTTACTGACAGTGGGGTAGTAGTTCCCTATGACATACTCATTGTCGCCAGTGGAACACAACCAACTGATTTTGGTATTTCTGGTGTCCGTCAATACGCGCAGTACGTGACATCGCTTCCTCAAATGCTTCAGTCAAAAAATGAATTACTTGAAAGATTGCAACTGCACATCGTTGGGATGTCAGATAAACCATTTACCGTGATCATTGCGGGCGCTGGTCCGACTGGTGTAGAGCTCTCTGGTGAACTTACCGAGCTCTTTAATCGTTTTGCGAAAAAACACCGTTGTCCTCGAGAGAAGTTTATTATTAAGATAATTCAACGTGATCCGACCGTATTGCCACAACTTCCAGAAATTGTTCAAAAAGGTGCAACTACACGCCTACAAAAAATTGGTGTTGAACTACTTTTGAATAATACGATTACCGCAGTGCATGAAGATACAGTGACAACAGATAAAGGCGCATATACCTTTGATATGTTTTTTTGGTCTGCTGGGGCAATGCAATCAGATTTAATTAGACAAAATACCTCATTTTCGCTGAGTCCTCGAAAAAAAGTTATTGTTGATGCAACACTTCAGGTGCAAGGTATTGCGGACGTGTATGTTCTTGGTGATAATGCGGAAACACAATTCTCTGGACTTGCGCAAATTGCAGAACAAGATGGGGCATATGTTGCCAGAGCAATTATTCAAAAAAATAAAAACACAACACCCGAGATATATACACCACGCAAACCTATTTATGTGATTCCGATCGGTGATTACTTTGGGATACTCGGTATACGTGGTCATATTTTCACAGGACTCCTTCCATGGATTCTCCGCTATGCGGTAGATATGCGTTTCTTCTTTTTTGCGCTTTCTTTCAAACATTTTCTTAAATTATCAATTAAAAGAAAATTGAAATAAAAAAAAGCATCAGTGATGATGCTTCTCTCGATTTAAATTAATATTCAGTGCTATTCCTGCTTTGTAGGTAGGATGTGTTTCATGGTTGATTGTTTGGCTACCAACCATGTAAAACAGATTAATGTGGATTTGTTCACTTGCGTGATATTTCCAGGTTAAACCACCTAGCAGTAATCCTTCTGTTTGGAGGGGTGTGGTTTGAGTAACCTCTCTCCATGGCTCAAAGTATTTACCATACTCGATATCCCAGATACAACCAAGCCATGATCTGGCTTTGGGTTTAGTTTTATAGAAAATCTCTGCCTCAGAAGAATAGAGACTCTTGTGGTCAAGATACCCGCGAGCATACCCAGTGAAATGAATTTTTTTTGTTTGAAATTCAGCGCTCAGGCCGTAGATCAAGTGGACATTGTTCTGTTTGTGGTATCCAACACCAATTTCAATCTGAATAGTTTTGAATAGTTGGTATTTATTAGTGATGTCTATCATCTCAATGGCGTCTTTGGAGACACCTCCACAGAGTGTGATTTTTTTTGAAAGTGGGATCTCTACATTGCCTCGAAAGTAGGGCCCGTGTAGTTCGTGAGAGTATCTCAGTTGAAAGTCAAATTTTTGACAGGTGCTTTTTTTACTCAAAAAAACACAACAAAGAAAAGCCAGAGTAAGGGGAGTAATTTTTTTCATAGGAGTATATTTTTTGAGTTTTTTTTAAATGAATTTTTATTTGTAATAATAATACCATAGTGAATTAAAAAAGTAAAAATAGCTTACTCGCCCTCCTTCGTGCTATACTCTCACTATGTTAAAGAAATTTTTAATGAAACAAGCCCTTAAGTTTAAAGGGATGTCAGGGGAGCAAGCAGAAGCGATTGCAAAACAAATGGATGAACACCCAGAATTAATGCAACAGTTTAAAAAATTAGAAGAAAATAAAGAGCTCAAAAGTCTTTTTGAGAAGATTCAGAAAGAAACTGAAGAGAAAATCAAAAATGGTATGGATGCAACTATGGCTCAGATGGGTGTGATGATGAAATACAAACATGAAGTTGCAAAATATCAGGAAGAACTCATGCCTCTGTTTCAGCTTATGCAAGGAATGAAATAAAAATAAAAAAAAGAATCGATTTATGCACAGTAATCGATTTTTTTATTGCATAAATATTTTTATAAAGGTATTATTTACTTAGACGTGTTATGCTGAGTAAACAAAAATCTACTGAATTAATTGTATCTAAATCAATTTCATCTAAAAAGAAAAAAGATGCTTTTTCTGGGACTCATAGTAGGCTGAGGCAGAAAAAAAGTTCAGGTGCAGAAGATCATGCGAATTCGATTGACTCTAGTAGGAGGTTGTTTTTGAAAATTGCAGGAATCACCGGCCTTGGTGTTGTTGCGTCAACATTGTTTCCAAAAGAAGCTCGTGCGTATGTCTCAGGAGGTGCCCCGACATCTAATGTTGTTGGGATTAAAGATGATTCCAATACAAGGATTAACCCAGCAACAGAAGAAACACTCAGTGCAATTGTCCGTGGTCAAAATGTTTCCAAACTTTCTTTAAATCTCTCTGTTTCTGGAAATGTCCATACTCCTGCATCAGGTAAAAAAATACGTGTCTATGCATCACGTTTTTCACTCTCAGCTGATGCAACCTCTGTATCATTTCGTTTTACCTCAGGAGGTGCTGATCATGAAAAATATATTTCACCTAAAACAGGCGGTCTCTATGGAGCCAACAATCATCCAAATTATATTGAGGGAGGTGTTGATGAAGTGTTATACTGTGTAATAGTTGGAACAACAACAATTCAGATTAATATCGATTATTTAGAAGTTTAATTTTTTTTATTATGGCAAAAAGAGCAATAGAACATATATTCACTGGACTTACCACACCATATACTTCATACGATTCGACTAAAACTATTTTAGGAGATTTGATTGAACAATATACTGGTGTGACCTCAGTAGATAATTTTGCAGGTCCAGCGAAACTTGGCGTAGCAAGGCCGGCTGAAACAAGTACCGTCATCCCGTCTACGTACCCTCATGTGATTTCATGGATTAATAAAGATGGGTTTTATTCTACTGGGACCGTTGAAGTAGCTGGTACTGCTGTGACTGGTAGTGGTACTAGTTGGCTCACTAATGGTGTTCCCATAGGAGCCCGAATTGGTTTTGGGTCAACAAATAGTGCAGAGATAACAACATGGTATACTATTGCAACTATTCCCTCAGCAACTTCTCTGACACTCACGAGTAGTGCTGGTACTCTATCCGCAGGGACTGCTTTTGTCATTAATAAAGAAGTAAAAAAAGATTGGGTTTTTCTAGCTGATATTGCTGCAGTGACCACCACTCGACGTATTTCTTGTTTTGAATTTAATAGATTAAATTCTCTTTTTACGTGGCGTGGTTTTATTACAATAACATACCCAACTGGGGGTGGTAACCAAACAATCCGTGGAATGAGAGTTGTCTATGATACGTACACGACCGGTACAGTTGAGGTTTCTGGTGCAACGGTGACTGGTTCTGGTACTGCATGGTCAGCATCTCGTATGGCAGTTGGGTCACGTATTGGGTTTGGGAGTACTGATCCGACCCAGATTGCTACTTGGTACTATATAAATGCTGTTGGTTCAGACACATCACTCACTTTGCAAGACAATGTGACTGCTATCGGTACGGGTGGTGTTGCGACAAACATAACAATTAGTGCAGGGACCGCGTATGTAATTGAAGATTTCAAAGTATTAACTGCAACCACATCTGTGGTTATTGCAGCAGGTGGATTGACACTTGTTAATGGATTGTCTTATGACGATTTTGCTGTGGGAGGTACAACAATATTAGCTGCTGCTACCACTGATAATACAAAAGCAGTCTACAGCTTGGTTGACTTAGATGCAGTCTATACCACTGGAACAGTAACCGTACCAGGAACTACCGCTGTAACAGGCGTAGGTACTGCGTGGACAGCTGCGCTGTATTTGGGCTGTAAGATTGGTTTTGGTTCCACAAATCCAAGTGTTATTACAGATTGGTTTACGATAACTGCAGTTGGTTCAACGACAGGGCTAACGATATCTTCATCAACTACGGTACCTGGTGGCTCAAGTTACGTTATTGTTGGCGGAAACGGTATCTCATGCGGATTGGCATTAGACGATCGAGTGAGTTGGACCGAACAGTACGCATATGTCATTGAGCTTCAAGCTGCTACAACACCGCAAGTATATAAGTATAATTTCAGAGCAGATCTTACGACGCTTGGTGGTGTTCAAGGAGGAAAAGCTGTAGGAGCATGGGTACTCACTACTGGTACGCAAACTGTAGCTGGTACGGTTTCTCAGACAAATAATGGAAGAATTGGAACACTTGCTCATGGTCCGGGTGCAGGGGTAAAATGTCTCTATTTTGCAGCGACGATTCGTATTCATCGAGCTCCACTTTCTCAAATTACTCAAGGGAGTACAACATGGGTGTCTGATTCTATGACAGAGGTTGCACCTGGTGGATCGAGTACATACACGTTATCTAGTTTACTTACTGGAGTCGAGATCGCCGATCAAATAGATAGACTAATTATTACTTCAACAGGAGCTGGTGCCACAACTGCACATCGTCGTGCGTATATAACGAAATATGATGCATCAGGATCTTACCCTTTTGATCACATCTTTCTCGCAGATACTGGACAACAAGACCAAAGTACAGCAGATTCTAATTCTACACCTCATCCAAGTCCACAAGGAGCAATACTCTCTGTGTGGTCGCAATCAGGATTGGTTTATCTCGCAAGAACAGGAACAGCATCAACAACAAACATCATGTATGCAGTACCATTGGGCGCAGACTGGCAGTATGCCGACGGAGCAGTGAATCAAAGATTAATTACCCCATCGATGCCTACACCGAACGCGGTAAAACTTTCAAAAGTATATGTAAATAATGCAGACTATTTAGGTGATGCTGGTTTAACGATGCCAACAGAACCACTTCGTATTTACTACAGAACAGTAGATATTGCCGATAATACAGGAGTATGGGTGTTGGTTGATCCAACTGGTGATATCTCTACTGGTGCAGTTGGAACTGAAATCCAATTCGCCATTGAATTTAGAACTATTGGTGCTTTATGTATTCCTAATAGAGTCTACAACATTTGCTGTACGTATGAAGATAATACGACAGATAGTCATTACCAACCTTCTGTTGGTCAGTCTTCAGTTTCAAGTAAGATATTTGCATGGCGATTTTCGACAGCTTTTGGTTCAGCGGTTCCAGATCTTAAAATACAACTCTTTAATGCGGAAAATGGTTCAGAAATCTTTTCTGACGATACAGATACCCCTACTTCTGGAATTTGGGAGAAATCTACAAATGATGGTGCTGCGTGGAGTTCATACAATGATACAGACAAAGCCAACGAAACAACATACATACGATACACACCTAACAATGGAACAGTCCCTGACAGCATTAAAGTGAGAGCACTCTTAACCCAATTATAATATGATACATATTGAACAGAATCAAAAAATCGCAGAAAATGATAACCTTCGAGTTGCTACTACAACGGGTGATTACCCAGATGATGCACTGATAGAATGTTATGATGTACATAATGAAGCACTCATTGTGGGATCTTTCCAGGCTCAATATGTACAGTATGGGGGGATAGTGTATCAATGTAATAGTCCTCTTGAATTAGGTGAAGCATTATTAAAAATTGATCCAGCTTCTACACACACAGCTACTTCGTATGTCAAAATGAATAACGAATTACTGAGTAAAATGAATGGAGGTACTCTTGAATTAGAGTCGCTCGATGAAGTGATACTGAGTGAACATAATGCAATCTCAGAAAAGATAGATACCAATTCTTCCACTCATACTGAGAATACTTCCGAAGTTCCTGAAACAACACCTATCGCTGTGACACAAGAAGCTGTTCCAGTAGATATTTCACTGGATAGTTCTGGTTCTGTTGCTCCAGCTCCCACAGAACAACCAACAGTGGTAGATATACCCCCTGATGAGGGTGTTAATACACGGACGAAATTAAAAAAAGCATCGAGTAAATAACTATGGCAATTATCGACGTGCATTTTCAAGAAGGGGAAGGTCAAGATTTTATCTTAGAGCTCCCGAGTGTTGTGTATTCGGGAGAGATTATTGATATTACTACTGAATCAGGAAGTACTCAGTATCCTGTCTCTGAACTTCCTTCAGGTGCGGGTAATATTTTTATCATGTCTGAGTAATGTATAGTGAAAAATTTTCAGAAAACTATTACTACATACGGAGTCTATTTTGAGGAACTCCGGCAAAAAATCTTACTTTTAACAAAGATTTTTGTTGTTGTTTTTGGATTTGGATTTTTTGCAACGACTCCTGCAATTAAGCTCATGATGAAGTATATTGATATGCCAGGAGTCACGATTGTCACCACGTCTCCGTTTCAGTTGCTCGATCTTGCAATGAGTATTGGATTTTTTACTGCGTGTGTGGTTGTCGTTCCTGTATTTGTCTATCACTTGTATACTTTTTTGAAACCGGGTTTGTTGCCCAAGGAGCGTGCATCATTTCTTTTGTCGCTCCCGATTGCACTTGGGTTATTTTTGACTGGTTTTTTATATGGATGTGCGATCCTTTATTTTGGGATTAAATTAATCGCGCAAGTCAATGTTGGTCTCGGTATTGGTAATTTTTGGAATATCTCAACCTTTATTTCTCAAATAGTAGTCACCTCGTCTCTTCTTGGTCTGTTATTTATCTTTCCGCTCATAATTTCTTTTTTAGTAAAGCTAGGAATTATGAGTATCTCTATGTTAAAATCTAGAAGAAAGCATGCTGTCGTAATTATTTTTATGATAGTGTCTTTATTTCCACCAACTGATGGTGTATCATTAATTATGATGGCGTTACCATTGGTGTTAATTTTTGAATTAACTATTTTGTTTAATAGAAGAAGTGCGCATGGTCGTCAATTAGTAGCATAACTGTAATTATTATATGTTTGGATTAGGAACAAAAGAAATTATTATCATCGTTGTTGTTATTGTATTGCTGTTTGGATCAAAAAAGATTCCAGAGCTTACAAAGTCAATCGCAGATGCAGTAAAGCATTTATTTGGAGCTTTTAAAGATGCTGATACTTCTACTAAGAAGTAAGAGGGTTTATTAATTAATAATAATCAGTACAATGATATTTTTCATTGTTTGATATCATAAAATACTATGTTTGGATTAGGAACAAAAGAAATTATTATTATTGCAGTGGTTATTGTTCTGCTGTTTGGATCAAAAAAGATTCCAGAGCTTGCAAAAAATATTGTAGAAGCTTTTAAAAATCTTACTGGGATATTTAAAAGTGACACTACGAGCGAAGTTACTGAAAATAACAAGAAAAAATAATTTTTTCTTGTTATTTTCGTAGCAGGTTTTTAAATATATATCTACGTAATGCAGTATTTTAAAAATAACATCATATATAAAATAGGCACAGTAAGTGTTATTTTGTTGTTTGTTTTTTTCTTTACATCTTTTGCATATGCTGTGGATACATACAAGCCAGCAGAAACATTTGTGATTGGTGAGTTTATTTACAATGACGACTACACTCCGACGACAGATGACTGTACTATTTCAATCTATTCGCCAGCTGGAGCGACTCTGGTGAATGAAGCGACGATGACTGACGATGCGACAGGCTGGCACTCATACTCATACACTGCTCCCGCTCCGGAAGGTAAATACCCAACGTTTATTACTTGTGGAACGCTTATTGGAGGTGATTTATTGAAACTCGATAAATCATTTTTGGTAAAATCTCCAGAAGTAACCGATGCCTCTATCGCGACATCGGTCTGGTCTAGTGCTTCGAGGTCTTTGACGACATTTGGTACGCTCGTATCTGATATATGGAGTAACGGTTCTCGATCACTCACCACATTTGGTACCCTTGTCTCTGATGTCTGGGATAACGGAACGAGATCTTTGACTACAAAAAATATTGCTGGTGGTGGATCATTTGCGACCGAGAGTTATATTGATGCATCAGAAGCAACAGTGATTGCTGAGATAGAAGTTGCAGAAGGACTCATTAGTGCGCTTAATAACGTCTCTGCTGCTGATGTGTGGGAATATGGTTCTAGATCATTAAATACAAATGTGCAGATTAATGATCAATCAGTAACTGATGTGTGGGATAAAGCAACAGCTTCTATGAATACTGCAGGAAGTATCGGGAGACTCATTACGGGGAACCTCGACGCCCAAGTATCTTCTCGTGGTACAAGTAATCTCACCGCAGGTGATGTCTGGGCAAGTGCAACACGAACGCTCTCAACAACAGGAGTGGATGCTGTATCTGCTGGAGTCTGGGCAAATGCTGGGAGGACGCTGACCAACTATGGAAATGATATCACTGCCGCTGACGTCTGGAATACACTCTCATCAACACTCACAACCGTTGGGTCTATCGGGGACCAATTAGCAACGAACGTCGACGGCACTATTTCAAACGTCGTTACTGAAGTTCAAGAAACTCAGACGTTGATAAATAATCTTAATGACATCTCAGCCGCGGACGTCTGGTCTTCTGGTACTCGCTCTATTAACTCTGGTACAGTGACGACTGATACTGCATCTAGGCAAGGTGTCTGGGATGTTGCTACTTCTGGACTTACAACGTCAGGGACAATCGGTAAAAAAATTGTTGATAACCTCGACGCCCAAGTCTCTTCTCGTGGTACAAGTAACTTAACCGCAGGTGATGTTTGGGCATCTGCAACACGAACGCTCACCGACTACTCATCATCTGCACTTGCGACTGCTGTCTGGGCAAATGCAACACGAACGCTCTCAAACTACGGTAATGACATAACAGCAGAAGACGTGTGGAATGTTCTCTCTTCCACTCTTACTACGGTCGGGTCTATCGGGGAGCAAGTCACAACCAATCTTGATGCCCCAGTATCTACTGTAACCGAAGGCTGGTCAGTAAAAATGGGAAATGTTGAACGAGTTCAAGCTGGGTATACTTACAGAACAAAAGTATTTATCTTAGATGCAAGTGCAACTCCAACAGCACCACTTTCAGTTCCAACAGTCACACTCTATGACCCAAGTAGAAACATTGTTGTCTCTGGAGTAGCAACAAGTCTGATTAGTACTGGAGTATACGAATACACGTACAGTGTTGCAAATAATGCGGAGCAAGGACTTTGGGAAGCGGTTATTTCAACACCAGTTGAGGTGAGTAAAACAATTCAGACAAATGACTACTTTGAAGTAGCTGGTTCACCAGCGCAGGTGTTGATTAACTCAGTGACTGCACCAAATATAAATTCCATTACGGGAAATGTAACCATCACCAACGAAGGTCTCTCTGGATATGAATATACGTATGAATGGTGTGTGGTGACCTCACTATCAAATGAATGTGGAGGCAACGATGACGCATACTATGCTTCTGCTGCAAAATTCATAAACCCAGGTGAAGATTGGAACACAAACTTGTCTGCGTCTGTCGCTACAGTAGGAACGTACTATTTTAAATTAGTGGTCTATTTCGGAACAGATAGTTCTTCTGCCTCACGTGTCTTTACGATCACTACTGCGGGTGGTGGTGAAACAGGCGGTGGCGGTGGTGGAGGTGGAGGAGGCGGTGGTGGGACCACAGTTCCAGTTGGAGGATCATGTAATGGAGCAGATTTTAATAAAGATGCATTTGTAAACTCCATAGATTTCTCAATCCTTCTCTATTTCTGGAAAACACTATTCCCATACGCGAACCCTTGTGTTGACGTAAACGTTGATAAAAAAGTCGATTCAGTTGATTTCTCAATAATGCTCTATCAGTGGGGCAGTAATCCATTATGAAATACATAAATTTTTCTCTCTCTAAAAAAAGTCTCTTAGCTTTTGCATCTATCTTAGTATCGGTCTGCGTCTTTTTCATTCCTCGATTTTCAGATGCCGCTACAATAACCGCTTCTTCGACTGATACTATTGCAAGTGGTGACACAAGTATCATCCATGTCTATCTCGACACTGAGGGTGAAGTGATTAATTCCGTCGATGGGGCAGTGACTCTTTCAGATGAGCATGGTGGAAATTTCGAAATAAAAGATTTAAATACTACCAACTCAGTCTTTACGTTGTGGCCGAATAAACCATCTCTCGAAACTGGCCATGCAATTAAATTCATCGGCGGTACACCTGGAGGTGTAACAGGTGAGCGGCTCCTCCTTTTCAAAATCGTACTCAAAATCAATCAAACCGGGATATTTACAATCACACCAGGAACCACAACCGCGTATCTCAATGATGGTGTTCCAACCCCTCGTCTGGTGACCAAAGAGACTTCATCTATTACTGTTGGGCCACCTCGAGCAGATGCTCAAGATAAATGGACAGAGGTTATTTCAAACGACAACACCGCACCGTTTGCATTTACTGTGAGTCTTATCTCTGATCCATATCTCTATGATGGGAAAAAGTTTGTCTCTTTTGAAACAACAGACAGCGAGTCTGGTATCAGTCATTATGAAGTGCAAGAAGGTGCGCGTACCCCAGTGCGCAGTGGAACAAACTATATTCTGATCGATCAGAAAAATAATATTGATATTACAGTCACCGCGTATGACAAAGCGGGGAATTTTCAAGTCGCAGTACTGAGCACACGTGAGCCAATCAACTGGTTGGGTATTATCGCAACTCTCTTCATTCTTGGTATTGTGTACTTCATTATTAAAAAGTTAAGAAAAAAGAAAAAATAGATGTTTTCTCGATTTGTACATTTGTATAGAATCTACCAAAAACAAATACTGATAAGTATCCCGGTAGTTCTTTTCTTAGTCGCGCCGATCGGTGTTCACGGAGCGACTATCTCTATCGCACCAAGTGCGTCGTCTGTTTCTGTGGGGAATATTGTCACTGTGAACGTGATGGTAAATACAACAGGAGTTGCAGTGAATAATGCCGAAGCAGTAGTTCAATTCCCAACAGAATTTCTTGAAGTCGTGTCCGTCAATAAGAATAGTTCTATTTTTTCTCTCTGGGTAGAAGAGCCGACTTTTTCAAATTATACAGGTAAGGTCAGTTTCAATGGTGGTATCGCAACTCCTGGATATACTGGTGCAAATGGAGTAATGGCGACGATTACCTTTAAAACAAAAAAAGCAGGTACTGCATCGGTCCTGTTTACTGATGCATCAGTACGGGCCAATGATGGCTTGGGAACTAATGTACTGACTAATAAAAATATGGGCACCATTACGATTCTTGCTCCACAAGTACCGGTACCAGTACCAATAGAGACTACTCCTACATCTCCTTTGTCTACGGCACCAATAATCACATCTCCGACACATCCAGATCAAAATAAATGGTATGCACTATCAGATGCGACATTCAACTGGAAAATCCCAAACACCGCAACATCGATTCAAACACTCTACAATAAAATCCCAAATTCTATTCCAACTGTGACGTATGGAAGTACTGTCCTTTCAAAGACCATAAGTGAACTTTCAGATAATGTATTTTATTTTCATGTTCGTTATTTTGATGCTGGGAAATGGAGTCCAATTGCTCATTATCGGTTCAATGTTGATACAACTCCTCCGGAACTTTTTGTTCCGAGCGTATCTTCTGTAGATAATAAAAATAGCATCACGCTTGATGCTCAAGATCTCACCTCTGGTATGGATTATTACACTGTCCGTATTGATGGTGGTGAAAGTATTTCTCTCAAAAAAGATGAGTTGCCTAATAACCAATACATACTTCCGACTGTCAGCGGGGGAATGCATACGATTGTTGTCACGGCGTACGATAGAGCCGGCAATAAGCGTGAAGTAACTGTCCCTTTCAATAATCCATTTATGCTCTCCGCACCCGAGCTCTCTCTTTCTGCATACGCAATCACCAAAGGTGACCCGGTAACCATTTTAGGAAAAACAGACTATCCAGAAAGTCAGGTTGAAGTTACCGTAGCACTCGGTGGAGATATCATAAAAAAATACCTCCCTCAGGTAGCCCAAGATGGAACTTTCTCTGTCGTGATCAACAGTGTGACTACCGTAGGAGTACTCGATATTTTCGCAGTGACTATATTCCCTGATAAAGGACTCAGTCAGCCTTCAGAGACACTTCACCTCAAAGTAGCAAACAAGAATATTTTTATCTTTACATTAACTCTCTACTGGTTGGTATTCGGAATCTTTTGGTTCATTATATTGCTCCTTATCGCATTTATTGGGTGGTACAAATATTTTAGACTCAAAAGAAAAATAGAAAGAGGAATCCAATATCCAGCCGAAGGTGTCTACAATACAGTACTCCTCCTCAAAAAAGAACTCGATAAACAGTTTAAAGTACTTGAAAGAGTAAAAGACGAAGGGTCACTCAGTAGGACCGATGAAATAGCTCTTAATCAAATTAAAAACCAAGAAGAAGTGCTTTTGGATGAAATTAAAAAGAAGAAAAGAGTTCGAGTTCCTAAGATTCCCAAGGAAATGAAAATTCAATAAATAGAAAAACCGGACTAAAAAATGCTCTTACAAGAGCATTTTTTAGTCCGGTTTTATAATTCTATGGTATAGTGCCCATATATGAGTACATCCATCGGAATCGTAGGGTTACCCAATGTGGGGAAAAGCACCCTCTTTAATGCACTGACCAAAAAAGGAGTTCCTGCAGAGAACTATCCATTTTGTACAATCGACCCATCAGTCGGTATCGTTGCTGTTCCTGACGAACGTCTTTGGAAACTTTCACATTTTTCTCAAACTCAAAAAACAATTCCTGCAGCGGTAGAATTTGTCGATATTGCTGGACTTGTTGAAGGTGCATCAAAAGGAGAAGGGTTAGGTAATAAATTCCTCGCGCACATTCGTGAAGTTGATGCGATTCTCCATATGGTCCGTATGTTTCCGATACAAGGTGGTGGAACAGACATTGCACACGTGTATGGAAGTGTAGATCCGATTCGTGATATTACTGTTATCAACCTTGAACTTATCTTGGCTGATTTTGAAACAGTCACCAAAAGAAAAAGTAATATACAAAAAGATGTGAAGCGCGGTGACAAAGAGGCAATTTTTGAAGACGAAGTATTACAAAAACTGCACGACACACTAGAAAATGCAAAACTTGCAAAGACTCTTGTCTTAGACGAGAAAGAACGTTTTGCTATTCGTCAGCTTGGACTACTCACCATGAAGCCGATGCTTTTCTCTTTCAACAAACGTGCTGGAACGAGCGCGATTATGGACACTGATCCAGAAAAATTCAAAGAACTCGTCACGCTCGTGCAGTCTATGGGTTCAGAATATGTCGTCGTTGATGCAAAGATTGAAGATGATTTGAAAGATTTTGAAGGAGATGAACGCGAGATGTTTCGAAAGGAACTCACCGGCCAAGATGATTTATCCGCCCAGGCTCTAGCAGAGGCGGATGGTATTAATACCCTTATCTCACAAGCCTATAAATTACTTGGACTCGAAGTCTATTTCACAACAGGAGAGAAAGAAACTCGTGCATGGACGATTAAAAAGGGTAGTACTGCGCCTGTTGCTGCTTCTGCAATTCACACAGATTTTGAAAAGAAATTTATCCGTGCCGAAGTTGTCTATTGGTCAGATCTCCTCGAAGCTGGTTCATACGCCGATGCTCGCGCGAAAGGTAAGGTGAGAACAGAAGGGAAGGAGTATATTGTGAAAGATGGGGACACGATTGAATTTAAAATATAAGACGCATTGTATGCTATAGTCTCTCTATGTCTCACGTAAATAAAATTCAAAAAATAGAAGGAGGAAATGTGTTCGTCTGCGCGACTGATACACTCTACGGTATCTGCACATCTGCTTTTGATAAGGAGAATGTTGAACGGATTTATGAAATAAAAGGCCGTGATGAAAACAAACCGTTTATTATCCTCATCTCGGACGCATCAGATATCAAGCAGTTTGGTGTGACTATCTCAAAAAAACAGCAAGCGTTTCTGGAGGCTATTTGGCCGGGGAAAGTATCTGTTATTTTACCCTGTAAATTGAAGAAATTTGAATATCTCCATCGTGGTACTGAAACACTCGCATTTCGCATGCCAAAAAAAGTAACTATTCAGGATATCCTCGAAGCAACTGGCCCGCTCGTCGCGCCCTCTGCAAACAGGCAAGGTGAGAAACCAGCCGAGACGATCACTGAAGCTCGCGAAATTTTTGGAGATGAAATAGATACCTATATTTCTGACGGTAAGCTCAAAGGCGAACCATCTACTGTGGTGACCTTTAAAGGTGACACATTAATCTGTGTACGCGAAGGTGCTGTGCCATTTGAAAAAATCCAGGAAGTGTTTGATGAATTAAAGTAGTAGTAACTTTATTTTAAAAGAGAAGCTGTACGCTGTACAGCTTCTCTTTTTTATGGTACTCTTAGTTCAAACAAATTTAAAAACATGAAAACAAAAAAACTCGCCTTAATCTCGGTGTACGACAAAGTTGGCATTGAGACATTTACCCAAAGCTTAGTAGACTTTGGTTTTACTATTCTTTCCTCTGGAGGAACTGCTAAGTATTTGAAAGAAAATGGTATTCCCGTCGTTGATACAGCTGACCATACCGGCCTCGCAGCCTGCCTGGGTCATCGTGTTGCGACACTCCATCCAAAAATTCATGGAGGATTGCTTGCCGACCCTAATAATCCTGACCACGTCAAAGAAATGCAGGATCTCATGTGGGAATTTATTGATTTAGTCTGTGTGGATTTTTATCCATTAGAAGAAGAGATCGAAAATCCTAATGCGACACATGCAAGTATCATTGAAAAAATCGATATCGGCGGACCAACGATGGTCAGATCCGGTGCAAAAGGGAATCGTATTGTTATTTGCAATGTCGAAGATCGTCAAACAGTCGTCGACTGGTTTGTTTCCGGAGAACCCGACAGTGATACATTTCGCAGACGGCTTGCTTCAAAAGCAGAGCAAACTATTTCCGAATATACCGCTGTTTCTGCTACCTACCTGAGCCAAGGTCTTTATGAATCCATTCATATGGAAAAAGTATACGACCTCAAATACGGCGAAAATCCTCATCAGAAATTTTCTGCATTGTATACAACAAACGACACCGATCCATTAGCAATTTCAAAGTTAAAAACCGTCTATGGAAATACTCCCGGTTTTGTGAACCAGACTGACATTTGGCGAGCTTTAACTACCATGCGTACTATTGCTGCGGCCTACGATTCAAATGGTTTTGCAGTTCCCAAGATTTGCATTGCTGTCAAACATGGCAATGCGTGCGGTGTTGGCACGCATCCGACTCGTTCGCATATAGCTATTGAAAAAATGCTTTTAGGCGATCTGGAATCGGTCTTAGGTGCAGTTGTTGTTTGTAATTTTGAGTTCACTGAAAAAAGACTCTCAACACTGTTTCAAACATATACAAAAAATGATGCAGGATGGAGAATGCTTTCCGGCATTGTGTGTTCAAATTTTGGTGAGACTGTCATTGATGTATTAGGTCAAAAAGAGTCAAAAACTTTTGTTATGACGAATTCATCACTCGAATCACTTGATGAACATTCGATGTATAAAGGCAAGATTTATCGCCAGCTCGGTGATGATATGTTAGTTCAGGATGCACCGAAATTTATTCCACATTTTCTTCATGACTCAGAATGTCTCAAATATAGTTATGGTCCGGCAAATGCCTCAAAAGATGAAGACCTTCTCCTGGCTTGGGCCATTTGCTCGACAAGCAACAGTAACACCATCACGATTGTCCGCGACGGCATGCTTATTGCCAATGGCGTCGGCCAGCAGAGCCGTGTCCGCTGTGCCAAGCTTGCTATTTCAAACGGACAACATACATTCACACTTCATGAATCGATTACTCCTGGTTTCGAAAATGCTGTTGCCTGGAGCGATTCATTTTTTCCGATGAAAGATGGTATTGAAGTGCTTTTAAATAATAGCATCAAAACCATCTGCACGACCCTTGGATCCAAAAATGATGAAAAGATGATTCAGTTTGCCGAGAATAACGGTATTACGTTAATAACGTATCCTGATAGTGTCGCTCGTGGATTTCATGGACATTAGCACTTTTTGAATTACGAAAATAAGAAAGAGCCTCACGCATGCGTGAGGCTCTTATTGTTTTAGGTATTTAATTACTTCTTATTTACACTCTTTTGAATCATTTCAACAATTTCCATTGCTTTCGTACTGCTTAATCCTGTGTATTTTTTGGGATCACGAAGCAGTTCGATAGTTTCTTTTGGGAGACGCTTAAGTGACGCCTTCAGATTTTTGTCCGTATCTTCAATTCCACATGCAGCATCAAGTAAAGTGTGATCAGTATCCTTAATCATTTTGACCAAGGTGTGATTTACTAATTCATGAGCATCGCCTGAGTATCCAGCCATTTGGAGTGCGATATAAAATGGCTCTGCCATAATTAAATTACCGGTACCACTAAGATTGCGTGCGCATGCTTTTACATCAATAGTAATGCGTTCAAAAAAAGATGCGCCTGTTTCGTTTTTGCGCAATAGGGTACTTATTTGCATCCATGTGTTAATAACAATCGTCGGGAAGTCACGAGCAACACAGCTTCCTCTGAGATCTCTTTGATGTTCAGAAGTCAGTGTGGCTGAAACTTTAAAATATTCCGCTTGGTTTTTTATAAACATCCCACAGATATTTTCAAAGTTTATAGGATTTCTTTTTTGGCCCATAGTTGAAGATCCTACCTGTCCTTTTTCAAAGGATTCACTAACTTCTCCAATTTCAGTGCGCATCAAATGACGACAATCATCGGCAAACTGAGCTAGTGCCCCAGAGAGGAGGACCATACAGTTTAAATAATGTGCAAGTGCTTCAGGTGGTGCGATTTGTGTACTGATTCGAGCAGGAGATAGGCCAAGTTTTTTTAAAACACGTATCTCAAAACTTTTTTCTCCACATGCGGCCAATATGCCTGAAGCGTATTGAGCATTATATGATCCGACAGGACCAGATATTTTGCCGTGAAGTTTTTTTCCTGCATCATCAGCATCCTTTATGCAGGAAAAGACTCGGTGTGCGCACTGAGCAAGCCAGAACCCAGCAGTGATAGGTACTCCATGTTGTCCGTGTGTTCGGCCAATCTGGGGAACGTCTTTGAAATCTTTGATTTTTTCACAGAACTGTGCGAGGAGTTTTTTAACAGCTGGTGATATAACATCCATGTGAGCTTTTTTATACATCAGTGGTCTTCCACTGTCGATGACATCATATGAAGTCAGCGGAATGTGGATCCATTTGTGTAATGGTTCCGGAAGAACTTTCTTCATTTCATTGCGCAATGCGCCTATGTCATGTTTCGTGTTTTGGCGTTCTTCTGCATCTACTTGTGTGGTGGTGATATTGAGGCACGCAGTGCGCACTTTGGCTGTCAGTAATTTTTCTTCTTCTTTTGGAATAATTCCAATATCAGCAAGCACATCAAGGGTTGCGAGTTCGACGCGTATGTACCAATAGTACAACTTGTCATACCCGAAATAGGGCATCAACTCTTTGGGTTGGTAGCGGGGATTTCCCGGTAAGGTGAGATTTAAATTTTGCATGTTAAAGGTATTTGTTTGTGTTTAAAATACCATTTAAAATAGAAAAAGTAAAGGATACAAAACACAGCCGTTTCGCGAAGCGAAACGGCTGTATAGTTTTTAAACTTCTAATCGCGGAATTAAATTTCCTTCAGGATAATCAGAGTAGAATTCGTCAGGAAAATCAAGCATTGAAATCGGGATACGGATGAACCTTTTCATATCTCTGGGTGGCCTTATCGCATATTTCCGTGCCACATCTTCTGTTTGTGTAACATAGAGTGCACATATTGTATCCCAGTTTTTCTCACAATGATAAGGAGGATCTGATAAAAATGCTGCATAATAGCCGTCTTTTTCCTTGGTGAGACCAGGTTTTAACTTTCGGATCTTTGTGAGGTATTTTTCAAATAGTTCACGAGAAGAATTAGGAGTAACGGGGCAGTACCAGATTGTGTCTTTAGGGATGTCCGCAACATGTGACTCATCATTCTCAAACTGAGAGACCACAAAGTCTTCTTTGAGTCGTAACATACTGATACCATGGGTCGCTTTCATTTCGTTACAATATTTTTTTAAAATTGCACCAAATGAATGCGAGTGTTTGTAGATAATTTTACACGATGGGCAATAAATATCACTACCATCTGGACACTTATCGCGCGTGTTATACTTTATATATGATATTATCTCTGAAGATATTTCCTCTACCAAATTCTTTTGGCAGACTTTACACTTTTCTTCTCTTGGGAAGATAGTTGGAATAACAGGGATAATTTCTAATTTTTCAATGTTCTGTTTCATTTTTTTAGATTTTGTTTGAACTCACAATACTCTTAAAACAAGATAAAGTAAAGCAATAAAGTAAAGAAGAGCAAAACACAGCCGGCGCGCTTTGCGAACCGGTAGTGTTTGTGTTTCTTTCACCTTTCGTCTTTTTTCTTATACGAACCAACAAGGGTTCACGCTCCGTGAGAAAAAATACTCTGTTTTTTTCCCCTCCTCACCACTTTGTCTTTTGGGGTCTTTTGAAAAGACTATCGGAGCCTTTTAAGGTGAGATGAGAACTTGATTCGTGCTTTTTAAAAGACCCAAAAAGACTTATCCACCGCCCGCTTGACTTTATTTTAGCCTTCGTATATACTCTGGTCACTGTGATGGATATAAATAACAAATCAGTAAATAAGCGGTAATTAATTAGACCTCGTTGTTTAATGATATCCGCCGAAAGGCGATTTTTTATTTAAGAGAAGTTAACTGATGTACCAGTTCACTGACAACAACATCCTGCAGCACATACAAGGACAGTGCAGAATAAATCTGTCCGATTTTAGTCACAATGTTCATAGTAATATGAAGTGTGACCGAGGTCTTTTCGCACGTGCATGCAGATAGAGAGTAAAGAGTCAGACAGCGGTGTCTGTGATACTCTCGAACTTTGAAAACAAGGGATTGTTTTCATCGTGGTTTCTAACTTTCCTAATAGGAAAGTAAGAGCATACGGTGGATGCCTTGGTTCTTGATAGCGATGAAAGACGTGGCTTAGCTGCGATAAGCTTCGGGGAGGTGCCTAGTAACCTTTGATCCGGAGATTTCTGAATAGGGAAACCTTATAGAGTAGACCTCTATAGTTCTGTCACTTTAGACAGTTCGCGCACCTGGGGAAGTAAAACATTTCAGTACCCAGAGGAAAATAAACTAAATAAGTATTCTGAGAGTAGCGGCGAGCGAAATCAGAACAGCCCAAACCGAGCATCACTCTGACGACGCACAATGATATTTATATTTGCGTGTTTCGTCTGAGTGAGGCTCGGGGTTGTAGGGTGAGAATATCGTTATACGAAAAAAGTTACAAAATGTATTGTTAGACAAAGCTTCTGGAAAGAAGTCCCATAGATGGTGATAGGCCAGTAGTCGAAAATAATACATCTTTTTAGTTCTCATACCTGAGTACTCCAAGACACGAATAGCTTGGAGGAATCCACCAGAACTAACTGGTAAG
>CAZVHB010000007.1:0-59645 GCA_964626965.1 uncultured Candidatus Saccharibacteria bacterium | reverse complement strand
GTGTTTGTGGTTCAAAGTCCCTTCGACTGCGAAAAAACAAAAACCGTTGTTTGAATCCTACTTTTTTTTTTTTTGCGCAGTCGAGCAGACAACTGCTTGTCTGCATAAGGGACTTGAAAGACTTTTCTTTATCGAACGATAGTGAGATAGAAAAGTACCCGAGACGGTAGTCTCAAGTCCCATTATTACTCACTTTACGCAGTCGAAGGGACTTGAAAAGCTTTTCCATGTTACGACGAGAGAAACGAGTCGGAACCGGAAAAGGTCTACTGAAGCTGTAAGCTTCAAGTCCCCTGTTCTGTTGTTCTTTATTCAGTGAAATGAAACAAAATATCCAAAAGGTGTACAGCCTCTGAAAGAGGTTGAAAAGCTCTTACATACATATAAAAAGAACCTCTCTCGAGGTTCTTTTTATATTCTTATTTCTTAGCTACCTTTTTTACAACTTTTGGTGCAATTTTTTTTATCACTTTTTTGACTACTTTCTTTTCAGCCTTTTTTACAGCAGTAACAACTTTTTTTGCTTGAGTAGTTGCTTTTTTAACTACTGGCTTAGTTGTTTTTACAAAACTACTCCACTCCCCTTTCAATGCTTTTGAAATTGCTTTGATCTGTGGAGCGTGTTCCTTATACTTTGCACTGTAGGCACCAGAAAGCATATCAATTACTCCTTCAATTTCTTTTTTCGAAGAATTTTCTAGTGCTTTTGCATGAGCGGTAACTTCTTTTTTTATACGAGCTCCAAAATCAATCACTTTCTTTTGATTCTTTTTACCATTTGGACCCATGAATGCGTATGCTCCTGCCCCAACTGCGAGTGCTCCTGCACCAATAAAAACCTTAGTTCCTGTAGACATTTTTGAACTTCCTTGTTTTGATGTTTTTTTCATATGTATTTCTTGTCCGACCCGTACGGGTTGAGGATGTATTATACCGATAATCTCCTATTCTATTATACTAAAGAATGATAAATACTGTATAGTCTTTTACCTCTTATCTTTCCTTTCACCTCTTCTTTTCTTCTTAAACAGAAAACTAAACACGGCACTATCACGGACGTCTTCAACTATATCGCGAGCATCATCACCGAGCGCTTGTATATTTTTTTCTAACTTCTGTGATATTCGATCAAATGTACGCAATGCTCGAATAATATAGACGAGTATAATTCCGCACAAAATCCAGAGAATTACAAAACCAACTGACGAAATAATAAAAAATATCTGCATATATGTATCTTTCATACTCACAGTATACCCCCACACCAATTTTTTTACAAATTAGAAATTTGTTTTTTAATATTTTTTATCCAAGATATATATACTTTTTAAAATCCCCATATTGGTGTCGGGGTATACCACAGTGGTCCCTATAAAAAATACCCACGAAAGTGGGTATTTTTAGGAGACTCAATGTTATATTCCTTTTTCAACTTTGCAAGTTGTACAAGGACAACCAATAAGAGATACGATAGTCGCAATACCCACAACGAGGTAAATAATTGCTTCAATCATCGGCATGTTGCCTAACAAAAGATTCACTAGATTGAGGTTTGTATTCATAAACACACCAGCACCAACAAGACCCCAATTAAGTCCACCAATAATAACGAGCACCCATGCGATTTTACTTGCACCACAACCTGTTTTATTATTCATATTATTTTTTAATTAGTCACATAATAAGACCTCTCCCTCTAGTATATCACACACAAAATACATGTATAGATTTCATATTACTCTCCTAGGGTATCTTTTTTGTGCCTTCGTAGATACACACGAATAAAATAGAACACAAGTATACATAATAAAATAATGAAAATCAGCACATAAAAAGTACTTGGTACATTTTGTACATTTTCTATTCTGATATTCCCAGCGCGATCAACCGCCTTCACTTGTATCGTCTGGAGTAGATTTCCACTCATGATGCCATATGGACTCGGTGTTATAATCCAGTCTCTATCCCCTTCTTTTACCTCATAATGATCAATACCACTCTCTTTATCAGTTGTATTAAAAACCAGAAAAAACTTACCTTCAAATACATCCTGACTTTTTGTGATCCTTGGAGTAAATGGTTCAGGTGGTGTGATATCTAAGACTTCACTAGGAAATTGCCCATTCACAGAAGAAGAAACAACAAATAGAGTCGTCTCATCTTTCAATCGAATAGGTGTACCTTGACCATCATTTTTATACACAACTGGATCAATAATTTTTATGACACCGCTTCCCTCTTTTTTTGCTTTAAAATAAACACGGAGTAAAGTACCTTTTTTTTCTTCAAGAGTCACAGGATCAACCACAGTATCAAAACCATTAAAAATAATACCTGAAAAATAAACAGTATTCCCATTTTGCTGTACAGGTTCAATCCACGTACTCACAATTGAATTATTACTACTCACACGAGAAAAATCTAGTAATTCATCAGGGAAAACAATTTCCCCTTTTACTGCGTTAATGACAGAGCCTTCTGTATCTAAAAAAACATCCATGAAGAATTCCTTATCTGACGGGAATGTTTTTAGTGTGTCATCAATAAACACACGTGAAGCAAACACAGTATGGGTACTCAAAAACACAAGACTAAATAAAAATATAATTTTAAAAATTTTTTGATACATATATATAATTACCCTGTCCAATAATACGCGAGCACAGAAAAATCACCGAGTTCAATCTGTTTATCTCCATTCAAATCCTTACTTGCGGAATATTTTTTTGATCTATACCAATACTCCAAGATAGAGAGATCAATAATATCAACTCGACCATCGCAATTTAAATCAGCAATGACTGCTGTGCAATAGTTCTTACTCACAACAGGAGAAGTAGTTGGAAAAATCTGATCCCACAAAAACTGAGAAAGTGTAATATTTTCTATTTTAGTGTACATTCCGAGTTTAATCGTCACATGAAATACATGTATCAAAATCCTTTTACCGGAAGGTAATTCAATAAAAACACCATAGGTATAGACACCGGGAGTAAGACCTGATTGAATCAAAAAGAAATTACCTTGAGAATTGGCATACCCTGAAAGGAAATTTTGTCCATCTTGAAGGACTACCACATTAGCAAAACCAAACAAGGTTCCAGAAAAAGAAATAGTTGTAGGTGCTACAACAACTTCTGGCGTAATTGGAATACTACCAAATGGATAACTTCCTGTAGTAGAAACAATCTCATCTGTGCCGACTCTCGCTGAAATAGTTGCTGTCTCAGGAGAAGATACAACAGTCGCGGCAAAAGAAATTACGGGGAACATAATACAGAGTACCCCTAGAGCCAGCCGAGAAAAAAAATTCTCCATAAAAAACTACTCTGTTGTATGAGATTTTACAGAATGAGTAAGGTCAGATGATGCTTCTCTGTTTCGATGTTGCTCATCCATAATACGTACTATATTTTTCTGAGCTTGAGAAATAATCCACTTGTTGTAAGAGCTGAGAATTTTCTTGACTACAAAGAAGATTATGAGGAAAATTACCAATAATATGAGGAGTAATTGCCATGGGAAAACCCAGAAAGAAACACGGCTACTCGCATTTTGTTCTGTTCCGTATTTTAGATCCAACGTCGCTGTATATCTCCCAAAAGCAAAATTGTACCATTCAAATTTTGCTTGATCAAAAAAATTACGATTAACTGAAACCTCAGGAGAACTTGCTGGAGTTTTTTTCTGCCATGCTGTTTCAAATTTTCTAATACTCTTTGGAAGCACATTTCCTTCAACAACGTTCGCAGGAACAAGTGCACTTTTTAAGCCAAATATATTTTTTATAACAATACTCCCCGCTGGTTTAACTCGATCTGTTCCTGTGTTTTGGAAACGATAAGTAAAAGAAACAGGAAGTGCTGTATAATATTCTTTTTTATCCTTCGTTTGATAGTCTAAAATTGCACCACCTTTTTGTGTTTCGCCATTTACTGAGAGAAGCACCAATATTCCTGTCTTTCCTCCGATAACAACAGTCCCATCTTTAGTCGTTGGAGGAGTTGTTGACCAAAAGATAGAAGCAAAGTTCCCTCCTGGTTCTTGATCTTTTGGAATAGTTATTTGAAATGGGACAATTTTTGTCTTTCCAGCCTCAACAGTCACAGTCATGTCTGTCATGATCCATTTACCTAACCCTTCGTTAGGGGTAACAAAATTAGGAGTACCTGTTTCTCCTTGTGCTTCAAAATTTGCAAAAGAAGCGTAGTACGTTTCGTCTACCCCACTATCATTGATCAATGTCATTTCCTCACGAACAGTAGTACCCGCATCACCAGATAATTCAAATCGTATTGGGGAAACCGTTACTGCATGAACAGGAACCGTGGTAAAAAATAATCCAAGTACGAAGATAAAAGTTCCGAGTATTTGTTTGTGTTGTATGTTCTTCATATATATTAAAATGTTCCAGTTGCAACAAAAGTTAATGTATCAGAATAATCAGCATGCGCAGGAGTAAGAGCACTATTCTCTGCTGCAACCATAATTTCACCACGACCTCCAGATATTGGTAAACCACCTGAGTTGTAGATAGTCTGAGCAGAGGTTGTTACCACACCAACAGTGTTTCCTGTTGGTGTAGTAGTACAGGTTGCGCCGTTAAATGGAGCAACTTTGTTGAAAGTTCCAGATGTCACATCATTTCTTTTAATACAAATACCATAGTTTGCCGTTCCTGCTGCCATCGTTGCTGTTGCAGAAGGAATTGTGTCCCCTGGTACAGACGTAGATTTAAGAGCTCCATTTGCTGAAAGAACAGACACGATAGCACCACCTGTGGCATTAGTTGAGAGATCGAGCCAAATAGCATTGATAGAACTTTCATTAGATCCAGATGCGGCTGCAGTAGTAAGGGTTCCAAGAGCTACTGTATACGGTGTTGCAGTCTCAGTAGAAGTTGTTGCGGTTGCATAAGTATCAAGATCGAATGAGATTGAAGTAGCTACTGAAGCCGTAATAGTGACTTGGTCATCATCAGTAATAGACATTGCAGCAGTACCAGAATCAGTAAATGTTCCAGAGAGGACAAGGAGAGTAGTTCCCGCAGATCCATTCGTAATCTGGTTTACTCCAGTTGTTTGGTTTGTTGCATTTGTTCCAATTTCAATAGTGATGACACTTCCAGCAGCAACTGCGGTGGTACCATTAGTAAAGGTAATCACCGTAGAAGATGTTCGAACTACTCCCCATGTTCCACCAGATGGTGCTGCAGCGAGGGTAACATCTACTCCGTCATCTGCTAAGTCGATATCAGTAAAAGTGAGTGAAGCGTGAACACTCGTACTATTGTTGTAGGTGAGGATAATCGTCTGCCCAGAAGCAACACCCGTTGGTGTGGTAAAGGTAATAGTTTGATTTCCGGCTGTAGATGCTTTTTCACGAGCAAGGAGTACAGAGAAGGCAGTTACAGAACCTGCAGCAATTGCATTTACGGGAAAGATAAATGGCATAACAACAGCGATGGCAGAGAGTATACTGATGAATTTTTTAAGTTTGTTTTTTGTGTACATATTGTATGTTCTCTTTATCTTATAACTATACCACACTCTTTTTAAAGAAAAAATATATAAGGTATTTTGTGTGGACAATCTGGTGGATAACTTTTTAGCTATATATATTAAAATGTTCCAGTAGCAATAAATGTCAGTGTATCGGTGTAATCAGGGTGTGATGGTGTCGTAACACTATTCTCCGCAGCAACCATGATTTCAGCGCGACCACCAGTGATCGGTGCACCACCTGAGTTGTAGATAGTCTGAGCAGAGGTTGTTACCACACCAACAGTGTTTCCTGTTGGTGTAGTAGTACAGGTTGCGCCGTTAAATGGAGCAACTTTGTTGAAAGTTCCAGATGTCACATCATTTCTTTTAATACAAATACCATAGTTTGCCGTTCCTGCTGCCATCGTTGCTGTTGCAGAAGGAATTGTGTCCCCTGGTACAGACGTAGATTTAAGAGCTCCATTTGCTGAAAGAACAGACACGATAGCACCACCTGTGGCATTAGTTGAGAGATCGAGCCAAATAGCATTGATAGAACTTTCATTAGATCCAGATGCGGCTGCAGTAGTAAGGGTTCCAAGAGCTACTGTATACGGTGTTGCAGTCTCAGTAGAAGTTGTTGCGGTTGCATAAGTATCAAGATCGAATGAGATTGAAGTAGCTACTGAAGCCGTAATAGTGACTTGGTCATCATCAGTAATAGACATTGCAGCAGTACCAGAATCAGTAAATGTTCCAGAGAGGACAAGGAGAGTAGTTCCCGCAGATCCATTCGTAATCTGGTTTACTCCAGTTGTTTGGTTTGTTGCATTTGTTCCAATTTCAATAGTGATGACACTTCCAGCAGCAACTGCGGTGGTACCATTAGTAAAGGTAATCACCGTAGAAGATGTTCGAACTACTCCCCATGTTCCACCAGATGGTGCTGCAGCGAGGGTAACATCTACTCCGTCATCTGCTAAGTCGATATCAGTAAAAGTGAGTGAAGCGTGAACACTCGTACTATTGTTGTAGGTGAGGATAATCGTCTGCCCAGAAGCAACACCCGTTGGTGTGGTAAAGGTAATAGTTTGATTTCCGGCTGTAGATGCTTTTTCACGAGCAAGGAGTACAGAGAAGGCAGTTACAGAACCTGCAGCAATTGCATTTACGGGAAAGATAAATGGCATAACAACAGCGATGGCAGAGAGTATACTGATGAATTTTTTAAGTTTGTTTTTTGTGTACATATAATAAATACAGTAATATAATTACCCGTTTCTTTATACTAAAAAGTATACCAGATACATATTAAAAAATCCTAATTGATAAAAATAAAAAGTGAATAGAATAGTGGATAACTTTTTATATACAAAAAGTTATGAAATTTAAAATGTTCCTGTCGCAATATACGTAATACTCGTACTGTACTCACCACCTGCTGTCACTGGGGAAATATTTCCTAGATATCGTACTGAATATGTTGTTGTCACCCCATCACCTGTTGTTGCACTACACACTTGAGAAGGATTACTTACTCCATCATACGCAAAACCAGATGCAGCATACGGAGCCGTCACTGCACCCGTTCCACCTGTTGCCGTCATTCGTAATCCAAACTGTGATGTACCGGCAGATGAAGCTGTATTTGTCCCACCAATAGCTGTTACCACATCTGCACTACCAATACGCGTCAAACTTGGACCATATGCAGTGACTACATACCCTCCAGGAGAAATTGCATTTACTGTAAAATTATGAGCTTCAACTTCAGAAGCGGATCCGAGAGTATCGCCTGTTGCATATCGTGCAGCTGATGTTGAGAGTGATCCAAAGCCGATAGTTTCATCATTGATATCAAAAGATAGCGCAGCATCAATCCAACAAAAACCATTATTCAGACCATCAGTAAAATTAGTCTTGGAAACTTGCACGGATCCTGAATCACAGACACTATCTTTTGCTTCAACATAATCAACACTCGCAGTACCTGTTGGGTGAAAATGCCACTGTGTTGGACTTGCATCAGAATACAATTTTACGAGTGCACCAACATGTCCTGTTGCAGTAAATGTCCCAGTGATTGTAAATACAGGTGCACCTGACGTTGCAAAATTTACTTGCTTAGCTCCCGTATGTGTAATTGTTAAATTATAAAAACTTGTCGTACCAGTAACAGTGGTCGTTGCACCACCATTCATCAGGACCGTCGAAGTACCAGCAGTAAATGTACCAGAATTTGTCCAGTTACCTGTCACGGTGATTGTTGATGCATTCCCAGCAAGAGTTCCACTCGTGAGTGCTAAATCTTTAATAGTAAGAGCGTAATTGAAAGAACTATTTGTATCGACGGTTCCACCTGTTAGTGTCAATGTATTAGAAACAGATACAGCTCCGTCTGATGTTCGAGTAGAACTACCTACAATCAAATTATAGTAAGGATTCGTTGTTGGGCTTTTCAAATTAGCATTGTTTGAATCCATTTCTATATCATGAGCAGAAGCGGAAGGCACTAAATTTCCAGTGGTCATAACCATACTTCTAAAACGTGTGATAGAACCCGCCCCTGTGGCAAATACAGCACTACTATTAAAACCATCCACCGTGTCACCAAAAGTAACACGTCGTGATGTGACACTATTTGTGAGTGTCGTAGCAAATCCTCCAACTGTTACAGGACCATTAAATGTCATATACTGAGCACCGGTCAGTGATTGATTTCCACTGAACACAGTCGCTCCTGTTCCAAAATTAATACTCGCACTAGAACTTATATGTGCAAAAATACCATTATTAAATTCAAGACTCGGATCAACAGACCCTGGAGCTAAATCCACCAGACCACCGGAGTTGATACTCATTTGTCCAGAAAAAGTTTTTAAGCCGGTACATGTCGCAGCGACAGGACACGTTATCGTACCATCAACACCGGTAGTTCCAAGAACAGTAAACAAAAATCCACCAAGCATCAAGGTAGTACCACTCGTGACTGATAAATTTCCCAAAACAGACACATCAGCACCTAACGTAGTATCAGCATACATGACAAACTCTTCAAAAGCATATGAACCATCAATAGACTCAACATCAAATACATTTGTTACTGTTGCACTATTGAAAGTTACTGTCCCATATGGACCAAAAGAACCAAGACCGAGATTGAAGTTTGTACCAGACGATACATCACTGATAATCGATCGAGTTATGTTTCCAGCTGTCCCAAAGGTAACGTTCCCATATAGAGTTGCACCTCCGTCCCCCATCACAAAAGAAGCGATACCAGTAGACCCACCAGCCAAAGTAAGACCCGCTTCCGTATACAGAGCGCATGAAGAAGCAGTAGTCCCAAAATCAATACTTGAGGTTCCCCCACTGGCTGTACTTGATCCAGTAATAGAAAGAGGTCCTGTTGTAGTAACCGTACCATACGAGCCAGAGGTACAGTCAATCGTTGCAGTTCCCGTACTTGTGGTGGCAGGCATGGTAATTCTATCAGCAACGATATTTCCCCCAGCATCTAAACGAATACGTTGCGCTGTACCCGCCATTGCATTTGCTTCAAAATCAATATCGCCTGTCAAAGCAAGTCCAGAATCTAGTATGTTTACTGTAGTATCTCCCCGTTCTATATATAGATTATTCATATATACAAGCATCGTATTCATATCAAGATTCAGATTACTCGATAAAGTCACAGTACCGCCAAATGTGATTGGTTCTGGGCCACTAAGAGACTGATCAGAAGTAGTAAAAATAGTTGAACCTGTTCCAAAATCTGTAACCAGTGCGCCACTATCTGCAGTAATTCCACCCCTAAATTCCGTTGTTGCAACAACCGAAGCAGGAGTGAGATCAATTGTTCCACCACTCATATTTGTTACAAGTCCACTAAAAGTTTTAAGCCCAGTACAGGTCGCAGCGGTAGGACACAAGAGAGAGCCACTGACATCTGTAGTACTACTTGCCGTAAACGCATAGCCGTCAAACATCAGCGTCGCCCCACTTCCAATAGTAAGTGCTCCTGCAAATGTTTCAGCACCACGGAGTGTCAGTGTGCCGGAATTTACGTGTACGATTCCAAAAGTACGTGTATCATAGATAGAAGATGTTCCCGTTGACACGAGGTCAGTTGCTGAGTTAATTGAGAGAGTTCCTCCTGAGTTAATTGCGGCACCCGTAAGATTAATTGTCCCAGCACCGGTTGTAGTGATTTGTGCATTTGCGGCAGTACCTGCAAATGATATACCACTAGTCGTAGTAATTACTCCAGTACTTGAAGTAATTTTCGCAACGCCTGTACCATTACTACCACCAGTAATTAATGCAGTTTTCATAGAAAGAGTACACGTACTCATCGCAAGTGTAACTCCACCAGTAGATGTTGAGTTCCCAGTAATATCAGTTGAACCCAACCATACAGACAATGTACCAGAACCACTTGCACAGGTAATATTTGATGCACCGGTAGACGTCGGTGCAGGGATAGAAAGAGCAGCCACAGTAAGATTCGCAGTACCATTCATTGTTATTGTCTGCGCGTTTGCAGTACTATTTGCAGTAAAGGTAAGTGACCCAGAAATGTTTGTATTAGAACCTGTCGTGAGAGATAGATTATTTGCGGCTACTGGATTATCCATATTCAAAGACGCGATAGTTACCGTATTTGTATTACTATTCGTCAAAGTTTTATTTGTAGGTACAGCCATTGCACCACCAAACGTCATCGCCGAAGATCCAGAAAGAGTCAGTGTTCCCGTTCCGGTAATTGTTTCTGTTCCTGTTCCTGTATTAAATGTGCTTCCACTATGAGCTATAGATGTCCCTCCGTAACTTTTCGCATGAGTTCCAGTCGAAAGATTAAATGTACCTCCAGCGTTTACGGCAATGTTTCCAGTAAATGTATACGTCCCTGTTGACCCAGCACCAGCGACAGAAATAATACCACTCGTACCCGTACCGACTGTCGTTGTACTCGATGCGGTAAATGCAAAGTTACCGAGAGACAGCGTCGCACTATTGGCAACAGCGAGAGCTCCAGTTACTGTTGTTGTAGCTCCTGTAGTTGTAGTTCCTCCAGTAACAGAGAGCGTTGGTAATGTGTATCCTCCGTTAAGCGCTGTAGTACCAGAGGTACTCACAGTCGAAGACGTAATAGAAACTGTACCACCTGCACTCATCGTACAGTTATTTAAAATAATTGGAGTAGCGTAGAGAGAAGTCAACTGAGCATTAGCTGCGGTTCCTGAAAAGGTTACATTCCCATTAACGGTTAGTGTTCCTGTTCTCATGGCCAAAAATGCTGGTGAACTAGCTCCCCCCACAATAGAGAGAGAACCTGTAGTAAAATTAGCAGTATTCGCACTCACACCAAAATCTATTCTAGAAAAGTTTGAGGTAGAAGCAGACCCAGTGATGGTCGTAGCACCAGAAACAGTTACCGTCCCAGAGGCAGAAGCTGCTGCTTGTAGGATAGATTGAGATCCATTAGTTCCTGTTTGCGCATTCATAGTAATAGAACCGGCATTTAAATTTGCAGTACCATTAAGATTGATTGACTGTGCATTTCCACCACTATTAGTATTGTACGTAATTGCTCCAGAGACAGTAGTCGTAGAGCCTGTCGATAAATCTAGGGATGTATTAGATGATGCATTACTTAAAGTAAATGCAGCCAGGGTAACTGTATTTGAATTTCCATTTGTAAAAGTTGCACCATTAGCCAATGTCACCGTCCCGCCAAAAGTCATAGCACTTGAACCTGCTAAAAGAAGACTGCTCGAAACCGATGTGGCTCCTGTTCCGGTGTTGAATGTAGTACCACTATGACTCACGGTCGTACCAGATTGAGAAAATGTGTTCGCGTGTGTGCCTGTCGAAAGATTAAAAATACCCCCAGCGTTCACTGTGATCGCATTTGAAAATGTATACGTTCCAGTATTTCCCGCCCCTGCAACAGAAAGAGTTCCACTCGTCCCTGAACCAATAGTCAGTGCACCTGACATAGTAAATGCAAAATTACCCAAAGAAAGCGTTGCGCCGTTTGCGATGCTCGACGTTCCTGAAAAAGTTATGGTTCCTGCACCGAGTGTTGTTGTTCCAGTACTGATAGTTACTTTTGTTAATGTATATGCTCCGTTAATCGCTGATGTTCCTGTAAAAACAGTCGTCGTGTTCGCGTTTACTGAAATTGTTCCTCCACTACTGATAGTTCCCGTATTATTCCATGTCCCTGCACCAGTGGTCGTAATTCTGGCATTCGCTGCAGTTCCGGCAAAGGTGACTCCCCCGGCAGTCGTAATTACTCCTGTTGAAGAAGTAATACTCGCGTTTCCTGTTCCATTTGAACCTCCAGTAATTGTCGTGAGACCAGTGACAGAAAGTGTACAGGTAAGCATCCCCATAAGCACTGAACCAGTAGTCGTTGAGTTTCCTGTAATAGAGAGCGCACCTGAAATAGTAAATGTTCCCGTAGCAGATGCCGCGCACGTCACACGAGGACCACCAGTACTCGTTGGAGCAGGGATAGTCAAACTACCCGCATTAAGATTGGCTGTCCCGTTCATAGTAATCGTCTGAGCGTTTGCAGTACTATTTGCTGTGTACGTAATCGCACCAGTGACTGTTGTCGTAGATGCAGTCGTGAGAGACATTGCATTTGCAGCTACGGGGTTTGCGATAGAGAGTGCTCCGATAGTCACTGTATTTGTATTACTATTAGTGAGCGTTTTGTTGGTGGGGATAGTCAATGTTCCACCCCAAGTCATCGCCGAAGAACCAGTAAGGGTATTTGTCCCAGTACCTACAAGTGTATCAGTACCCGTACCTGTATTCCACGTTGTCCCGTTCATCACATGCGAGGCACCCCCATACGTTTTCGCATGTGTTCCTGGGGTAAGATCGAATACTCCTCCAGAGTTTACCGTAATAGTACTCGCAAAACCATACGTCCCAGTAGAACCAGTACCACCAGTGAGTGTTCCAGTAATAGAAATTGTATTGTTCATTGTCCAGGCAAAGTTTCCAAGTGTCAAGGTCGCTCCATTTGCAATAGTTGTACCTCCACCAAACACAATACTCCCCACACCGAGCGTTGTCGTCCCGCTGTTTACCTGAACAGCGGGAAATGTATACGCGCCATTGAGCGTAGATGTTCCTGTTAGCCTAAATGAAGTACCGCCGTTATACGACACAGTCCCCCCAGCACTGTGTGTTCCAGAGAAATGATGTATCGCTGCACCAGTAGTTGTAAATTTTGCATTTGCAGCAGTACCAGCAAAGGTTATCCCCGCAGACGTTGTGATAGTCCCAGTACTTGCAGTCACACTCGCGGCGCCTGTTCCGTTTGTTCCGCCTGTAATCGTCAAAAGACCATTCACCGTGAGTGTGCACGTGAGCATACCGAGAGTTACTGCCCCAGTGGTTGTAGAATTTCCGGTAATAGAAACTGCCCCTGATGTACTAAACGTTCCCGTTGCGGATCCAGCACACGTCACGAGAGATGAACCTGTACCAGTGGGAGCTGGAATTGTTAAAGACGCGGCAGTAACTCCACCTGTACCATTCATAGTTATCGTCTGGGCATTGGCTTGAGTATTTGCCGTATACGTAACTGCACCAGTTACAGTAAGGGTTCTCGTGGTGCTAATAGAAAGTCCATTTGCTGTTGTTGGGTCAGCAATAGTAAGTGTATTGACAGTGGCACTTACATCAAGTGTCACTGTGACGCCAGCATCAATAGTTAGATCATCACCAGCTCCGGGTCGATTCCCTGTTCCGGTTCCACCAGAAGCAGCTCCGGTACAATTAGCAAAGTTCGCTGTATCGGTTCCACCCCAGGTACCAGTACCGGTAGCATTACATGCCGCATCAGAAGCAATTTGCCAATTTCGAGATTCAGAAAAAACTGGAGTACTTATATTCTCTGCGTACAATTCAAGTGGCCCAAGTAAATAAAATTCAGGAGAAATATTTGGTGCATCAAAAATATATCCAAGAGTTTTTTTCTCTCCTGCCTGCAAATCTACATGCCAGGTAATAATTTTTTCAACACCTTGTGTTTCTACGGCATCATAACCCAAACTATGTATTGGTTGTAAAACACCAAAACTTACTGGAACTTTCTCGATAATCGATCCAGACCAATTCACGGGCGACGTAACAGAAAGTGTCACAGGATAATTTGCAACAGGATAGATACGTGTTGGACCAGTACGACTCACAGTGACTAGTGGATTTTCCTCAACAGTGAAATGATCAATAATGGTTTTTGTCCCATTCATAGTTACCGCAGTCAGTGTCATTTCATACACACCTACCTGATTTGGAACATGATACTCGGCATGATAGTCTGGAACATCAATCACATTATCTGGTCCACACTCGGGATCTCGAATAATAGATTTGTCATCAGTGGTGAGGTGAGTAGTCGCACCGTTTGGTGTTTTTATAATAAGATCTAAGTCAGCGTTACATATTGTATGACCGTGATCAGTAAGTACACCCATCTGTAAATAGGCATCATCACCTCCTTGATAGACAGACTTATCAACGTTTATCGCAAGTACACCCCACGTAAAATCTTGCGTAGAAATAATTGTTGCATTTACTGTCATCAACGTCACTTTTAACGTATACCTTCCGGGTTTAAATTCACGCTTTGGTTTATCGATCCGGACACGTTGTTTTTCAGTACCTCCAACAAGAACTGTTTCAATATGTGTTCCTATATCAGTCACTTCACCATTATTGTCAAACACCAGAGCTGTTATTTCTGGTGTTTCTGAAGCTTCGGATATTTCTTGCGCATGGACTCTCGGAATGAGAGGTTGAAAAGAGAGTGGGTTTAGCTCTGTCATTTTCTGTACAGGAGTTTGCGTAGGAGACGTACTCTCTTTTTCTGGAACAGGTAGAACTAATGCTTCAGGTGATGTGATTTCAATGACTTCAACAGGTGACTCGACTACAGGGACGACAAAAGATTCTGGTGAAGGGACAAGTGATGTCGTATTGGGAACCGAATCAATAATCTGGTTGATTGTTGGTTGAATACTTTGTTTTATAATATCCAATTGACTTTTGTTATTTTGATTTTCTATATTTAAATCAATCAGACGATCATCGAGCACACCAGCATGATCTTCTAGTATCTCAGCCGTTCCAGCTTTTACTAAATTTTTTAAATCTTCTACTTCTAAGTATGGAGTAGATATAATAAATTCAACTTCATCGCCTTGTGTAAAATCCTTTTTACCAGAAATCATACTACTCGCGTCTTTCAAGATAACGGTCGGTGGAACTACTTCACCTTGGATCTCATCATACTCAACACTCAACGTCATACTATCGAGATACACTGTTGGCGTCGTATCAAAACTTGGCAATGTTTTAAGTGATACTTGCAGATGATCCAAGTTTTCCCATTCATTCAACGGAATATCAAATGTCACGTTTTTCCAAGCACTCCGAGAAACAGTACCGAGTGTTTTCCATTCTATTCCGTCAAGCGTGTACTGAACTTCAAGAAATGCATCAGCTGGTGTTTCAACAGCAACAGGTGGAGCTTGTATACTATCGATAGACAGTAGCGTATTATTTGTTTCTGGCGAATTAATTACTCCTTCAGGAGAAGGTGTTACCTCTGGAGTTACTTCTGGTGTCTCTTCTGGTGTCTCATTTAAATAAATTACTTGCTCTGTTGGTGTGTTGGCAATACTCTCATCAACAGGAGTTGCTTGGATTGTATCACTACTTTCTACTGGAGCAGGAGTACTTTCTATTTCTTGCGCAAATACTGTTTTCAATAGTATGTTTTTTAAAAATGAAAGAGGACCACTCTCTGTAACAACAGCGGGAGTTTCTGGTGTTATTACAGCTGGAGGCACTTCAACCACACTTGGTGCTTGCGTGGTTTCAACTGATGTATCTATAGAAGGAGTAATTTCAACCACTTCAACTTCAGTTGTTTCAACATCCACTGTAGGGGTAACTACTTCACTCGGTGTAAGCACTGTTGTACTTGAACTATTGAACACAGGTTCAAATGGTCTCACTTCAGGATGCACTACAGTACCATCATCGACTGACCACCCAAAGGAAAGTTGAAATTTTTTTGGAGTTGTATTAAGTGGAACAGAACCCTTGAAACCACCACAATACAGTGACGCATTTGTTTGATGGAGACGCGCTGAATTACCTAAGGTAAAATCTTCTATGTGAGATTTCTGACTGAGAGATGGTTCGCCGATAGCATTTTCAGGATGTTCCCATCCACCAAGACACGTAGATGGATAAAATGTCGAAACATTTGCATCAGTAAATGGAGAAAATAATCCAAGCATGAAAATAATCAACAGAAAAATAGCACACCTTTTTACAGTTTCTTTATTTTCTAAAAGGTAAAAAAAAGGAGCTTTATTTATTTTAATAATCCAATGTTTTTTCTTAAAAGAAACAAACCTTCTTTTTGAATCAAAAAAAATATCTTGCATCGATCGTACAGAACCAAGGGATTTTCTATCCGTCTTTTGTTTTTTGTTTTTTATTTTTTTTTGCAAAAAAGACAGAATCATAAAGAAAGTATATCACAAAAATGAGGTTCTCATCTAGGGCTATTTTTCTCACACAGTGTAGTTTTTTAACTCTTTTTTAAGAATACGTGGTACACTATGCACATATGCAAGGTACACAATTTATAGAAAAATATTTCTTTTTAGGGTTACTCATCGCATCAGCGATGTTTGTTTTAGCTATTATATTTCCTTTTCTGACAATCATCATATTAGGTATTGCGTTCTCTGTTATTTTACGTCCAACATATGAATGGATACACACACATGTGACGAATAAATCAAACTGGCTTGCGTCACTCCTGACCATTCTTGTATTTCTTATCGTACTTGGAGGACCACTCTTAGCATTAGGAGCTGTTGTATTTAATCAATTCCAAAACCTCTACCTCTCACTCAATGTTGCAGACAGCAAACCACTCCTCACAAATCTTGGCGACTCTATCAACAGACTTCTCCCGTCGGGATTTGCTTTCAATATTCAAAACGAAGTCACCACCTTCATCAGTTCTCTTTCAACCAACATCAGAGGATTTTTTAGTGCAACACTCAATACGATTTTTATGTTCCTCTTGACCATACTGACAATATTTTATTTTCTCAAAGATGGACATGCGCTACGCAAAATACTCATTCGGATGAGTCCTCTCGACACCAAACACATGGAGCAATTACTCAATACACTTACCACAACCATCAACGGTATCATCAAAGGATATTTAATCATCGCAGTAGCACAAGGATTACTCATGGGTATTGGACTTGCACTTTTTGGTGTCCCTCATGCAGCACTCTGGGGAGTCGTTGCCGGAGTAGCGTCTCTTGTACCAATGATCGGAACAGCGTTCGTTGCAGTCCCTGCAATTATTTTTCTCTTACTCACAAGTACAACAGGTAATGCCATCGGTCTTTCAATCTGGTCACTGACACTTGTCGGTACCATTGATAATTTCTTGAATCCACTCATCGTCGGTAAACAAACAGACTTACCACCGCTCGTTATTCTTTTTTCTGTTCTTGGAGGTCTTGCGCTTATGGGACCAGTCGGCATACTCGTCGGACCACTTGCGGTGAGTTTCTTCCGGGCACTCGTTGTTATCTATAGAGAAGGTACAGTATAGTAAGTTATCTTTCTGATTCGTCTTCTATCCTTTTTCCCCACTGCCAACGTGGTTTTTCTCCTTTTTTGTAACAGATATACATAAGCATAGTAGTCAATACAAAGATTGGTAATGCAGATACCAGAAAGTTACTCCCTGAGTCAGGATTTCCTGGAATAGCCTTTTCTCTCATGAATACAACAGTCATAACAAGGGTGATATACCCAAGCACAACAAGCCAACCTTGCCATGTTACTGGAGTCCATCCCCAACCGTAGCGTTTTCTTTTGAACCAAATTTTTTTCATAATTTATTTTAATAAAAGTGACTTTAATTCAGCAACAGAGTCAACAATAGCGACAATAGTTTCTACATGTTCGCGAGTAAAATAATTTTTACTGTGGGCGCCCCACGTCACCGCGATAGTCGGAACGCCGGCGACTTGTGCCTCGCGTACATCACCGAGCGTGTCTGTAATAAAAATCATATCTTCCGGCTTCGTGTTGTATTTTTCTTGGATGAGTTGAAATTTATCAGCCTTACTTTTAGAAACTTCTTTGGTTCCCAAGAAATCAAAGAACGGGAGTATGTCTGCACGTTCGAGGAGTGGTAAACAGAACTCATCCCGCGCAGAGGTATTAAGCGCAATGGTATGTCCTTCTTTGTGAAGTTCAGAGAGTAATTCAAAGATTCCATCAAAGAGCGGACACTCTGTTTTCTTCTCTCTATACACTGTAACTCGCGCTTCTCTCTCTTCGGGAGATTCAACAACCCTTGGAATAGTCAGACGCGCCATCTGCTCGTGAAAATTTCCACACAATACCTCAGACATCATTTCATATGTAAGCCCAGGAAAAGACTCTTGATTGAAAGCAAAACAGACGGGTTCCGTATTAAAAAGCACCCCATCCATATCAAAGATAATAATTTTTTTCATACTATGTTTATTAAAATTCCAAATAGAGCGCAGCGTGATCAGAAACTTCGTCAGGTAGTACTTTAAATTCTTTTACCTGTATATCTTCAGTTACAAATGCATAGTCAGCAAATAGTATCGGATTCGCATGTTTTTTGTAGAGTGCTGTTCTTGTCGATGTGATACCATACTCTTTAATCAAATTTCTCATACCTGTATCTTCAATAATTTTTATACTCTCTGTATCAGGTAACAAATTGAAATCACCGCACAAGATCTTACTCCCCGAAGTTGTATCAATAAATTCTTTGATTCTTCGTGATTGTTCCAGTCGCTCTTCTGTATCTGATTTACCTTGATTGTTCCACAATCCATGGAAATTTAAAATCGTCTTTCTTCCCTGTTCAGTTTCTATTTCAACAAACTGCAAATTCCGAGCGTGATTCACATCAAAATTTTGCTCACCATCTTCTTTTGTTTTGAAGACAAAGATATCTCCTTCCTTGGTAACAAGGATGCTCTTACGTATAAATACAGCAAGTCCAAAGTGATTGAACACATGAGGTCGGAAATACATATTATGGTCTGGTAGAAGTGCTTCTATTTCAGAAACGAGGTTTAACCGATCACCCAAATCTTCGACGATTGGAGCAGACGCTTGGTGATACATTTCTTGCAAACAAAAAATATCAATATCTTGATTTTCCTTAAAAAAATTAAGGAGTGGCTCACCAACCCGACCACCCCATGTGTTTAAACTAATGAGTTTCATACAGAGTCAGTATACACCGTATGAGGCAAAAGAAAAAAGCCGTTCTAAGAACGGCCCTCTTTTACATATTATTAACTCACAACAACTCTTCGAACTACAAATTGACTCTTACCATCACTATCCTTACTTTCAATCTTCAACAAGAAGACTTTTCCTTCACCGTTATTTAAATCAATGCGGGTTTCAGTGTTAGCCGGGATAGCAAAACTTTTACGAATTGGTTTGCCAATGATAGTAATGATAGTGGCGGTTACAGGCTTGTTGACGACGACGGTTACAAATCCATTAGGAGAGGGGTTGGGCGAGATAAGAATGGTTAATTCTTCTTTGGCGGATGTTTTTTGTGCATGTATGGTTTCGATGCAGAATACAAGAGATAGTATAAGGAAAATCTGTTTCATGAGGTATTTTTTTAAGTTGTAAACAATAAACTCCAGATTATAGATAGCTATATATGCGAACATATATTTTTTCCCATCTATACTACTTACCCTCAGTATATACCTTAAAAAACAGCAGTTTCAAGGAAGTTATCCACCGCTGTATTTTGATTTTAAAATTACTGCATCAGGTGCTTTTTGAAATTATCCAAAATTGCCTGCCAGCCAACGCGTTGCATTTCAAGAGGATTTTCGGTTTCTGGGTCAAACGTTTCTGTGACTCGAGTTCCCTTTTCTGTTTCTTCAAATACGATAACAACCTTTCGCCCGTCGCCGAGTGTATATGCTATTTCTTTATATGGGATAACATTCGTATAAATTCCACCAAAATCAAAGCCGAAGCTTCCGTCTTTTGCTTCCATTCGATAGCTAAACATTCCACCCGGAGTCAGATTATTTTCGGCTTTTGGAGTATGCCAATCTGCTGATGCATTATTCCATTGCATGATATGTTCAGGCTCAGTAAAATACTGCCAGACTTTTTCAACTGGTGCGTTGATAATTGTTTCGATGGTGATTGAGGTTAGTTTATTTTCCATATAGTTTATATATTAATAAGTTTTATATTTTAATACTCTCTTTTTTCAAAAGAAACTTTAAAAGAAATCAATTTATTTGTAAACCAAGGACTATAAAAACACAGCTGTAAAACTATCCCTAAATCCATTAGATAAAACAAAACTTTCCCATCTATAGGGTAGGTACTAATTTGAAAAACTATTGAAATAAGAATTGTAATTATCGCGCCCGCAGAAGCCATTAAAATACCTCTACTTTTTTCACCTCTTTTAATTACAATTAAGTCAGTTTTATTTAAATATTTATAAAAAGAGTACACATAGAGTAAAATTAATCCACCCTGAAGGAGTAAAAACCAAAACTTATCACTTGTTAAAAATTTAATTACACAATACATAATTTTCTTAAGACTTAAAATAATCAGACTCTATCTACTCTAGTTCTTTTAAATATTTTTCAGCTATATCTTTTTTAAAAGCCTTAATTGAAATTAGTCCCTGAATAGCAACGTCCTTTAAGACGTCATGCCTTTTAGCTAAAACTGCAATCGCTGCAATCGCTGCATCTTGCTCTGCTACTCCTACTGGAGTTGTTAGCGTTGATGCTTCAACCAGCCTTTTGTTTAAAATATTTGAATCTTTTAATTCATTTTCTGTTAAAATTTTATTATCAAATATTTTTTCAATAATCTTTTCAGATACAGTATATCCCCCTCTAGCGTGAGCAATACTCATTATGTGAGTAAATAGAGTCATAAGTTTTATATCTGTTTCAACTTTTTGAGATTTTAATTTAAGTGAATACTGTTGAAGTGACAACCATACACCAGTCGCAATAGACATCAAAGCAAATGCAGCCGCAAAAGGCAAAAGTACATCTTCCCCAAAGAGAATTTGAAAGATAACAAGGATAATAGTTATTACAATTAATACAAAAAAATTATTCATAATTTATATTATATCATTTAAAAAAATTCTATATATCTCTTAAGATCATACTCTAATTTGCTGGCGTCTTTGAGCCAGAACGGTGCTCGGTCAAGCCCTGCAAGGACATTTTCAATACTTTTAGCTTACCATTTCGACGGTCTTTGAGCACCTATAAAGTTACCTCGTTTCCATGTCCGTCTAACACTACACCTTTCGGAAGCTTATACAGATCAGGGTTCTGCTTTTTATCCATTTTGATTAATAGATCAAACAAACCAACAACCCTGTCTCGCTCTTCCTCAGTCCAGTTTTTAGGATTTTTCTTATCCTCTTGATTCATAAAAAGTGACAAAAGTGACACGGATTAGGCTTATAAAATTACAATCGCGTGTCACTTTAAATTATTACTCAAAGCCAACACTCGGATCTTTGATCAGTTTAATCATTTCCAATCTTTCTTTTCGATCTTTTGAGTCTGCTTGAGCATCTTCGACCATACCAATAATTGAAGACATATGTCCCGTTCTTTTTCTCATTAGGAAATGCAAATATTCGTTATCTTCCGCTGGATCAAGAGGTAATGGCTCCAATTCTTTAAGTAGATTGATTCGATCCAGACCGTCCGTTTTTAATAGAAACAGAAGGACTTCCATCATTGCAATTTCGTCGCTCTCAAAATTTATTTCTTCGTCGCCCCAGACAACTTTTGCCGCCTTAGACCAACTACCTGAAATTTCATATGTGTATAAATTCTTTGCCGTTGCGGCTTTGTCGGTAATTTTGTAAAGATCCTTTGCTATTTTTTTCACTGTCTTTCCCATGAATTTTTTGATCTGCAAAGAATTCTCTGTACCGATGATATCGTCTTCGACTCTTATGCCAAGGTGTTTGTGTAGAAAAGTGAGAAATAGTTTTTTGTCTTTAGACAGATTATCAATTTGAGGAAGATTGAAGCGACCATAACGATGGTCTTCGTAAAACACAGAAAGAAGCGTAAGCAACCCTGTATGGACGGGACCCAGATCTAAATCAACACTTTTCTTAAGTCTGTTATAGAGAGCAATGTGGTCGTGAGTAATTAGAGTCTTCTCGAATTCGTCTATATTGGTATCGTCATTAACCTCTACCAGGACAATAGCGACCTTGAACATCCTCTCCAATCCAATGGAGAGATTATAAAGAACTGGAAATATCTCGATCTCAAGGTTCAAGGTTTCCATCTCATGGAGATTTCTCAATCCGTCATAGATAAAGTTACAAGCAATTTCTTGCTCTTCTCCCATTTTAAAGTTTTGCCAAAATTGTGTCGGGTTCATATAGGTTTAAACAGGTAGAATTTCTATTACTTGAGGTTCGTTTTTACCGAGTTCAATGCGATACAAAAACTCATATCCATGTTTAAGCTGAATATCTCTAAGCTTTTTCTCGTCACTCTCTCGTGGTTCATCATTCCAATATCCCTTAACCTCGATTGCTACTAGATTACGACCCGTAGGACCGACCTCGTGAACTATGATATCGGGTACGATAATATTGCCATCAAGATCTGTTTTGGATTGTCTATTTCCGATCTCTCCCTCTCGGTTGTATTCAGACCAAACTTTATATTCGGCAAAATGCGTCCTAAGGTATGGGAGCATCTCGTTAACAATAGTTCTCTCGTGTGCTCTTTCATCAATTAAATTCTTATTCTCTGCATAAAGAATTTCACAAGCGTCGTTAATTACTTTTTCAATCAATTCTTTATTCATGGTTTACTTTTTTCCTAAAGATCTCCTTGACCTCTTCATAGTGTTCGTCTTTCTGATCAAAAGAAGTAAGAAGTTCTTCTTCATTAACTGCCGTCAATTGACTTTCATTATTAAATGAAAAGAGGTTGCCGTATTTATCCAGCAGGTGTTTTGATGTCCCGCGTGAGAAGCCAATATTTTGCAATTCAATCACTCTCTTATCGGTCGTTCCGTACTCGATAAATTCTGACCAGTCTTGTCCTGCATTTTCAGCTCCCAAGACATGTTTTGATAGAAGATAATAGTTTAGGAAATACTTTTCAATCTTAAATCGCAAACCGTTCTCAATATCTTTCATCATTTCTTCAATAATGATATTGATCTGTTTTTGATTACCAATAAATTTCTCTTTCTTAGGAATTCCTTCCTCTTGGAACCAAATTTCTCCCTTGTCGGTATAGTAGGTAATCGAAAAGCCAATCAGGCGACTTAGAGGCTCTGATTTCGTCCAGTTTCTTAGCAACATAGCCCAATAGTTTAGCTTTGATTTTCCATAGCCTGCTTTCACTAGAGCAGGAGGAATTAGAGGATCTCGTCCACGAGCCTCTTCTACTTCCCAGTTATACAGATCGTAGAGTCTTTCTAGAGCATGAACAATAAGTTCATTATTTTCTGTGCTTACATTGAGTACAGCATTCTCTTTATGTTTTTCAATATAATCTAAAGCTTTGTTTTGATATACAGGTTTGATTGTTGAGGAAGCTTTTATAATTTCACTCGGCACCCTGTTTGAAGATTGTGTTTTTTGCAGGATTTCGATTGCGCTCTTATTCTTTTCTAAGAAGCCAGTCTTGAGAACTGAGCTTTCATTGTTTATATGATGAAGCAGAACAATTGATGCGTAGTGAACGAGGTTCTCCGCGAGACCAACTTTCAGATTGGATGCAAGGTCAGTATTACCTAAGGCTTTACCTATATTTAGGAACTCTTTCTTTTTTGCTTTCTGTTTATTAATAAGAAAACTATCCACTGCCTCAAGGGGGATCTTTTTTAGAACTTCAGCACCGTCGCCCCATCTCCTCACATCATCTTTGACACAAATGACATTTCCAGAAAAATCTTTAGTCAAACGACCAGCTCGCCCAATAAGGTTCTCAAAGTCTATTTTTTCAAAATCATGCGAACCATGATTATCATTCATAACAAAGATATTTTTTGCAGGCAGGTTTACTCCTTCAAGCAATGTTGAGGTGCAGAACATATATCTTAGAGTTGAATCCTTATTCGCAAAAAACTCCTCTACTTTTCTCCTGACTTTCTGTGGCATTTTGCCATGGTGAAATGCTACTCCTTTTTTAAGACACTCAATTAGGTAATAATCCTTATGAACATATTCTGAAATGAATACAAGTAACTCTCGAAGCTCGTGAGTAGAGGGAACATTTTCTAACCCTAATGCAAAATCCTTAGCTCTTCTAACGGTCTCACTTGGACCATTGCAGTAAATAATGTTATTTACATCTTTACCTAGTTCCTTTATGAGATCGTTTGAGTTGGAGAAAGATGGAAAACCTACGACCTCTTCTTTTTGTCCGAACTCAGAAAAAAGAAAGAGTTTCTTATCATTCAAATCGACAAAATATCTGTTCTGAGCCACAGTCTGATCTGTAACCGCAAGGCAACCAGCTGGATCTTTTTCAAATAGCTTTAAGAAAATTTCTGGATTAGGAATATTAGGCGATGCGAAGATTATTTTAGTCGCATACTTTCGAGTCGTTTCGTAAATGGCATGATAGTACAAGGAACTTCGGGAATCGTTCTCGGCAATAACTTTCTGAGCTTCGTCAATAAATAAATACTTAATACTTAAGTTATCTCCACTTACATAGCTAAGTAGTCTTTCTGGTGTGAAGACAAAGATATGCTCTTTGTATCTTTGCAAGGAAAAACTAGAAACAACAGGGTGAGATGCGATATTAACAGTTTCGTCATCAATCTCTTTTCTCAACTCAGCAACTACTTGTGTTATAAGTGCGCGAGTCGGGACAACAATTACAAGACACCCGCCAACGGACTCGTCTTTATTTAACAGGTAGCGAATATAGTCTTTCATTATAAAAGACTTACCAATAGATGTTGGACCTGAGAAGCTAAAATAATCAAAAGCTTCTAGCTCCTTTCTGATTTTGTATTGTGCATCAGTAAATATATATTTTCCGTTAGATGTTTTTTGTACTTCTGACTTAACTCTTTTTTCGATTTCTCTTTCAAGTGGTAACCGATCTACATAATCATGATTGTCTCGAAGAAATTGTAGTGCTGGGAAATTACCGAGCTTTGCTAATATTGCACCAGAAAATAACCGAAAGCTTTCGGTTCTTCCGAATGGTTCAACCAGAAGCGCAATTACTTTATAGGCTTTGTTTCGAGCATTGGGATCAGTGGAATGAGAAAGAATATCCGCAAATTGCATCAAGTCTTTATATTCCTTATCTGAAATAGTCTCTTTTTGTTCTAATTTAAAAAGATTAAATACGGAAATCCTCTCTGCTTTCTGGAATAGACTAATGAAATACTCATCGGTCAATATTTCTTGTTTAAGTGTTTCAGCGAGGGTCATTTTTAATGTATTTAATAATGCCCTCCCTGACATCGGCTATGCCAGTTTCACCTTTCTTAATAAATGGAATTGCGTAGATGTAAAAATGATATCCATCAAGACCCTCTTTTGTGATTTGCTCCAAAATATATTCATATCTTTCTTCAACCATTTTCTTAACTTCCTCTTTAACCTTTTTTTCAAAATCAGCATCTTCCATTTGTTGAAGATCCCAGTCATTGATATCTATTTCATACCCTATAAAAATACCGAACGCATTAGATTTTGTTATCTCGTTCTCTCTGGCTGATGGCTTGATAATCTTTTTAAGATAAGAAACTGCTTCATCTGAAAATGTTTCCTTCATCAAGTTTGAATCTACCAAACTAATTTCGCCACTAATGCCTTCCTTTTCAACTTTCTTGATGGACTGAAAGGCATCATATACTGCCTTACGAAAGCTTGAGCTTTTTTCTTCTCCATCAGCAATCATTTTGGACTCTCCAAAGATCAAGTGAAATTTACCCTCACCTAAATCAAGTAGGTGGATACCATCGGCACCCTTTACATAGTCATTACCTGAAGTCTTCAGCTCCATCTTTGAAAGTATCTTTGGTGCGCCTAGATGGGTTTCAAGTAGGCAATAGAGAAACAACTCTCCTCCTTCTCCTTGTTTTACCTCTGCCTTACGGAAAAGATCTTGGGATTCTCGCACAAGCTCAGGTAGCTTGCTCTTATCAACCGTTTCATACTTATTTCTCGAAAAAACATATGTTATTGCGGCGTTGCCGAGTTCTTTCTTCATTGCTTCATATGCAAAACGCCCACCGTCTATTCGGAGGATATAAAGGCTCAGCTTCGTTTTTACAGTAAGGTTATGAGCATCAATTTCTGGTTCATAAAATAAATCCAAGAAATCCTTACCATTTTTAATACTTTGTTCTAGCATAAAGTCTTTCAGATATAAGTGTATCCTACTCGTGGATTCTAGCATTTTCCTCTTGATTTTTCCAGCTTTTATTGTATGGCTTTTTAGTTATTTCAGCTCACTCGTGGATGTGCACCCTGTCAGGGTTTCTTTGGACTCTTCCACTTTTAAAGCGTCAACATCTTCACGACTGCAAATAATTCAAAGCGCGTTTATATCCTTTATTACAAGGATATTTTTATGCTGACGCATTCAGCGTGCGTACACGCAGGAGCTTACACATTACTTTCCTCAAAAATCCAAATGCACTTTCTTAGTATCGTGACTATGTAACACAGAGCTGTCATTTTCTAGAGACGACACCTCTGATTACATCATTATCACTAATTCATACACATTATGAAAAAAGAAACATTGGAATGGATTTCAGGAATTGAGGACGTTAAAAAGTTAAAGCCTTGGAAAGACAACCCCAGGGACATAACGAATGCAGGGTTTGAAAAGTTGAAAGGCAGAATCAAAGAGCGTGGTTTTCACAGTTCGATAGTTGTTGATATTGATAACACTATCCTCTCAGGGAACATGAGATGGCGTGCACTAAACGCACTCGGTATTAAAAAGGTCAACATTCTTCGACCTAATAGAAAACTAACGAGCGAGGAACGAAAAAAGATTGCACTTGAAAGTAACTTGAACGATGGCGAGTGGAACATGGAGGCATTGAAGTCGTTTAACTTAGATCTACTCACTGATGTCGGGTTCGATCAGATGAAGCTCGTGGAGTTCTGGGACAAGGATGCAAAGGTTGCGAATGAACCTTTTGATCTGCAGAAAGAAATCAAGATTGCTCAGAAGACGGACATCAAGCGCGGAAATATGTATCAGCTCGGTCGCCACAAATTAATCTGTGGCGATGCCACGGACCCAAACACTGTCATCAAGCTGATGAATGGAGTTAAGGTAGACCTCATCAATCAAGATCCCCCTTTTAATATAGGGCTGTCATACGACAAAGGAGTTGGTGGAAAGAAGAGTAACAAAAACTATGGCGGTGGAACGAACGACAACATGAGTGATGAAGGCTACAAAGACTTTATCAGAAAGATGATCAAGAATGCGCTATCTGCCAGCAAGAAAGATTGTCACGTTGCCTATTGGGCAGATGAGAGGTTCGTCTGGATTTTTCAGACTTTATACAAAGAACTGGGCATCGCTTCCAAGCGACTCCTCATATGGGTTAAGAACAACGCGAGTCCCACACCTAGGACTGCTTTTAACAAGGCAACGGAATACATTATTTATGGCACAACAGGGTCGCCATACCTTTCCCCAAATGTTCAGAACGCGAATGAGATAATAAACTTCGACACTACAACAGGAAATGATCTGCTAGATGAGTTGAGCAATATCATTCTCCAAAAGAGACTACCTAGCAATCAATATCATCATCCGACCCAGAAGGATCCTCAGGTACACTCCAAGATACTCAAACGCTGTACTAAGATCAGTGACACAGTACTTGACCTCACGGCTGGCTCTGGAAGCATCATGTCCGCTTGTGAGCAATTAGGCAGAGTTGCCTACATGTGTGACTACGAGCCTGTTTTTTGCCAGGTGATCCTCAATAGATACAAGAAGATGACTGGTCTTAATCCTGTACAGATATATGAAGAAAAATAAGATACAGGATAAGTTCTTTGAAGAACTCCGAACAATTCCCATCGTTCAAGTCGCTTGTGAGAAGTCGGGTGTTTCCAGAAACAGTGTGTACCGATGGAAGAAAGAAGATAAATCGTTCTCAAAGAAAATGGATCAGGCACTTGCTGACGGTGTGGCGTTCGTCAGCGACATGAGCGAAAGCCAACTCCTCACGCTAATCAAAGAAAAGAGTTTCCCTGCACTGAGTTTTTGGCTACGGCACAGGAATGATAACTACAAAACCAAGGTCGAAGTATCTGGATCAATATCAACAAAAGAAGATCCGCTTACCAAAGAACAGAAGAATCTCGTACGGCAAGCGTTGAAATTGTCCTCTCTCAAACGCCATGAAAAATGACATCAAACAGATTTTTGAGCGAGTCCTGAAAGACCAGCGGTTTCGGCAAGAAGTCGTTAGGAAAAGCTTAGAGTTCTTCTTTCCAATATATCTGCACCAATACATCAAGTACGAAACGCCACCCTTTCACAACGAGATATTTCGTATTCTCCAAAATGAGAAGATCAAGCTAGCCGTCATCGCTGCATTTCGAGGATCAGCAAAATCAACTGTCGTAACAACCGCATATGTCCTGTGGTCTATCTTAGGAGTACAACAAAAAAAGTTCATCATTGTATGTTCGCAGACTGAAGCGAAAGCAAGACAGCATTTGAACAATATTAAATATCAACTTATTAATAATGAGCTTTTAAAGAAAGACCTTGGACCATTTGAAGAAGAGAGGAATAATCTTGGAAATGCTACAGCTCTGATTATCAAAAGAATGAACGTGAAGATCATGATCTGCTCTATTGAGCAGAGTATTCGTGGTATGCGACACAATGAGTATCGTCCTGACCTAATTATCCTTGATGACATTGAAGATATGAACTCAGTCAAAACAAAGGAGGGACGAAACAAAACATTTGAATGGCTCACTGGCGACATCATTCCCGCAGGTACAAGAAAAACTCGCATCATTGCTATCGGTAACTTGCTCCATGAAGACTGCGTATTAAAACGTCTGGAGAAGAAGATTGAAAAAGGAGAAGTGAAATTAATGAATGGTATCTATCGTGAGTACCCGATTATAGATGCTAAAGGTAATCCTCTCTGGGCTGGCAAATATCCAACTCCTGAATCCATTGAAGAAGAACGGGAAAAGGCTCTGAACGATGTTGCGTGGCATCGAGAGTATTTGCTTAAGATAATTTCAAGTGATGAGCAGATCGTAAAACCAGAATGGATCAAGTTTTATGACAAATTTCCAACTGACGGATTTAGAGGTATTTGTATTGGCGTAGATTTGGCTATTGGTGAGAAAGAAACAAACGACTGCACCTCTATGGTTATTGGGTATGTCTTTGGCATGGGAAAGAATATGAAAATATACATCCAACCAAAACCATTCAATGCAAGAGTTTCATTTCCTGAGCAAGCCGAATATTTAGCAAGTTTGATCGCAAGAGAAAAAGTCACCCATAACAGAGTTAAGGTATATGTCGAAGATGTCGGCTATCAACGAGCATTGGTTCAGTATTTTGACAGCAACAAGTACGACATAGAAGCCGTACCAGTTGGAAGAATGAGCAAATCTTTAAGATTGCAACTAACAACACCACTTCTAAAAGAAAGTAGAGTTCTATTTCAAGAAGAAGGATGTGAAGAGCTTGTCGAGCAATTGCTTGGATTTGGGAAAGAGAAACACGATGATCTAGTCGATGCATTTTCCTTGCTCGTAATGAAAGTTATTGATAATAACCCAAGTGGATCAGGAATACTTCTTGGTTAATCTATTCATTTATCTTAAAAGAAACAATCGCAAGTGGTAACTCAAAATCATCCATTGAAATAATAAATGGTCCTTCTTTTCCTTTCTTGTATAGGTACAAAAACCCGTCTCTAACATCTAGAGAGGATATTTTATCGTACGGAATACTAAAATGTTTATTAAGACCGATATAACCAAGATTCTCTGTTGTTAGATAGAAAGTACCTGCATCGTCAGTCATCATGACATTTACTTTCTGTGGAGCAATTTTCATACTACCAATTCTATATCGTATTCCTTTTGCAATCTTAATAGAACCAGAAAGACCACTATAGTTAATGCCTGTAGTTATAGATTTGTTTTTAACAATAAATGCCTTATTTACATAATGCAGTTTTTCGCCTGTCTTCAAATTAACATTCAGATTAGGTACATCAATAGTTGGAAGTGTGCCTTGGTCTATTAAGTGAAGTGTGTGGTATTTATTAAAATCGCTTTGGTTATATGCAAGCTTATCTGTTGGCAGATTTAGATCAGAATATATCTTAACAAGTTCTTTTCTTTCTTCTTCTGTAACTCGTGAGTCATCAGTAATTTTATCGAAGAAAGTTTTAAATCCTGCCAAGTTATATTTCTCGACATCTTTATCATTTAAATTATTTTCTTTTTTAATCTGCTCTAGGATTGTTTTGTCTTCCTCTGACAAATTGCCATCGACTAACAGCTCTTTAATTTTTTGAGAATATAAATCTAGACCTTTTCTTTTTGGTGATCTGAATACTTTAGTAAATAGAAGATAGATTGCACCGACAACAAGACCTATGTAAACGAGGTTTTTAAATAGATCAAAATTAACGATAACAATAGTAAGAACAACGAGAACAATAATTATCTGCTTAAAAAGAGATAATTCTTTAAACTTTTCTAAAATATTTTTCATAAACTTTGGACGGTTTTGTTATGAAGGATCGTATAGGTAGCAAAAAGCTCCTAGCCAGATCCGATATACCCCGTGAGGTATACCCATACCCGTTTCCAGATATGACCGTCCAAAGTAGACTCTGACTAGGAGTTCTTTACTTTGGACGGATTTTGCGACCATATCCTGTAATTGCTTACAGGGGTTAGGTCTCTGTATTAACTTGTAAATGAATAATAACATTTTTGACCCTATTATTCAACGACCATTCTATCGCAGAACCTTAAAATCAAAGAGGAAGTTACCAACAAGTTGCCAACGATTGAGGGCTTAGCAAAAGAGCTAATCTGCGTCATTAATATATACATGGAGACACAATATATTAATAACCTAGGTGTAAAAACAGAAATAGTAAGAGCAAAAGTTAGATATGTTTTATACGCTCGTAAGTCTACTGAATCAGATGAAAAACAAGCATTATCGATAGAATCACAAGTTAAAGAAATGCTAACTATCGCAGATCGTGATGGATTAGAGATTGTAGACATACGAAGAGAATCTCATAGTGCTAAAGAATCAGGACAAAGACCTGTTTTTAAAGAAGTATTGGAGGATGTACGAAGAGGTAGATATACAGGAATACTTACATGGGCACCTGATAGACTTTCTAGAAATGCAGGAGACCTTGGATCTGTTGTTGATCTCATGGATGAAAATAAATTAATTGAGATTAGAACATACGGACAACATTTTAAAAACTCTCCAAATGAAAAATTTCTTTTAATGATTTTATGTTCACAAGCAAAACTTGAGAATGATAATAAAAGTATAAATGTTAAACGAGGACTAAGGACAAGATGTGAAATGGGATTACGCCCAGGTCCTGCTCTATTTGGCTACCTCAATGAAAAACATGCCGATAAAAAATGTCAGGTAATTATAGATCCTGAACGAGCACACTTAGTAAAACAGATGTTTGAAAAAGTAGCTTATGAAAAATGGAGTGGTAGAAAGATATTTCATTGGCTTAAGTTTGAGCTTAATATGAAAACTAGAAATGGTAACAAGGGGCTAACTCTTGGAAACATCTACCTCCTGTTACAAAGTCCTTTTTATTACGGAGTATTCGAATATCCAAATAAGAGTGGTAATTTTTATACAGGAAGACACGAACCTATTATTACTAAAGAATTGTTTGATCAAGTACAAGCACAAATTAAAAGCCAAGTATTAAGAACGCAAGAACCTAAAGAATTTGCTTTTACCAGAATGATGATTTGTGGTCTATGTGGTTCTGGTATATGTGCTGATGAGAAGTTTAAGAAGCTTAAAGACGGATCTGTTAATCGTCATATCTACTATGGATGTACGAAAGCCAAAGACAAAGATTGTAAATGTGGCTATATCAACGAGGTTGAACTTATAGAACAATTTGAAAAACTACTCAATCAGATAAGTATTAATGAGATAGGAATGAAAGATAAGATTAAGGAAGAGGTTCAGAGAATAAAGAAGTTTCAACAGTCGGTTCTTGGCATCAAACAAGAAATACAAGTAAACGATATTGATATTCGTAACTATGCTAAATTTATTTTGAAAGATGGTTCTATTGAAGAAAAGCGGGAGTTACTAACTTGTTTTAAAAGTAAAATAGTACTTAAAGAAAAATGTATATACCTTAACTAAAGTTAATAAGGAAGTTATACATTCCCATACCACAGACCCCTCTCAACGGAGTTCCTGCTACCGGTGTCCCAATATCGATAATTTCTTCTCCTGTCTGAGAAAGAATTTTTTGATAGTTTAATGATTTAATAACCAAAGAAGCAGAGCAGTCGTAAGTACCATTGGTTTTTACTATTAACTTTGTAGGGATACCTGCTTTTGCCATAGATACCCTGGGAGAATATCCTGCTTTGGCATCTATGGTTATGTACTGTACACCGTCTCTTATTTCGCTGTTTTGCACTCCTGTAGCACTTTCTGATCCACCCTTTGATGCCCCACCCAAAACAACGATTCCTATACCTATAAGAAGTGCACTAATGATAATAATTGAGACAGTTTTATTCATATGATAATTATATATTAAACAAAGGGTTAATAATACCGACACCTACAAGACCAGCGAGTAATGCGAAGATTCCAAGACCGATCACTACGACACCTGCTGATTTAAAGAATAGTGGTGCATGTTTCCCGTGAGCAAGTGAAGCTCCACCAAATGATAAGAGCAAGAGAACAGGAAGAGTCCCAAGAGCAAATGCAAGCATAATCATCATTCCAGAGATAAATGATCCACTAGAGAGTGCAACTACTTGCATTGATTGAGTAAAACCACAAGGTAAGAAGAATGTACCAAAACCAATTATCAGAGGTGTAAAAGTTTTATGTTCAATTTTGCGAAAAAAGTTGAAGATTCCTGAAGGTAATGTAATTTTATTTTTTTCGAATACACCGACTAAATTTAATCCGAGAAATAGCATAACAAGAGAAGCAATAATTCCTAAAATTGCAGTAAATGTAAAACTAATACCGATAGCATTCCCGACTAGTCCTAGTACTCCGCCGAGTAGTGCGAAGCTCCCGATTCTTCCAATATGGAAAAGTGCAAAAGTTTTTGTATCACTCACATTATCTTGTGATATTTTTGCTGAGAGTGATAACACAAGACCTCCTACGATTGCAAGACAACTCGAAACTGAAGCTACGATCCCGATAATAAAACTTGTAGCAGGTGTAGTTTTTCCACCAATGCCGAGATTCAAAATACCTGATTTTTGAAGAATGAAGAATAATATCAAGAACACAAGACCAATTGGTATTGCTTTCCAAATAATGTCATCAGATTGTTTTTCTTTGATTATTTTCTCAACAGAAAGAGTGTATCCGTGCGATTTAATTTTTTCAGTAAGTAATGACGCTATCTCCTCTGGGCTACTATTGCTATCAGTATCAATATGGACAATTTCATTTTTTAGATTTACATTAACACCTTTGACAATATCTTGATCAACAAGAATATCTTCAATTAGTATTTTGCATGACGCACAATGAGTTCCAGAAACATGTAGTATGTAATTTTTCATATTATAATTTCTTTGCCTTAATTCTTAATGAGTTCGATACTACAGAGACACTTGAGAATGCCATAGCGAGTCCTGCAAACGCTGGATTTAACAACCATCCAAATGCTGGGTAAAAGAGTCCTGCAGCAAGAGGAATGCCTACCACATTGAATATAAAAGCCCAGAAAAGATTTTGCTTTATACCTCGCATTGTCATTTTTGATAACTTGATCGCTTGTGCAAGCTTTGAAACGTCTCCTCCGAGGAGCGTGATACCTGCTGATTCTATTGCCACATCTGTACCTGTACCCATAGCAATACCGACATCGGCCTGTACAAGAGCAGGGGCATCATTAATACCATCGCCAACCATTGCAACAATCGCACCACCATCTTGTAATTCTTTTATCTTTCCAGCTTTTTCTTGAGGTATTACTTCTGCAATAACAGCATCAATGCCCGCAAGTTTCGCTATATAGCTTGCTGCCAAATAGTTATCTCCTGTGAGCATTATTACTTTAATATTTCTTGTATGAAGTTTTGCTACAGCTTCTTTTGACTCTTCTTTTAGAGTATCTGATAGTGCGATAAGACCGATCTGTTTTTTACCAACTTCTATAATAACAACTGTCTTACCTTGTTCTTGTAGTTCTTTAATATTATCTGTAACAGTGCCACTTTTCGATGGCTTATGGATTACTATGTGCTTATTACCAATCATTCCTTCTACTCCGACACCTTCGAGTGCTTGGAAATTTGTAACCGTTTCAAGAAGTATGTTTTGTTCGGTTGCCTTAACGACAACAGCATCTGCGAGAGGGTGTTCAGAAAGCTTTTCTACACTAGCACTTGCTCGTAGTATATCTGTTTCTGTCCATGCAGTATCAAGAGAAATAATATCGGTTACTTCAGGTTTTCCTTTTGTGATCGTTCCTGTCTTATCAAGAACGACAGTATCTACATGGCTAAGTTTTTCGAGGGTTTCAGCATTGCGAATGAGGATTCCGTGTTCTGCTCCTTTTCCTACCCCGACAATAATAGCTGTAGGTGTGGCGAGTCCTAATGCACATGGACATGCGATAACAAGAACTCCTACAAAAGAAAGAATTCCATAAGAAAGTGCTGTTGAGAAACCGAGAGCTGATGTACCTACGGTAAGCCAAAGGAGTAGAGTGAGTACCGCTATGCCAAGTACGATTGGCACAAACACGCTAGAAATTTTGTCAGCCATTGCTTGTATGGGAGCTTTTGATCCTTGAGCATCCTCAACCATCTTTATGATTTGAGCGAGCACAGTGTCGGATCCAATTTTTGTAGCTTTGAATTTGAAATTTCCTTGCTTATTGATTGTTGCTCCAACAACAAAATCATCAGTTTTTTTATCAACAGGAATTGGTTCACCAGTAATCATTGACTCATCAATAGATGAATATCCTTCCACAATAATTCCGTCTACAGGAATCTTTGATCCTGGTTTTACGATAATAATATCTCCAATCTGCACTTCACTGACTGGTACTTCTACTTCAGTACCATTACGCCATAGTAATGCAGTTTTTGCTTGGAGTCCGAGAAGTTTTTCTATCGCTTCACCTGTACGAAGTTTTGATCGTGCTTCGAGGTATTTACCTAACATCACGAAACCAATTACTACGATAGTGACATCAAAGTAAGTGGTCTCAGGAAGTTTTAAAGCTACCCTCATTAAAGGGAATAACGTGATACAGATACTGTAAAGGTATGCAACAAATGTTCCAATACCAATGAGAGTATCCATATTAGCAACACGATATTTAGCAAATTTTACTACTCCTTGTAAAAAGGGTTGTCCAATCCAAAACAATACAACACTAGCAAGTACCATAGAGATGGTGTTGAAAATGGACATCGGTAACGGAAGATTTGGAACTGAAGTAAATAATTTTGCTCCTATATCCCACATCATCAAAATAAAGACAAGAAGAGCAATCGGTAGTACAAACTGAGTTTTTGTCTTCATAACAAGAAGCTCTTTCATTTTTTCGTCTTTTGATTCGTTGATTCCAGTATGCATACTGTGGTCTTCCATAGGATGTGAACTCGTTTCATCAATAAATGTGTACCCTAATTTTTCAACCTCATTATTCATTTGATGGATAGAAACAACAGCATCATCAAAAGACACATTTGCTTTTTCCGTCGCAAAATTAACGCTAACAGCATCTACACCTCCAAGTTTAGAAACCTTGTTGGTGATAATAGTTGCACAACTTGCACAATGCATCCCTTTAATTTTTAGTGTTTTATTTGTCATATAGGGATTTTATATTAGATGTTATACCACTGTGTTCTCCAGTCTTTGAAGAGTTTAAGTGTTGTTGTAAGGAATGTATCAACTGCATCCGCATTATTTAAAATTTCAGTTCTACTAGACTTGGTCTTTATTTCTTTTGTCATGAGCAATCCAGCTTCATGGTGTGCGATAAGTGCATTAAGAAAGCGAAGATCAAATTTCTCATCATACGTTCCAAGATTAGAAACGATTGGGTCCTTTACTTGTTTTGTATCTCCATACCAGTCTTTTTTCCATGTGTATAGCTCATCAATTGCTTTTGGTTCATCGCGAAGAATCATTGCAGAGAGATCTTTCATCTCTTGTCGCTGTGTCTGTGTACCTGCTTGTGTAGCCAAGAGCATAGCTCCTCTGTGATGAGCAATCATTGCATTAATATAACGAAGGTCGAGTGTTCGATCTGGACGACCAAAATCCATAGTTGTTTTGTCGTACATACTCATTTTATAGTCAGCAGTACTGGCATACCCAGCAACCCACCCCAAAACACTTGTTACTACCATAAGAGAAATTGCTAATGTTGTTGAAATTTTAGACATAATTTTTTATATAAATTTAATAATAAAACACTAAAAATCTACTGCATGTTGTAGATTTTTAGCAATTCTTTGATTGAACCCTCCTTGTCGGTCTTTAATCTTTCAGCAAGGCAAGACTCTAAGTGACCCTTTAGTAATTCTTTTCGTGCACTATGTAAAAGACCTACGACACTATCAATTTGCTGAATAATTTCAGGGCAGTATCGTCCATCATCGACCATCTCAGGAATCTTAGCTACACTTCCTATTGCCATATTAATAACTTTGCGAGCTTTTGTATTTGGCTCACCGTGCTTGTGAACATGATTGTGTGTTTGTTTTACCATATACCCTATAGTATAGGGTATATGGTTTTAGAAGTCAACAACAAAAAACACTTTCATTTTTGAAAGTGTTTTTTGTCTGGATTAGCCTACGGCTTCTTCAATAACTGTATAGATCTTTTGCTAATTCGAAAGCTCAATTTATAAGCATCTCGTGCTAGCTCAAGTTTGCTACCTGACAGGGACTCGAACCCCAATTGACGGTACCAGAAACCGTAGTCCTACCATTAGACGATCAGGTAATAGAGACACTATATCAGAAAAAAGGCTTAAATTAAAGCAAGGTAAAATCGAACCTGTACACGAATTGAGGATCATTGTTGATCAGCAATCAAATTTTTATAAAACAAAAACCCCATTTCTGGGGTCAATTTATTTAAAAAATTTCTTTGGAATAGTTTAGTATTCGTAACTTTCAAGTGATCTGACTTTTTCTAATCCCGAGAGTAGATACTTCTTTGTATTTTCTTTTGAATAGAGAATAGTGATCATTTCACGATACAATGTTTTAGGAAAGTGGGTTTCCTTAAACTTAATAAGATACGGATTTTCAAATTCTTTGTTTAGGTGCCGTACTCCAAATACCGGTGAAAAACCAAATTCCCCCTCATGGACATACAGCACCAAGTAAGGAAACTTTACAGCAGCTTTTAATAAAAAGTTGGCAAAAGGTTCGAAGAGTTGACCCTCCCGGTACTCATCAAACGTGTACATGCCGTAGGATGGTGCTTTTTGTGGTGCCATATTAGGTTGAGGATTTCGCATTCTTCTCTTTTCTTCGGCCCAATATTTCTCACCTTCATTTACACCAATAATTATTGCAATAATTTCTTGTTCTGTTCTAGTAGAGAGAATCTTTTCGAGACTTTCTCCTTGTAGAATAAGCGACGTAAATGTCGGAATGATTTCAGTTGTTTTCATCTTTTATTTTTTCTTCATAGTACAGAAATACACAGAATCTGTCAAGAAGGGAGTCTTTTTTATATTTGAACAAAAAAAAACGAGGCGCCTTTCAGGCGTCTCGTTTTAATTTCTTAATTAAAAATTATCAGCTGTGTAGAATTTATTTTCACCGGAGGAATATCATTGAATTGCAGAAGGGTATTTTTTATTTGTCGCTCAATAATGTCTCGTGTGCAAGGGTCACCACGTTTAAAATCATAGTTAATAACCACATTCGTCACATCATCATTTATCTCAAATTGAAAAAGTGTTGTACCTGGTGGAATCGCACTGTATGCACCTTGTTTCTTTTCTTCTGGAGTTGGACCGGCGAAGAGGAGTTCGAGAGTTCGAAGCGGTACGCCTATTTTTGATGTCTTGACCATTCGTTCAAACGGAACAACTTGTGTACAAACTTTGTGTTTTGGATCTTTTGCTTCATCGAAGAAATAGACTTGGACTGGATACTGTGCTTCTTCAGTGAAAACAAGAAACGACTGTTTCTTGTACAAGAAACTACCAACCAACAGAGCGATGGCGATAATCACGAGTACTCCTACAAGTATACCTATAAGTAATTTTTTATTCATACAGAGTACTCTCATTTTTTACCAGCGACACTTGCTTTAATAAACGCAGTGAATAGTTTATGCGGACTGAGTGGTCGAGCCAAAAACTCTGGATGGAATTGTACACCAACAAAAAATGGATGTATTTTTTTAGGAAGCTCCATGATTTCCATGAGTGTGCCATCTTGGGATTTACCAGAGAAAATAACGCCTTTCTTTTCGAGATCAGGAACATATACAGTATTTACTTCATAACGATGCCGATGTCGTTCAGTGATGGTTTTTGAGCCATAGGCTTGATACGCGATAGTATCTGGTGTGAGGACTGCTTCATATGCACCGAGTCGCATATTGCCTCCATATCGTTCTTTTGCCATATGTTCTTTTTGAGAATCCATGATATGAATGACTTTGTGTGCAGATTTTGGATCTACTTCTTGTGTATGTGCATCTTTAAATCCTGCAAGATGTCGAGAGGCTTCTATCACAGCGAGTTGCATACCGTAACAAATACCAAAATACGGAATCTTGTTTTTACGAACGTATTCAATCACAGTGATAGTCTCCTCTACGCCACGTGAACCAAATCCACCCGGTACGAGTACCCCATCAAATTTCTTAAGACTAGCGAGTGTTCTCTTTCCATTTGCAAAATCAGTTGCGGAAATCCAGGTGAGCACTGGTTTGCAATTTGCTTCATACGCTGAGTATTTGAGCGCTTCGATTACTGACACGTATGAATCAGAAAAGACATAGTCCCCTGTTTCAAAATATTTACCAATCACCGCGATTGCGACAGTCTTTTTTGGAGCATGGCTTTTCTTTACAAAACTATTCCAAAGGGCTGACTCTGGACTTGGTTTTGTTTTCTTTGGGAGATTAAAGAGCGACATAAGAATTGCGCTCAGTCCTTCTTTTTCAAAATTTGCCGGCACGTCATAGATACTATCCACGTCAGGTGCAGCGATGATGCGATCAGGTGAGATATTACAAAAAATAGAAATCTTTTCTTTTCGTTTGTAATCAAGTGCAAGTGCTGAACGAGCAATAATAATATCTGGCTGAATTCCTGATGCGTTGAGAGTGCGCACTGCATTCTGAGTCGGTTTGGTTTTCATCTCACCGACTTTTGATGGAAATGGAAGATACGACACCATACCGAAAAATACATCTTTTGAGTGTTTTATTTTCATCATGCGAGCGGCTTCGAGGAAGAGCATGTTTTGGTATTCACCAACTGTTCCACCTATCTCGACGATAACAATCTCGGCATTTGATTTCTTTTGAGCTGTTTCGATACGATCGATAACTTCAAGCGGAATATGCGGGACGACTTCGACACATTTTCCTTTGTAATAGAGAGAACGTTCTTTTTCTATGACAGACTGATAGACACGTCCTGTGGTCATATAGTTTTGACTTGTGAGATCGGTATTCAAAAAACGCTCATAATTCCCCATGTCTTGGTCTGTCTCATCACCGTCAGGCAACACGAACACTTCACCATGTTCTGTTGGGTTCATCGTACCGGCATCGATATTGATGTACGGATCTATTTTTATGGCAGTAACACTGTAGCCTTTATTTTTGAGGATACGACCAATAGATGAAGAAGCGACGCCTTTCCCAACCCCTGAGATAACTCCCCCAATGATAAAAAGATACTTCGGATTTTTTACAGATGTTGCCATATTATTTTCTGAGATACTTTCGAATAGCAAAAAAACTAGAGAGTGAGCCAAGAATAATCCCTCCTAAAAATACGAGTGGAACAATTTGAAAGAAATACTGAAGGAAATATTCATACAAGTTAATACTCAAAAATGTCGTCATGTGCGCACCGAGCCAGTAACTAATCGGCCAAAAGATAAGTAGTGTAAAGAAAGCACCGATCACCCCATAGAGAATACCTTCAACCATAAATGGTCCACGGATGTATGATTTTGATGCACCAACCAATCGCATGATCGCTATTTCTTCTCGAGAATAGTGAATCGTCAAACGAATGGTATTGTATGTTACCACCACAGCGATGAGTGTCATGAGAAGTGCAAGAGCAGTTCCTACTTGTTGTCCTGTCGTAATAATCGTATTAATACGGCTAATGATAAGTTTATTATCGGTAAAATTAATCTTGCCGATATACTTTCTCGCATCTCGAACTATCTGTTCATCCCCTTCAAGAAATTGTGCAATGGCTTCGTACTGAAATGCATTGTATGCTTTGATATTAAATGACCCACCAAGTGGGTTATTTCCCACTTCTTCGAGTGCTTGAAGTGTCAGATAGTCATTTGCATGTTTCTCTTTAAAATTAGCCAACTCTTTTTCTGCAGAGATATAGCTCACATCGCGAACTTCTGGAAGTGCTTCTAAACTCTGTCGCAAGTTCACAACATTTTCTTCTCGAGTTCCAGGAACAAAAGAAACTTTGATATCTACTTTTGATTCGATGTCATTGAGCGAATGCATGAAGACCGCTTTAGTGAGAACAAGAAGCATCATCACAGAGAGTGCAATCGTGGTCACCAAAACTGAAACAAAAGAGACGAGGCCATTTCGCTTAAAATTTAAAAATCCAGTTTTGAGTATTCTTTTTAGTGTTGTTTTCATATTATAAAATATATTTACCCTTTTCATCATCTCGTATTACTTTTCCCTTTTCAAATGTAATAACGCGCTTTCCAACAAAATCAATCACACCACGGTTGTGGGTTGTGAGGATAATTGTTGTACCAAGGTCATTAATCTTTTTTAAAATCTGAATCACTTCATAGGTATTGATCGGGTCGAGATTTCCTGTGGGCTCATCCGCGATGATGAGTTCTGGTTGGTTAATAATCGCACGCGCGATTGAGAGACGTTGTTTTTCTCCACCGGAGAGCTGGCTCGGGAAATGCATCATCTTCGCAGAAAGATCAACAACTTCAAGAACACGAGGAACATCACGTTTTATTTCTTCATCAGTTTTTCCAGCAACTTCCATCGCAAACGCAATGTTTTCATAGGTCGTTTTATTTGGTAAGAGTCTGTAGTCTTGGAAAATGACACCGATTTTTTTGCGAAGCTTAGTAAGTTCAGCACTGCTGAGTTGGTGCACATTTTTTGATTGATAGAACACTGTTCCTGCTGTTGGTTTCTCTTCAGCAAGGATTAGTTTTGTAAACGTCGTCTTTCCTGCACCAGAATGACCAACAATGGAGACAAATTCACCTTGAGAGATCGTCAAGGTCACATTACTGAGAGACAAATCATTGTCATCAGGATACTGTTTTGAAACATTTGAAAAATATATCACGATATAAGTGTAGCACAGGCGACTTTTGTGTTCAAACACAAATAATACTACCTCACCCCATCCCTCTCCTGGCAAGGAGAGGGGGAATACAAAGAGCAGAAGCCTACGGCTTCCGCTCTTTGTATTTCACTAGAAGTTAAGAATTGGATATGAGTAATTTATTGGTTAAATATCTCTATCCCCCCATCAAGCACAGCCTCTGCATTTGATGTTTCGACTCCACTCCTGTGATCCTTGACCATTTTATATGGATGGAGTACGTATGAGCGGATCTGACTTCCCCACTCAATATCAGTATTTTTTGTGCTATTCATACTCTCAGCAAGGGTCTTGTGTTCACTCTCAGCTTTCTGATAGAGTTTTCCGCGAAGTATTTCCAGTGCGCGTTCTTTGTTTTGCTCTTGCGAACGCTCTTCGCGAACTGCCACCGTAATACCTGTTGGTACATGAGTGAGCCTCACAGCACTTTCTCTCTTGTTCACATTTTGTCCTCCCGGACCACCGGCTTTGGAAAATTCTATCTTTACATCATCATCACGAAGTTCAGGCATCTGTGCTTTCTCGATTTTTGGCAACACTTCAACAAGTGAAAATGAAGTCTGTCTGAGATTTTTTGAATTAAACGGAGAGAGTCTCACGAGCCTGTGCACACCACTCTCACCTTTCAAAAGTTTGTACGCATTTTTACCAGCTACTTCAAAAGAAATATTTCTGTACCCATTTTGTGTGTTTTCATTTCGTTCAAGAATAGTACTAGTAAGATTATTCTTCGCGCAAAACTTTTCGTACATATCAAAAAGCATACGAGAAAAATCTTCCGCATCATCCCCTCCAGCACCAGAGAGAATAGTGACAATACACCCACCACGGTCATACATACCAAGACCGTCTTTTTTATCTTGTAGTTCTTTCATCTCACGAATCGTCGCCTGTGCTTTATCTTTATCAGTCCAAAAATCCGGAGTAGTCATCTCCAGTTCAATCTCCTCTAATCTTTTTGTAATTTCTTCTGGTGTCATTTTTATTTAGGTTTAAAAACTTTCACAAATTCTAAAACATTCAAAAGCATTTTATCTTTATTTTCTAAAACTTCTTCCATATTAAAAAATCGAATTGCTACACATTCATGACTCGGAATAAATTCTAAATTTTTTAACTTCGTAAAATAAAGTGCATTTGTTCTCCATACCTTGTGATGATCCTGAAACGTAAAAAAATAACTTGGTTGATTTTCAATAGATATAACTTCCAAACCCATTTCTTCTTGTATTTCTCTCCTGAGACATGATTCTATTGTTTCCCCAAAATCCAACCCTCCTCCTGGAAGTTCCCAGACACTACCGTGTTTTTCATTTTCTTGCACCAGTAAAAACTTCCCTTCATCATTTAAAATAAGAGCTTTAATACTTGTTCTGAAGTAGTTATTTGGAATTTCATGTTGCATACAATTTTTTGTTTAATAAATACTGAGCCGAGAGCGGGAATCGGACCCACGTTCCAGCTTTACGAAAGCTGTGTTCTGCCACTGAACTATTTCGGCAAATAAGTAACTACATTACTCATTTATATTCTCGTAAAAATTATTGATAATCGTCGGGGTGTTCAGTTTGTAGTCATTATACGCATATCCTTTTTCAAATAAATAACTTATCTTCTCACAAAAACCATCAACATCTTCCTGCCTCAAGACATATTGCTCATACTCAGTACCTGAAAATACTTTTTTAATGTAGCGCGTCTCTGTTGTCACCACAGGAATACCTAAGTTCAGCGCATAGAGCACAGGTGCGCACAGGGTATCTTCCTCTAGAGTATTTATATACAACCTTGCTCCTTTATAGATAGGAAACATATTCTCTTGAATCGGCTCAACGAACATTACTTCTGACAGATCCTCACTTTCAATAAAGTGTTTTGTTTTCTTCATGTCTGCATAGGGTACAAAAACGAGACACCCACATTTCACAAATTTGTTTTTAAGTTGCTCCATAATAGCACAAAGCACCTTTAGGGCTGTTTTATCAGGCTCATCTATCTGACTCAGAACAAGAAAATCCTTCCCATACTTTCGATTAAAAAGTACCGGTTCTATCGGTGTTTCAAGCATTGTTTTAAAATCAAGTATATCCATAGTGATACGAGTAGTATACCTTAAAAAAGGTATTAAGAAAAAAGAGCCGACAATCGGAATCGAACCGATGACCTCACCCCTACCAAGGGTGTGCTCTACCAACTGAGCTATGTCGGCAAAATAAAAGGGTAGTTTTAGGACCACCCTTTTACTGGCAAATATAAGCTAATAAGTGAGCTGTTACGCACTCTTTAAATGACTGGCTGCTTCCAAGCCAACATCCTTATCAACTTATTGGTAAAGGACACAATCACGTAAACTATACTCTATTTTCTGTATTTTTCCAATCCATTATTTTATGGTATATTTGTCCTATATGAACGAAGAAAATCTACAAGAGATGCGTCACACGCTCGCCCATTTACTCGGAGCCTCAGTGCTCGAACTTTACCCAGATACCAAACTCACTTTGGGTCCTGCGATCGATAACGGTTTTTACTATGACTTTGATTTTACTGAAAAAGTAAACGATGAAATTATCGAAAAAATCGAGGCAAAAATGCAAGAACTCTTACCAAGATGGACTGAATTTTCACATAAAGATGTGACCCTAGAGGAAGCACTCGCCTACTATAAAGGTAACGAGTACAAAACAGAACTTATTAATGAACACAAAGACGCAGGTCTGACTTTCTACACCTGTGGTACATTTACCGACCTCTGCCGAGGTGGACATGTTGAACATCCTGCAACAGATATTCCAAAAGACTGTTTCAAACTCTCTCGTGTTGCTGGCGCATACTGGCGCGGAGATGAGAAAAATAAAATGCTCACTCGCATCTATGGACTCGCATTTGAGAGTAAAGAAAAACTTAATGAATACGAAACACAGTTAGAAGAAGCAAAAAAACGCGACCATAGAAAAATCGGGAAAGAGCTCGGACTCTTTGTCTTCTCTGATCTCGTAGGCCCTGGTCTACCACTCTGGACACCAAAAGGAACAATCATCCGAGAACTCTTGAATGACTACGTCTGGGAACTCCGCAAACAATACGGTTACCAAAAAGTCTGCATTCCACACATCACCAAAAAATCTCTCTACGAAACATCAGGCCACTGGAGTAAATATGCTGATGATTTATTTAAAATAGAAACTCGAGAGAAACACACCTATGCAATGAAGCCGATGAACTGCCCTCATCACACACAGATATTTGCGAGTGAACCACGAAGTTACCGTGACATGCCTCAGCGTTATTGCGAAACAACAATGGTGTATAGAGACGAACAATCAGGTGAACTCTCTGGGCTTTCTCGTGTGCTCTCTATTACTCAAGACGATGCACACGTCTTCTGCCGTGAAAATCAGATAGCCGAAGAAGCACTCAAAGTATGGAATATTGTTGAAACATTCTACAAAACATTTGGCTTTGAACTCCAAGTTCGTTTCTCTCGTCATGATCCGGCACATATGGAAAAGTACCTCGGTGGCGCTGATGTCTGGAAAAAGTCTGAAGACGCACTCGAAGACTTAATGAAAAGTAAAAATGTCACATGGATTGACGGACTCGGTGAAGCGGCATTTTACGGACCAAAGATAGACTTTATCGCACGTGACTCTATCGGGCGAGTACTCCAAGTTGCAACAATCCAGCTCGATTTCAACCAGCCAAAAAACTTTGGTCTCGAATACACCAATGAAGAAGGAAAGAAAGGAGAAGTTGTTATGATCCACGCAGCAATCATGGGATCTATCGAACGCTTCATGTCTACACTCATTGAACATCTCGCCGGTGACTTCCCTGTTTGGTTGTGCCCAAATCAAGTGACGATCATTCCGGTAAATCTTGAAAAGCATTTGGCACAAGCTGATGAACTCTACAGTAAATTCAAAGATGCTGGCATCCGTGTCACCCTTGATGATAAAAAAGATTCTCTCGGCAAACGCATTCACGGAGCAAAATCTGACCGCACACCATTTGTGATCGTACTCGGCGATAAAGAAATAGAATCAGGAATGCTTACCATAGAAACTCGCGGTGAGAAAATTGTTGGAATATCAGCTGAAGATTTTATTAATAAAGTGCTCGTCGATATTAAAAGTAAAAAACTTAATTAATACCATGGCAAAAAACGAAAACAATTTGTATAACCTTATGAACCAAATGACACAAGAATCAAAGTCACTTTGGAGAATGCAAAATGAATATATCAAGGACGCTGGCAAAGATGCTGAACTCAAAAAATTCTGGATGTACTACGCAAAAGAAAAAGAACAACATCTCAAAGATCTCAAAACACTCGTTGTAAAATATATGAAGTAAAAATTAAAAACTCCCATCAGGGAGTTTTTATTATGGAGCTAGTGGGTCAAAAAAATTTCCCCATATTTTAACATCATACAAACTAAAAACATTAGAATTATTCTGATAGGAAAGATACAATCCGGCGGAGGTAAGTACTCTCACAGCCATAACATTTTGAGGAGTAATGACCGGGAGCATGTGAATGTTGGGGTCAGTATAATCATACATTTTTTCCCCATCCACATAATAACTCACTTGCCCTTCTTTCAAAGTGAATACATGATGATACCATGTATTCACCGCAAATGATTTAGGAATAGTTAGCGTGGCACCAGATGGTAATTTTATTGAAGCACCAGTTGGAGTAATTCCAAAATTAATTGGATTTGCAATTAAACCTCTTGTAATATTAAAATACAGTGTAGTGTTGTTATTCCCTGCTAAACAAGTTGGATCAGTTCCACAGTTATAGATAGGTACACCGGCAGTCTGTCTATTTAACCAGAAAGAGGCAGTAATCGCATCATCTTCCGGAATATTAAATTGATTTAAAGCTGGATCAACACTAGTAGAACATGGAACTCCTGCCCCACATAAATTTAACCCCAAAGCGTTAACTTTAAAAGAACGTCCATATCCAGTGGGTGTATCTGTAGACCACGTAACATTTTGTGTATACATATAATTCAAACTATTACCAAGTGTACCGTCAATATAATTTGGATAATTCGCAAAAGAACCGTTGACTGCATCTACAGACTGCGTATCTAAAATAACAAATAAATTTTTATTATCTTGAAGCGCCCAAACTTTACTAATATCTTTTGCAAATGCAACACCTTTTATAAGTCGTGCTTTTTCTCGCCCTTGCACTTGGTTAGATAATATAACAGACGCAAGTATACCAATGATTGCTATAACTATGAGTAACTCAATGAGGGTAAACCCCGACACCAATCTTAAATCAGTATTACGTTGTGATGTGTGTGTATTCTTATTAAAGAAAAAAGTAAAAAACTTACAGATGTTCTTCTTAAAAATTGGTGTGGGGGTAAATCCAGCACTAAATTTTGCATAACAAAATTTAGTGCTGGATGAATCCGCTTGTATATCCTGTTTTTTTTGTACTGAAAACCTCAATTGCATATTGTAACTATACTATATCTTCTCTGTTTCTTTGAGGACTCGAACGAGTTCAGTAAGCGCTTTCCCGCGGTGAGAAAATGGGAGCACCTCAGTCGGAGAAAATTCAATAAGAGGTTTATTGAGACCATCTGGTTGAAAAAATGTGTCAAATTCGCGTATGCCTGGTTCAGTCACTGTCGGATCAGCAACAACTCCAGAGCACACTCCTTCAACTAAAAGTGGTATATCTCCCTCTCTTATAAGACCAAGACGGGAGATCACTTGCATCCGTGTCCCAACAAATTTTTTCCCCATCTCATAAGGTCGCATGCACGCAAGAAAATCCCGGATATACGATCCAGGAAAACCATTTAAAAAATCAAAGTGGAGTGACGTATCTTCAACCAAAACCGCTGATTGAAAGTGCGCGTATGCACGAACTAATTTATCTGTGAGAATTTCCTCTGGGGTTCCTTGTATTTCATATGTTTTAAATACTCCTTGTTCGCACTCAAAATACTCACCGAGGACATGAGCCATCTGCTGAAACTTGAGTGGGTTTCCAGTAACGATAATCAACTTTTCTTTCATAGAAATCTTTTCTTGTTCACGCGTTACTTTTAAATATCGATGTTTGCTGTCTTTGCGTATGTTTGGATAAAGAGTTTACGTGGAGCAACTTCTGTTCCCATAAGCATATCAAAAACAATGTCGGCTTCTACAGCGTCATCGATACTTACTTGCTTCATGACACGTCGTGCTGGGTCCATCGTTGTTTCCCAGAGTTCTTCGGCATTCATTTCTCCGAGACCTTTATACCGTTGAACATACCATTTGGTTGATTTTGGCTTCGCTTTTGAATCAGTCGCTTCTTCTTCATTTTCTTCAGGTTCACCACCTTCATTTTCAGATCCAGCTATCTCAATAGATTCGTCATTATCAGTACCCATAATTTTCACTTTTTCTTCGTCAGAATACGCATAGAAAACTTCCTTCCCTCTTTTTATCTTGTAGAGTGGTGGTTGTGCAATATAAATAAATCCTCCATCAATAAGTGGTTTGAAATATCGGTAAAAGAGCGTCAAAATAAGTGTCCGGATATGTGCACCGTCAACGTCGGCATCTGTCGCAATGATGATCTTGTGATAACGTAATTTACTGATATCAAAGACATCACCAATCGCTGTTCCCATCGCAATAACAAGGTTCTTGATTTGTTCAGAGGCGAGCATCTTGTCGAGGCGAGCACGTTCGATATTGAGAATCTTTCCACGGAGTGGAAGTATGGCCTGAGTACGCCTGTCACGTCCCATTTTTGCAGTACCACCCGCAGAGTCTCCTTCCACAATAAACACTTCTGACTCTTCGGCTGATTTTGTCTGACAGTCTGCAAGTTTTCCAGGAAGTGTCATTCCTTCGAGTGCTCCTTTTCGGAGTACTGAATCCTTTGCAGCTTTTGCGGCTTTTCGAGCACGCACAGCGAGAAGTGCTTTCCCGATGATCGCTTTTGCTTCATCTGGATGTTCTTCAAGGAATGCAGAAAATGCATCGCCAAACACTGTGGCTGTTGCACCTTGGGCTTCCATAGAACCAAGTTTCCCTTTCGTCTGTCCTTCAAATTGAATCTCACGAAGTTTTACAGACACCACACAAGTCAATCCTTCAAGGACGTCCTCCCCTGTAAATCCACCATCAGCTTCTTTGATAATATTGTTTTTCTTTCCGTAGTTATTGAGTAGTCGTGTGAGCGCAGTTTTAAAACCAGTCACATGTGTTCCTCCTTCTGCTGTGTAGATATTGTTTGCAAAAGGAACGATGCGCGCGTCAATTTCATCAGTATACTGAAGTGCGATTTCTACACCAACATCGTCGAGTTCTTTTTCAACATAAAAAATAGTATCCTGTACTGCTTTCTTTCCTTGGTTGTAGTGGCGTACGAGAGATACGAGTCCTCCTTCAAAATAAAATGTATATGAAGGTACTTCCAAACGAAGCTCTTCAAAGTAATGAATATCGTCGGTATTTATTTTTCCTTCGTAGTCACGTGCATCAATGATTTGAATTTTAAGATTTTTTACCAAGTATGCTTGTTGTCGTAAATGAGACACAACGCGATCCCAAGAAAACTTTGTTCCTTCTTTAAAGATCTCAGCATCTGGTTCAAAGGTGGTGATTGTTCCATGAAGTTTTGACGTACCAATTTTTTTTACAGGAGCTTTTTTCTTTCCTTGTGAATACTCTTGCATGTACTTTCCACCATCACGATGAACAATGGCCTGAGTATAGATAGAGAGCGCGTTCACTACAGATGCACCCACACCGTGAAGACCTCCAGAGACCTTGTATCCAGAATCGTCCCCTCCGAATTTACCTCCGGCATGGAGTGTGGTCATCACCATTTCAAGAGCTGAGAGTTTTGTCTTTGGGTGAATATCTACCGGAATTCCACGTCCGTTATCAGCAACGCGAATACGATTATTAGGCAAAAGAACAACTTCAATATGGTCAGCGTATCCGCCCATAGCCTCGTCGCGTGAGTTGTCGAAAATCTCCCAAATAAGGTGGTGCAATCCATCAGGTCCAGTAGACCCAATGTACATTCCAGGACGCTTACGAACCGGTTCTAGCCCTTCAAGGACCTGGATTTGTTCTGCTCCGTATGATTGTTCTTTCTTCGACACTTTCTTGTTTTCGTCTTTGTTTTCCTTTGCCATATATACCTTGAGTATACTAGATTTTTATACAAAAAGCGAAAGAAAAAAGGTGCTCAAATACTTGACTTTTAGTAATAAATATGCTAATATATAGACAAATGATTGTTAGGAAAAACAGAGCTCGAAATTCCCTATTTTTGGTTCTCATTTCTTAACAATTAAAAAACCTTTAAAAATGAAACTTCAACAAATTTTCTTCAATGAAAAAATCACCAAAACTGCATCAATGATTTTCTTAACTTCTGTAGCGTTCATCCTTATATTCGGGACGTTAGAGGTTTTTATGAAAATTGAAACACCGTCACCCGTTGTCTGGATTACCGGCACTCCATTCATGGTATTCATGTTTGGAGCACTTTTACTGGGTGGACCGATCATGAGAGTCATGAAAGACGACCTAACCCAAGACAAAGGTGGTGAAAGATGCCTTGTCGGGGTGAGTGGATTCTTAAATTCTGTGGTTGGTTTGATTATTATCAACAAATTGGTATTAGAACCACTACAATTAGGCTCTATGGCTCAATTTGAGTTACCATTCCTGACAATTCCTTTTTACTTCATTATGGCAATTTTTGTTGGCAATGTCGTTTACTCAAAAGCAATAGTAGAACCACTACTAAAAAGAGGATCATTCCCAGTGATGGTATTCTGCTTACTGCTATTTAGCGCATTGTACTTAATCCTTGATGTAAAAGTATTTGGTTAGATTCAACATAGCCAAAAAAACATTATGCGCCGGTACCCAATCCGGCCATTTTTTATTACCTAATTTCAAATCCTTCTTTTTTTAATACTTCCAAAATCTTTGACCACTCACCTTCTACGTCAGAATCGGTGAGGGTTTTTTCGTATGACTGAAAGACAAAACGAAATGCGTAAGAATGTCGACCATCCTTAGTGAATTGATCGATCATATATGGATTACGAACAGACAACGCACCAAGAGAAGAACCAACGATACTTATAAATTTCTCTTCTGTAAGTTCTGTGTCGGACCAAAATGAAACATCACGTGTGATACTAGGATAGACAGACCACATATTAAAGGTAGTCCCAACCTCACCCCCACCCGAGTCTGTGGAGGAGAGGGGGTCGGACACAGCTTCAGTATTTTCTTTCACCCAATCTGAGAGTAACATTTCTTTGCTGTTTTTTTTATCCATCCACGCAATGTGCATATCTTCGCCTGTTTCTGGGAATACTGTACCAATTTCAAAAATCTTCAAATCTTTGATGCCCAGAAATGCCGTGTTCGTTTTATTTAACTCAAAACTCTCTTTCAAGCCATCCAACAAATTCGTCCTTAAGAACTTTTTGTCAGACGCAGAAGCAAGTACTTCAATAACTCCTGTCTTTCTAAATGAGTAAGTCATGACTTCATTGTAATCAAGAGCACTCATGGTATTTCTCGCTTGAGTCATGTGTAGAGATAGTTCATTTTCTTTTGGCACAAAATCAATCTGAGGTATTTGTGGAACAACTTTATCATAGCCATAGATTCGGCCGATTTCTTCAATCATGTCATGAATACTGATAATGTCCTGGCGCCAGTATGGAACATGAACGATAAAGTTACCGTTTTCTTCAACATAACTATATTTGTAATTTTGCAAGATAGTCGCAATATCAGCAGGAGTAAGAGTGATACCGAGTTTTTGATTAATGATGTTGGTCGTAAATGAAACTTTGTTTTCTTCTTGCTTTGTAGGATTACTATCAATGATATCCTCAAATACTGCATCGGGACACATTTCAGCGATCAATGCAGAGAACTCTCGCATTGCATATGAGCCGAGTTCTACTGGTACACTATTTTCAAAACGCTTGGCTGAGTCAGAGAGTTGCCCTACACGGCGGGCAGTTTTACGGACAGAGACAGGATCAAAGTTTGCGATCTCAAGCACGATGTCGGTCACATATGGTGACACGATTTCGATACCAGAATTTGTACCGCCTTTGATTCCAGCGAGTGCAAGAATTTTCTCAGAGTCCATAATGACAATATCGCCCGCTTTCAGCGGTACTTCAATTTTTTCACTCCCAACAACAGGAAAATTTATTTCCTGTTCGTTTTCTCTAATGACGATTTTTTCACTTGCTAATTTTTTTAAATCAAAAGCATGGGTTGGCTGACCGCAGTTGAACATAACCAAGTTTGATGCATCAACGATGCTGTTGATTGAACGCTGACCAATAGAAGCAAGATGGGTCACCACCCATTCTGGTGATGGACCAACTTGTACATTACGAATAACGCGCCCCATATACCGACGACATTTAGGAGTTTGAATATCTATTTCTAAATGTGTCTTTTGAGATTCAGGTATTTTATACGCAGAAGTCGGATCCGTAAATGAAATACCTAGTTGCCCAGAAAGTTCTCGAGCAACACCGAGATGAGAGAGTAAATCCCCTGCTCTATTTGGCAAGATATTGATATCAAAAATTGTATCGCCATCTTTTTCTTCAACCCCTTCTACTTCAGTCAGATGATACGTTAAAATATCTGCGACTTTTGAAGCCGGAGGTATTTCAGGTATATACCATTTGAGCCAGTTATAAGATATTTTCATATTAAAATTGATTAACTCGTAAATCTCCTTGGTATAAGAGACGGACATCAGGGATATTCCAACGGATCATGGCAATACGATCAAGCCCTCCACCAAAAGCAAAGCCTTGGACTTTGTTTGGATCAAGACCGAGATTTCGCAAAACATTTGGATGGAGCATCCCCCCGCCCATCATCTCAAGCCACTTACCATTAAACTTGGCATGGACTTCAACTGACGGCTCGGTAAACGGAAAGAAACTCGGGCGGAATTCTATCTCTGTCTCAGGTCCGAGTGCTTTTTTGTAAAATTCAATCAAGACGTATTTCATATGAGCCAGAGTAATATGTTCACCAAACATGAACCCATCTATCTGATAAAATTGCATTTCATGTGTCGCGTCTGTTGCTTCGTTTCGAAAGACTTTTCCAATAGATACAAAAGCACCAGATGTGAGATTATTTCTTCCTGCATTTTCAAGCATGCGTGCAGTAGTGTTCGTATTGTGGGTTCGTAATACTTTATCAGTATCTCCCTTTACGTAGAATGTATCCTGCATATCACGCGCCGGATGGTCTTTAGGGACATTTAAAGCGTCAAAATTATAGAATGTATTTTCCAATTCTGGACCATGAGCTTTCTCAAAGCCTAAATCAGAAAAAACACTGTAGGCTTCTTGAGCCAAAAGTGTGAGTGGGTGCAGGGTGCCTGGTTTATTTTCCATTTACAAAATATACCATTTTTACCTAAAAAACGAAAACGATGGAAAATGGTTCACTTGTTATGTATACTTAAGAAAAATACATTCACATGGCAACAATACGTAAATACCTAAAAACAGGATTGGAAATTATATCCATCCATGCAACAAAAATTATTGTGAAAAAACTCGAAGCCGCACAAAGACGGGCAATAACCCTCAAAAAACCTGAGGGATTTCCACCTCTTTTAGCAGGTCATGCATTCATTGCGGAAGAACTACGAGGAAGAATTTACTTCTATTACTAACAAAAAAAATCAGCCTTTCAGCTGATTTTTTTCTTATCTTCTTTTTTTTGTATTAGTTAATTCCACTTGCAATGTTGTAGATCGGAAGCATCACGGAAGCGAGCAATCCTCCAACGGAGACTCCGAGCATCACAATCATCGCTGGTTCAATAAGTCCGATCATCGTATCAACTGCACGCTCAACTTCTTCGGCATAAAACCGAGCAAGTGTTTTCAAGATAGAGCCCAGTGACCCAGTCTCTTCTCCCACCTTAACCATCTGCGTCATAATTGGTGGAATTGGTTCAAAACGAGCAAACGCGTCTGAGAGCTGTGCTCCTCCTTTGATAGCTTCGGTTGTTTCTGAAATAATCTTTTCATACACACTATTCCCCACAACCGTTCCAGTAATTTCCATGGCTTTGACGATAGGCACACCAGAAGTAAGCATCGTATCGATGTTATCTGAAATACGAGCGAGATACACTTTACGAAATAGTGGTCCAAAAAGTGGTACGGAAATCTTGAGTTTATCAACAGATTCTTTTCCACCGGGAGTTTTTACACGTAAATAAACAACAATACCGACAGCAACCAGAATAACAGGTAGGAATAATCCATACTGAACAAGCATCTTTGACACAAAAAATACTGCTTTTGTAAATGTAGGAATTGCCGCACCTGAACCTTCGATCATAGAACGGAGTTGCGGAATAATCATCGTAAACATAAGTATCATCACCACAATAAAGATGAAGATAATAAATGATGGGTACACGAGTGCACTTTTAATCTTTGAGTTAAGTTTATGTTGGCGTTCAAGATAATCAGCGAGATAGATAAATGTTTCAGAGAGCTTTCCGGATTCTTCTCCAGCTCGAACCATGTTCACATAAAAGTTTGAATATACTTTTGGATGTTTTGCGAGTGCATTTGAAATAGAAGTTCCTGCTTGGATATCATTTACTATCGTATCAAGCACTTTTTTTAATAGCTTATTTTCAGCAGTGGTTGCAAGCAGAGAAAATGCTTTCGAAGCAGACACTTGCGCGGAAAACAATGTCGCAATCTGTCTTGAACTAATAACCACTTCTTTAAATGGAACAGTGTCAAAACGAGAAAGAACATCTCCAAGAAAACCACCATGCGCACCTTCTTCGATGATCGATATTACAATAAATCCTCGACGTTGGAGCGCAGTAATAGCAACATCTTTTGATTGAGCTTCGATCTTTCCTTCTTTTTCTTCCCCAATCTGGGTACTGATACGATACTTGAATGTCATATGCTTATTCTATCACGTATAATTAATTTTATAGCAAATTTTGGAGTGCCTTTGGATTTGTTGAGAATGAGTACGCATTTTCGAGTGTAATCTCACCTTGTTGCACGAGAGAGACAAGACATCGATTCATATCAACCATACCAAGCTCGAAACCAGTTTCGACAATAATGTTAATTTCTTGAGTTTTATTTTCACGAATCAAATTTGATACAGCAGAATTATTGAGAAGTAATTCATACGCAGGAATAAGTCCTCCAGAAATTCTCGGAATTAAACGCTGTGAGAAAATACCAATAAGACTTCCCGCAAGCTGAACACGAATCTGATCTTGTTGTTCTGATGGAAATGAGTCGATAATACGATCGATAGTTTGTGCTGCAGTATTTGTGTGAAGTGTTGAGAGGACAAGGTGTCCTGTCTCAGCTGCAGTTACAGCTGTTTGTATCGTCTCGGCATTACGCATCTCACCAAGCATGATAACGTTCGCATCTTCTCGAAATACAGAGTTCAGTGCTGTGACAAAGTTTTTACTATCAATACCGATTTCACGCTGATTAATAATAGACTGTTTTTCAACAAAGATGTGTTCAATTGGATCTTCAATTGTGATGATATGTTCAGCACGGTCTTCATTAATTTTATCAATAATCGCAGCGAGGGTTGTAGACTTCCCTTGCCCAACAGGCCCCACTACTAAGAAAAATCCTTGTTTCTTTTTAGTAATTGCTTCAAGAGCTGCAGGTAAATGAAGTTCTTCAAATGAAGACACTTTTGGAACATTCCGGAGTGCAATAACAAGATTTCCTTTTTGGATAAATGCATTTCCACGAAGACGTGTCGCAGTGCCAGCATTTTCATAGGTATACGAAAAATCAACTTCTTGTGCCTCAAGAAATTCTTTCACTTTTTCTTTCCCAAGCATGACCTGCAGATACCCGACCATCTTGTCATGAGTCAGGACTTCTTCTGCGCGAAGTGAAATGAGTGAACGTGAGATACGCACAGCAGGATGACGACCGACACCTAAGTGTAGATCAGACCCTCCTTCACGAATAAGCGTAAGAATTAATTTATCGAGATCTTTTTTAAAATTTATTTCTTCCATACATACAGTGTAACATACTCTCTTTAAAAGATGGAAGCAAAGTATGTCTCTATTTTTAATACAATACAAAACAAGCGCGACCGAAGGTCGCGCTTGTTTTGTATTGTATTGTTTTCTACTTCTTTCTTCGCTTTCCGACAGCACGTCGTGTAACGATGTGAAGGTTTGAGTATTTCTTTGGAGTTCGAGTTTTTCGTCCGCCAGTTACTTTACCCCATTTTGTTTTTGGTCTTCTCGTACCACGTCCTTGCGCACCTTCTCCACCTCCATATGGGTGGTCTACAGGGTTCATCGCAGATCCGCGAACAGTTGGACGGATACCACGCCATCGTGATCGTCCAGCTTTACCAAAGTTCTTGAGTTTGTTTTCTTCATTACTTGCTTCTCCGATTGTTGCATAACATTCTTCAGATACTTTACGTACTTCAGATGAAGGCATTTTAAGGAGAGTGTACCCAGAGTCATTCGCTACAACTTGAGCAAAGTTTCCAGCACTACGAGCAAGTTTCGCACCACCATTTGCTTTCAATTCGATGTTGTACACAAATGTTCCAACAGGAATGAGACGAAGTGGTAATGCATTACCTTTTTTCAAAGATGCTTTTTCAGATGCGATACATGTATCTCCTACTTTGATACCTTTTGGAGTAAGCACATAGCGCTTTTCTCCATCTTTGTACACAATTACAGAAATAAATGCACTGCGGTTTGGATCATACTCAATTGTTGAGAATTTTGCTTCGATATCTTTCTTGTCATACAAGAAAGTAACATCTCGGAATAATCTTTTGTTCCCTCCTCCTTTATGGCGAGTAGTGATACGTCCTTGATTATTTCGGCCCATACTTCTCTTTTGTCCATGAGTAAGACTTTTTTCAGGTGTACCAGTTGTGAGAATCTCGCGATAGTTAATCGTCTGCATATTTCGGCGAGATGGTGATGTTGGTTTATATTTCTTCATAGTAGATTAAATAAGTGTTATCGTATCACCTTTTTTCAAGTAGACATACGCTTTTCTCATAGCTTTGGTACGACCTGCGATATTTCGTTTCATTGTCTTCACTGAGCAAATATTTACTACACGCACTCCAACAGGAGTAAGTCCATAAATATTTTTGATTGCATTGGTGATTTCTTTTTTGTTTGCCTTTTGATGTACTTCAAATGTATAGACATTTGCTTCAGCCATTCGTGTTGCCTTTTCTGTGATACGAGGATTTTTGATAACCCAAGCATATTGGAAAAGGTGTTCTGGATTAATTGCTGTCTTTTTTTCTGTTGCCATATACTATTTTTGTAATTTTTTCTCAAGCATAGTCACTGACGCTGCTGGATTAATCATTACAAGATATTTGTGATTTAATACATCGACCAGGTTCAAGTCCTTCAATTGTTCAAAAGCGATTTGAGGAAGATTTCTGATACTTTTTTGAAGTGTCATATCAGCTTCTGGAAATACGCAGAGTGCTGTTTTCTTTTTTCCTTTCAATCTTGAAAATCCTTCAACGTTTGAGAGACTGACAAATGCAGTGTTTGCATCTTTTGTTTTTGAAGTGTTAAGAGAATCAACAAAGAGAAGTTCTCCTTGTGCGAGTTTTGCGGAAAGTACAGCAAAGAGTGCTTTTACTTTCATTTTTGCATTGATCTTCTTTGAGTAATCTTTATCGTTTCGTGGTCCATGAGCGATACCTCCACCTACCCAGATTGGTGAGCGAGATGATCCATGACGTGCACGACCGGTTCCTTTTTGTTTCCATGGTTTTTTACCTCCACCAGAAACTTCTCCGCGGTCTTTTGTATGAGCAGTTCCGGCACGTTTATTTGCCATCATACTCACTGCAACTTGGTGAACAAGGTCCCCATTCCACTTTACTCCGAAGATAGATTCAGGAAGCGTAATATCGCTTTTCTTCTTTCCATCTTGTGAATATACAGCCGTAGTCATATTTTTAGCCATATCTGTAGTTTTTGTTATTGCTTTCATATGTTATGCGTGTATAGAAAGGAGTGTTCCTTTTCTTCCTGGAACAGCACCCTTTACGTATAGTGTATTAGTTTCTTTGTCGACCCCTACGATTTTGATATTTTTAAGTGTGATGGTATCACCTCCAGTTCGTCCAGCCATACGCATTCCTTTCGCAACACGTCCTCCTGCACGTCCTCCTCCACCGATTGATCCTGGTTCTCGTTCTGAATGTTTTTGTCCGTGAGAACGTGGTCCTCCGTGGAAGCCATGTCTTTTAACCACACCTTGAAATCCTTTTGATTTTGATGTACCAGAGATAAAGAGTTTATCTCCTACTTCAAATTGAGATACATCGAGTGTATCGCCAACAGCGGCACTCGTCGCATCCAATTTAAATCTAAATTCTTTCAAATGACGGAATGGTCCCATCTCTTTCATTTGTCCGAGACGTGCTTTATTTATTCTGTCTGTTTGCTGAGTTCCATAACCAACTTGAACAGCGTTGTAGCCGTCGTTGTCAGCGTCTTTGATTTGAGTTACAGTAACTGGTCCAGCGGATATTACAGTAACGGGTATAGCGAGACCTGCATCAGTATAGTACTGAGACATACCTTGCTTGGTACCCAATAGGTATTTTTTCATAATGTTTTCTTCTAATTATTTTTAATAACAGAAGAGTTCCTTGCTGTAGATTTTAAATTACGACATTCTGGTTTTATTTTCTGGATTCCAGATCGAGTCCGGAATGACAGAACCAAAAATACATAATACTTTCCTTATAGCATTTTCACATCAACATCAACGCCAGTTGGCAGTGAGAGGTTGGTGAGCGCTTCAATAGTCTTTTGATTTGGATTCAAAATATCGATAACACGCTTGTGAACTCTTATCTCGAATTGTTCTCGAGAGTTTTTGTAAATGAATGACGAACGATTAACAGTGTACTTTTTTATTTCTGTAGGCATTGGAACCGGGCCAAACACCACGGCATCGTGGCGCTTAGCTGTTTCCATGATTTGCTTTACAGATGCATCGAGAATCTTATTTTCATATGCTCGTACACGAATGCGGAGTCGCACATCACCCTCTTTTTTTGTCTTTGTTGTAGTCATGAGTTTTATGCAACTATTAATTACGGATTAAGCAATGATTTTTGTAACGACTCCAGCACCAACTGTCTTTCCTCCTTCACGAATAGCGAAACGTTGCTTTTCTTCAAGCGCAACTGGAGTAACCAATTTTACTTTGAAAGTAACAGTGTCTCCTGGCATAACCATTTCTTTTCCTTCAGCAAGAGTAACTTCACCAGTTACGTCTGTTGTACGAACGTAGAATTGTGGTTTGTAACCATTCATAAATGGAGTGTGACGTCCACCTTCTTCCTTCTTCAAGATGTACACTTCAGATTCGAATTCTGAATGAGGCTTTACTGTTCCTGTTTTTGCAAGAACTTGTCCACGTGTAATATCTTCTTTTTTAGTACCACGGAGGAGGATTCCAGCATTGTCTCCAGCCAAACCTTCTTTCAATTGTTTGTTGAACATTTCAATACCAGTGATAGTTGTCTTTGCAGTATCTTTGATACCAACAATTTCAACTTCTTCACCAACTTTACAGATACCACGTTCGATACGTCCTGTGACCACAGTTCCACGTCCTTCGATAGAAAAGATATCTTCGATTGGCATAAGGAAAGGTTTGTCATTTTCACGTTCTGGAACTGGAATGTATGTGTCGAGAGCATTAACGAGCTCAAGTACTTTTTGTGCCCATGGATCATCATTTGATGCTGATTCAAGAGCTTTAAGACCTGATCCACGGATAACTGGACATTTGTCATCGAAACCTTGTTTTCCGAGAAGTTCACGAACTTCTTCTTCAACGAGTTCAATAAGATCTGGATCGTCAACCATATCACATTTGTTAAGGAAAACGATAATCTTTGGAACACCAACTTGTTTTGCAAGAAGAATGTGTTCACGAGTTTGTGGCATAACACCATCAGTAGCTGCAACAACGATAATCGCGCCGTCCATTTGAGCAGCACCAGTAATCATGTTCTTGATGTAGTCAGCGTGACCTGGAGCATCAATGTG
>CAZVHB010000006.1:10392-69581 GCA_964626965.1 uncultured Candidatus Saccharibacteria bacterium | reverse complement strand
CAGGCTCTCACCTCCCCTAGGCGTCATAGCCTTGGTAGTCCATTACACTACCAACTAGCTGATACCGTGCAGGCTGTTCCTAAAGCGATAAATCTTTACTCTCTCGAGACCATCGTGTATTAGTCCACCTTTCGATGAATTATTCACGACTTTAGGGTACATTCCTACATATTACTACCTCGTTCGCCACTAACTTTAAGCGACCTTTGAACTTGATATAATCTCATTCTCTGGAAAAATAAAGTCCGTTCGACTTGCATGCCTTATCCACGCCGCCAGCGTTCATCCTGAGCTAGAATCAAACTCTGTTTAAAAACATTTAAGACAATGTAAAATATGCAACAAATGTTGCTTTTACATTGCTAATTCTAAAATAGACAAGTAACTATCAAAACGTTTCTGATAGTTCTGTTTTAACTACATATCGATGTAGTTATTTTTGCGCAATGTATCTTTTAAGCCCGATGTTTTGGTGCTTAAAAGATGTAATTTGTATAATTTTTGTCAAAGAAAAATGCCTGTAATATCTACACAGACATCTACGAGACAGTATATGCTTTTTGGGGCATACTTGTCAAGCATTTTATGTATTTTTCTCAAACAGAATAATTCTGTATGATGAAATACTATTTTCTGCTTTTAAAATAATGGTTTCTTTGAAACTAAATTATGAAAAAAGCATAAATCTCTAAACAATCCTTCAAATATAAATATAAAAAGTAATTGAAGCATCAAGGATAGTTCCAGAAATCTACCGTGCAAGCGGCAGCACCAAAACGTCCTGTCAAACAGCGAACCCAGTCCATACGGACTAATTGCTTAGAGATCTATGACTTTTTCAAGCTCAATACGTATACTACACAATAAAAAAATACTGTCTACAACGATATGTGGACAACACTGTGTATTTCTTGTGTAAAAGCACTTGTATTCGTATCTAGAAAGAGTGTAGCATAATAGAAAAAATTTGTCAAGCTCTGGTATTACTGTTTCTCTACCCATTCAAACCCTAAGTGCTCATAGGCTTTTTTGGTTGCAATACGCCCACGAGGAGTGCGTTCGATGAGGCCTTGTTGGAGGAGGTATGGTTCTATCACCTCTTCAATCGTTGCGTCTTCTTCAGACGTTGCAGCAGCAAGGGTTCCAAGACCGACTGGTCCACCGCCGAATTTTTCAATAAGTGAGAGAAGAATCATCCTGTCTGCTTCAGAGAGACCCATCTCATCAATACCCAAGAGTGCAAGAGCAAGAAAGACTGTTTTTTTATCGAGATCTTTTTTGTGGACTTGCGCATAGTCACGGCAACGCTTGAGGAAGTAATTTGCGGTACGAGGAGTAAACCGTGCACGAGAAGCTATCTCATCGAGGCCTTCTTCATCGATCATAATATCGAGAATCTTTGCTGAGCGTTTGACGATTTCTTTTATCTCGTCATGACTATAGAATTCGAGACGATACACACCACCAGAGAAACGAGAACGAAGTGGTGCTGAGAGGAGTGAGATACGGGTCGTAGCTGCAATAAGAGTAAAGGCTGGCAGATCGAGCTGAATAGAGCGCGCTGACGGTCCCTTACCGATGATGATGTCGATGACGCCTGACTCCATCGCTGGATAAAGCACTTCTTCTACCATTTTATTAAGCCTGTGCACTTCATCGATAAAGAGGATATCACCAGGAGAAAGATTGGTAAGAATCGACGCCAAGTCCCCTACTTTTTCGATCGCTGGACCTGAAGTGACACGAATCTGGCGACCGGTTTCTTTGGCGATAAGATGAGCAAGGGTTGTTTTACCGAGCCCAGGTGGTCCGTAAAAAAGGATGTGTTCTGCTGGGTGATTGCGTTCACTTGCAGCTTGGAGGAGAATCTTGATGTTTTCTTTAATATTTGTCTGTCCAATATATTCATCGAAAGAACTCGGGCGGAGCGTAACATCGAGTCTTGTATCTGCTGTAAATGATTGCTTTTCTGTGTTTTCTTCCATGGGTACAGTATATCGCAAACGAGAAGGAAAAGAAAAACACTCAAAACTTTCGTTTAAAGTGCATGTTGTTGTTTGTTTATGTGAATTATTCACCCTGATAGTTCCCTGATCTTTTTCAAGACTACTTCCACTGTTGTGTTTTCAATATCAATTACTGAAACATGTGGGTGTCTTCGAAATTCATTAGTGAATTTACTGTTATAACTATCTGACAGAGTCAGGATTGCACTATTTGGCAGATCAAGATACTTTCGGACTGTTGCAATAAATGACGGAGAAGAGAGTTGGATTTTCCCTAACTCTCCAAGATATAAAATATCTGTCGGAGAAAAATCTTTCCCCAAGAGAGACAATGCATACTCCGCTACTTGCTCGAGCGCATCTTCGTAGATTCCATAATGATCTACGTACAGATTAGAATCAGTATTATCTTGATGAGCAATAACGAATTCATGATTTCCATCAAAAGGAAGAGGATGCATTCGAAGACCGACAACTTTCAAACCTGCCAGAATGGGACTCGTAACCAATCCGACAGCACGAGGAATTTTTTCCACGAGTGTGTTTAAAAAGTATGCCAAGTCGATGCTTGGAGCACCACTGAGGATTATTTTGTTTTTCATTACTTTTGTTTTTATTTACCTTCATTGTGACATATCAATATACAGTGTCAATGACATTTATATAAAAACAGGGTAAACAAAAAAGCCAAATTACTGTGGCTTTTTTGTTTACCCTGTTAAATTCGTAAAGACTTCCTGCACTTCGTCATTATCTTCAAATTCTTCGAGGATTTTTTCTAGTTGTTCGCCTTCAGCTCCAACTGGTGCTGGCATAGTTTCATTCGGGATCCATTCCATTCCCTTTTTAGTAAAAGCCCACGTCACTGCACCGACTGAAGCGAGACTACAGCCGTTTTTAGATAAAATAGCGCGGACTTCTTGGGCGGCTTTGTTTCTATTTTCAGTGAGTGCTTCGATCACGAGCTGTACTCCTCCTGGACCGTAGGCTTCGTACGTGATACTCTCGAGATTGTTTTTTTCTTCGGTTGCTTTTTTGATAGCACGTTCGATATTGTCGAGTGGCATTTCTATTTCTTTGGCTTTTTCTATTGCACGTTTGAGTCCGGATGCTTCTTTATTTCCATTACACGCTCGTGCTTCTGTCATAATGAGTTTGACCGCTTTGGTAAAGAGCTTACTCTTTTGAGCACCAGTCTTGGCTTTTTTGCCTTCGTTTTTTGCAAATTTTGAGTGGGACATGGAACTAATTATAAAGGATAAATGCTAAATTATGAAGTCAAAACAAAACACACCCAATAGGTAATTCTTTATCATTTGGCATTTATAATTTATACTTCTTTTATATGATTATTTTGGCTATTGACCCTGGTTTTGAACGAATTGGAATTGCGGTCATACAAAAAAATAAAGGTGAGAAAGAATATCTTCTGCATTCCGAATGTTTCAAAACAAAAAAGGAGTGGAATTTTGCCGATCGGCTTTTAGTGATAGAGAGAAGAGTTTCAGAAGTGTGCGTGGAGTACAAACCAGAAATACTCTGTATTGAAAGCTTGTTTATGGGAGTGAACCAAAAGACCGGAATACACGTAGCACATGCACGAGGAGTGATTGTCGTTACCGCACGAAGACATGGGCTCGATATTCATGAGTACACCCCTCTTCAGATAAAAGTTACGGTAACTGGATATGGAAAATCTGATAAAAAAGCGATACTATTTATGGTTCCAAAGATAATTGCTTTTGATAAAAAAATAACATCAGATGATGAGATTGATGCGGTAGCAATTGGAATCACCGGAATTGCGTATTTACATTTGTAACTGGATTCCGGATCTAGTACCCCAGGGCATACTCTCTTGCTTCGCAATTCACCTCATCCGGAATGACAACACTACACACAGTGAGTTTTCCCCAAATGGTGAGGAGTAAGATAAAAGACTCTTGTCAAAGAAATAACTTTCTGATACATATTATATATACAAAAATAGAAGTATTTAATTTAAAAAAATAATTATAATCACTATGGATCACGACGAAGAAAAAGAAGAATTAAAAGATGATGCGCTTGTCGATTTGGATGATGCGTTTTTGGACGACGAAGTCGAAGTTAATGATGAGGGAATGGAATCTCTCGAGACACTTGAGGATTACGAAGATGACGACGATATGTCTGAGGTGAGTAGTTTTGATCAGGACTATTAATCAGGGAACAGGCGATAGATTATAGGAGACAGGAAATACAAAAGCAGGGCGACGTAGTCGCCCTGCTTTTTATTATCTGGATTCCAGATCTAGTCCGGAATGACACCATTAGATGATTTTGAAAAACTTTTGTTTACCGATCTTTACCACAGTACCCGATTCTGGCACATACGACACATCAACAATCGTCGTATTATCAGTGAGATTATGAATTGCCTTCCCTTCGAGGAGTCTGCGATATTCAGAACGAGACGGAACGAGTTCATGTTTCATAACTGTTTCAAACAAATTTTCAACGAGTGCATATTCTGGTAACTCATCGGGAATTTCTTTTTTCTCAAATTTTTGAATCCAAACAGCTTGAGCTTCGTCTGCTTTACTTGTATTTGTATATGTCTCAACAATCTTGTGCGCTAATTGTAATTTAATATCTTTAGGATTTACATCTGAGTCTTGTAGTTTTTCTTCTATTTTTTGTATCTCTTTTGTATCTACATCAGTACAGAGTTCAAAGCCAGACGCAATCATTCCATCAGTCCAACTCATCACTTTCCCAAACATATCTTCTCCGGTATCAGCGAGTGTAATCATATTACCTTCGGTCTTTCCCATTTTATTTCCAGATGAATCTACTAGAAGTTTTGTTGTTATAACAAATTTTTCTTTCCCTTGTATTTCTTTCATCAATGTTCGGCCTGTAAGCATATTGAATGTCTGATCATTACCACCAACTTCGCCATCTATACCAAGTGCAATACTGTCATAGCCTTGCATGAGTGGGTACATGAATTCGTGGATATAGACCGGTTTGCCTTCTTTGATGCGTTTGTCGAACATATCGCGTTCCAACATTTGCTGAACCGTCATTTTAGAAGCGAGGTTGAGTACATCTTCAAAATTCATTCTTGAAAGCCACTCGTCATTATAACGAACTTCAAATAAGTCAGAATTTTTTGTATCAAGAATAGTAGACGCCTGAGAAAGATAGAGTTCCATGTTTTTTTGTACTTGTTCTTTTGTAAGAGGTACACGAACAGATGTTTTATCGGGATCCCCGATCATTGCAGTGAAACTTCCAATAAGAAAAACAACTTTATGACCAAGATTTTGGAACTCTCGAAGTTTTCTCATTGGTATCATGTGTCCAATGTGGAGTGTTGGCCCTGTTGGATCTACACCAAGATATATTTTTAATTGTTCACCCTTTAAAAGAAGAGTTCTTAAAAAATCTGAGTTAGGATACACATTCTCAACTCCACGAGTGAGCAGTGCTTCTATTTTTTCTTTATCAGTTGATACCATATGAGCTCATAATACCATATTTCTTAGAAATTTTTTTATATATGGTAGAATAGCTATATGTTACTTAAACCAATTCAAAAAAGACGCAGAAGTGAATCTTCTGTCGACATGAGTCGTGTTTTTACTCAAATGTCATTTTTACAGAAGTTTTTTCTGTTTTTTATTAGTTTAGGACTCATCCTTACAGCAATATTTTTCATCTGGATTAGCACCCTTGACCTCCCTGACTTCAATGATTTTGAAAATAGAGTAGTCCAGAAATCTACCCAACTCTACGACCGAACAGGTAAAATCCTTTTGTATGATATTCATAAAGACTATAAAAGAACGGTTGTTCCATTTGAAGAAATAGGAGATCCTGTTCAAAAAGCAACCATTGCAATTGAAGATGATCACTTTTACTCACACATTGGTATCCGCCCAAAATCTATCTTACGCGCGGTATACCAAAACTTCATGAGTGGGCAAAAAAGCCAAGGGGGATCAACGATCACTCAGCAAATTGTAAAAAATACTTTACTCACTAATGAAAAAACAATCACTCGAAAAATAAAAGAGTGGATTTTAGCGATTAAAATAGAACGCAATCTATCAAAAAATGAAATACTCGCAATCTATTTAAATGAGTCTCCTTATGGAGGAAATATCTATGGTGTCGAACAAGCGAGTCAAACATACTTCTCAAAAAGAGCCTTCGAGCTGAGCATCGCGCAAGCCGCATATATTGCGTCTATTCCACAACGACCAACCTACTACTCACCATATGGACAACACACAGACAAGCTCATTGAGCGAAAAAATTATGTATTGGAACGAATGGAAAAACTTGGTTTTATAACAAAAGAACAATACGAAGAAGCAAAAAAAGAAGTCATCACACTATCGCCTGGTGAAAGTAGGAATATCAAAGCTCCACATTTTGTCTTTTATATTCAAGACTACTTAGTAGAAAAATACGGGGAGGACATTCTCAACCAAGGAGGACTTCGTGTGACCACAACACTCGACTATGAACTACAAAAGAAAGCAGAAGAATTAGTGAAGGATGAAGCGATTTTCAATAAAAAAACATACAATGCAGAAAATATGGGTATGGTTGGAGTAGATCCAAGAAACTCACAAATCCTCTTCATGGTTGGCTCACGAGATTATTTCGATAAAGAAATTGATGGTCAGTACAATATCGCAACAGCAAAAAGACAGCCTGGTTCAGCATTCAAACCACTCGTCTACGCACTTGGTTTTGAAAAAGGTTATTTACCAGAAACAATTATGTTTGATGTTCCTACTGAATTTAATCCGAGTTGTTCTCCTGGGGGTATTCCAGAAGTTTCTGGGGCAACATGTTACTCACCAAACAACTATAGTGGAAAATTCATTGGTGCTGTACCAATAAAAAAAGCATTGGGATCGTCACTCAACATTCCGGCTGTTCAAATGCTCTACTTAGTAGGAATTAATAATGCAATCAAATTTGCACAAAGTTTAGGAATTTCAACACTCACGAATAAAGATCAATTTGGACTGTCACTCGTTCTTGGAGGAGCAGAGGTTAAACTTATTGAACTCGCAAACGCATATGGTATCTTTGCAAATGGAGGTATATACAGAAAAGAGACGGGTATTCTCTCTATTAAAAGTAGCGACGGAAGCACTCTTGAAGAATATAAAGAATCTGATGGAGTACGTGTTATGTCAGAAAGTACGACTCAAAAAATGTCAGATATTCTCTCTGATGACACAAATAGATGGCTCGTTTTTGCACCAAATTCACAACTTCATGTAGCGGGTCATAATGTTGCAGCAAAAACAGGAACAACCAACAACTATAAAGATGCATGGATTCTCGGATACACACAAAGTCTTGTTATTGGTGCTTGGGCAGGAAATAATGACGCACGACCCATGACGGATAATACTGGCTCAACCATCGCTGGTCCTGCATGGAATAAGATGTTTAGATACGTTCTAGAAACATTCCCAGACACATACCCAGATCAACCATTTACAAAACCAGCACAGGAGGAAGACTATGATTCCATCAACCCAATTATTCGTGGACAAATACCATCATTTCATTCACTCCTTTATTTTATTAATAAAGAAAATCCTCGTGGTCCATATCCGACCAACCCAGCAAACGACCCACAATTTAGAAACTGGGAAGCTGCGATGCAAATACAGTTTGGTGTGGCAGAACAAGCACCATCAGAAGCAACCATCTCGCTTTTTGATAGCATGACAGGTTTACCACTCACAGGAACGACACCAGTACTACCACCAATTATTCCATAAAAATTTCAAAATAATAAAAACACCTTTCTTCTGAATTTCTTCTGAAAAGGTGTTTTTATTATTGTATGTCAGTAAAAAAAGATAGGGTTTTAGATTCTGAAAAAAGACAAAGAATATTTTTTTTCCTCATGAGTATCTGAGTTTTTTCATGAGGGTGTATTTTCAAAAAAACAGTCTTACCAGAAAAAGAAATATATTTAGAATCAGGAGAGATGCCTGTTTGTTGGAACAGTATCTCGATGCACTCTTTTTTTTTATCAAGAGTAGGAGTGAGGTTTTTCTTACCTAGGTACTGATCAATGTGTTTCATATATCACTAACACCCCTTATTGAGACATGGGCATCAAGAGGCAGAGTATCTCTTTATTTTCCTTACTCTGGATGAGAATTGGTTTTTGTGGTTGATTAATAATCATATCAACAGTCTCAGGCATCTTTTGTAGAATATCCTCAAGAAAACTCTTATTAATAAGAAGTTCAAAAGAATCCCCAACAACCTTTACAGAGACCACACCAGAGTAGTCACCAAGTGCATCATTACTACAAAAAAGATTAATTTCTTGTTTCTCAGAATCTATTTTAAATTTAACTTGATTACGAACATCAATAAATGGATTAAGCATTTTAAGTGCTTCACTTAAATCAGTCTTGAGAAAAGAAACAGTTGAATGTTTTACTGTTGGAATAATTTTTGTATAGTCTGGAAATGTTCCATTGATAAGCTGAGAAGTAATAAAAACATCTTTCGTCACAAAACTGATTTGATTCTTTGTTGGGTACACTTCAACATTCTCATCAATTGAATCATCAAGGATTTTATATATTTCTTGAGCATTCTTTATTGGGATCAATATACTTGGAAATGAATACTCTTTTTTGGTATTAATTGAATATTCGGTTAACCTAAATGTATCTGTTGTCACAAAAACAAGTCGTCCTTCTTGTTGATTTATAAACACACTTGAAAGCTCTGGTTTGATGTCTATTTTTGAAGCACTTGAAAGAACCATCTGTATTCCTTCTTTAAGTGTTTGTTTATCAATCACAAAACTCTCTTCTTTAATATGAGGAAGTGTTGGAATATCTACGACAGACTGTTTTTTAATATTGAGTTTATTTTTTTTATATACAAAACAAATCATATTTTCACCAATATCAATTTCTATCTTTGTTAGATTTTTATCCGTTGTAATAGAAGAAAATATATTCTGTAAATTTTGTGCATTTGTTGAAAATGATACTATTTCAGGGACTGTTTCATCTATTGGTATGATAAATTCCCCACCAATACTCAGGTTTGTTGAACGTATAGTGAGTTTATTTTTATCAAAAATAAAAAACAAACAAGAGAGGAGTTCATTTTGTTCCTTTTTTGTTGTTATTCGAGAAAGTGCAATAACAGCTTTTTTAATTTTTTCTAATTCACAGTGTATCTTCATATTTTTATAAAATTATCTATTTATACTATTAGTGCATAAATACTGTTAATATCTTTTTTGTCTTTGTATTTATTATTTATTTCTAACCTTTCTTTTAAAAAGAAATAATTAACTGTGTATAAGAATCTTTTTTCTGTATATACGTAGAGAGTTTTCATTTTCTATTCACAGTTTTTTTAGATTATTTCAACATGTTTTTCAACTCATCGAGTTCTTGGATTAGTTTTGGATTTTCAGTTAACTCTCTCTTTATTTTTTTATATGAATGAATGATTGTTGTATGATCTTTTCCACCAAGCTCTGCTCCTATAACAGGGTATGAGATGTTGTATTCCTCTCTGAGTATGTACATAATTACCTGTCTCGTTTCTACTACTTCTTTTCTTCTTGTTTTGTCATAAATAAGTGCTTCGTCTATGTTGTAAAAATTTGCAACAATAGTGACTACCTCTCTTGGTGAAATATTCTTCTTCTTTTTTATGTTGTTTTTAAAGGTGTTTCTAATATCAGAGACTGATATTTTTTGTTTTTTAAGTTGTGATTGAAGAATGATGTTTTTAATAACCCCTTCAAGTTCTCTGATGTTTACTCGTATATTTTCTGCAATTGCTTCTACTACGTCGGGTTCAAGATTTACTCCAAACTCTTTCAGTTTTTCTTTAATAATCGCAATGCGTGATTCGAAATCAGGTTCCATAATATCAACGATCATTCCCTGTTGGAATCGAGAGAGGAGTCGTTCTTCGAGGCCGGCTATGAGGTTTGGGTGCTTATCAGAAGAAAAGATAATTTGCTTGTTATTTTCAAAGAGCGCGTTGAATAAGTGAAATAGTTCTTCCTGTGTCTTCTCCATTTTTCCAATGAACTGAATATCATCCATGATTAAGACATCATACTTTCGGTACTTCTCTTTAAACATATGAGCTTTATTGTTTCCATTTTGTACAGACTGAATATAATCAAGTGAGAATTTTTCCAGATTTGTATAGAATACTTCCATTTCAGGATGCTTTCTCTTTATCTCATTACCCAATGCTTGAAGCAAATGCGTTTTTCCAAGTCCTGTTTGTCCATATATAAAAAGTGGATTATAGAGTGTTCCTGGTCTAATGAGTATTGCTTGTGCGGCAGCGTGCGCGAGTTCGTTGAACGTACCTACAATAAAATTTGAGAAAGTGTATCTTGGGTTGAGATTGTCATTTCTATTTACATAGAGTTCTCCAAAAGGGAGTTCATTCACTGCACGCCCCTTTTCTTGCTCTAATTGCACCACTTCTTTTTTAATGACTTCTTTTTGGGGGATATCAACAATTCTCGTGACGATGTATTCAACACACCTTGCTTCTGGGATGTGGGTAAGGAGTGATTTGAGTATAATTTTGTGAAATTTCTTGTACAACCATTCTTTGACAAATTCATTTGGAACAGCGATATAGACTGTCCCCTCGTCGTGTTTTAGAATAGCCGTATTTTTAAACCATGTACTGAAGTTCGCACGAGAAACATCATGTTCAATTTCTTTCAAACAGATTTCCCATAAGTCTTGTATCTCAACCTCTATTTGTTTTTCATCCATGTACGTATTATATATAACTTTCTTAAATTAAAAAGTTGTCCACACCTGTATTGTGTTGTGTATATACTGTGTATAACTTTAGTGTGTAACAGGTGGCCTACCCACAAAGAGAACCTTGATAATTTTTTAAAAGTAGTGTAAAGTGTTCATATGTCACAAACATACCAACCTAAAAAGAAAAAAAGAGCTGTAACTCACGGATTCCTTGTCCGAAGTAAGACTCCTAACGGTAAAAACGTACTTGCTCGCCGAAGACAAAAAGGCCGAGTAAAACTCACGGTTAGTCAAGATAAGTAGAAATATAACCAACAATTGTTGGTTATATTTACGTACTCTTTGTTGCTCAAGGTAGTACAATAAATATACAATGCTTAAAAAACCTGAAAGAATCTCAAGAAAAACCTTTAATGAAGCGTTTACTCGCTCAAAAGTAGTTTCTCGAGGTTCTTTTTTTGTGGTTAAAATGGCACAGAGCCTTATTTTTCAAGGATCTGTGGTTGTTTCTAAGAAAGTTGCCAAAAAAGCAACTGAAAGAAACTATATAAAAAGAGTGGTTTACAACCTTCTTTCTGAATATAAGAAGAAAAACCCATCTCTTGTGGGTATACATATCATTATTGTTCAGAAAAAACCTATACAATATAGTGATTTATTGAGTGAGTTTAATACTCAGTTTAAATAATCTATCCTTTTTCCTCTTATTATGAAAAAAATATTCATTTTTACTATTATTTTCTATCAAAAATATATATCTCTAGATACAGGCTTACCTAAAAAGCTTGGTTTTTCAAAAGGTTTAGTGTGTATGCACTATCCAACATGTTCAGAGTATACAAAACAAGCCATCATTAAATATAACCTTTTAAAAGGTCTAAAATTAGGTTATAGGCGCGTTCTCAAGTGTAGACCAGGAAATGAACCAAGTGTAGACTTACTTCTCTAAGGTTTTCTTGTAGAGAGAATATGAAAAAATAAGAAATTGTGTATAATAAAGAGTATGAAATTACTTTGGAGCACACTCTTTTATAATCCTCTTTATAATCTACTTATGTTTTTTGTCTCAGTCGCCCCAATGCACGACCTAGGTATTGCTGTTATTTTACTGACTATTTTGGTCAAAATCATCCTCTTCCCTCTTTCAAAAAAGGCTATTGTTTCTCAATTGAAGATGAAGCTTATCCAACCAAAGATTGATAAGATTAAAAAAGAAGTTACAGATAAGCAAGAACAAGCAAAACAAACATTTGCACTCTATAAAAAAGAAGGGGTTAATCCATTTTCAAGCTGTTTAGTGCTTATTATCCAACTTCCAATACTCTTTGCGCTCTACTATGTGTTTCTTAAGGGGATTGGTTCTGCTGTCGACACAAGTATTCTCTATTCTTTTGTAAAAGCCCCGAGCGATATACATAACCTATTTCTGGGTATGTTTGATATGACCAAGCCGAGTATTATTTTTGGTATTTTGGCTGGTGTTACTCAATTTATCCAACTCCACCATCAACCAATTTCACAAGAAAAACCAGGTGACGAGGGTGATATGCAAGCAATGCTCGCATACAACATGACGAGACAGATGAAATACATCCTCCCAATTATCATCGTTGTTGTATCAATCAAACTCCCCTCTGCACTCGCGCTTTACTGGATAGTAAGTAATGTTATTACTCTTATTCAAGAACAGCTAATAAAAAGGTCATTACGAAATCACGGGAAATAAACATATGGAAAACACAACTGTCGAAAAAATAGTACATGAATTTTTAACTTCAACTTCTTTTGTCCCAGAAGAAGAACTTTCAATTAAACAGGACCCTACAAATCCTTTGTGGTTTTCTCTTCATGTAAAAAATGGTCATATGCTTATTGGTCATGATGGTGAAACACTCCACGCGCTTACATATCTCCTTAAAAGAATCATTGAAAAATCATTTAATGAAGAAACCGCAAAAGCTGTGACGCTTGATATCAATGATTTTCAAAAGAAGAAAGTGGAACAACTCAAAACAACTGCACACATGCTTGCGGAGCGTGCGCGATTTTTCAAATCATCAATTGATCTTGATCCAATGAATCCCTTTGAGAGACGTATCGTTCATGAGTATCTCCAAAACTACACTGATATCTCTACCGACTCAGACGGTGTTGGAAGAAATAGACATATTGTTATTAAATACATTCCAAAAGACAATTTAGATTTAGGAAATATCTAGTTATCGTAAACACTTATAAAAAAGAGCACCGAGTTTTTAAACTCGGTGCTCTTTTTGGAGTGTTTTTATATACCCGGACTACCAGTAAATGCTGGGTCAATGGTTAGGTTGGACAGAAGTGGCATGACTGTTCCAGGGGTAAAGTCTGGTTCCACATAGCTTGATGGATATGTTACTGCCCCCATACCAAAAGGTGGGAATGTGGAGAATTTGTAATTAAATGAATATTGGAACGTAAATGGCATACTTGTTCCACACAGTTGACCAGTCGGTATGGTAACACTCTGAGTGAACGAGCTCTTAAAGAATGTAGTAAATGGAAAATTATTTTTCCAAGGCATTGTTACTTGAAGGGTTTTTTCTGAAGTGTTGAGCGTTGGTGTCGGATAAACGAGTGGGTTGAGGCAGAGTTTATACCTGATGTCGTCTGTCCACTGTTTAATAAATGCTGTCTGTTCCAAGATATCATACGCAGGAACATAGACACCCGACACAGCTGTGTTTGTATCTGCTGTAACCGTGATACTTATATCTTTAGGTTTTATGTGACTCATGATAGGAGTAAAAGTAATCGTATGTGCACCAGGAGTAAGTCCAGATAGTGTTGTCCCACTTGTGTATGTTTCTGTTTTACCACTAATCTGCCATTTTGCACCTTTCGTGAGAGCACTCTCTGGAGTAATGGTAACTGTGACTGATCCAGTTCCCGCCACAGCAGTTCCTGATTGAGTTGCCGATGTTGATGCTACTGGAGTTCCTCTTTGAGAGATATCTAATACTTCTTCAATTTTCCCTGTATTGAGCATACTGAGTGTTTTGGTGCCAATTGAACCAAACTCCCCTACTTTGTTGATTCTTTGATATTTAAATAAAGCTTCTTTTGTTTGAAATCCAAAATATCCTGTTGGTGGACCTTCAAAAAGTTTTTTCTCAGCGAGAAATTTTTGTAACTTGGTCACCTCTGGTCCTTTTGACCCAATTCCAAGTTTTTCTGTAAATACATAGGTACCTCCTGTTGCGGTAGGAGTTGTGTTTGGGGGAGTTGTTGCCACTGTGCTTGTCCCGGCCCCGCTTGTTGTAGTGCTTGGTGGAGTAGTGGTAAATGCATTGATTGTCGTTAATGTTTGAGGTCCGACGATCCCTGTACTTTGTATGTTATTTTCTAACTGAAACAACTTTACCGCTGCAACTGTTTTTGGTCCATAGTATCCAGTCGGACCGGCTGGAAGTATCAAGTATCCTGTTTCAATAAGCATATTCTGAAGCTTAGCTACTTCTTCACCCGTCTCTTCAAACTTCAATGTTTTTTTAAGAATTGGTGCTTTGATTATTTGATTTTCTCCATAGAGTACTTCATCTTGTACTGCAAGTGCTTGTGTTTTTTGTATTCCAACTATAAAAATGCTTACGAATAATACTATGGCTATGGTGAATTTTTTCATATGTATATCTTTAAAAGCTACTGTGTAATATCTTTAGTATACCACCTACTATTGTAAAAAAATACACATCCATAATGAATGTGTATTTTAGCGCTAGTTGTTTACCATATATAGTAGATTTGTTGTTTTATCGATAAACGCAGTGTAGCGTTCTTCGGTATCTACTTGTATGTTTGTAACATCAATAGTAACTTTTTCATCTTCTGGATCAACAAGCACTTCATTGTCGTAGAGTTGCGTTGGATCTATTCGAATAATCTGATCACTCGTATGGATGATACCTTGGTACCACTCATCTGGGTAGACACCACCCGGGAGGATGCGAGGAACACCACAATATATTGTCCCCCCAGTCGCACTCCATGTACATTTTTCTGGAAGGGTGTCTACGTTGAGACTGTAGTTCTTCTCATCTTTAACATCATGCATACCAAAAACAAGACTTCTTTCTGTTGATTTACTAAAGAGGATTTTTGTCTCGTCAGCATTTGTGTTTGTAGTGAGTCCGTAGATACCACCAAGTACTTTTTTCATCTCCCCTGTTTTTGTATCAAGATTGAACATAAATCCAGGGACAAATCCACTTGCTTTTGTCGTCATGGTGATTGTTTTTTCATTTATCCACTGTGGAAGCCATTCAGAGAAAAGTGAAGTAAAAAACTGATTTTGATTTTCATCAGCGAGTTTGAATGTTGCACCAAATCCTGCCGTGTTTACGCTTGTTTGAAAAAATGCTGTGTCACGTTTTGGGTTAAGGGTAATATCTTGTATGTTTTTCTGTAAAAATTTACCTGTGAGATCCCCCTGGTCTCCATCTCCAGCAAGTATTTGTTTTGGTACGATACCGAAATATGTTTCAATTGTTTGATTGTCGTCTTTGAGGTAGCGAATAAAAACCTTATTTCCATTATCACCAAAGAATGATTCTTGGATACGAGGAATGGTTTGATTAGTAAGTCTCCCTGTTTCTTTTTTTTCTGGGAGATAATCATAAATATTTCCTGTTCCCTTTTCAATATACCTAATAACGGTTTTGAGGACCCCACCTGGTTTTACCGTCGGACTGTTTGCTGGTACTGTTTTACAATCGAAAGGACTCGAAAGTTTTTTTCTGGTGAGTTCATCAACAATACCACTTGGTTCTACTTTTTTTTGAGGAAGGAGTATCTCGTCTTTGAATTTCAATTGGAATTTCTTAACCGCAGAGAGTGTTCGCTCCACAAATACTTCTGTTTCTTTCCCTTTTGAACCAGGTCCAGTGAGCGAGAGACCAAGTTCTGGACAGTCGTTGAGTGTTTGTTGAAGTCGTTTTACTTCCTCTCCTTTTGAACCGTATTTGAGTTCAGTTGTAAATGTCCCACGAGGTGTGACGGTTACTGTTTTTGGTAACGCTTGTTCAGTCACTGTACTATCTGGGAAAAATTCTTTTTGAATAAATGTATACCCTGCAACTGGTTCATCAGATACACGAATAAGTCTACTGTTTGGTTCAGCATCTTTGATTGTTGTACCTGGGTTCTGCGTAGTAGGTATTTCCCCCGGTCCTATACTAGGCTTGAACAAGCCTCCTGGCCCAAAAGGAAAATAATTTTTGTACGTCATAGTGTCGTCCACTTTTTTTACTTTTGAATATCCTAAATACGAAATAATGAGTGCACCACCCAAAAGGAGCAGTACAATTATTCCAAAAATAATAAGAATTTTTTTAAGATTCATATCTATAGTGTATATTATTTACCATTGGTTGACCAATGCCATGCTTCAGTTGCGAGATTGTAAAAACCATATTTGTTTGCATTTGCTTCAAGCCATAAAAATCCAGGATTTTTATTTGTTCGACATTTGTTTGTATTTGCAACAGAAGTATTTTTGGTGAAGCAAATCGTTGTTCCGTTTACTCCAATATCAAAAGCGAGACCTTGTTGGTGCATAGATTTTCCTGGTCGAGCTGTCGCTGGTTTACATTGGCTACTCGGTTTTTCATAGACATTATACTGAGAATTACCGCCACAGTTTTGTTTTCTAAGTGCGATTTGTTGCTCCATGGTTCTTGCTCCGCTGGCTGTTAAGGTTACCCCATCTTTTTTTGCCGCCGCGATCATGTTTTTATACTTTTCAGAGATATCTGCACATACCCCAATATTTTTCTGAGTAGCTGTATCTATTTTTATGATACCTCCTTTACATGCTTTTGATTTTCCATCTGGTGATACTGTGTTGTCCGGTAAATCTTCCCGTTCATATTCTGTCTCTAATTCTTCCGGTATCTCCACCCCATTCGCCACAGCACTCACTCCATCTTGAAACGTCTTGTCACCAATGGTGAGATTCGTCAAATTCGGATTAATCGTCCGAAGTATCAACACAGAAGAAATTGCCAAGATGAGTCCAAATACAGCACCAGTGAGTTGTTGCTTCGCTGCTTCTTTCTCTGTGACCATGCCACTTCCCATATATTGCACACCAGAGACAACAATCATCACAACTGCAAGTACTCCAATGACTCCAATGGCTACTCGTACCAGTGTTCGTATGTATGAGGCAAGTGTAAATGATCCTAGTGTCTTGTCTGACACTCCTTCATCAATTACCTTACTAAATCCCGGAAGTGGTGCTAACGCACAATACGTTCCCATAGTAGTCACACTTCCATCTGCACATGTTTGCTCTGTTGCTGTGAGGTTTTTGTCTGGGGCGACGGTCTGGGTTTCTGTGTCTTTACAAGGAATTACTTTTCCACTTGCATCAAGACAAGGAATATTCTCAGCTTGAGCTGGTTGAATATGAAAAGAAGTAAAAATAAATAAAAAAATAATAAAGAAAAAGAGGATTTTTGATAGTCGAGGATATCTCATGTACTCAGTATACCAAGTTTCAGGGAAATATTAACAACCGGAATTATTTTTACTGAAATACATTAAGATGGATGTTCCACCAATGGCGTATTTTTGAGTGATACTGTATGTTCCCTGATTTACAGTACATTCCCAAGCAGTTTGTGGGCTACTACAATCTTTTGATTGTCGGTTTGCCCCAGGACCTCCGTTATATGCAGCAAATTCGTATTTAGCTTGAGACGCATCACAGACATTTGTCTTGCTTTTAGTGTCACACCCAGCTGATTGAATAAATTTATGATAGTACGCTCCAATTTCGGCAGCTTTCTGTTTATTACTTCTGTCGGCAGAGGTATAGTTCTTTTTGAATACTTGATTGACTTGATTTACTGAGGACATTTCTTGCTGAAGGACTCCAACTGCACTGTTTCCTTTACTACTGAGGTTTTTACCACAGGATGATTCAAGAACATAGGTAGCTTTTAATAGATTACAACTAATCCCTGCTTGGGAAGCTGCTGATTTGAATTCGGCATCCATATTGTTTACTGAAGTTAAATCCCCGCACCTGTTTTTTATTGTTTGTTCACCTAATTCAACACTTGCTCCTGTTGCATTTCCAATATCAATATTCGTACCACTACCAGTACTTTTGGCATACTCAGTGAGTAACGCATCCGGTATCTCTACCCCATTCGCTTCAGAAACAGCACAAGAACTATTCGCTTTGTTTAAGATTGATTGTTCACTTTCAGAGAGTTTAGTCCCTGCTTGTACTTTTGCTCTAATACTAGTAATCGCTGTTGCATTCTCTGCACACCATTTTCCATCAGTCACGATACTGAGCTCTATGTTCGTCAAATTCGGATTAATCGTCCGAAGTATCAACACAGAAGAAATTGCCAAGATGAGTCCAAATACAGCACCAGTGAGTTGTTGCTTCGCTGCTTCTTTCTCTGTGACCATGCCACTTCCCATATATTGCACACCAGAGACAACAATCATCACAACTGCAAGTACTCCAATGACTCCAATGGCTACTCGTACCAGTGTTCGTATGTATGAGGCAAGTGTAAATGATCCTAGTGTCTTGTCTGACACTCCTTCATCAATTACCTTACTAAATCCCGGAAGTGGTGCTAACGCACAATACGTTCCCATAGTAGTCACACTTCCATCTGCACATGTTTGCTCTGTTGCTGTGAGGTTTTTGTCTGGGGCGACGGTGGTGGCTGGGTCACCTAAAGCTGAAGATATGTGTACATGAGAATAGATAACCCCAACACATATAAGTACTATGAAAATTTTCCCAAGAAGTGCTGTGCTTTTTTTCATATTACTGAAGGTTTAGTGTAATAGTCTTTTTGACAGTTAAAAAAAGCTTCTTTGCACTTTCTACTGTGAGCTCAAGTGATGCAATACCTGGTTCGCTTGAACCACGAAGGACGAGCTGATTTTTTACTCGAGGTGTTGTAATTTCTTTATTGTTGAGTTTCCAGATATATTCCAAATCCGGATCGAGGACATTTCTTGGGCTGACAAAATATGGAATAGCCAAGACGGTTGTGTCGTTTTTTGAGAGTTGTGTTGATGTGTCTATACCATTATTAAAATCAACACCCAGAAGCGGATCCTTTTTATAAAAAATGATTTTTGGATTATAAGGTTTTACAATGAGTGTTCCTTTCGCGGTGGCACCTTCTGTTGGCTCATTTGCTGTAACCCCGATAGTTTCTTTATCAAGTAAGAAACTCTGTTTTATAGAAATACTACTTCGTCCGTATCCTGAGGCCTGAGTCACTGGTTGAAAATTTCTTTTCCAATTATAGATGACATTTTTTGGTGTAACCGTTTTTGTCCCTACTTGAAAATCAGGTAGTGCAATTATTTTTACAATACCTTCATTTGTTGGAAGTGCTTTTCCTTTGTAAAAAGGAGGTGTATAGCTATCAACAGCTTGCCAGAGAATATCGAGTCCTGCTGGTTTTGATACAATGTTTTTTCGAAAGATAACATCTCCTCCTGGTTTTTCTCGAACAGTAAGGGTAATAAGTTTGGTCTCACCAACATTTCCTGCGCTGAACTGAAAGTTTTTTTGACCAAGACCTGCGAGTTTTATCTTACTGTTTTCAAGCCACTCTATGTAGAGTTCATCCACAGAAAAAACATAACTATTAAGCGCTACTCGTACGAGTTGCCCCGGTTCAGGATCTTCTGGGTTGATAGTAAAGAAGAGGTCGTCTGGTTCTATTGTGGTCTGAGCATGAGAAATAGTACTGATTGAAAAACAGAATATAAGTACAATGAGAGAGACGAGAACTTTTTTGAACATATACTAATTATACGGTAGAACGTACAAATTACCAATTTCTAATACCCAATTTCTAATAAAAACAACACCTAAATATAAGAATGGGGTGTACTTTGTACAGCCCATTCTTATATTCATTAGAAATTAGAAATTTTTAATTAGATATTGTTTCATGCTTCTGGTGTATCTAATTTTCTCATGTTGAGAATTTGAGACGGGTCAGAAGTAATAATCTGCTCTTCTGTGTAGGATGCGATGATTTTTATGGCAACGTGTTTGAGTCCAGCAAAGAAAATCCCCTCCCCTTTGTTCGATTCAAGTAAAATAAACTTCTCTTCATCAGTAAGGTTGAATGTCTTTTGTAGAAGGTCTATCGTTGATGGTGACTGTTTCAAAAGGAGCTGAAGTGATGAGTTCGTCACAATCGGAACTCCATATGGACTTCTCATGAAGTCTCCAACGTCCTGAGTAATAGTTGCGAGTCCAAGGAAGTATTTTCGTCCTCGTTTTGCGATTGAGTACAAGAAACTAGCAGTATCATCTGACTTCATCATCCACCAAGCCTCATCCACCACGAGAAGTCTCTTCTTGAGTGTTTTACGAACTGAGTTCCAGATAAAGTGTGTGACGATGTACATAGCCACTGGTTTAAGTTCGTCTTCCATATCTCGAACAGAAAACACAACGAATTTTTTATTGATATCAACGTTTGAGGGCTGGTTGAGAAATGTTGACCAAGAACCTTTGGTATATTTTTGAAGACGTTGTAAGAGTGACTCAGTTCCCTCCATTCCAGCCATGACCATTTCGAGATCAGAGAGGAGTGGTGGTTCGATATTTCGAAAATCTGATTCTGGGGTGATATCTTTGATCGCGTATGTTTCAGAAATTGCGCGATCGATGAGGGCGTCTTCTCCTGGAGTGAGTCCTCCAAGCATAATTCGGAAGAGTCCAACGAGGTTGATAATGTTTGAGCGCAAGATGTCTGTTGGATTTTCATCAGGTTGTGGAATCGGCAAATCAAATGGATTAATGTGGTGATCTGATGAAAGTGAAATATTAAAATAACGCCCACCGACGGCTTCCGCCATAACTTCGTATTCTCTTTCTGGGTCAATCACGATAACTTCTGTATCAAACATGAGTGTTCGGAGAATTTCAAGCTTGGTTGCAAAAGATTTTCCGGCACCAGAAGTCGCGAATGTAATTGAGTTGTAGTTGTCGAGTGAAAATCGGTCAAAAATAATGAGGGATGAATTGTGTCGGTTGATTCCATAGAGAATTCCATTCTCTGAGGTAAGGTCAAAAGAAATAAATGGAAAAATAGAAGACAGTGGGTTTGAATTGAGCTTCTGTCCGATCATGAGTTTATCTGTCCCGAGTGGAATAGTACTCTTGAATCCATCTTCTTGTTGAAAGAGTGCTGGTTTTACGTAGACGAGTTTTGATTCGAGAATAGACTTGATTTCATTTTCTGTTTTGGTAAGTTCCATCTCGTTATCAGCGTAGATCGTAATATACAGACCCACATCAAACATACGTTCCTGTGCTTGCTGGAGAGAGTCACGAAGTTGTTCAAGGTCTCGATACGCTGTGTCGAGCATAGGATCACGAACGAGTCCTTTTGCTTCACGAGTGGCTATCTGACTCTGAACTTCTGCAACTTTTTTTTGAAAACTCCGGAGAATTTTTGTTGTTTCTATTGGATGAATAAAAATAGATACGTCAAAGACCTTATCGAGGTTGATGATTGGTGAAAACCAGTTGTCGTTTAAGTATCTAGGGTATGAAATAACAAAAAAAGTTCGAGTAATCTGTTCCCCGAGTTCGATGGATTTTGGTTGTATCTTCAGTGCTGATGGTGCAATGATGTCTTGAAATTCAAGTGCCGCAGCTTTGTATATTTGAGAAGGAAGTACTGGTAAGATACGTACGTCGCTACTTTTTTCTACTGTTGTTTTTTTTCCAAAGCCAAACATAATATTAATTATAAAGTATAAATGCTAAATTATAAAGCTTTTATTCTAAATTCGAGTATTTAGAATAATTTTTGAGAGTATTTTAAGTATTTCTTCACCCTCTTTTTCAAGTGCCACTACTTTTTCATTCGATGAGTTTTCTTTCAAAAGGGCTACCCAGTATAAACATTCCCCTATTTCCTTCTTTGCTATTGCAAGTTTGTGTACGAAATCCTTCTTTGTTTCTGCGTGATATGCTTCTCGGCAATTTGCACCAACACTCGTTGCTGATTTGATGAATTGGATACAGAGGGCCTCAGGTACCCCAGACTTTTTAAAAAATGAACATACCTCAAGTGATTTTTTAGCAAATAAAAATGTTCGCTCTTGTATGTTGTATGGTTTTTCAAGAGTCGAATTCATGAATTTTTAGCATTTATCATTTGGCATTTATAATTTTCCGAATAGAGTTCTACTCTATTCGGACTGCTTGTGTGCTGTCGCCGGGGTTGAAGATTTTGTAGAACAATTCTACCACTTCTTCTGTACCGAGCTGGACGGTTCGTATGCCGATGCGTCCGAGACCTTGTGTCACGACACTGATTCGTTGATCGAGTTGAGAGCGTTGTTCTTCAAAGTCCATTTCTGCTGTTCTTTTGACGTCATCTTTTTTACCAAAGACACTTTTGATCATATCTTCTCCTGTTGCAAGGCTTGTTTCTCCGTACGGAATTACTAGAACGAAACTCTTTTTCATGATTGCAACCTCTTCGGTAAACTGCCTGATAAATTCTATATACTCTTTTGTTTGAACTTTCAACAGTGGTTCCACTTGTTCCTTCATACGTTCTTCGAGCATGATGAGGTATGGTTTTATATCAAGTCTGCGGGACTGAGCCACAATTTGAAGCGTAAAGTCCAGTGAGTTTAAAAATGTTTGAAAACCAAGGATAATCCCCTGTTGTTCATCTTGGGATTTGAGTGAGAGGTTGATAGATGACGCTAAAATAAGCGCACACATGCTTCCGTCTTTTAGTGTGATGATACCATCTCGTACTTCTTTGATTGGCACAAAGTCTTGTGCCGCTTGTGATTTGACTGCCATATTATTGTTTATTTTTATTAGCGATATCAAGAATATCGAGACTCCAACTCATATCTTTTAATTTTGATTGTGATACTTTTGGGACGTAATTCATTTCAACATCTCCAGTTGTTTGTTCTTTCTTTTTTTCTTCAACATACTCTCGTCTTTTCCATGTGTAGAGTTTTGCTCCCATTTTGTATGCGACCCAAGATTCAACAATCATAATAAATGGCCGGTCATTTATTTTGTAAAATGCGAGTGCGAGTGCAAAACCGACAACTGGTGCTGCTATGAGGAATGCAATAAGATTTGGGAGGAGTTTAAAAAGTACGAATGCAGCACCTCCACCTCCGAGTAAATAAATAAACTGTTTAAACGTCAGTGGTCCAAGGAGCTTATCCTCAATATCAATAAATTGTGGAACTTGGAAGTACATACACTAAATTATAAATTATAAATGCTAAATAACAAAGGAATAATACAAATTCTAAATGACAAATGCCAAATGATAAAGCTTTGCGTATTTTTTAGCATTTAGAATTTATACTTTCTTCTATTTTTTCACCACTGTTACTTCATCAAAAATCTTTACATCATCTACTCCGGGTATTGCTGAGTGTTCTACCGTAGGAGCCTGTACGGGTGTTGGTGCTTGTTGCGTACTTTCTGGTCGCAAGTTGCTTGGCATGCCTGTGAATTGATGCACTGATGTATCTACTGGAGCGCTGGTAGTTGTTTCTGTTGAGATAATTTTTTCTTTACCACTAAAGAAGTTTTTCATCTTACTAAAAAATCCTGTTTTTCTGACTGGTGCATTAAGGTTGTTGATATCTTTATCAAATATATGACCTCGCTCTGGTGTCGCTGAAACTGGTGCCATCTTTGGGATTACTTCTGGTGTAGGAACTACCGGTGCAACTGGTTTTTGAAATGTGGTACCGGTGAAGTTTTCTCCAACATGTGCCACAGCACCTTCTTTATTATTCATAAAAGTGCCTGCTTTTTTGAAATCAATCAGATCATCTATTTTTTGGAGTGTTTCAGTAGCAACCGGACTTGCTTCGGTGTTTCTGTTTTCATCTATCTGTAATTTGATGTTTCGTACAAGCTCCCCTGTTTCTTCTTGAGAAAATTTTGGTGTCGCTTTTACCTCAGTCGGTGTTGTCTCTACTGCAGGTATTTTTGTCACAACACTTGGAAGTGGTGCAAACGTTGTTTTTACAGGACTTACCATGTTCGCGACTGTACTACTCTGTATTTCTTTTGCGACGATAGGTTTTTCTACTATTGGTGTAATAGGTTGTGGTGTTGGTTCAATAACAGGTGTTGGTGGTGCAGGAATTTCTTCAACAGGTGTCGGGTTAAGTGATGCACTGAGTGTGCTCTTGAGGTCTGCAATATTTTGAAGTGTTTGAGATTGTGTCAATGTCTTTTTTGCTGTTGCGAGAATAGTTGGTGTTCTGAGAGCTTCACTTGCTCCACTTTTCTCTGGTACAAAAACACCACGTTCTTTTTCTATATCAGATTTATTTTTTGTATCTTTTCCGAGAGTTGGAATAGTTTTGAGGAATTCATCAGTGAGTTTTGTGTTGATGCCACTCTGTACTGGTGTTTGACTAGCTGTCGGTTGTGCAGGTGTTGATGTTGGTATAGAAGGTGTAGTGTTTGGTGTAAGTGTCGCATCCGGAAGCTCTCTGTATGGATCCATACTTACTGTCTTTGGTGCGACTACCCCTACTTCTTTTTGTGCATCATCTGTATTTTTTACACCAGTTGGAACATTTCCCATCTGGATAGGTGTGTTTGGTTTACTGTCAGTAGTGGTGTTCAGTGTCTTTTCGACAACTGCATTTGGGTTAGTCGCTACTTTTGCAAACTCTTCCCCTTTTTTCACTTCGTCTTCAGTATAGATGCCCATCAGTTTGTCTCGAATTGGTTGAAAGACTTGGTCGTTGATTTCCATAACAACATTGTCGAGATCAGCACCAGCTATCTGCATTTGTTCTGCCACCTCGGCTTTGTATTCATCAGGTGGAGTCATACCAAGAATAACCATGGTGGTTTCAAGTTCTAACTGCCCAAGCTTTTCATAGGTCAGTTTGTGTTTTTTTGCAATTTCAAACAACTTCATTTGGTAATCGGATGAAAGGATTACTTGTTGAAGTTCAGTTGGAAGAAGCTCGAAACGGGTTTTGAGTTCGCCTTCTATTTGAGCAAATACAGGATCTACCTCATTTGTTTGAGGAGCAACTGTTGCTGTTTGAGTTTTTTTTATTTCATCCATACCTTATTTTTATTATACCATGTTGTCTTGTAATATTTTTGTTTTCCACAGATTTTTATTTTTGTTTTAGAATTTATCATTCTTAATGATGTCCTCCTCCACCTCCATGCCCATGATCTCCTCCTCCGTGTGAACCACCTCCCGAACTACCACCTCCTGTTCCCCCAGCGATACTTGCAAATAATTTGTTGATTGAAGCACCATGTGGTGTGTGGTAGTCAGCATGTCCGTGTGGTGCATGTACGTGTCCTGCTGCAATATCATGCGTTGCTGCTCCGTAGCTTCTTGCACCAGAGATATCAGTATTTAATTTTCGATCAATAGATCGTAAGAGTCCTTGGATACTACTGAGTCTTCCTCCTCCAAATGCACCAGCTACGGTACCCACTATTGCTCCAAGTGGTCCAGCTACTACACCCCCTGCGAGTGCACCTGCTCCCATTGATGCGGTAATGCGAGCCAAATTATCTTTTGACCAAAACTGTTTTCTAAATAAGTTTGCTGTGCTGTTGTGGTGATGATCTTCAAGTCCTCCAACTTCTCGTTGTCTCTCGAAAATTTTGTTTCTAATGTAATCTTTATGATAGCCATCTTTTGCTTTTCTTGCTTCTTTTCCTAATTCACTACTTACTTTTTCAATTGAATTTGTTGGTGAAACACCCAAAGCACCATGTTTTGCAACCATTTCAGTTTTAAATGCATCATTGAGCACTTGTTTGCGATCGGCGAGGTTTTGTCTTTCTGCTTGTCGCTGAGCTACTAGTCCAGCAGTGATGTTTTGTGGCCCACCACTATCTTTATTATCTTTAATCGCTTTTTCAATACGCTCTAGTTCGTCTTCGATGTTTTTTATACCAGGATCATTCTTTTTTGTTTCTTCGTGATCTGCAATATCTTGCTTCATTTCTTCTGATTTCTTTTGAGCTTCGTCTTGTGTCATCATGACACCATTGTAATTAACCGTTTTGTCTCCAAGAAGTTTCTTGAATTTCTCATCTTTTTCATTATCTTTAGCAGCTTTTCTATCTTTACTTGCTTGGTATCCTCCAGCAGTAGAGTCTACACCCAGTCGTGTTCCAGCTGTACCAGCATTAAAATTAAGACCAGTGACATTGGAAAGTCCTTGCATTGGGTTTACACCAAAAACTTTTGTTTGTCTCAAATCATAAGAAGAATTTGCTTTCTTGTCGAGTGACAAGAGTTTTTCTTTTGCTTTATCTTGCATCTTGAGGAGTTGAGCATCAGTCTTACCAGTGTTTGCGGGATTTGCTCGGAGTTGTTCGAGGCTACTTGTTGCTGTTGATCTTAGTGCATTCCCTTTTTCTCCAGCAAGTGTTGCTGCTGCTCGTGAACCAAGCACTTTTGAACCAGCCATAGCGAGTCCTCCGGTCGCAACACCAACCGCTGCTCCTCCCAAAAATCCTGCGGCTTTGCCGACAAAGTCAGTGAGTCCCCCTCCGAATGTACCAGACATTTTCTTTGCAAATTCTGCTGACATAATGAGGAGCCCAATAATAAACATGAACTTGAACAGTGTCATGATGAGGAATGGGGTTGAGTTAAGTGTGTTTATATCTACAATGATTGCACCAGCAAAATTACTCTGAATGAGAATAATGATGAGGAAAATAAAAAAGAGGTAGAGTGATGGGTAGAAAGCGGCTTCGAGCATGTTTTTAAGCCATGCTGTCCAGCCAATTTTACCGATGCCCTCCATACCACCATGACCATCCTCTACAATGGTTGAGGTAAAGGCAAATGGAGACATGATCATACCTACCCACAGTGAAAGTACGCGTCCCATAAAAGCAAAGGCTACTTTGATAAATACCCACATTGCAACTAAGTTGACGATAATGTTGAGTGTGATAAGTAAGAATATTGTTCCGTAGTTGAGGCCTTTGTCTTTATTTATTTTTTCATACCCACCGGTGTTAATCGCCCCAAAGCTCAGTCCATCTGCGAGTGCTCCAGAGATTGCTTTTGGCTTGATGTCTTTTGTATTGATTGCGCCTGCAACTGCATCTTGGTTGTTCTGTGCTTCCCCACCAGTAATACGTATTTGGTTATAGAAAACTCTGGCGGAGATATTTCCCATGTCGATAATTACCCGAGAGAAAAAGAGTGAGAAATTAATCAGGAGTCCAATGATGACGATGTTGACGATTGTTTTTTGTGCATTATAGTGGTGGCTATTGATCACCATTTTGAATGCAGTCCATAAAAGTATAAAGATGAAAAAGATATTACACACGTCACGCACTACAGTCCAGCCTGTTTCGATGAATGAGTTTTTGTACATGGCGCTCGAAAGTGAGATTGCCATGAATGTATCCATAAGTCCTGCTGCTCCTCGGAGCACCCATGCAGAGAATGTGTAGAGTGTGTTCCAGTAGAGTTGAATGAAACAACCAGTCCAATCACTTTCTCCGACAATACCAAAAGAACAACCGATTTTTTGGCCGTAGATTGTGTTTTCTGGGGTTGCATTATTAGTGTCTTCTGATCCAGTCGCACTGGTAGACACGTCGCCAATTTCTTCTTGATTTTTGTTTACAGCTCCTGCGAGGTCGGTTGTAAATTTATATGGTTCACTGATTGCATCATCATATTGTCCATCCTCACTCAAGTGGACCAGAGCAACGTATTCACTACTTGGATCAAGATCAGTAACCGCCACCTGAAAAGAAATTTGAGTTTTGCCAAAGAATTGATCAGGATTTTTATTAAACAAGAAATGACCAATATTTTTTGCATTTTCAATACTGGTGCTTACGATATCTGAATTAGGAAAACTTGCAAATTGAAGTTGTACTGAGCGTGTAGCAAGATCAGAATCTTTTGGTTCATTAGCTTTTGTAACTATTGTCCATTTTGGATCATTATCACCCCCAGCTTTTTTACCATTTTTTAGTTTTTGTATTACCAAGAAAACACCATTTGAACCATCATCTGAGACATCATCATCACTGTCATCGAAAATTGTATCCCAAGAGCCGAAGTAATCTCCAGGTCCAAATTTACCATCTTTACTGGTATCTTGAGCAGGTCCAGCTTTCCATTTTGAGTCAAGTGTCTCTCCAGGTAGGGTTAGAGTGATGTTAAATAACATGTCTTTTGACGTTGGTTGCCAAACCTTCCCCCCTGATGTGCCAGCAGTGATTGAAACACCCGTCGGTGAGAGTACATAATCCCCACTTTTTGTCCTACCTAGAGTTTGATTTACACCACCAGCAGTTTCTCCAATTTTTGGAAAAACGTCACTCATGTCTAGGTTTGTATCTTCTGCTCTTACGTGAGAAACACCCCAAAGAGGCGTGAGTGTAGAAAGCACGATGAAGCAAATTGTGACTAATGCACCGAACCGTTTCATTACTTTAATAATACAACTATTTAGAAATAAAAACAAAAATAAATTGAGTATAAAAGCATTTTTTAAGAATTTTATTTTCCACATAGAGTGTCACAATACGTAGTTTTGCTTAGTTTCCTTGAGGGGCTATACTCTGTGTATGATACATAAAATATTTACACGAATGGAGGGTCTCAAACTCTCTCTATTTCAAGTCATTTTTCTCCTCTCTACTGTCGTATTTTTACGAGGCTTTATAGAAAACTTTATCAATCACTCGAACCACGCAGTATTTGCAAGCTTCGTGGATGTATTTCTTCACTATCCTCTCTGGTACTTTGTTATTTTTATCGGGGTGATACTTTTGTTAAAGCTTCTCTCAAAACAGCATATCGACAAAGTAACTTCTTTTGTTGTTTGTGGGTCTTGGATACTTATTACCCCACCTACTGTTGATATGTTGGTCTATGGACACACAATCCCCTATAATTTTATTGTTGGGAGTTACGCTGAGCTTTGGCAGTATTTTTACACGTGGATGTCTGGAACACGTGCTATTGGGTTTGGGATAAAATTAGAAATCGCACTTGTCTGCCTGTTTTCTGCTTTCTATATATATACAAAAACAAAATCCGCACTGAAGGTGCTGTGTGCATTCTTGGGAGTATATACAATTATATTTTTTATGTTGACGATCCCCGTGTATATTTTTAGTCTTATCCATTTGGGTGATATTGTACCTGTCTCCACCTCTCGTATTCAGGAATATTTTTTAACTGAGTTGCCGAATACGACAAATATGAGTCAGGTTTCTATTCTTAATAGTGTTTCTTTGAGTGAAGTTCAACCATACTATTATATGTCTGAGACAGTTGCCTCACTCTTCCTTTCGAAAATATTTTATATACTAAACATCCTTCTTTTGTTAGGAGTTGGTCTTATTACTTTACGAAAGCAGTTTTTTCTCTATTTCAAAAACATGAGACTGACTCGTATTATCCACTACCAACTTCTCTTATTTTTTGGTTTATATGTAGGATTGACTCAATCAGGAATTGAGATGATTGGTGTGTATTCACTCGTTTCTCTCTGTGTACTTGTGCTCGCTTTTATTTTTGCATGGCTTCATGCGGTCTGGGAAAATGATGAAGTAGATAGGGGTATTGATATGATTTCAAATAGTGAACGACCGCTTGTTTCGACTACTATTTCACTCACTACATGGAAGCAAACAAAATGGCTCTTTTTAATTCTTGCACTTATTGCTGGACTTCTCTCAAGTTACGGAGTGTGCATGATCTTGATTATGTTCATGATGCTCTATCATCTCTATTCGTGCCCCCCATTTCGTTTGAAGCGTGTTGTTGGTATTTCATCTGTCATTATCGGTGTAAATGCACTCCTTGTTTTTTTTGCTGGGTATTTATTTGGAACAAATAGTGACTCTTTGGCAACATTGCCATATACATACATGTTCGGTTTTTTTATTCTTATTTTTTTGGGTGAAAATATAAAAAATTTAAAAGATATAGAGGGAGATAAAAAAGCTGGGATTCAAACACTGCCGGTACTTCTTGGAAAATATGCATTTATTGGGACTGGAGCACTTGTTTCATTATCATTTTTACTTGCACCACTTTTTTTTGGACTTACTTTCTCCAGTGGGATACTCAGTGTTATCTCTTCTGGTGTTGTATTTTGGTTGATTAATAAAAAACCATTTATTGAAAGTCATGTGATGATATGGTATTTTATGTATGCTATAGGGCTTTTTGTACTGACGGTTTTGTATTAGGAATAAAAAGAACCGCGACAGTGTCGCGGTTCTTTTTATTTAGTATCTTCTTATTTTGAATCTTCGTAGACAGAGAGCGATGCTCGATAGTATTTGTTACAATCGACATTAAATTCTGAATCTTTACCTCCACTGTCAAATGGTGATTCGTCTTGGGTGTATTCATTCCCAACCCATATTTGAACACTTCTTCCTGCGTCATATGGCGATGAGCCAGCTCCGAATGTTTTTGTGGTTACATTAAATGTTCCTCCACCTGTCGTACCAACTGCACCGATAAGACCTGTTCCTGCGAAGAGAAGATTTGGAACATCTTTGGATGTGTGATTATCGTGTGTCTGCCAGATACAGTAGAGAGTTTCACCTAAGTCTTCACCAATCATTTGATCACTTACAGTTTTTCTTCCCTCAACACATTTTGAGATAAGTGACTTTGGGTTAGACCAATCGAACGATGTAAATATATCAGCTGCTATTCTTTGCTTATCTTCTAATGTGTCCTCAAGTGTTTCTTCTTTTGAAACAGAGTTCATAATTCCTGCGTATTGTTTCTTGAGTTCGACGAGTTCAAAATTAGTCATAGATTCTGATGCGAGACTCTCTTCTATTGCGGTGAGTATTGCGAGCGCTGAGGTTTTACTTACAAGTTTTTGTTCAGCTTGTCTGATGTCTGACGCGAGGTTTGTGATCGTAGTCATTTTCCCAAGGATTGGAATTGAATTTGGGATGACCTTGAGCATAGCGAGTTTTGTTTTGGAGATTTCTTGATCACGGAGTCGTTCAAGACGCGCAATTGCTTCTTGGGCTTTATCCCCTTTTTTATTATCTTTCTGTGATTTCTTGTCGAGTCTTTTTGTAGAACGACTAAATTCATCTTTGAGTCTTTGTTCCCATCCAAAGTCTGGTCCTGGTAGACACTCGTCAAGTTGTTTGTACATTTGAGGTTGAGCTCGGAGCATTTCAAGAATAATATCAATCTGTTCTAATTCTAACTCTGTGTATTTTATTCCTTCTATAAGATCTGGGTGTAGTTTTTTTGGATCGTATGGATCTTGAATAACTATTGGATCTTTTCCATTTTCTGAATACCATGCACTGTCAGTATTTGCTCCGTTTCCTGCACCAAGATACGTCACATCTCCTCCTTCGATTCCGCCAGCATATATTTGCTGATCTCCTTTCTTTGTTGTTGCTTTGGTGATGAGCTTGTCGAGGCCTTGTTCTACGAACACCGCTGCCATATCAACCAGTGAGTCGAGGAGTGTATTTCCTGTTGTTGAATCAGCAATTTGTTTATCAATAGTTGAAGTGAGAACTTTTCCGAGTTGTTCTTTTGCAATCGCACCAGGAGTAGTAACTTCATACCTCGTACAGTTATCCACGGTCATACCTGGAAGTGCGTAGGTGCTTCCAAAAAAGTCATTGTATGCATTACCGGTTCCGTTTGAGATACCATAGTCTTCACTCGATGTACCTGTTCCTCCTGTGTATGCGCCTGTCGTACTTCCTGCTCCTGAAAGACCAGTAGTGCTAATACCACCACTTTGTCCTGGGGGTAGATCACTTGTTATGGTAGTAGGTTCTTCTCCTTGTGTAGTGAAAACGGGATCAGTGTTTCCATTTCCAAGGTCATCAATTGTTTGAGTATTACCTTTTTTACCAAAAAGTGAAAAATCTATTTCTGAAGTTGGTTCTTTTCCGTATTCGTACGCGACACATTTTCGCAGTGACAGGAATCCATTGTTGTTCGCGAGTTCTTGCTGTTGTTTTCCAACCCCTGCTTGTTGTTTTTCTGATACCTTAAACGCTGTTGTAAGGTATGCACCAAATGGTGTATTGTTTGGATTACTATTCATTCCTTCCCAAGTTTGCCACCCTCCCCCTTGAGAAAATCCTTGTGGGTTTGAAACATTAGCAAATTCTTGCCAAGTTGATGAGTACTTATCAAGATCAAATTGTTGTTGGTGGTATTGCCCCCCAGAGATAGCTTCTTTCACAAGAGAACGAGCGAGATCTTTTCCGTATGGACAACCACCATTTCCATCATTATTTTTACAACTGTCTTGAATCCCTTGAATAGTTTTAATGAGCTCTTGGTCTTTAATATTTTTCATTAACGAATCCGAGTTTTGTACATAGAATGGTTGACCACCTGCATTTCCTCCTGCTTCCCAAGGGCCAAATCCAGTGAGGGCCCAGTTAACTGTCTTTTTGAGCATTTTATTGAGAACTTTATTTGCAAGTCGCTTCAAAACTTTTTTTAAAATTTCTCCAACAACTTGTTTTGCAACATTCACATATGTTCCTCCTGCTTGAACAGTTGTCGGTGGGTCAAAACTAATATCTCCGAAACCCCAGAATGCTTCTGCTTTCTTTGGTGTTGCAAACACTGCTAAATTTCCACAGAGGACCGTGATGATGAGAAGAGAAGCAAGGATTTTTTTCATACTATAATTATATTTTAATTCTGCATAAGTTCAAGCACTTTTTGGTACCCGTCAAAAACAGACTCAGCTGATAAAAATGCTCCGAGTGCACGAGCAGGGTCTTCATCTTGTAGTGCGAGATCACGATAGAAGGATTGCAATCCTTCGAGTGCATTTATATAGAGGAGATGTGCTGTGATGTATTGTTCTGGAGCTGGAATTTTTTTAACAATATCAAGTTCTTTTTTAAATTTATCTGCTGTCGTTGTATAAGGGAGCATATTTCCGGAATCCATGTTCACTTCGTAGTTCTCTATGAGTGTAACATCTGCTTGAGAGAGAGGAGTTCGTTCTGCACTTTTTTTAATGAGTGTCAGGTAAGCAATTTTTTGTTTTTCTGTTGCATTTTCTGTAATAATAATATCTTTCACTGTGTATTGTGCAGAGTTTCTTTTTTCAAGGTAATTAGCAATCTCAGTCGTGATTGCATCACTACTTTCTTTGGTTACTGGGCCACTTTGACTAATTGCTGCAGCAATCGTCATAATATCACGAGTAAGTGCTCCAGTTTTGGTCTTGTCATTTTGAGGAGCGTCAGGGTTATCTTTTCCTGTATCAATTAAAAATTCTTGTATTTTTCTAATTTCATCGGCATCACTTATTCCATCATTATCTGAATCTGGTCGTTGCGGGTCGGTCCCCCATAAATTTTCTTCCCAGTCTTTGAGTCCGTCTTTGTCTGTGTCTACATCAAGTACATCGTCAACTACCACAACTTTTCCTGTGAGGTTCTGTTTATATAATGTTTTTTTATTAGCAATACTACCAATAAGTATAATAATGAGAATGAGGAGGATAATTCCACCAAGTGTTTTTAAGAATTTTTTACTTGGTAATAGATTGCGATTTGTCATGCATATATTGTATCACAGCTCTGTTTGGAATTGTGAATAATGAGTTCACAGTATAAAAAATAGGAGGGGCGCCGTAGGCGCCCCTCCTATTTTTTATACTACAGAAGAGAGTTCTAGCCAGATTTCAAATGGTATTTGTTCTGGTCGTGTGTTTATATCAATTTTGTGTGTCGTGAAGAATTTTTCGAGTGTTTCTTTTTGAAATAATGGAAGGATGTTTGAGAAAGCTTTTTTACGCTTGGCTTTAAAGCCTGTTTTTATGAGTGTAAAGAAAATACTTTCTTCCATTTTGTTTTTAAATCCTTTTTTATCAATGATTATTTGCACAATAGCAGAGTCTACCTTTGGGCTTGGTGCAAAGGCGCCGCGTGGAACAGTCGCAATATATGCTGGTGTTCCATAGGCTTTGATTGAAAGTGACAGAACACTTTCTTTTTTGTCCTTACAGACGATGCGTTCTGCGACTTCTTTTTGGACTAGAAATACTACTACCTCTGGTTTTGTCTCTTTCTCCAGAAAGAGACGGATGATTTCTCCTGTAATATAGTATGGGATATTTGCAATAACATTGTATTTTTTATGTTTTCCTGTACCCAGTCCTATTTTTTCTAGATCAGTAGTGAGTATGTCCCCTTCGATCAAGATGAACTTTTTTTTCTGTATGGAGTCTTGAAAGAGTTCTGACAGGTATGGAATCAGATCACGATCTTTCTCAATAGCAAAAACAGTTGCGCCGGTTTCAAGAAGTTTTTTTGTCAGTGCCCCCTTTCCTGGTCCGATTTCAAGAACAGTACTTTTTTCTGTAAGGTTTCCAGCTCCGACAATTTTATTCAATGCTCCTGTCGAGGTCAGGAAATTTTGTCCAAGAGATTTTTTTGCTCGGTGTTTTGTTTCGTCACCTTCTGTGCTTATTTTAACCCCTCTTATTTTTTTGTAGTCTTTTTGGTGTTTCATCTTTTTTGTTTTTTATCCGCCAAAATTTTTATGATTTAAGTTTTCTTTTTTTGTCATTCCGGACTTGATCCGGAATCTATATTTTTATGTGGTTATTTCTGGATTCCGGATCAAGTACCCCAGGGTATACTCTCTTGCAGAGCAATTCACCTCATCCGGAATGACACTGCACGCACACAAGAAAGATACTTCAAAAAGGGTGCGCCAATCCTAGTCTATATATATCACAGTTCCGGTTTGTGGAGGATCTTTTCTCTTTGCTTGTTTGATAAGATCTATTGGTATGTCATAGAGAAATTCTGATGGGGTCTGCACTCCACGCATTCCAAAGATAGTTCGTGTTGTTGCGTAGGTGAGGTAGAGTAATTCTTTTGCACGAGTCAGTGCGACATAAAATAGTCGACGCTCTTCTTCTTGATCTTCTTTTTTGACTCTACTGTCACGTTCGTGTGGAAAGAGCCCGTGTTCAAGTCCAACAACAAAAACACAATGAAATTCAAGTCCTTTTGCGGCATGGACTGTCATTAGTCGTACCCCTTTCTTGTTTTTGTCGTCGTCGAGTGTATCTTGGTCGCTATGGAGTGATGCATTTTCCAAGAATCGCATCATCCCTTCTTCGACTTCATCATGCCCTTTTGCGAGTGTTACCAACTCTTCGAGGTTTTCTCTTCGTGTAGTCCCTTCTTCTGTTTTGTCATCATAAAATTCATAGATACCAGAGAGAGTGAGTACTTGCCGGACTACTTCACTTGGTTTTTCTGTTTGGATGAGTGTGTTTATTCTTTCAAGTAATCTGAAAAATTGATCCACATCCCCTCGTGCTTTTGGTGGAAGCTCATCACGTTTTCCTTCGAGGAGTTTAAGAACTGTTGTTTTCCCTATTCCTCTCGCTGGTGTATTGATACATCTTTTTATATCAGTCCAAGATTCTGGGTTTTGCGCAGCACGAATATATGAGAGGATATCTTTGATTTCTTTTCGTTCGTAGAATTTTGTTCCGGTCATCGTGTAGTGAATACCTCGGTCTATTAAATATTCTTCAAAAATACGAGACTGAAAATTTGCTCGATAGAGTATTGCAATATCTTCTGGTTGTACGCCACTGTCCCAAAGTTCGACAATACTGTCGACAACGTACTCTGCTTCATCGCGTTCACTGTAGAGTTCTGCGACGGTTATCTTGTCTCCTGCGGTTTTATCAGTAAAGAGATTTTTTGGAATACGCATTTCATTTTTTTCTATCACCGCATTTGCTGCAGAGAGGATCACGTCAGTGGAGCGATAGTTTTGTTCAAGAAAAATAAGTATTGCACCTGGAAAATCTTTTTCAAATTGAATCATATTTTTTATCTGCGCCCCACGCCAAGAGTAGATGTTTTGATCAGTGTCCCCCACTGCACAGATATTTTGTTTTTCGTTGGTGAAGAGTTTGACTAAGTCATACTGTACGCCGTTTGTGTCTTGGTACTCGTCTATGTGAATATAATCAAAACGAGTTTTGTAGTAGGTGCGGACCTCAGCATTGTTCTGCATCATCGTGAGTGTTCTTAAGAGGAGATCATCAAAATCATATGCTTTTTCTTTTTCCAATTTTTTCTCATACTTTTCCCAGATGTCTTTAGTGAGTTCATCAAAACTACTTTCAATGTATTGGTTGAAATTAAAAAAATCTACTCCACGTCCTTTGTATCTTGAAATAATTGCTTGGAATTTTTTTGGTTCGTACTGTTTTGGGTCGAGCCCTGCTTCTCGGACCGCTTCTTTGATCATCGACAAACTATCGTCACTGTCGAGAATAGAAAAATATTTTCCACGATTGTGGTGTGTATGTTGTTCACGAAGTATCTGTACACCGAGTGAGTGAAACGTCGTGATCAGTGGTCCACTGTCGTAGCCTTGTGCTCCGATGAGACTATATGCACGTTCACGCATTTCTTTTGCTGCTTTGTTGGTAAAGGTGATAGCTAAGATGCTTTTTGGATTTACTTTTTTCTCTTGGATGAGGTATGCGATACGTGTGGTAAGGGTCTTTGTTTTACCGGCTCCAGCTCCTGCGACGATGAGTACTGGCCCATCTGTCATAGTGACTGCTTTTTGTTGTTCGCTGTTGAGACCGAGGAGGAGTGATGACATGGAAAAAGTATAGCATACTGCGCAAAACTTGTTTTGTCATTCCGGATGAGGTGAATTGCTCTGCAAGAGAGTATACCCTGGGGTACTTGATCCGGAATCTAGATTTTTGAAATAATCAGTCCTGGATACCGGGTCAAGCCCGGTATGACAATGCAAAACACAAACACAAAATGAGCGCGGACCTACGGTCCGCGCTCATTTCACTACTTACCACTATCTACTTTGTACTTACTAGATTTCTACGCCGCTTTCGATAAATCATCGAACCCTGCTCCCGGAGTTGCTGTCATTTGTGGTATCTCAGGAGTGTCTTTTCCAAAAAATGCTTCAGCGAGAATAGTAAAGAAATCTTTTCCAGCTGGTGCACTATTTTGTGCTAGGTTTTCTCCTGCACTATTTCCACCAACTGAACTCACTTTTTTTGATTCTAAGTACTGATTTTTTCCTGCATCAGGTTCTGCTGGATGATATCTCCCATTGTGCATTGGGTCGCCGTATGTTCGTGGTTCACCGTTTGTGTGAGGAAGTCGAGGTTGGTAGTTAGGATCTACTGGAGTGATTGGTCCAGTTGGGCTGACCTTGATCGGTTCAGGTTGTGGCCCAATCGGTCCGTTCGGCCCTACTTTTATTGGTTCAGTTGGTGCTCCAATAACACCATTTGGCCCTACTCTAATCGGTTCAAGATGAGCAGGTGGAACGGGCGACGGTTTAAGCGCTTCCATTTGATAATCCTCTCTTTTTGGATACGCATTATCTATTTCCGCTTTGAGTGTTGCGATATGTTTTGTTGTGGGTGTTGTATGATGAGACCCATCATGCATTGTTTCGTACCCACCTTCGGCTTTTGTGTCTTCGATATTTTTTTCAATCGCTGTTTCGTGACCCGCATGTGTTTCTATTTCTTTACCATCAAAGTGTTCATGGATTTCGATTGCACCATTATTAATACGCAATTCATATGCTGCTTTATCAATACCAGCACTCGTGATGCGAACCTCATGTCCAAGATTATCTACATATCCATTTGAGAGTGCCATTTGATGGGCTGCTTTACCAGCGAAATCATGAAGATCCATATCCGCTTTGTATCCGAGTAATTCCCGTAGTTGTTCGCTGTGTTCAATTTGTCGGATGAATGTGTGTTCGATTCCTTGACCTTTATGTACGAGCCAATCATCGGGTACCACTGTTGGGGTATCCCCTTGAGGTGTGTTCCCATCTGGACCTGGTGCTGTTTGTCCAACGTGTGTTTCAGTCATGGTTGGGTGAATATAATGTGTATCAGCATATCCTGCACCATACCCCACCCCAACACCACTTCCTACAACAATCAGGTTCTTGAGTCTCTCCCAACGTGTAATTTCCAAGTCAATATTTTCTTTTTGTTTGTCATATTCACTTGCTGTGTATTTGCCGTCTTTATAGTCTTTTTCAAGTTGTGAAACTCTACTGTCTAGGATTTCCTTTGTTTTTATAAGTTTATCACTTACGAGTTTACCACCAGCGGCACCGAGTGCTCCACCTGTAACACGCAACGCTCGTGAACCCCAGAAAGCAACACTCCCAATTCCTCCAGTAAGGAGACCTATTCCAACACTTGTTGCCCCGAGTCTGAACCATTTATTACCGAGCATTTTCTTGAGTTTTGGATTCTGATCTAGATATGCTTTCGCCATTTCCATTTCTTCTTGTATTAATTTTTCGGTCTTATTTTTGTGTGTTTCCCATTCAGCTTTCTTTTTTTCGTTAAGTATTTCGTTTTCACTTTTTACAAATTCTAATTCTTTTTCTTTTGAAAATGATTCACCTCCTTTATTTCTGAGAATATTTTTGTATCGTCTATCTCGTGTCTCTAGTTCTGCTGTAGTCCAGTCTCTTTTTTTCTCACGCCCAGTATCTTTTTCACTTGTCATTTTTTCAGAAAACCTATCGGTGAGTGTTTTATTTTTTTCTGTCTCATACTCATTTTTATTTACTTGCGTTTGTAGATCTTCCGCTCTGGTTCCTGTTTCTGTGAAGACGTCTTTCCTGTTAAATCCAAAAAAGTTTCCAATTTTATAACCGAGTTTCTTCAAACCATTTACTTTTTCAACTGATTGTCCATACGCATCAGTATATGCTTGTCGTGTAGTAATGACACTTACGTTTTGTTCTTGCTGTGTCTTTTTTAGAGTATCTTTGAGATGTTCCTGTCTTTTATTAAAAGTATCTTTTAGAATATCTTTTCTAATTTGTGCAAGTTTTTCTTCATCTGTTGGTCCAAGTGCTTTTGCAACATTCGCATCAATTTTTGCGTGTACTCTTTTTTTTGCTTCTTCAAATTTTTGGTCTACTGTCAATCCTTCATAACGAAGCACCTCAAGTTCTGTTTCTAGGGGTGTCGCAAGTGTTCGATCTTTTTCTTGCTCTGCAACGAGTTCCACTTCTTTCCCTTCTAGTTCTTCTGGCACCATAGGTGTGTTTTCTTTATTTGTTCTTTCTTCTAATTCTTTCTTCTGAAGTTCTTTTCTTTTGGTGTGGGCTTCATTTACATCTTTAGTCCAAAGTACTTGTCTATGTTCGTCTTGCCAGAGATAGTGTTCTTTGTTTTCATCAACAACAGTGAACCCTTTTCCTTGTTGTTCAACTACAATAAATGTTTTTTCTTCTTCTGGGTTTGGAGGTTGTTCCATATTCATATTATGCATTCTTTTTTAACATGCTCATAACACTCGACCCTACTTTTTTTAGTACTTCAGGGAAATTTTTTACATGTGTTTCAAGAAACGAAACAATCTCGTGCATAGGCGCATTTTCGTCAAAGAGTTTTTCAAGAGTTTCTTGTTCCGGTTTTTTGAGTTGGATACTTGAAATAGCGACTACTCCTTGAAAAATCAGGAGTCCTACCTCACTCTCGACATCTTCTTGTATCTCTATTGGAAGTTCTTCTCCTTCAAAGAGACTGTAGATGCTTTTGAGAAATTCTATTGTTTGTTCTTGTTGCATATGCTTTATTTTTTATCTTTTAAACCACGAAGCGTCTTTTCCATCTCAGCAACCAGATCTATGTTAGTGTTTGCTTTTTTTGCCGTAATGTAAGCAGTAACTAGTCCGGACAGTCCGTCACTATTTTTTATACCAGCTAGTTTGTTTAATTCTGCAGTTTTTTTGAATCCAATCTGATTATACTTATCAGTAAGGAGTTTGTATAAAAATTTTGAATCCCCTAATGAATTTTTTATCTTTTCAAAATCTATATATCCTTCTTTCTGTGTCGGTGCGTCTGGCTTCTCTTCTTGGTGTGTGTCTGACGTATCTTCAACTGAAAGTTCTATTGGTTGAGATATGTTTTCCGGTTCTCCTGCAGTGGTTTTTTCTGTCTTCTCTGTATCTAGCTCCTGTGGTTTAGTATTTGTTTGATTGTCTTTATTTTTATATTCACGTATTTGCTGTCTAATATTTGTAATTTCTATTTCACGTTTGTTCATTCTGTCGTAGATGATAGCAAGTTCAGCATTGATTTTTTCGATTCTATGCTGTCGTGCTTTTTCTCTGTATTCTGGTCCATCTTTTGCTTCAGTGTATAACTTTCTATTGTTGTTTATAGCTACAATGTCACTATCAGGGAGAAACTTGAGGATTTCTTCTGGCCACCCAAGTTCTGTATGTAATTTTTTTTCTAATCCTGCTCTGTTTGTAAGTGGTCCGATAATCGGCTTCTCTTCTTTTTCTTCAGGAGTTTCAAGTATTACTTCTTTTTCTACTTTTTTAAACGTACCTTCTGATACCATTTTTTTTATATAAGGAATTTTTGTTTTTTCTTCTCCTGTCTTACCTGCTTCTCTATAGTATACGTACTCCGCATCAGATTTTGTAATCGTGTATTGTTTATCTGTCACGGTATTTTTATACACATCAAGAGGGTTAAATTGTTCTGCCCCACTATTTTCTTTTTTGAGAGTTGGGGCAGGTGTAAATACACCTGTGTTGATGAATTCAAGGAGAGTTTCAATATGTTCTGCGCTCTTATTACCAAGAGTACTTGTAAGTGTCACAATCTCGTTTTTAATACTCTCAATTGAGACGAGGTTATTATTTTCATCAAAAAATGTAAGTCCTTTTTTAAGATTTGCGCGCTTTACCTCTGTGTCCTCTTTTTTTGTTTCTGCATAATCAACACCGATTGCGTGGAGGAATTCTCTTTCATTGAATGCTGTTTTTTCTGGATAGTATAAAATCATTGAGTTTTGAAAAACTGCCTCTGGGTATTTTTCTTTGATTGTTTCATATATCTCGCGTAAGTTATGCCCTGGTCGAGATACGAATGCGCCTTCTTCATTAAAAGTAATCAGTGAGTCATAGTTGAATTTTTTTGCAAAGACAACTTCTTTGGTGGCAATTTTTGAGGTTTTGTTTTTTTCATTACTGATTAATACTCTACCTAACTTTTCTGTACCCTCCGGCATAGACCAAGCTGTCATTTCTTTTTCTGCATTTTCTATACCAGTCTCAGCGTTGGAAATGTGTGCCAGTGTACGATTTTTTCGACTTGTAAAAAACAATGCCAATTTTTTATCAACGAGTTCTTTGAGTTCTGTATCGGTGAGTGGTTGAGTCGGGTTTTTTTTAGCTCTTTCTACGATTATTTCTTGTTGTATCAATTGAGTTTTTTTCTCTATTTCTTCTTTTGTGGCACCTCGGCCTGTTTTTTGGTGCACTGTCTCTTCGAGTATTTCTTTATCAAGTGGATCTGTCGCTTTTTTCCCACTCGCAAAATGCTCTATGATTTTTTCAAATGGAAGTGTACGATAATGTCCGTAGACGGTTTCTGATAGACCCTTTTTATGTGTTTTGCGTATCTCAAGTGGCATCATGAGATTGTCAGCATCATTGGTGAATCTGATGAGTTCTTCAAGAGCTTCTTGATTTAAAGGTGTTTTTTCTATGAATTGGTAGTGATCTATTCGCGGAAATGGTTCCATTCCCTCTTCAGCTCTTTTTTGATTAATCGCGTCGATGTCAGCTTGAGGAGTTGCAACTTCTTGATCTAACAGATGACCATAGTTAATTGCAGGAAAATTACTCATTGTTAAAACACCTTTTTTGCCATTAATTTTTTTGAGTACTCGATACAGAATATCAGCAGAAGAAGTTTTGACATCTCTTTCGTCAAAGTGATTACCAAATGTAATGTGTATCTTTCCCGTTTTTGGATCTTCATATACTTGCAGAATTTTTCCATTTTCTGCGACGTCGAAATAGATGTCTCCTTTTTGTTCATTTTCTAGATCAAACTTTGTTCCAGTTTTTACAAATTGTTGTTCGTTGACGGGAATACCAAACTGGTTGAGCAAGAATCCTGTCACTTGCCCATCAAAATCTGGTTTTGGGGTCAAGACTTTTTCTCCTTTTTTAAATGAGAGTCCGCCTTCTATTTTTGGGTTGATGTCTTGCTGTACTTTATATGTACCACCATGAGTAACAGCAACTATTCCGTGTTCTTGTGCATTTGCGATAAATTTTTCTATTTTTTCTCGTACGCCTGGTTCACGAAGTATTTCATCGATCAATTGATCCAGGTTCTTCTTCTTTTCTTTTGTTTCTGGTTTTTTTGTTGGTTCCATCATAGATGTTTTTTTTGATGTTGTGTCGATTGCGATTGGTGCTGATCGTAGTGGTGTTAATTCTGGTGGTATTGTGTATGTGTCGGTACTGGCTATCTGGATAGGTTCTACTGTTATTGGTTCTTTCTGTGTAAGAGTTGGTTCTGGTTTTGTTATTGCTGAGTCTGTTCTCTTTTGTTTAATACTCTCTATCTTTTTCTCGAATGCTTGTTTTTTTGCTTTCGAAAAAATAGTATCAATAAACTTGTCTCCTTGTGCACGAATTTTTTTGTAGGATGCTTTTTCTTGCTGGTCTAACAATTCTGCCGTATTTAGGTCAAATTTGTTTGAGGAACTTGTTTTCTTTTCTACATACTTACTTCCTCTTACTTCTGGTGTCTTTTCTTTCTGTACTATAGGCGTGTTTCTGAGTATTTCTGCGCTCTGTGTTAGGAGTGGCGTTTCTCTTTTTTGTTTTATTTCTAGGTCGTCTGCGTCTGGTATTTTTTTTTGTGGAGTTTCGTTTTGAGGAACTTCTGTTGTTTTATTAGGCGTCTTGGTGTTTTTTTGGATTGGTGTGACTAGAGCTTCTTTTTTTTGACTCACTGCATGGATCGTCTCTTTGTTTTTTGTCACAAAAGACGTAATCGCGTCTTCTAAGAGTTTGTGTTCATCCTTAGGTATTTTGTAGAGTTTACAATAATCTTCGAGTACTTCTTTGAATTTTGTTTCTCGTCCAGCGAGTGCAAAGTCAGCGATTCTTGGAAGAATGTTTTCTCGTACTCGAGCGTTATCTCCTTTACTTCCGATGTTCGCCAAGAGTTCTTGCTTTAAAGAAATGAGTGATTTGTCTAGAGTTGGTAGATTTTCCTGAGACATATAAATATTATGTAATTTATGTTTATAAAAGTCAATAAATGTGTTCTAGTAAAATATCGCTATTGACTGTAGACACCTAGTTTACTAGGATTAAGAGAGCGGTGTACTATATATAGTATACTCCTTAATACCAATAAATACAGTGATCTCTGTTAATTGACCAATTTCCTGAAAAGATCCATAAAACTACGGTTTTTGGACAAAAAAGGCTTATTTTTAAAGATAAAAAACAAAATACACGATACCATACCTATCTCACTCGTGTGTCAAAAAAAGCACCTTATACTATAAAGCAACAACATATTGCTTTTTTTGTCCTGTCTCTTGTCTGTATTAATGCTTTTCCTGAGATTGCACGAGCTTCTTTTTTCTCTAACTTCTTTTCAAGTGCTGAAGCACAGGTGCTTCCATCAAACGGTCATGTTCAGAACATGGTCCTCCCTGACCCAAACACAGATGTGTTTTCTGCCAGTAAAAAAGTTGTCCTCGCACAAGATGATGCATCCTTAAGTCAAGGACTTCTTGAGCCTATTGTTGGTCCTCTTGGTACAAACGTAGAAGTAGATGATACTACGCACTCTGATACTATTTCTGTATATACTGTCCACCAAGGTGATACCGTCTCTAAGATCGCTAAACTTTTTGATGTAACTGAAAATACTGTCAGATGGGCAAATAATCTCAAGAAAAATGAAAGTCCAAAAGTGGGAGATGTTTTGGTAATCTTGCCTGTTGATGGAGTATCATATGTGGTAAAGAAAGGAGATACTCTTAAATCTATTGCTCGCAAATATGGTGCTGATGCTGAAGAAATCGGCGCATTCAACGGACTTGAGCTTGAGAGTGAGCTCGCGTATGGTGAAACGATTATTATCCCAAATGGAGAAATAGCTGAACCAAAACCAAAACAAACTCCAAAGAAACCAGCCACAAAAGTACTCGCTGGTGCAACAAAGATTATCAAGTCATGGGCAAAAGATGTACAAGGGTATTTCATGCGACCGGTCCGTGGTGGTATTCGAACACAAGGGCTTCATGGGTATAACGGAACCGATATTGGTGCACCGACCGGAACTCCTGTCTATGCAGCAGCAGATGCAACAGTCTTGATTGCAAAAACTGGGGGCTATAATACTGGATATGGAAACTATATCATTCTTTCTCACCCAAATGGTACACAGACGCTCTATGGTCACCTCTCTCGAGTAGATGTAAGTACTGGTCAGAAAGTATCTCAAGGTGAGCAAATCGGCGCAGTTGGAAATACAGGAAAATCTACTGGTCCGCATCTCCACTGGGAGGTTCGTGGGGCAAAGAATCCACTCGGAGATAATGCAAGATATGGACTGTAAGAATGCTAAATTTTAAATATTAAAGGAAATACAAAAACAGCGGGGAGCCCTTCAGGCTCCCCGCTGTTTTTGTATTTTGTAATTATTTTTTAATTTAGCGTTTGGCATTTAAAATTATAAATCCCAAACTTTGTTTGGGATTTATCCTCCTATTTCATCTTGTGTAACTGAATTGAGGCCAAATTTATTTTTGAGCGTAGAGAGGAGCTCCGTGAGCATTGGTTTTTTATAATATTCAGGCTTAAAAGCAAGTGTGTAATCTGCTTCCCGCAACAAGAGTGCATTCTCTATTCCTACGTAGCGAAGGTGCCATGGTTCATACATGAAACCTGTTTTTTCTTCTTCATGTTCTGGATAGCTAATGAGAAATCCGTACAAGTATGCGTGATCGTGGAGCCATGCACTTTCAGCTGACGTTGCAAATTTCCCTGGTGAGAATTCACTTGCAACATCAATTGCGAGTCCTAATTGGTGTTCAGATTTTCCTGGTGGTGCCACAAGAGGATATTTTACAGTTTTTGCGATTGGTGCGTAATTTTCATGAAGTGCTTTTTGTTCGTCGTATGAACGAAATCCTGAGTTTACACTGAGTTTAAGTCCGAGTTTTGCCATATCTCTTGCCATAACAATAAGTTGTGATGCAGCAGGATGTGAAAGACAAATTGATGTGTTGTTGATTGTTTTAATACTACCTGAAATATCTACTAGATCATTTGGGATATAATTTCGATCAAATCCACTCTCGTGATTAATCATTTTTAATGATGCATCAGGTGTGTTTTGCACAATAGACATGAGTTTATTTACTTTTTCTTCAGGTCTTGGGCAGTTTGTATTTTTAAGTTGTACAGATTCTTTTTGTACAGTACCTAAAAGAGTGTCGATAGAAGAAATAGTGGTGAGTTTTTTGATTGTATTGAGTGTGTCTTTTGAGATGGGTATATTTTCAATTGCCCGCGCTTCGTGAAATACAGAAAAGAAAAAACAAATGCATACGATAAATTGTATTCGTGTTTTCATATCTTTATAATACTGTGCTTAGTATGAAAAAACAAGGAAACGAAAATATAATTTTTGAAAAGTTTACGATTTACAACCCCACCTCTTAACTTCGAGCCTACGAAGGAGAGGAGGACAGAACCAAGACGCTCTCTAGGTTGCTCCCTCTCCTCCACAGGCTCGGGTTGGGGTGAGGTTGTGGGGGTTTATCATTTAGCATTTATACTTTATAATTGGTTTATGATCCCAATGCACGATGAAGACCACCAAAAAAGGTTAGACGATATAAGAAAAAATGAAGAAGAAGACTTGATCCAAGTACTTGCAACTGAACGGTATGGTTTGCCGTATGTAAACTTAGCACTTTTACCAATTGAGAACGAAGCACTACGATATATCAGCGAAGAAGAAGCACGTGCACTCGAAGTTGGTCCTTTTAAGGTTGTCGGGAAGCATATTCATGTCGTGATCCATACACCAAATACCCCAGGTGTGGTTAAGTTTAAGCAAATGATGGAAGAAAAAAGTATGTTCACTCATTTCTATATGGGTTCACGCGCATCACTAGAAAAATCATGGGACCGATTTAAAGAAATTTCACATGCAACCAATTCTCGTGTTGGCGGGCTTGATCTCCAAGCTGAAATACTTAAAGAAATTGCAGAACATGTGCACACACTCCAAGACGCATCGCAGACTATTGAAGACTTGCTTCATCAGACGAGTGGTCAGCATAAGATTTCTCACTTACTCGAAGTTGTGCTTGGTGCGGGGATTACACTCGGTGCTTCTGATATCCACATTGAACCACAAGAAGACCAAGTACGACTTCGATTTCGTATTGATGGAACACTTCTTGATGTTGTGAATTATGACTACAAAGTTCACAAGCTCGTGAACTCTCGACTCAAACTCGTCTCAGGACTCAAACTCACCAATGAAAGCAAAGCACAAGATGGACGGTTCTCTATTTTTATTGACGCTGACACAGAAATCTCTGTTCGTGTCTCGACTGTCCCTGGTGCATATGGTGAAGGATTTGTGATGCGACTTTTAAATCCAAAGTCTATTCAAGTGAAGCTTGAAGATATGGGAATCAATGAAGATCTCTATGCGGTTATGATGCGCGAGATTACCAAACCAAATGGACTTATTCTTCTCACTGGACCAACAGGATCTGGAAAGACAACAACACTCTATGCATTTTTACAAAAAATTTATTCACCGGAAGTTAAAATCATTACTATCGAAGATCCGATTGAATACCATTTGAAAGGTATCACGCAAACACAAGTAGAACATGAAAAAGGGTATGACTTTATTTCAGGACTTCGTGCCGCACTTCGTCAGGATCCAGATGTGATCATGGTGGGAGAAATTCGTGATGATGAAACCGCAAAAATTGCGGTGGAGTCTGCGCTTACTGGTCACCTTGTGTTCTCAACACTTCACACCAATAATGCACAAGGAGTGATCCCTCGTCTTGCTGACCTCTCGGTGAATCCAAAGATTATGGTGTCTGCATTGACCCTCTCTATTGCACAGCGACTTGTACGAACATTGTGTAAAGAATGTAAAGCAGAAAGTACAACAGTATCTGAAGATGATAAAAAGCTTATTCATGATATTTTAGCGCAAGCAATTGTCGAAGGAAAAAATTTAGATAAATACAACGTAACTCCTGATACTGAAGTCCATATCTTCTCCCCTGTTGGCTGTGAGAAATGTAGCTTCACTGGCTACAAAGGACGTATTGGAATATTTGAAGCAATCATGACTGATGAAAAATTAGAAGAAATTATTCCAAGTAACCCATCAGAACGCGAGATCAAGAAAGTATCGGAAACCCAAGGACTACTCGATATGAAAGAAGACGGAGTTATCAAGATTCTCCATGGACTTACTTCTCTTGAAGAAGTACGAAGTGTAGTGGATTTGTATGAAGACTAAGATAAGAATGATACATGTTAAATTCTAAATGCTAAACAATACAAAAGCGGGCCGACTATGTCGTCCCGTTTTTGTATTGTTTAGTATTGTCCTTTTCCCTCCTTTTTGCTATACTCTCATTATTAAAAGGTCGAGCTCGTATTTTGTACGTGCTCGATTTTTTTAAAAACAATTTAATAGAATATTGCCTGAGCTATGAGTTTCTTACATCAAGATCAGGCAAGTAACAACTAAATATATGTTAGATATAAAATCAATGCATACCGCTCTGCAAGCGCTCGAAGAAGAACGCAAAATTCCAGCGGACAAAATCATTGAAGCAATCGAGCAAGCACTCGCTGCCGCATACAAAAAAGATTTTGGAAAGAAAGGTCAGATTATCCGTTGTTCACTCAATACTGAAACAGGTGAAGCACAGTTTTTGCAAGTAAAACTCGTTGTTGATGAATCAACAGTCCGCATGCCAAAAGATGGCGAAACCGAAGAAGATGAAGACGATACAGAACGCGATCCAGAAGATACCCGACCACTCTTTAACGAAGAACATCATATCATGATCGACACTGCTCGGATCATCAAAAATGGAGCACAGCTCGAAGATGAAATCACTTTCCCTCTTGATACTCATGATGATTTCGGACGTGTTGCCGCTCAAACAGCAAAACAAGTTATTGTTCAAAAAATCCGTGAAGCAGAAAAAGCTTCTATTATAGATGAATACGGAAGCAGATCAGGTGAAGTGATCATGGGGACTATTCAAAAATACGAACGTGGTATGGTCTATGTTGATATCGGTCGTGCGATCGGTATCATTCCACCAGACGAACAAATCCCAGGAGAACGCTATAATCATGGAGGACGTATCAAAGTATTTCTCTACAATGTTGATGACTCACCACGTGGAGTAACATTGAAACTCTCACGTACTCATCCAAAACTTATTGAATCTCTCTTTGCGTCAGAATCTCCTGAAGTTGCAAGTGGAGTTGTTGAGATTAAAGCAATTGCTCGTGAAGCAGGATCTCGTACAAAGATGGCGGTGTATGCTGAAGATGAACATATTGATCCAGTTGGATCTTGTGTTGGTCAAAAAGGTATTCGCGTTACGACAGTCATGTCAGAAATCGGACAAGAAAAAATTGATATTATTCCTTGGGCATCTGATGCAAAAGAGTACATTGCAAATGCCCTCTCTCCAGCTCAAATCGTCAATATTGAAATCGATGAAACAGAACACAAAGCTTTCGTTGAAGTGCTCGATGCTCATCTTTCTCTCGCTATTGGTAAAGGAGGACAAAATGTTCGCCTCGCTGCAAAACTCACTGGTTGGAAAATTGAAATCAAGGGAATCCAAGGTGATGAAGTTGTTGAGACCGATGGTGAAACAGTTGTGACTCATGAAGAAGAAAATGACACACATGAAACAGATGATTTCGATGTAAAGACGCAAGAAGAGGTAGCAGGTCCGATCAATACTGAAGCACACGAAGTAGAAAAGCTTGAAGACGAACAAAGCAACTAGTAATTCTAAATTACAAATACTAAATTATAAAGTCGAAATTTTTGGTTCTGTCATTCCGGACTCGATCCGGAATCCAGGATTCTCTCTAAATAGTCTGGATACCGGATCAGGTACCCCAGGGCATCCTCTCTTGCTTCACAATTCACCTTATCCGGTATGACAATGTAGAACATATTATAAGTAACTTAAAACTAATCTATGGCAAATATAAATGTGAAACCTTCAAAGTACATGCTCAACTTACTACATGCTCTTCCAGCTTTCGTAGAAGGTGAAACAGAGGTGCTCAATGTGATTGTTGAAGTCTCAGCTGGATCAATCAACAAGTATGAATTGATAACAGAGAGCGGACAGCTCAAGCTTGATCGCGTCGGCTACTCTTCTATGGCGTATCCGTTTACGTATGGTGCTATTCCAATGACTTGGGATCTCGACAATGATCCTCTTGATATTGAGATCGTCAATATTACAGAGCCACTCGTCCCAGGATCGCTTGTTGAGATTCGCATCATTGGTGGAATGAAATTTATCGATGGTGGTGAAGTTGATGACAAGATCATCGGTGTCATTGCATCTGATAAACGTTCAGATCATATCCAGCAAGTGTCTGATCTTGGTGAATACTTTATGAAAGAAACCAAGTACTATTGGGAAAATTATAAAGCACTCAAAAAACCAGGTACTGGTGTTGTTGGTGAATTCGTTTCAAAAGATGAAGCAATTAAAATTGTACATGAATCTATGGAGCGGTACATGAAAGACTACGCACCAAAACTAGAAGCGTAAAAATAAAATATACAAAAAGGCGCGGACGTAGTCCGCGCCTTTTTGTATTAAAAAACCACCTCTTTCGAGATGGCTTTTGTTAGTAATGATATTTTTCTTGCAGTTCTAAAAACTTTGCACTAAATTCTTCACCCAGTGGTTCAAGATTGAAAGAATACACACGATGTACTTCTGGAAAAGTCATGATATCTTTTATGACTTCGGCATTTACTGGATCAAGCGTGAAGAGGTCCGCAATTTTTCTGTTATATGAGATATGAAAATCTTCTATGCCGTTTTTTGTTCGACTTTTGAATTCTTCATAAAAATACATGTGTTTTTTAGATCCGTGCATTTCTCTCATGAATGTGTGCGCCTGTGCTTGTGTTTCAAACGTGTCTAATTTTGGATGCACCATATTGAGACACCGAGAAGCAAAAAACGGAATACCTGTGTATTCGTCGATTTTTCTTTCAAGCCACTGGTCGCCTTCTCTGAGTAAATCTTCGCGAGTGACGCCGTTGTTGTAGATTTGTTTCATCACAAACCATGCGAGCGCTCGCTCAGGGAATTGTGCCTGCGGATGATAGTATAAATGTCTAAACATCAGTGCACGTAGTTTCATAAAGTCTGCAACTTTCTTGATGATTCCCTTTCCTGAGAAACAAGGTATCCCTTTACGCAACACTATATTACTCCAGATTGATGTAATGAGCGGATTTTCCGCAACCAGTGCAGCTATTTTATGAAATCCTTCGCTACGGTCCACAGTGTTCCCCATTTCCTGAATGCGAATCATATTCAAGAAGTGGTAGGTATCACGAGATGTATAGGCGATCTTATCGGCATAATTCAAAAGTTTCCCAAGTACTCCTTTGTTCAAGATAGTGTCATAGAGTAAATTTTCGTCAATGTGATGCCTCTTGAAAAATGCTTTACACTCGGGTTTTTGAAACATTTCGTTGAAATGCATATCCTCATCAAAGTCTTCATCAGATACTGTCTTCATGGTATCTCCTCCGGCAGGAGTTAAAAGGTCGTGAAGGAATCCCGCAGTCAGTGCTGTTTTCAAGAGATCAAACATTGGAGGCTGGTCTTTTTGGCGGGAAATATTTTGTATAGATATTCCCATAAGTACTCCAACATCAAGCGAGTGATCGAAACGAGTGTGTGGAAAGTCCAGAGAAATAATATTAGGATTATTTTCCCTAATGATGGGATTTCGGAGAAATGCGAGTTGCTTTACTTTATTTAACCTCCAAAGGTTAAAGACTTGCATAAGTTCTTCAAAAAAATCTCCTTTGATTGCCCACCCAATAGAGGAAAAAGGAATAGACTGACATATTTGTTCGTAGTCGTTGTGGTCAAACGAGATGAAGGATTCGTAATTTGCAGGGAATACTTTAATGGTATCCCCAATAAGCATGTGTGTTTGGTTCATTTAGTAAAGTATTTGTTTCCCTCACAATATAATAAAAAGCAATTAAAGTCAAAAAAAGCCATCACACTGTGATGGCTTCATTATATGCATGTAAGAATTTTTATAATCCAATTTGTTTCAGTCTGTGGTTCAAGTAATTCCCCACTTTTCTGAATGGATATTTTTTTCGATCTGATTTACCCAACTCTTTGAGTGGTGAGACCGATTCCCATACGTTGAAGTGACAGAAAAACGGTAAAGCAAAACGGCGCACATTTCTCTGGCACACAACACGGTGTAAACCTGATTTGTATCTTCCTCCAGTGATGTGTTGGAGCATATCGCCACAATTCACAACAATTACATTTGGGTCAGTGATAGTCACTTCTAACCACTTGTCTTTAAATAGTTGCAGTCCTTTTTCTTTTGCATCCAAAAGCGTAATGACATTTATGTCTGTGTGTTTTGATGCACACATTCCGGCAATGTTACCTCCAAGTGTCTCTTCCCCTTCGTCTTTGAGAGGTTTATTATTTGCTGGGTAATTTATTGCTCTTAAAATACTGTTACCGTACTTTTTTGCAAATGTATCGGAAGGTAATTCCAAGCTCAGAGCGATTGCTCTGAGGAGTATGAGTGCCGTTTTTTCAAATGCTTTGAATGTTTCCTCTGTTACATGGTTGAAACCAATAATGTCCGGGATAGCAACATTTCGATCTGGTCCAAATTGTAAAAATTCTTTTTCATCAGCAATTGTAGCAAACTCACCCTTTTCTAATTTTGGCGGTGTGTACCCTCTTTGATGTTTTTCTTTTTTAAATTCAAACCTCTCTCGAAACTCTAGTGGTGCATTAAAAAACTTGTTAGAGACTTCCTTTGTTTGTCTGAGTAACTCCTGGGGAATTCCGTGATTCTTCAGTAAAAAAAATCCGGTGTCGGAAAACTCAGTATGTAAGTCCCTCAAGAATTGATCATGTGATTTTCCTCCGACCAGCAAATGGTCTAAATCTAATGTTTTTAAAAGTAATTTTTTTGATTTCATGATGTATAACCGCCTCCTGCGCGGGTTTTTTGAAATGAAAAGATATGATTTCCTTCACTGTACATAAAAACTATTCTAAAGTCAAAAATTTTGAGAAAGCCAAAAAACAGTGTAAAGTGTACCTATGGATATAAAAATAAACAAAAAAGACAAAGGAATTGTCGAAATAGAAGGTGAAATTACTGCAGAAAAGTTTGAAAGCTACCGCGAGCAGGCATTTACGTACCTCACAAAAAACATAGAAATTGATGGCTTTAGAAAAGGTGCTGCTCCAAAAGCGCTCCTTGAAAAACAAGTTCCAGAAATGCATGTGTTGGAGGAAATGGCAGAACGTGCAATCCAAGAACTTTACCCAAAGGTGCTTGTTGAACACAAGATCGATGCGATTGGTCATCCAGCAGTGAAGATTAAAAAAATTGCTCCGAACAATCCCCTTGTATTCTCTCTCGAGACTGCAGTGCTCCCTGTTGTAACACTTCCTGACTATAACAAACTTGTTTCAGCTATAAAAAAAGAAACACCAGATCAAGTAACTGAAGAAGAGATAGAAAAAACTATTCTTGAAATTCGTAAAATGCGTGCTCATAAAGATGCTCATGGAGATGAACCACATGAACATGCGGAAAATGAACCAGAACCAGAGCTCCCTGAACTCAATGATGAATTTGTACAAAAACTTGGCGATTTTAAAACAGTCGATGAATTTAAAGAGAAAGTAAAAGAAAACCTTACTCTTGAAAAAGAAGGTCGTGCAAAGAGCAAGACTCGCGCTCTTCTTATGGAGACACTTGTCGAAAATACTGATATTACACTTCCTGATATTTTAGTTGAATACGAACTGGATAAATTTATGGAACAAATGAAAAATGATATTACTCGTATGGGGCTCTCCTATGAAGAATATTTGAAACATCTTACCAAGACCGAAGAGGAAATGCGCGACACATACAGAGTAGATACAATAAAGAAAGTTAAAACAGAATTTATTTTAAGTGAAATCGGTAAAAAAGAAAATATCGAAGCTGATGAGACAAAAGTTGGCGAACAAGTTGAAGGCATCATGCAAGCATATGTGAACATGGATCGAGCGAATGTTGAACAATATGTAAAAAATATTCTTCAAAACGAAGCCGTGGTTGAATTTTTGGAGAGTAAAACAGCGTAAAATTTGTAACTTAAATTAAAAAATACCCTTATCTAATAAGGGTATTTTTTAGTGTGTTCTTTAAATTGATGATATTGACTTTTGTATAAAAGTATGCTATATTAATCCTAATGGGTTAGGGTTCTTTTTGAATTTTTTATTTGTGACCACAGATTCTTTATGGGGTTTGTGACCACAAATAAAAATGAATAACATGAAAAAAATAATGCAAATTTTTTTAGCAGTAGCTGGGTCTTCAATACCCTTAAATATAGCTATAAAAGCAAAAATCTATCAACACATGAAAATGGCCGAGAATGTACCTTTCTTTTTTTTCTTAGCAATGTTTAGTGTGATAGCTTTTGTTAATTATTACGAGTTCTTGAAAAAAAGAGATGTTTTCGGTAAAACCATTTGGTAATAAATTTGTAATTAAAATCAAAGAACCGGTTGCCCTATAATGGACACCGGTTTTTTTATACAAAAAATTCAAATTTTGAAATTTGTTATTTTTCTCGTATACTTACCTATATGTTAATACCAACAGTTATCGAAAAAACAAATAATGGTGAGCGAGCGTATGATATTTACTCACGCCTATTAAATGAACGAATTATCTTCCTCGGAGGTCCGATTAATGACCAAGTCGCAAATGTCGTTATTGCTCAGCTTCTCTTTCTCGAGCATGCTGATCCGAAAAAAGACATTCTTCTCTATATCAACTCCCCTGGTGGATCAGTCACCGCAGGTCTTGCGATTCTCGACACGATGAACCATGTAAAGCCAGATGTGCAGACGGTCTGCGTGGGTCTCGCTGCTTCTATGGGAGCGATTCTCCTTGCTGAAGGTGCAAAAGGTAAACGTTTTGCGCTTCCAAACTCTGAGATTATGATTCACCAACCGATGGGTGGAGTAGAAGGCCAAGCCTCAGATATCGCTATTACAGCAAAGAACATCCTCCGTACTCGAGACAATTTGTACAGAATTCTTGCGAAAGCAACTGGTAAATCTCAAGCGGTCATAGAAAAAGACGCTGATCGAGACAACTGGATGACCGCCGAAGAAGGTAAGAAATACGGTTTGATTGATGAAGTGATTACTAAAAAAGGAGGAAAATAAAAAAAGGTCGCCTGAGGGGCGACTTTTTGTTTTGTATTATATGGATTACCTGTTTAAATAGTCTCTATATTGGATCTGTTTTTTTCTGCTTCTATCAAGAGCTCCTCGTTAGAGTACTTTTTTCTTTGTATCTCTGAGAAATCTTCACCGGTTATATTATCGAGATTTGTTGGACTAATCATCCTTACCCAATTAAAGTGATTAGCAAGACCATTTTTAATTTCAAATGGATTTTCTCTTGTGTAGTGAATAATAGAACAATTCGGTATATGACCCAAGCCATTTTTATGCAACAGAAAATCGTTAGATTCTTGTAAGGTCATTCTTTCTAAGATAATTCTAAAAGCTGACATAACGTGACCATGACAAGTAATAACAACATTTTTCCCGTCGCACTCTCTCGCCATTGTGTCGAGAACGATTTTAATCCTCTGGCATAAGTCAGCAATACTCTCACCTTGAGGAGGGCGAAATAGAAATGGTTGAGTGTCGTAGAACCTTTGTTGGTCAGCGTACTGTAAATCTCTCTTCGAAGGAGTGATAACATTGAATAGCCCACCGTCTCTTTCCCTTAGGTTAAAGTCCATCATCCAACTCGGATTTTTAAAATTTAGATGAGCAGCGGTTTGCATCGCTCGTACATTGTTGGATACAAGCATTCTGTCAAAAAACGTAAAATTATTTTTTAAAAACCATTCTCCCGCTCGTTGAGCTTGTTGAACCCCAAGTTCGGTTAGTTCATATTGTGACTCGTGTAGTCCCAGAAATATTTCTGAGAAAAAAGATTCGTCATTGGTTTTTTCGAACTGTTTTCTGACAAAGTTTCCTTCAGACTGTCCGTGTCTGACCAGGAATAAATTTTTTGGCATTCCCATATGTTTATTTTTTTAAGATGAATAAATTAGTTATTCGAGACACTTTTAAATAAAGAAGCTCAAAAAACTAATCTATACAATCTTATATAAATTTCAAAGAAGTTCCACTCATGTCCATTATGACATCTTTAAATTTAAAATCAAATTACCTTTTTTCTTACCCTTTTAGTATGTATTTTAGTCACTTAGTCTTCGTGTCTTCTTTAAATTTGGCTTTCTTTCATTTTTCATAAAAAAAGAGTATACTCCGAGTATTGACAGTTAATACCTTTTAGGCTGATTTACACTCATAAAACATATAAAATTCAAGGTCATACAGAAAGGAAGGAAGAATTTTTTATTGCGCAGATTTGTCTAAAAGAAAATAAATTATGGTAACAACAATAATAGTCGTGTTCTTAATTGCACTATTTGTTGGGGCAGGAGTCGGATACTATTTCCGAATGCTCGCTGCACGTGGACAAGAAGGATCTGCCGAGCTCAAGTCTCAAGAGATTCTCATAAATGCAAAAACAGAGGCACAAAAAATAATCGATGAAGCAAAAAAGAAAGGAGATGAGAAAGAAAGTGAGTTAAAAAAGAAAGAAGAACTCCACCAGATGGAGATGAAAGATACTGAAAGACGTCTGATTAAAAAAGAAGAACTTTTAGATGGACGACAGAGTGAAATAGATCGCGAAGTTGAACAGATAAAAGAAAAAGTAGAAGAAGTAAAAAAAATAAAAGAAAAAGTTGACGCTGCGGCAGAAGAGAAACAGCGTGAACTTGAAAAAGTTGCAAAACTTTCACAGGAAGAAGCCAAAGAACTTCTCATGGTTGATATTGAACGTAAATACGAAGAAGATTTTCTCGTTCGTACTCAAAAACTTGAGATGGATGGAAAAGAACGTCTTGATTTACGGGCGAAAGATATTCTCTCAACGATCATTCAACGCCTCGCCTCTTCAACTGCAGGTGAAATCATGATGACATCTGTTCAGATTCCAAATGATGAGATCAAAGGAAAGGTCATCGGTAAGGAAGGAAGAAATATTAAAGCGTTTGAGCGAGCAGCAGGTGTTGAGCTCATTGTGGATGAAACACCCGGCGCGATTATCATCTCTTCATTTGATCCAGTACGCAGACAGATTGCACGGCTTGCATTGGAAAACCTCATCATGGACGGACGTATTCAACCAGCAAAGATTGAGGAAATGGTTGATAAGGCAAAAGAAGATATCAATAAAATCATCAAACAAAAAGGAGAAGAGGCAGTATATGAATGCGGAATCTTTAACTTTGACCCACGCCTCGTGATGATTGTTGGACGTCTTTATTTCCGAACAAGTTATGGGCAAAATGTCCTTCAGCACTCAATCGAAATGTGTCACATTGCCGGGATGCTCGCAGCTGAGCTCGGGGCGGATGTGGCAATAGCGAAAGCAGGAGCACTCGTGCACGATATCGGTAAAGCACTCGATCATGAAATACAAGGAACACATATCGATATTGGTATGAGAATCCTCCAGAAATTTGGTGCCGATCCTCGCATTATTACTGCAATGAAGTCCCACCACGATGACTGTCCTCATGAAACAATAGAAGCAGTGATCGTTCAGATTGCTGACCATATCTCAGGAGGTCGTCCAGGTGCACGACGTGATACAGTAGAAAACTACTTGAAACGTTTGCAGGATTTGGAAAGTTTGGTAAACAACTTCTCTGGTGTAGAAAAATCATTTGCCCTCTCTGCGGGACGTGAGATCCGAATTTTTGTTACCCCATCAGTTGTGACTGATTTGGAAGCAAAAGACATGGCTCGTGAAATCGCAAAGAAAATCGAAAGTGAATTAAAATATCCGGGAGAAATTCGCGTGACCCTCATCCGTGAGACACGAGTGATAGAATACGCGAGGTAATATTAGTAAGTACAAAGTAGATAGTAGTAAGTAGTTAATAAGCAGCGGGATGCCTTCGGTATCCCGCTGTTGTTTTACAACCTCATCCCCCGCCTTCTCCTAGCCAGGAGAAGGGGCTCGAATCAGAAACTTTGAGTCTATCCTCCTCTCCTGGCTAGGAGAGGAGTTAGAGGTGAGGTTGTCTTGTATCTATTCTTAACTCCTAACTATTCCCTAGCTATATTTTCGGCCGATACTGCAACGCCTCGAGCACATGTGGTATTTCTATCTGTTCACTCTCTTCGATATCAGCAATCGTTCGTGCGAGCTTGATGATGCGGTGATATGCACGGGCTGAGAGTTTGAGTTTTTCTGCACTCTGCATGAGCAAGAGTTCTGCGTCTTTTGCGAGGTGTGCGTAGAGAAGAATTTCTTTTGATGACATGTCACTGTTGGTGAGAATATTTTTTTCTTTTTGAAATCTCTCTTTTTGGATTGCACGAGCTTTCGTTACGGTGTGTTGTATATGCGGACTCTCTGTTTCCGTTACTTGTTCGTTGAGTTTTTCATATGAGACTGGTGTGACATAGACCCATAAATCAATACGGTCCATTATTGGTCCAGATACTTTTTTCTGGTATCTCTGTATATCATTTTGTGAACAGATACATTTTTTTACACCTGTTTCAAAGTATCCACACGGACACGGGTTCATCGAAGCAATAAGAATAAAGTTTGACGGAAAGAGCGCACTTCCCTTTGCTCGACTAATGGAGACGACACTGTCTTCCAGTGGTTGTCGCAGTGATTCAAGCACGCGTTTGTCGAATTCTGGAAATTCATCAAGGAAAAGAATACCCCGATGTGCGAGTGTTACCTCTCCTGGTTTTACATTTGTGCCTCCACCGATGACTGATACATATGATGCGGTGTGATGCGGACTTCGAAATGGTCTAGAGCTTACAAGTGAGTGTGTCCCTGTGATGATAGAGTGTATGCCGGTGACTTCGAGTATTTCAGAGTCAGAGAGGTGTGGAAGTATACCGAGGAGTGCTTTACCGAGCATTGACTTCCCTGTCCCTGGAGGGCCAGAAAGGAGAATATTGTGTCCACCTGCGGCAGCAATAGTGAGACCACGTTTTGCATTTTCTTGTCCTTTGATCAGCGCAAAGTCGAGTATTTCTTTCGGTGCTTCAAAGAGTGGTGCTTGGGTGTACGGTTGTATAGGTTCTTTTCCCTCGAGATGGTAAATGAGCTCATGGAGATTTTTTACTGGATAGAGTGTTACTCCTTGTAAAATAGTTGCTTCGTTTTTGTTTTGATCTGGAATAAAAAATTCAGTAAATCCTTCCGTCTGTGCTTTTTGAATAATCGGTAAGAGTCCGCGGACAGGTAGGATGTCACCAGAGAGTGACAGACTGCCGAGAAAAAGTTTTCCTTCTGGGTCAAATACTATCGCTTGTGTCGCGAGGAGGTACGATAGGGCGACTGCAACATCAAAGAAACCACCTTCTTTCTTCTTGTCTGTTGGCAGAAGAGAGATAATGATTTTCTCATTTTTACTTTTGGGTGATTCGAACCCAGAGTTCTTGAGTGCTGCACTCATACGATCTTTACTTTCATCGACTGCTTTATCAGCGAGACCAATGAGAGAAAAATTGTGAAGACCTTTAGAAACATCTGTTTCAATAGGTACAATGGTACCTGATAATAATTCTGTTTGTGCGCTATATACTCGTGCAAATGACATAAGAGTACATTATAGATCCACAGACATGTAATGTCTACCTTTTATTTCCACTAACCGTGTTTTCTTCTGGACTCGATTCAGCAGAATCACCTACTGGGTGATCGGGAATCCAGCTTATATTCTTTTTGTCTTGAAACAAAAAGAATCAAAAAATTCAAGACACACCCTCTTTCTTACTCCTGAGCATCAGATGTAGCATAAAAAAATAAAAAACTCGTTTCACTCAGACAGTTTCATTTTTAACATACTGCATCTGACGCTCAGTTCGTGAAAGATGATAGTGTCGGAAATACAGATACACAAGAGCGGGGTGCCCGGTGGGGCCCCCGCGGTTGTGTTTGTGTTTTTTTTTTTATTTATTAATTTTTATAATTTGCGTTGCTGT
>CAZVHB010000006.1:0-10382 GCA_964626965.1 uncultured Candidatus Saccharibacteria bacterium | reverse complement strand
GCCGCCTCTACCTCCCCTCGCCCCCAAACCCCCCACCCCCCCGGGCGGGCGCCCCCCCCCCCCCCCCCCGCTCTTGTGTATCTGTATTTTGATTAAGTACTAATTATTCATCATTGCCTTGCATGTGCGAGCTGCAGGATTTGCAGTGAGCCTGTCTTCTTCTATTGGGTCACCTGATTTTTCACAAATTCCATATCTTCCTTCTTCTATTTTTATCAGCGCATCTTTTACATCAACAAGTCTTTCTTGAAGAATATCCCCTGTCGCTGTATTTTCTTCCAACTCTTCAAAGATATCTGCTTGCATGTCATCGTCCGTCGTTTCTTCGTTCGGCATATCAACGTGTGTTGCATTCCAACTACCTGTTTCTTTGTCGTATAAACCAATTTTTGATAATTCTTCGACGAGCATTTTTTCTTCTATAAGAAGCCTTTCTTTTTGTTGTTCAATGTTCATATTATTTTATTCTTACTGTTCCAATAATTTTGTTGAGAACCTTGTGATTAGACTCTGAAGCGCGTCTGTGTTGTTTGTGATCAGGAGAAATTCTTTTCTCGGTCCAAAGAACGTATAGGCGAATACTTCTTTGTCATCTACGTACCCTACGCGCACATCTTCGTTTTTAATAATCTTATCTTTAAAGACTACTTTGTTTTCAAACTCTATTTTTGTATTTAAAAACACTGCAAAATCACTCGCGATAGTATTCTCCCAGTCAAGCGTTTCTGAGAACGTATTACTAAAAATATTTGTTCTCAAGAGTAGAAATCTACTCGGCTCGGTGATTTGGTAAATTCCAAATAAATAGGTGTCTCTATTGAGTGAATGCGTAAATCCTTCTGGAGATTCTATGGAGTAGGCAGAAAATATGTCATCGACGGGTATCTGTGTTTTTACTTTTTTCTCATCAGTCCGAGTAAGTAAAAATTGTTCTACTTGGCCGACTGGAATATTGCTCACTGTAATCGCTTCTTCTATCTGTGTCTGCAAGAGTGAATTGTCAGGGTTATTGATCTCAGTTGTATGGTCTCCATTAATAAAGCTTTTCCCTTGAGGAAGTACAATTTCTTCTTTTTTGTATTTTTGCCAAAAGTAATACCCAAAGATACTTGCTCCGAGTGTGAAGAGTAACAGGCCAACAATAATAAAAATAGTATTATTCTTGAATGCTTTTACATTTGCTTCTCCTTCTTCTTGTTTGCGTTCTTGTTCTTTGAGTGCAACACGAACAACAGAGCCATGTTGTTCTTGGAGACTCTCAGCAATATCGCTCTGAAATGTTCGGAGTTTTGGAATATCTTCTACTCCATTAATTTTTTGTTCTTTGTTTTCCATGTGTCTTTTTTAATTATAGTACACAAGTACTTTTTAGAGAAAGTTTACGCGTGTCCGTGACCACCGGTGTGGTGATCTGTGTGTGCCGCGGGTCCTGTATGTGGATGTGGTGCATGTGCTCCCGCAGATGGTGCCGATGCTGGTCCTTCTCCGTAACCTGCTGGTTTTTGGAAAAAGTCTTTGTTTGCTTGTTTAATAGAAAGTGAAATCTTATCTCGGTCTTTGTCTACTGCGGTGATGACAACAGGGACAGTCATACCTTCTTTGATAAAGTCAGTAACTTTCATAACACGGAATGGTGCGATTTCAGAGATGTGCACGAGTCCATCGGTGAACGGTGAGATAGAAACGATTGCTCCAATTTCGAGAATCTTTACGACTGTTCCCATCGCAGTGTCGTTCACGAGCCACTCTTTAGTCATTGATTGAATCATTTCTTTTGCAGCTGTTGCGCCATCTGGTGTTCCTGTGATGAATACATCCCCACTATCTTCGATAGTGATTTCCGCACCAGTTTTTTCTTTAATCATTTTGATGGTCTTCCCTCCTCCACCGATAACGAGACCGATTTGATCTGGGTGGATCATAATGTGAATGATGTGTGGTGCATATTTTGAAATAGTTGCACGTGGTGCCCCGATTGTTGTTGTAATAGTTTGAAGTATTTCTTCGCGGGCAGTTTTTGCTTTGTCGAGCGCATCGCAGAGGATAGGAACTGGAATTCCACCAACTTTAATATCGAGCTGAATCGCAGTGATACCATCGTGTGTTCCTGCGATTTTGAAATCCATATCACCATGATGATCTTCTGGGCCTTGGATGTCAGTTAAGAGTTTGTATTTTGTTTCATCTGTCCCGTCGAGCATCAGCCCTACAGAAATTCCTGCAACTGGTTTTGTGATAGGTACTCCCCCGTCCATAAGTGCGAGTGTTGATGCACAGATAGATGCTTGGGAAGTTGAACCATTTGAAGCCATACATTCAGAGACGAGACGAATAGTATATGGAAATACATCCTTTCCTGGAATGACCGGGATGAGTGCTTTTTCAGCAAGCATACCGTGTCCCATTTCTCGACGGTTTGTTGCACCCATGCGTCCTGCTTCTCCAACAGAATATGGTGCAAAGTTATAGTGATGAGAAAATCGTTTTGTTCCACGTACTTCCATACCATCAATAGATGTTGCTGAGTCTGGTCCACCGAGTGTCAAAAATGAAGCCACGTGTGTTTCACCTCGGAAAAAGATTCCTGTTCCGTGAATACGGTCTGAGATTCCTCCGACTTGACCAAAGAGCTTTCGTACTTGTGTGAGACTTCGTCCATCAGCACGCTTTTCGTGCGCGAGTGCTTCACTGTGTAAGATATGGTCTATCTGATTGTGATAAAAATCTTTTGCATCTGAGATGATCGTATCAGCCCCCTCAACTCCAACAGTCTTTTCTTTAATGAGCGTAACCCACTCATCTTCGTATTGGTAAATATATTTTTTACTCTCCGCGCCAAAGATATTTTGTGTTACGGGAATCATCATGGTTTCACGCCAGATAGATTTGTATTCATCTGCGAGCTCTGTTTTTGTAATGATGATTTTTTCTTTACCAATTTCAGCACGAATAGTTTTTTGCCAGTTTTCAAGAGCGGTGATTGGTGTCATCGCATCAGCAAATACTTTTTTAATAACATCTTCACCAAATTCAAAAGCAAGCGCTTCGATCATACAAATCTTTCCATCTTTTCCGCAAACGGTCAGATCGAGATCATAGTGTGTTTCACCGTCATTTTTTACATACGGATTTATTACAATATCATTTGTTCCTTTTACTTTACCCATGAGTACTGCGCCCACTGGTCCGTCCCATGGAATATCAGATACGTGGAGCGCGAGTGACACTGCATTAATACCAAGTACTGCTGGATCCATCTCACCAAGTGAAAGAACTGTACAGACAACTTGCACTGCATTTTTGATATGTTGTGCGAAAAATGGACGGATGGTTCGGTCGATAATACGAGATGACAAAACTGCTTCGTCACTTGGGCGACCTTCACGTTTGTTATATTGACCACCGATGATCAATCCGGCTGCATAATTTTTTTCTGCGTATTCGACAGTTAGGTTAAAAAACCCCGGATTGTTTTTTCCGTCTTTACTCATGCACGCAGTTGCAAGGACAACTGTTCCGTCGCAAGAAAGCATCACTGCTCCATTTGCTTGATCAACTAAATTTGAAAACGTCGCGGTGATAGTTTTTCCATTGATATCGATCGTATATTCTTTTTTATCCATATTTTTTGTGTAAACCTAGAGACTTTAGTATTGAAATTGATTTAAGGAGTATATTTCAAAACTACGTGTCTCTAGGTTTCTTATGTTTGTAATAGTTGTATTGTAGCATATCTCGTTTGTTTAAAAATAAAGAGATGCACACAAGCCTTGCATTTTTTTGTCGGTGTGGTAAAGTTATACATGAATTAATTTTTTTACATAACCCATTAAAACCCTAGAGTTTATGACACATGAACTATACACCCCAGACGGACAGATGTTAAATTTAAAAAACTTCTCTTCAGAGAAAGAAGTAATACGATTTTTAAAACCAAAATTAGATGAACTCATGCGTAAGTACCCGTACCATCCAAACCGAACGCTGACGGGCGAAGAATTAGACCTGTTTAAAACACGTCTTTTAATTCAACAATGGTTTTTAAAAAATCATGCTGGCAAGCTCATTAATTCAAATCTTGAATATGCTGATGTAACTACTGGTGATTTTGTGGATGATGCCGAAATCTCTGTGGATAAAATGGTCAATACCGAGATTTTGACTCAGAATCTTACCTTGTTAAGCAAAAATACCGCTGCGTTAGTGCGGTGGGAGACCAAAACTTATGGTTTGGATATCAACAATAAATTAATTGACCTTAGGAGGCTTTGGGAGGTGCCTCATACTACTCAAGGAATTGAGGAAAAAAATCGTCAAAACTAATTTATTTTTCACTAGAATAACAAAGCGCTTTATGGGCGCTTTTTTTTATGTCTGAAATTTTGTCCGATGAGATAATTTTTTGGTGTGTCTGAGAGGTCGAGAAAGTCGTCGACACGTTCTTTGAGCTTTTGTGATGTCGATTGACCAAATGAAACTGCTTCTACTTGAGTGATAGTCTGCAAGTATTCAACAAGTGGAACAAAGTCACCATCACCAGAGACAATAATAATCGCATCTACCCTGTGGGCATTTTTAATCGCATCGACTGCAAGCCCGACATCCCAGTCGGCTTTTTTGTTGCCGTCGGCAAATATTTGCAGGTCTTTTGTTTTTGTTTCTATGCCGATTTTGGTCAGTGCTTCAAAAAATGCAAGTTCGTCCCCTGCTTCGGACGTGATCACATACGCGATAGCGCGAACGAGTTTGCGTCCTGCGACTGCGTCTTTGAGGACATTTGCAAAGTTTACGCGTGCTTTGTAGAGGTGACGTGCAGTATGATAGAGATTTTGCGCATCAATAAAGACCGCGACGCGTTGTTCTGTGTGTTTAATTGAGGCCATAGGATAATGCTAAATTATGAATGATAAATTATAAAGTAAGTATAAGTGAAAAAAGATAAAGTGCAAAGGAGAGTTGTGTCATTCCGGACTTGATCCGGAATCCAGATTTTTGAAATGAGTAGTCCTGGATACCGGGTCAAGCCCGGTATTACAATACAAAATAAATACCATACAAAAGAGCGGCGCCGTAGGCGTCGCTCTTTTGTCTTTGATTAACTTAATTTAAGCTTTTTTGTCAGATCAGCATGTTTTACTGCATCCTTCTTTTTGTATTGGGTGAGTTTTGTACGTCGATTCGCTACCATTTTGATAAGACCTTTTCTTGAGTGATTGTCTTTCTTATGAGTCTTCAAATGTTCTGCGAGCTCGTCGATACGCATAGAGAGCATAGCGATTTGCACCTCATCAGACCCAGTATCTGTACCGTGGGTTTGGTGTTTCTTTATTGTTGCTGTTTTTTTTGTTACTTGTTGCATGAAAGTACTATACTATATATTCATTTTAAATGCAAATGGGCTTGGAGGCTCTCTGTCAAATAGCGTATACTTACTCTATGCCTACCATCCACGACCTTCAGCGTCAATTTCTTGAATATATGGAAATTGAACGTGGAGCAAGTTTGAAAACTGTAGCGAACTATGAACGATATTTGAATCGGTTTTTTGCTTTTGCCAATGTCACTGACCCAAAAGATATTACCGAAACACTCCTACGTGAATATCGTCTCTACCTCAATCGCCAGCTTGGTACAAAAGTGAAAGGACAGACCCAAGCAACACTCAAAAAAAACACACAAAACTACTATCTCATTGCACTTCGTCGTTTTCTTAAATACTTAATGAAGATAAAGGTCACTTCCCTCACACCTGATGCAATCGAGCTTGCAAAAACAGGTGAACGCCACCTCGATCTTATTTCCATGGATGAACTCGGACGTATATTCCAAGTTGCTCTGACTGATAAAGAAGGCAAACAAAGTGACAGCCTCATAACACTTCGTGATACGGCACTTCTACAACTTTTTTTCTCAACAGGGCTTCGTTTGTCAGAACTCTGCTCGCTGAACCGTGATATTGATTTATCGAAAGATGAACTCTCTGTTCGGGGTAAAGGTGAAAAGGTGCGTGTGGTGTTCATTAGCGACAGTGCACGTGACGCTATTCAAAAATATTTGGCAAAGCGTGCTGATTTTCTCGAACCACTCTTTCTTAATTTTTCATCTAATAAAAAAGAATCGAGTAGTAAAGGTTCTGGAAGTACTTCTCGCCTGACTCCCCGCTCTATCGAACGTATCGTCAAACAATATGCAATCAAAGCTGGTATTTCAAAAAAAGTTACTCCACACGTCTTACGTCACTCTTTCGCAACCGATCTTCTCAGTAACGGTGCTGATATACGAAGTGTACAGATGATGCTCGGCCATGCAAACATTGCGACGACACAGATCTATACGCACGTGACCAATAAGCAACTCAAGGATATTCACAAGAAGTTTCATTCTGGATAGGATGATATTTGATCAAAAATACAGAAAAAGAGGCGCCCCTAAAAGGGGCGCCTCTTTTTCTGTGCACAACTTTGTTTTGTGTATTTGTCTTGTTTGAGTAAGCGGTGTATACCCCGACACCTATATTTGCGTATCTTTCTATATTTAAATCCCTTGTATGTGTATAAAAATCTACAAAACTAACTTGTGAAAATATAGGTGTGGGGGTATACTTTACACATATGATATACATATTAGTTACTCTTTCAATACTCGTTTTTTTACTAGGATCAATCGTTTTTGGGATCAATGCGTTGACATATATAAAGAAGGAAAGAATCCTCAGTCTCGCATTTTTCTGCGCATTTATATACAGTGCATTTTTATTCGCAATACAGCTCAATGGTTTGTTTAGTTGTTTTGTAACAAATAACATCGAAAGTTGTGTTCACTACCCACAAATTAACGAAATTCCTATTATTCAAATCGGATTCAATTTTGTCTCAGATAACCTTAAACTCTTTTTGGTCAATATTCTTACTGCAGGTATCGTGTTTTTCCTCGTCTACTTCTTGAGAAAACAGCTCGAAAGCCGAAAAAAATAACATGGATACGAACAGAAAGACTATTATAGGTTTTGTTGCTGGGTGTTTTATCATCATTTCAGTTTTTGCGTATATTTTCTTTGTTGATGCAAAAAAACCTGGTAAATATGATGATTTCGCGCAATGTATTACAAATAGTGGTGCAAAATTCTATGGAGCATACTGGTGTCCTCATTGCCAAGCTCAAAAAGCAGAATTTGGTAAATCAGCTAGTAAATTACCATATATAGAATGTGAATTGAGTACAAAAGAGAAAAAAGTTGCTCAATCTCAAATAGACCAAGCAATAAAAGACGGAAAACTTACTGCAGATCAAGATCCAAATACTATTGGTATCTATACTCGTACACAAGCCTGCACTGTAAATAACGTAGAAAGTTACCCAACATGGATTTTTGCAGATGGATCACGTGTTACCGGAGAACAGTCATTTGCTGAATTAGCAGCAAAAACCGGTTGCGTCGCTCCAGTAGGGTCAGAAGAGTCGGTCTCTGTTACTCCTTCTGCGTCATCTGTAGCAAAATAAGCTTATATTATATATGGAAGATACATTCACTCACTATTTTAATATATTCCTCTCTCTCGGTGTAATTGTTTATGCTTTTGCGATTATTTTTATTCTATTTTTTCAAAAAACAATACTCCCAATGCTCAAAAAGTACGCATTATGGATTGTTTTCAAACTTTCTGGTATTGCAGTTGTTGGAAGTCTCCTCTATGCATATGTTAGTGGTTTTGCTCCATGTGATCTGTGCTGGTATCAAAGGATATTTATTTACGGGATCTTTTTTATCTCACTTCTCGGGCTTATTCGCAAAGAATCTTTCTTTGTACTTAAACCTTATTTGATGCTTTTGACCGTGATTGGTGGAATTATCGCTATCGTTCACAATGTTATTTACTATGTTGGGTACAATCCCCTTCCTTGTAGCGCAAATGCATCATGTACTGCACGATATGTATTTGAATTTGGATTTATTACTATTCCCCTCATGTCATTTGTTACTTTTCTCTTTATTTTCGTTGTGTTGATGCTTGTGAAGAAAGAAAAATCAAATTAATGCTAAATACCAAATTCTAAATGGTAAATACTAAACAGCGGGTACATCAAAGGTGTGCCCGCTGTTTTTATCGACTCAGCACTTTTTTACCATAGTCACCAACGAATACGAACGTTGCACAGCAAAAAATACTCTGTTTGACACTGAGCTTGTCGAAGTGGAGTTAGTATTTTTAGTGAGTATGAGTTTCGTGACTATCAAAAAAGTACTGGTCGAGAGTTTTTTTGGTTACTTTTTGGCGGTTAAAAAGTAACGGGAGAGGGTTATCCACACCTTGCTCTATTTTTTTATTTTTCTTAGATGTATACTGTATATGAGTTACATAATGTCATCGTAGATGACGGTAGTCATATTTTTATCTAGACTATTATTTGTTCTTTCTTTCGGAGTGAACCTTACTGTTCTTTTTATAAATATATAAAGGCCTCAGCTATGAGCATCTGTCTGACACATGTATTGTGTTATATAGGGATTCATATTTGAGGCCTTTTTTTATTCTTCTATTTTTTTAAAACACGCCATGGAAGGCAAAAAAGACTAAAAACCCTTTTCCACACAGTGTTTATAAGTATTGTCAAAAAGCTTGCATGTATAATGGTAAAAAAGCTATACTAGATATAGCTTTAAGTTTTTAAAGTGACTCGCTTATAAGTAATTAATATAAATCTATATGAACAAAGCAGCACTCGTTGAGTGGGTACATATGAAACTCGGTGGAACAAAAGTTCAAGCCGAAGAAGTAGTAGATGGAATGATTGAAGAAATCATCAAAACACTCAAGAAAGGTGGAGAAGTTTCTATAGCAGGTCTCGGAATCTTTTCAGTAAAGGATCGTGCAGCTCGAATGGCTCGCAATCCAAAAACTGGCGAATCTGTAAAGGTTGCAGCAACAAAAGTTCCAAAGTTCCGTGCAGCAAAAGCATTGAAAGATGCAGTAAAATAGAACTTAGAAAAATCGGTATTATAAAAACCCCACTCTCGGGGTTTTTATAATGGTTTTTTTATTTTAATACTTCATTAATTTAATATAGTAGTTTTTACTTCCATAGATAGAGTAGTTTCCGTTTGGTTGTGGTTCTCCGTATATTTCAAATTTCTTTCCAATATGGTCTTTGAAGTCTCGAATACTTTTTGTCCCAATGAGTCTACCGAGCTCTTCTTTTGGTGCCTGTGGTCCAGTGATTGTTTCAATTACTTTTATTCCAGAAACAACTATACTACACTCTCCTACAGATAAACATGAAGTGTCATAAGACTCTAGTGTGCCAACAAATTTTTTGTCAGTTGGCTTGAGTATAGGACTCACCACTTTTTTTTGTAGAACGATACTTTCGAGATTTTGTTTTTCTTTGATCGTTGCTCGTGTTGTTTGTCTAATATCTTGATAAACAATACAGTAAATAACTCCTATGATAAGAATTACAAATATGAGTTTGTGTTTAAGTTCTGTATTTGTATTTACTTTTTTTACAACCTTTTTAGCTCGTGGCTTACGTGGAGATTTTTTTTCTGTATCCATATGTTTTAGTATACCCCCACACCTATATTTTCACAATACTGTAACGTACTATTTTGTTCACAGGGAGCGTAAAAAATTTTTATGTTTTTTAAAAAATCAAAATAGAAAAGCTTTTCGATTCTCCCACGTGAGAGAAGCAGTTCTCTCACTTACCCGCACAAATAAAAAAAGAGCCTTCGGGCTCTTTTTTTATTTGTGCGGGTAGGGAGAATCGAACTCCCGTCTTCTGCTTGGAAGGCAGACATTCTACCACTAAACCATACCCGCAAAGTTATTTCGTAACTTCAATCAATATACACTAAAATGACTTTTTTTTCAATAAATACAAAAAGGCTCACCCTTCAGGTGCGCCTTTTTGTATTTCATTAGAAATTAGAACTTCTGTATTAGAAATTGATTACTTATTCTTTCTTCTTGTCTAGTTTAGTGAGTCCAAGTGCGTTAACACCAAAGTACACAACGAGTGCGACGATAACAAAATCTACAACGGTAGATAGAAAGACACCCCATTTGATCGAAATGATTCCAATCATAAGTGCTTTGTCTGTGAGAGCAACTTTACCGAGCATTGCGCCAACAAGAGGGTTGATGATATTTTCAACAAGTGATGTAACTGTCTTTGATACGGCACCTCCTAAAATGAACCCAACAGCAAGTCCTACTATTCCTTGCTCACGGATGAAGTCCATAAATCCACCTATTCTTCCACGCACTAAATTTTTTCCTGGTATGTCCATAAATAAAAATAAATTAACTTATACGTATATTAGTATATCAGATACTTTGTCCGACAATTAGAAAAAGCTACCGAAGTAGCTTTTTCTAATT
>CAZVHB010000005.1:41288-78527 GCA_964626965.1 uncultured Candidatus Saccharibacteria bacterium | reverse complement strand
TAAGGGCCGTTAGCTCATCTGGTAGAGCACTGCTTTTGCAAAGCAGGGGTGGCAGGTTCGAGTCCTGTACGGTCCACATGTTTAAAAAAGAGCTGTCGCAAGACAGCCTTTTTATTATGTGGACCGTACAGTGAGCAAACTGCTTTGCTCACGTCAGGACTCGAAAAGGTTGAACTTATCATCTTGAGCGAAGCGAAAGAGGATGTGAGACCTGTACTGTCCATGTAATGGAAGAGTCCTGTACTCGAAAAGCTTTTCCATGTTTTGAGGATTTCAATCCGACAAAACAGGAAAAGGTGTACTGTTCTTGTAGAGAAAGAGTCCTGTGCTTAAAACTCACCAGCGACTGCGATTCCTCAGAATTGTCTACTCAGTGCCACTCTTAGGAGAGAGCCGTGTATTTACTTGACTTTTCTAGTAAAGTATGCTAGTATGTATTCAAACTTAAAAACACAAAAACAATGAAAAAAATTAGTACTTTTTTGGCCGTTGCTGTCAAAGCTCCAAAACTACTAAAACTTCTGAAAGTAGTAAAATTAATGAAGTTTGCAAAACCTGTTATTACTATGGTAACAATTGTTATCTCTCTCTGTGCTTATGCAATCATCTACAATCCCTGGATAGCAGTTGGATTGGTAGCGGTATTATTCGTACATGAGATGGGGCATGTTATAGCAATGAATAAAGAAGGTTTTAAAACCAGTGGACCTGTATTTATACCATTTCTTGGGGCTGCACTATTTGCACCCAAAGATATGAATAGAAGGCAGGAAGCTGTGATAGGAATTGGCGGACCTATCTTAGGTAGCTTATTTTCTTTTTTGCTGATAGGTCTTTATTTCTTATTCGAAGCAAAATGGCTATTGATAATGGGTTATATGGGAATCTTTTTAAATTTATTCAATATGATACCAATTAGCCCATTAGATGGAGGAAGAGTTACTCAAGCAGTTGGTAAATATTTCAAATTCATCGGATTGGCCATGCTTATCGCTGTTACAATTGCTTTAAAAAGTCCCGGTATTCTCCTTATTTGGATTATCGTATTATTTGATATCCATATGCTATCAATTAAAACAAGATTTGTATTAGCTCTTGTGGTTGAAATTGCCATGATTACAATGGTAGCAACTGGTATAGGTATTACAGATAATAGTATTTTCTGGACAACAATTATTGATTGTACCTTAGGAGGAGCATACTTAACAGCTATTGGGTTAGGGATTGGTCACAATGCAGAGGCATTACAAGCTACGCTGGATGAACACACAAAAAGACCTGCGCTATCGGCCCAAAATAAAGTAAAGTGGTTATTGGTGTGGTCAATAACTTTCATTCTGCTCTATGTCACATTACTCTTATTAGAACCATCTATTAAAATAATACTGGTTTCTTAAAAAACATTTCACAAAGATAATGAAGGTCAGTTTAATTACTGACCTTTTTTAATTTGTGGACCGTAAGCAAAGTACCCGCGACCGTAGGTCGAGAGTCCAGCATTGTAAGTTATAAATTTTAAAAATTTTTGCAGATATTCTCTACTATTAAATATGACCTATGCTATACTTTAAAAAGTAATTTACCTTTAATGAAATACTCATCATAAAAAAACTTTATATTCATGAAAAAAATTCTCCATGCAGTACGTACAAAACACTTGCTTGTTGTGCGAAAAAAGATTAAAAAAATCCCAGGCTTTTCTCTGATTGAACTTCTGGTCGTTCTCGCTATCATCAGCATGCTCGCTTCCATGCTCTATCCTCGAATGGAGCGATCTCGGGACAATAGCTATCTCGCTCGTGCGGAAGGAGAGTTTAAGACCATGAACCAAGCACTCACTCAATACTATCTGGACAATGATTCAAACTATCCAGCCGATGTGAATAGAAATGTTCCTGCTGGAATAGGGCAGTATGTTGGCGGATATCAAGCGACCACCTGGCCCCAAGCCCCGTGGCCAAACAGCGTCTACGATTGGGAGAATTGGACAGATGTTGGTGGAGCAAAAATCTATCAGATCAGCATTCGCTTCTGTCCGGCAAGTGCGACTACAACTGCAAGCTGTACGTTTCCAAATCAACCCTGGGCGTCAAACTTCAACGTAAACAGTTCTGTGTATTGGTGTATTTCCGGTGCATGTCGTGCTCATATTAATGAAGCAGCAAACTACCCAGGGTACTGTGTGAACTGCTAATGTGGTAGAGTGTATTTATATGCAAAGAAAAATATATCTCCTCCTTGTACTCTTTCTCGTTTGTGGTTTTTTACTTGGGTTTGAAAATAGTCCGTATCGTGATGCGGTCAAACTTTTATATACTCACTAAATTTCTTATGTGCACTTTGGATCTCCAGAAGAAGTAAATGATGATAGAGATAGTAGCGACAGGTGAGATCCATTCTGGAACATGGACACCAAATCCATGGAGAAGCATGACTCCACCGAGTATGAGGATAGAGTACATCGCACCGTTTTTGAGGAAGACATATTTTTTAATACGCTCAATGTTACCGATCGTGAGCTGTCGGACCACAATCGCACCGATTCCATTACCGATGAGAATGAGCGGGACTGAGAAGGTGAAAGCAAAAGCGCCCAGCACTCCGTCGATCGAGAATGTCGTATCAATGATTTCCAAATACAGAATCTTACTGACATCCGACATTGAATTTGGATTATTAATGAGCATTTTTTCTGCGCGTTCAGCATTTTGCTTGAATCCATGAGTGATAAAAAATGCGGTCGAGCCGACAACAGCGGCAAATGCAATCGCGCTGTCGAGCTTGAGTGCTTTCCAGACAATATATGATAGAAGAATGGATACTGATGCATAGAACCAGACGCCATTTCTTAAAAAGAATTTTTCAGTACGAGGAAGTCCGAAATGTTTTTCTTCCAAAAATATCCAGTGAAGAAACAGGAATACCAAGAAGATTCCACCTCCGGTCATGAGAATCGGCGCTGAGCGTTCGATCGACTCTTTTACGCTTGGGTCATTTGAGAATGTTGCAGTAAATGAGCCAATGAGTCCAAGATCCATATTCATAAAGTAGACAATCATCCAAGGAAGAAATCCACGGACGATAAAAACCGCAAAGAGGATTCCCCAGGTCAAAAACCAACGACGAGCTTTTGGCTTCATAGTGCCGACAACTTCGGCGTTGATAATCGCATTGTCGATTGAGGAGATTGTTTCAAAAACTACCAATCCAACGACAACCATAATAATTGTGGTCCATTCCATGTGGATAAGTATAAACGATAAATGTGAAATGATAAAGAAAGTATTCTGTTTTCAGCTACCAGAAAAAATGGTATTATATAAAAATGAAATTGAAAGAAAAAAAGAGTTATAACTTCTTGAGAAGATATATACAATTTCTCGGAAACCGGTGTTGGATACTGGTTGTTCTTTTTATTGTTGTCATGTTTGCAACGTACCTAGGACTAAAAATTCCTCTCTATCTGAAACAGATAATAGATATCGTCAGTAAAAATAGATATGAAGAATACAGCACAGTACTGAATCTTGTGTATCTGATTATATCTTTAAAGTTATTCATCTGGTTCATTACCCGAGCAAAAGAATATGTGATGACAATACTTTTAGTAAAATCTAATTCTATTTTACGCAACAAAGCATTTGAATACACGCTCCATCATTCTCATACATTTTTTGCCAATTCATTCAGTGGTTCTTTGGCAAAGAAGATCAATGACTACTCGAGTTCATTCCAGGGAATTATTTTTCAGCTGGAAACGGTTATTCTGCCACTGCTTGTGCAACTTACCGGAGCAAGTATTATTATTTTTTCGGTTAATAAAAAAATCGGCCTGCTCTTTATTTTGGGCTCTATCTTTATAGTTTTATACAATATTGTTTCTGCTATTTTAAAAATGAAATATGACAAGCCTGCGAGTGACGCGATGTCACGGATTGTTGGATTTAACGCTGATAGTATCTCAGGGAATAATGCAATTCTTGTCTTCTCTGCAGAGGATCATGAATTAACATTGAGAGAAACTGTTGAAAAGTCATGGCGCAAGAAAAAATTGCGACAATGGCTATTCGGCGATACTATTTTTACAATACAAGCTTTTTTATTTATCTTATTTGAATTCTTCATCCTTAAATATTCGATCCTTGGTTGGTCGCTAGGTACAGTGACGAGCGGTGAATTCGTTTTATTTCAATTCTATGTTGTTGGGTCATTTACATATCTTAATAGTCTCGGGTTTAGTATCCGTATGATATATGAAGCTTACGCTGATGCACGGGAAATGGTAGAGATCCTCGAAACACCACATGAAGTTCAGGATGTTCCTGGTGCGAAAGAATTGACTGTGCGAGAGGGAAAAATTGTATTTGATAAGGTAACCTTTTCGTACAATGAAAATAATGAAGCACTTTCTGATTTGAATGTCGAAATTATTCCAGGTCAAAAAATTGGACTCATTGGTCCGTCTGGTGCTGGGAAGAGTACTTTTGTAAAACTCCTTTTGAGATTCTTTGATGTGACGACAGGTTCCATACAAATCGATGGTCAAAATATCAAAGAGGTGACACAAGACTCACTTCATAATGCAATCGGCTTTGTTCCCCAGGATCCGGCGCTTTTTCACAGGTCGCTTATGGATAATATTCGTTATGGGAGGCGTGATGCAACAGATGAAGAAGTAGTAGAAGCATCCAAAAAAGCCCATGCGCATGAATTTATTTCGAGTCTGCCGGAAGGATATAATACACTCGTTGGTGAACGAGGGATCAAGCTCTCAGGCGGTGAACGTCAGCGTGTGGCTATAGCGCGGGCAATACTCAAAAACGCGCCGATACTGGTTCTCGACGAAGCAACATCCGCGCTCGATAGTGAGAGTGAGCGTCTTATCCAAGATGCACTGAACGTCCTTATGGAAGGAAAGACTGTGATGGTTATCGCGCATCGACTCTCTACAATCCAGCACATGGATCGGATACTTGTGATTGATCAAGGATGTATTATTGAAGATGGAGATCACAAGAAGTTGCTGAAAAACAAGAAGAGTTTGTACAAAAAATTATGGGACTTGCAAGCTGGAGGGTTTATTGAGTAAGTGGTAGGTGCTAGGTTGTAGGTGATAGAAAAATACAATATACAAAATGGGGCGGGCCGAAGGTCCGCCCCATTTTGTATTGTTAGATAAGAATTAAAAAATAAAAAAACGCTTACTATGGCGGGTAAGCGTCTTTGTGGTGGAGTTGAGAATCAACTTGTATAAATAATAAAATATAAAGAACTAAAATCCTCCACCAGTTTTTTTGTTTGTTGTAGTAATGAATGTCATCACTACTCCAGAGATGAGAAATAGTATCAGAAGGGGATACAGGATTGATCCCATAACAATTTGAAATATTTCCTGTGAAATGTGTGACATGGCATATGATTTAAGTGAACAAAATTATTTGACGAAGTCGTGTATATTTTTCCAGTCGGAGAAAATATCAGGTAGGAGTCTATCCAGTTGGTTTGTGAATAGGAGTACACTCGCCATGCTTGGAAAAATTAAACTTCCTAAGATAAGGAATAAAAGTGGTACCATAACAAATTTTTTAAGGGTGAAAAAATAAATTTAGGTGTGTCTTTTGAGTGTTTTTAACTGCTCACCACCAAAGTATTCCTCTTTAAGGTTCTTGCTGTTCTGAAGCGCTTGGGCAATACTTGCCTGAACTTCTTCTTCATTACATTTACCTTTCTTGTACCATTTCACCATTTGTGTGATGGTTACTGCGAGGATTATCAGGCTAAAAATAATAAGAAACATGAACCAAAGAATATTAATTGTTTCGTCAGTGTTTTGCAGGGCTCTGGTTAAAAGTATTAAAGTTGTCATAAAAAAATTGGGTTTTTAATGAAAAAATAAAGTCTCATTTTTACTGTACTCCTGTATTTCTTTTGAGTCAATGATACTTATGCACCACCCCTTTGTATGTCATTTTGCGTTTGTTTCGGTGTGGGGGTATACTTGGAATACTAAAAGTCCCAAGTATAAATAAATGAGTTACATAATGCACAATCCATTTGAAAATGCCCTCATGCAATTGAGTCGCGCGAACAGTGTTAAACAATTTCCAAAAGATTTTTTGGAACAAATTTCTCACCCAGAACGAGAAGTTCGGATTTCTATTCCAGTAAAAATGGATAATGGTATTTTGAAAGTATTTGAAGGCTATCGTGTTGAACACAACAATGCACGCGGTCCATACAAAGGGGGGATTCGTTTTCATCAAGATACTGATATCAATGAAGTGAAAGCACTCGCATTTTGGATGTCTCTCAAATGTGCAGTTGCAAATATTCCAATGGGTGGAGGAAAAGGTGGCGTGACTGTGAACCCAAAAGAACTTTCAAAAACAGAACTCGAAGCACTCTCTCGTGGATGGGTCAAAGGCATGGCGCCGATTCTTGGGCCAGAGAAAGATGTTCCAGCACCGGATGTAAATACGACGGGTGAGATCATGGGCTGGATGACCGATGAATACGAAAAGATCACCGGTGATATGAGAAAGGCGACATTTACTGGAAAGCCACTAGAACTTGGTGGATCAGAAGGACGAAGTGCTGCTACAGGTATGGGGGGATTTTATGTATTTGACGTACTCCGTGCAAAATTTAATCTTCCAGAGAGTTGTACTGTTGTGGTGCAAGGATTTGGAAATGTCGGAGGAAATGCTTCAGAGATTTTTGAAAACCACGGTCATAAAATAGTTGCTGTATCTGATTCAAAAGGAGCTATCTATAAGGCAGATGGAATTTCTGTCGCAGAATTAAATGCGTTTAAAGATGTAAATAAAACAGTCGTTGGTTTCCCCGGCTCACAGACGATTACTAATGAGGAGCTTCTTTTATTACCATGTGATGTGCTTATTCCAGCTGCGCTTGAAAATCAAATTCGTGAAGATAATGCAAATCAAATCCAAGCTAAATTTATTCTCGAACTTGCCAATGGTCCAATCACTCCAGAAGCAGATGAGATGCTCTACACAAGGGGAATTCCTGTTGTACCAGATATTCTCGCAAACTCAGGAGGTGTAACCGTATCTACATTTGAATGGGAACAAAATCTCAAAAATGAAAAATGGTCAGAATCTGATGTGAATAAAAAAATGAAAGATATTCTAGATGAAGAAGCAATGATTATTTATACTAAATCAGTTGATCTCAAAACAGACATGCGACGCTCTGCATTCATTGTTGCTCTTGAACGAATAGCGACAAAGATGGGATACACTGTGTAAGTATTAAAAAATAGAGAAATTAAAAAAAGGGTTGCGACTACGTCGCAACCCTTTTTGTCTTCTATGTGAGGATTTTGTTTTTGACAAATAACTGAAATACATCTGGATGGACCCATTTGTTGTGTCGTTCTGGCTCACCCCAAAATGCTTTACTCGATACATTTTTATGTTCCTCTGCTATCTCGATCCAACTGATTTTTGGGAGAAATTCTTTAAATTCCTCATGGAGTGTTTGTTCATGCAAGAACCATTTTTCTTCTTCTGTGTAAAAGTCGCAGAAAATTTTCTCTGCGTGTTGCGCATAAGATCTCAATTGTTCTTTTTCGTTGAGTGTTGGGATAACATGAATTTTTTCATCAGGTATTTGATATATGCCCAACATATTGGTTGTGTCAGCTGTATCTAAATGAGCACCAGGATATGCGACAATGGCTAAATCTGAATACGTTTTCGTCAGGTCAAAAAAGAGTGTTCGGTGTATTCGAAACATTGGACTAAATACACCAACGTAGATGTGTGGAGGATAATTTTTCATAGTACATTTTTTTGTTTCGTCTATTAAAGCAAATAAAGATTGTTTAGTCAAAGTAAAAAAGCTATACTATTTTATATGAATAAAGCTGGAAAAATTCAACTCATCAAATATGCTCCACCTCCACCAGAGCTTCCTGAGTATGGAAAGATTCCTCATGAAGAAGTTGCTTTTATTGGGCGTACAAACTATGTCGCCTCACTTGAAGAAAAGAGATATATTTTTGGTATCAAGCGTGCTGATCGAAGACGTCACCTCTATATTATTGGGAAGTCAGGTGTCGGTAAATCAAAGCTCCAAGAACTCATGATTCGTCAAGATATTGCGTACGGACATGGTGTATGTATTGTTGATCCGCATGGTGAGCTTATTGATGAGATACTGGATTTTATTCCAGAAAATAGAATACAAGATGTTTGTATTATTGACCCAGGTGATGTAGATTTTCCTGTCGCATTTAATCCACTCGCGAATGTTGACCCTACATTTAAACATCAGCTCACGCAGGGTTTGATTGAAGTTTTACAAAAACAATTCGATTCAAATTGGACTCCACGACTCGAACATGTGTTTCGTTTTACCACACTTGCGCTCCTCGACTATCCACACGCGACTATGCGTGGAATGATTTCGATGCTTACTGATCATGCATATAGACAGAAAGTAGTTGAACATATTCAAGATGATATGGTGAAGCGTTTTTGGACTTTGGAATTTACTGATTGGTCAGATAAATTTGATACTGATGCGATTGTTCCTTTGGTGAATAAGCTTGGGCAATTTCTCTCTGATCCGATGCTTCGGTATATTTTCGAACAAAAAGAAAATAAAATTGATTTAGAAAAATTAATGAATGAGAATAAGATAATTTTGATCAATCTGTCAAAAGGGAAGATTGGTGAAGAAAATTCTTCTTTCTTTGGTTCAATGTTTATTACCAAAATCAAACAAGCTGGTATGGCTCGCGCAAAACAGGATAAAGAAACACGAAATGATTTTTATCTGTATGTTGATGAATTTCAAAATGTCGTGACCGATACCTTTGAAAATATCCTCTCGGAAGCTCGTAAATATGGTATCAATCTCACTGTTGCACATCAGTATGTCGGGCAATTATTACCAAAAGTTCAACAAGCAGTACTTGGAAACGTTGGTTCGATTATTGCATTTCGTCTCGGTGGAGATGATGCGCTGAAGCTTAAGAGTGAATTTGCCCCAGTGTTTGATGCAAAAGATTTAATTAACTTAGGTGTTGGAGAATTTTATATTAAGATGACGATAGACGGCGAATCATACGATCCATTTTCTGCTGAGACGTTGCAAGTACTCAAACCAACACATACTTCGTATCGAGAACAGATTCTAGAGGCTTCACGACGTACATACGCGTCACCAATCACAGAAGTAAAAAAAGGGATTGCAGGTGAGGAAGAAAATTTACTATAAATTGACAGTTTTTAATTTTTTATATATAGTTGTAAAAAATTTGTTTAACTTTAAAATTTATAAAAAAATGAAAAAACAGTACATCGGCATTACTGGCTTTATGAGTCCCCTCGAAGTAGATACAGTATTGCAAACAGTCCCTAAAGATTCTAATCAAAAAGTAATGATTGGAGTTCTGGTCAGTGGAAAAACCATTAAGGGTATTCCTAATAAATGGCCAAATCGTTATCCGAAGCCAGAAGTAATTCCGGCATTATTTACCGATCATCCCTGTGCTCTCAACTTGGTTCACTATAATACTAAAGAGGAAGATAGTGATGTTATTTTACAAGAACTCCTTCATATTCAGAGTTTATCCGGTCCGTATTTTGATGGATTTCAGTTAAACCTTGTTTGGCCTAATCCAAAAATACTCCAACAGTTGGAGGTGGAAAACATTAGAAAGAATATACAACGCAAGAGAAAAACAATCGTCCTGCAATGTGGTGGTAAAGCACTTTCCGAAATTGATCACTCTCCTGAAAAACTGGAAGAGAAATTGAAACAATATGAAAATATGGTTGATTATGTGCTCATTGATCCGAGCGGGGGGCTTGGTATTCCTTTTGATATTGAATTTGTTGAACGATGCTTAGGTAGATTATATTCTAGTAAACTCGCTTATAATATGGGGTTCGGTATTGCCGGCGGTTTGTCATCTGAAAGACTTCCTGAACTATTACAACCTTTGGTTTTGAGCTTTCCTTATGTGTCTATTGATGCTGAAGGAAAACTGAGGACACCAGACGACCATTTGGATATTAAAAAAGCCATTGCATATCTTAAAGACGCCAGACAAATGTTCGATGTTAATGTTTCCATTCGTGTTGATAGTCAGGTGTAAAATACCAATCTATTATTTTACAAAAAACTCTTCCAGGATTCCAATTCCTGGAAGAGTTTTTTTATTTTTTCTTATTCTTTACTTTTTCATTTTTTATTTCAGTCAGTAATAGTTCGAGTGTTTCTTCGATGCGGTTTAACCGAGCGAGGTCGGACTTTCTTTCTTGAGCTTCTTTCTTCTCTTCTTTTTCTTCATCCTCAGACCATTCTTCGACATCGTCTCCGATTTCTTCAACTTCTTTCTGAATGCCTTCAACGTCTTCTCCAATTTCTTCAATATCTTTTTGGAGCTCATCAACGTCTTTTTCAATACCTTCCACATCTTCGGAAATTTCCTCGACATCTTTCTGAATTTCATCAACATCCTCACTGATTTCCTCGACATCTTTTTGAATTTCGCCAACATCTTCAGAAATCTCTTCAACATCCGCTTGAATTTCTTCAATGTCTTTTGAGACAGCGTGGAGTCTGCGTGTGGTACGGTTCACTGACATCTGGATAAAGATGGAAAGATAAATTGCTTCAAGTGACACAATCGTGGTGAGCACGAGGAGCACTTTATCAAAAGGAATACCGAATACAACAAGTATGAAAGCGAGAGAAAAAAGCACTGTGTGTACAGAAAGAGATTGAGTTGATCCAACCCAGCGAGTTGCTTTGATTGAGAATTGTTCTAGGTCTGTTGGTTTTCTTTTTTGAATTTGTTTTAACATATTGGGAAAAGCTAAGTTACCTTGTATACTGTATATATTATCATTAATTACTTTATATATCTATGAACACAGAACAAACAACAACCATATCGCACACAGGGGGTACTCATCACAGTACTCGAATGACGCCACAATATTTTTTTCTTACACTTGGTACACTTATTGCACTCCTGACTGTCTCAATTTCATTTATCAATCTTATCTTTGAGACACTCAATCAAGCATTTCCGGATGTACTGAATGCGACATATCAATATGGGTACAATACATATAATTTTGAAGGCATCAGAACCACTTTGGCTACGGTGATTATATTTTTTCCTATCTACATTGTTCTTGCACATTTTTGGGCAAAGTTTTCTCGTCAAAATCTAAGCACACACAATAACACACTTCGTAAATGGGCGCTCTATCTTATACTCTTTCTTGTCGTGGTTGTTGTTGCAGTGGACCTCGTCACGCTTGTTCGTTATTTTATCTCAGGAGAATTGACTACACGATTTTTACTTAAAGTCGGAAGCGTCTTACTTATAACAGCGACACTTTTTTGGTACTATTTTCAAGAATTAAACGCAGACTTGCACAAACCTTTTAAGATTAATTTTTTGTTCCCAGGTATTGCACTTGTTTTTGTACTTGCAGGTATTATCTATAGTTTCTCTGTGATTGGTACACCAAGTAGTCAACGTGCACTTCGTCTCGATCAAAAACGAATAGAAGATTTACAAAATATTCAGAGCCAAGTGATTACGTATTGGCAACAAAGAGAAAAATTACCAACAACACTTACTGATCTTATCGATCCACTCAATAGTTGGCAAGTTATTCCGAAAGATCCAGAATTTCAAAAGGGAGTAAATTATGAGTATCTAAAAACTACTGATCTCGAATTTCAGCTCTGTGCAACATTTAGTAAATCTATTCCACAAGGTTGGCAAGAAAATGGTGGGGTGTATCCAATGCCGATGTATGACAAAGCAGTGAGCACGAGTTCTGTCGGTGGTATGCCAGGCTATGCCGGTGCACAAAACGAAAATTGGAGCCATGATGTAGGACGAACCTGTTTTACTCGGAAGATAGATAAAGAAATTTATCCACCATTCAACAATCCAACCCCAAAACCACTCTAGTGATAGATTGGTACAAAAATAAAACTCCCGTTTGGGAGTTTTATTTTTGTACCAAAAAAAGGTATAGTATGTGTACTTATGAAATCGCACGTTCAGAAAAACACAGTTAAAAAGGTTGAATATAATCACTTAAAAATTGAAGCAAAAGTTCAAAAAGAGTGGGGCACTAAAAATATCTATAAAACAGATACGACTTCAAAAAAAACTCCATACTATGTACTTGATATGTTTCCGTATCCTTCAGGACAAGGACTCCATGTTGGGCATCCTCGTGGATATATTGGCTCTGATGTCTTTGCGCGATTTAAGAGAATGCAAGGATTTAACGTACTTCACCCGATGGGTTTTGATGCTTTTGGTCTTCCTGCAGAACAGTATGCCGTAACTACGGGCAAGCATCCGAGTTTCATTACTGAGTCAGCGATAAAACGATACAAAAAACAGCTCGAGGGGATTGGCTTCTCATATGACTGGTCACGTGAAATAGAAACGATTGATCCTGAGTATTATAAGTGGACGCAAGTTATTTTTTTAAAAATTTATAATTCATTTTATGATACAAAAAAAGCAAAAGCCCGCTCGATTGATGAGCTCGTAAAAATTTTTGAAAAAGAGGGAAATGGTAAAGTAAATGAATACACGACACACGATGATGTTACTGTGTTTTCAAAAACTGATTGGAAAAACTTTTCTCCAAAGGAAAAACAAGATGTCTTGATGAAGTACCGTCTTGCGTACGAAGGCTATGCCGAGGTGAACTGGTGTAAAGAATTGGGCACTGTTCTTGCAAATGATGAAGTTCTTGAGAAAGATGGACGACTTGTGTCAGAACGCGGAGATTTTCCTGTAGAGAAAAAAAGTATGCGTCAGTGGTTCATGCGTATTTCTGCGTATGGTGACCGACTTCTCTCTGGCCTTGAGAAAATAGATTTCCCAGAATCTACAAAAGAGATTCAAAAAAATTGGATTGGAAAAAGTGAAGGGTCTGAAATAGATTTCCAAGTAAAGATACAAGAAGGGAATTCTGAACATAAAATTACTGTATTTACGACTCGTGCAGATACGCTTTTTGGTGCTACGTATGTTGTTCTTGCGCCAGAACATCCACTCGTTGTTGCTTTGATGCCTCATATGGAAAATCGAGAAAAAGTAGAACAGTTTATTGAAGCACAACAAAAGAAGACTATCGAAGAGAGACAAGATACTAAAGAAAAAATAGGAATACAATTGCATGGTGTATCCGCGATAAATCCCGCAAACAAAGAAGTGCTTCCTGTATGGATTGCAAACTATGTTTTGATGAATTATGGTACTGGTGCAGTGATGGCTGTTCCTCTGCATGATGAACGAGATAGGGAATTTGCCGAGAAATATCATCTAGAGATTCTTGATAGACCGCTGGTTGATAGGATTGAAATAACAAAAAAAGTTGGTGGAAAATTGGTGACTAAGTATAAAATGCGCGATGCTATCTTTGCACGTCAGCGTTATTGGGGTGAACCAATTCCACTCATCCACGATAAAAAAACAGGACTTATTAAAGAAGTTCCACTTTCAAAACTCCCGCTCAAACTCCCTAATGTAAAATCATACAAACCATCTGGTACTGGTGAGAGTCCACTCGCATCTGTAAAAACTTGGACTGATGCTGGGTACGAAACAAATACGATGCCGGGTTGGGCTGGGTCATCTTGGTATTTTTTGCGCTATCTTGATGCAAAAAATAAAAAAGTATTTGCAGGAGATAAAACACTTGAGTACTGGTCAAAGAATAAAAAACAAAAAACTGGACTTGTTGATATGTACGTCGGTGGATCTGAACACGCAACAGGGCATTTACTGTACGCTCGTTTTTGGAACAAAGTACTCTTTGATCTAGGACTCGTCAAAACAGATGAACCATTTCAAGCACTTCGTCATCAAGGGATGATCGGGGGTGCTGATGGTCGCAAAATGAGTAAACGCTGGGGAAATGTCATTAATCCTGATGATGTAGTTAAAACATACGGAGCAGATACTTTGCGTGTATTTGAGATGTTTTTAGGCCCATTTGGGGCACATTTACCATGGTCTGAAGACGGCATTACTGGTTCTCGTCGTTTTGTTGAACGTGTTTGGAGAGCGAGTTACAAGGTGACAGAAGGAGATGTGCAATCCAAAGAACTTCAAAAGGTTCTCCATAAGACAATAAAAAAAGTAACTGAAGATATTGAATCTTTTAATTTCAACACTGCTGTATCTGCGATGATGATTTGTTTAAATGAAATAGAAAAGCAAGATAGTATTGATGTGAAAGATTTCAAACTCTTCTTGCAAATTCTTGCACCATTCGCGTCTCATATGACCGAAGCACTCTGGCAATCATATGGAGAAAAGAATTCTATTCATCTTTCAGCTTGGCCAAAGTATAATCCAAAACTTATTGTCGATACAGAAATTACGCTCGGTGTTCAGGTGAATGGAAAAGTTCGTGGGGAAGTAACACTCACAGTAGACGCAGATCAGAAAACAGTTGAGGCTCTTGTTTCTCAAAACGAAAATGTACAAAAATACATTACTGGTCCGATCAAAAAATTCATTTATATTCCGGGGAAAATTATTAGTATTGTAGTGTAATGTTTATATGGAGAGCTATAAATTACTTGAGAAAATTTCACAACTAAATCCATCTGTAACTCACTTTTTACTACGCCTCTATAAAACAAATTTGAATCCTTTTATTGATAAGAAGGGAGATTTTTCATACGAATGGATTTCTGTTGAAAATCTAGATGCTATAGGAGAAAAAATTTTAGAATACGAAAGTAAAAGTTTTTTAGTAGGACTTTCCAGTATTGTTATGACGGAAACAGGAATACAATCTTTATTATTCCTTGATTTTTGTATTGATCAGTCCGAGTCTATTGAAAAAGATTTACAGAGGAAGATCAATTTTTTAGAAAAAAGTAATGAACTCAAATATTCTATCAAAGGCTGGCTCATAAAAACAAATGAGTCATACCATTTTCTTGGTATGACTATTACTTCACCTGAGAACTTTATACATTTTTTAGGAGTGTCATTATTGTTTCGTGAAAAGAATCAACCTGTTTTAGTTGATGATAGATGGCTTGGTCACTCTTTAAAAAAGAGATATGCAACAATACGGCTTGGCCATAAAGAAAATCAAAATTACCCTTGTGTTATTTCTTGCATTGATCAATAATGCTCACTTTTTTAAACCCATAAAATATGCTACTATCAAAGGATAATGGTATCAAAGATAGTTGGTGTTATTCAGAAAAAGTACACCTCAGTTGCTGAGGCGGCTTTTATTATCTCAATCTTTACCTTCCTCTCTCAGATCTTAGGCGTCGTGCGTGACCACTTATTTGCAAGGTTTATCGGTCCGGGACCAATGCTCGACGTGTACTTGGCTGCATTTCGAGTCCCTGACTTTCTCTATGTCGTACTCTCAACTCTTGTTTCCGCGACAGTTCTTATACCACTTTTGTCAAAAAGCACAGAAGAAGAGGAATCTATTGAACGAGTAAATACACTTTTTTCTTTTTTTGTTATGTGTATTTTCTGCGCTTGTATTATTGTATTTTTATTCATGCCTTTCATCTCTCATTTGATTGCACCAGGATTTACAGCAGAACAAAATGACAAACTTATATTTCTCTCTCGTATTATGCTTCTCTCTCCGATTATGCTCGGTATTTCAAACTTCATTGGGAGTATTAATCAGTATCATAAAAGATTTTTTGCGTATGCAACTGCACCTGTGGTGTATAACTTCGGTATCATTATTGGTATTGTATTTTTCTACAAACATTTTGGCATCCTTGGACTTGGTTTTGGTGTCGTACTCGGCGGACTCTTTCATCTGATCACACAGCTCGTGGCTTATTTCTCTTCAGATTACACACTCACGTTTATCCAAGTGAAAAAATTTAAAGTGGTGAAAGATATTTTTCTTGTATCAATACCTCGGACATTCACCCTGTCACTCTCAAGCTTACTTATGATTGTAATTACTTCCATTGCTTCACGGTATGCAGCAGGAAGTATCTCGCTCGTTTCTTTTGCTTTTAACATCGCACTTGTTCCACTAGCACTCATCGGAATGCCGTTTGCGACTGCTTCATTTCCATATTTTGTAAATTTATATCGAGAGAAAAAAGAATCAGCATTTCCGCTTGTTGAAAAAACACTCGAGAAAATTACATTCTGGTCTGTTGCGCTCATTGTGCTCTTTATTATATTTCGTGCGCACATTGTTCGAGTTATTCTCGGAACAAATTTATTTTCATGGCAAGATACAACAATGACTTCAGCTCTCGTGTTCGTACTTCTTTTGAGTGTTTTGTTCCAAGGAGTCAATAACCTCTTTATTAGAATCTACTATGCCCAGGGGAATACAAAAAAACCACTTCTTATATCATTCATCGGATTCGGTATTACGTGTCTCCTACTCTTGAGTATTGTATTTTCTCCTAAGAATACATTAAGTATGGGCATGGCTCAAGTATTGCGTCTGTTTACTTCAGATAATACAGAAATTATCCTCGTTGCCTTTGCATACACAATCGGTGCTATTATCACTGCATTTCTGTTTCTTTTCCATTACCAAAAAGAGCATGCTCACCCAATCATTCCTATTTTTATGAAGAATATGTTCATAAGTATCGGACACGCATGTGTGCTTGGAGTATTGAGTAAACTATTTTTAACTCTCTTTGAGGGATTTGGCGCAATGAAGACAGTTTTTGGAATATTACTTCAAGCGGGGTTGTCTGGAATTCTAGCGATCATTCTTTGGTTCATCTATTTGGTTGTTATTAAAAATGAACATGCTGTATTTATTGGTACACGAGTAAAATCCTTTTTCTCAACTCATACTGTTATCTTAGAAGATACACAGAATCTTAAATAATATTATGAATATACGAAACTTTACTATCATTGCACATATTGACCACGGAAAGTCCACTCTTGCTGATCGTATGCTTGAAATTACCGCAACTATTGAAAAAAGAAAAATGATGAATCAAGTGCTCGATAGTATGGAGCTCGAACGAGAGCGCGGTATTACGATCAAGATGCAACCAGTCAAGATGGAGATGCCGTATAAAGGGCAAAAATACACGCTCAACCTTATTGATACTCCAGGGCACATAGACTTCTCCTATGAAGTTTCTCGCGCGCTACAAGCGGTTGAGGGGACAGTACTCTTGGTTGATGCGACACAAGGAGTCCAAGCACAGACGCTCACCACGCTTGATATGGCGAAAGAACTCGGGCTCGTGATTATTCCTGTACTTTCAAAGATCGATTCACCGCTTGCAAAAGTGGACGAAGTGTCTCTCGAGGTTGCGAGTCTTCTTGATATTGATCCAGACACAATACTTGCTGTGTCGGGAAAGACTGGTGAAAATGTTCAATTGCTTTTGGAGGCTATTATTGAACGTATCCCAGAACCAAAAACATCACACGACGATGCACCACTTCAGGCACTTGTATTCGATTTTAAATACGATGAACATCGTGGTGTGATTCTCTATGTGCGTATCCTACAGGGTAGTGTGTCAAAAGGCGACTATCTCTATTTATTTGCCCCAAAAGAGCAGTTTATCGCGCTCGACGTCGGATACTTTGCTCCTATGGAGACTTCTGCACCTACACTCAGTGAAGGGGCTATTGGATACATTGTGACCGGTATCAAACGTCCTGGTATTGCCTCTGTTGGAGACACGGTAACACTCCTGAAGAAACAGTGTGTTCCTCTCGATGGATATATGCAACCAGCACCTGTTGTCTGGGCGTCGCTCTATCCAGAAGATCAAGATGATTTTATTCACCTGCGTGGGGCGCTTCTACGACTTCGTCTCTCTGATGCTGCTTTTTCTTTTGAAGAAGAAACTTCTGGTGCACTTGGTCGCGGATTTCGTTGTGGTTTTCTCGGAATGCTTCACTTGGAGATTATTACTGAACGTATCAAACGTGAATTTTCTTTGGCAATTATCATTACCACACCATCTATTACGTATGTGATAGAAAATAAAAAACACGAAAAAATCACCGTCTATTCACCACACATGTTTCCAAACGATGGACTCTTTGAAAAGGTGTATGAACCATGGGTAACTGCACATATTATTGTACCGAGCGAATATATTTCAACCCTCATGCCGATGCTCTATGAACACGAAGCTGAGACGGGTGACATAGAAAATTTTGGAGATAACCGTTCAAAGATATATCTCATGATGCCACTTCGTGAACTCATGCGGGATCTGTTCGATCAGCTCAAGAGTGCTACATCTGGCTATGCATCTATTTCATATGAAATAAAAGAAATGCGCCTCGCTGACGTGACGCGTCTCGATATCTTTGTCGCGGATGAAATTGTCCCAGCATTTTCTCGAGTGATATCACGAAAACGTGCATTTGAAGAGGCAGAAACTGCTGTTGAGAAATTACACGGACTTTTACCGAGACAGCAATTTACCACCAAGGTGCAAGGGTATGTATCTGGGAAAATATTGTCTTCACGAACTATTCAGGCATTTCGAAAAGATGTGACGAGTGGTTTGTACGGAGGTGATTACACTCGGAAGATGAAACTCCTTGATAATCAAAAGAAAGGGAAGAAAAAAATGAAAGAAAGAGGGAAGATCAATATCCCCCAAGATGTTTTTTTGAAGATGATGAAGTCAAAAGACTAGTTTTGAACAAAAACACCGGCAACGTAGAAAAAAATCATACTGATGATTGTGATAAAACAGATGACACCCCAGACTCTCTTTACAACTTTTTGGTTTTTTGGATTAAATAACATAATGATATACTAGCATATATGGCAAAAAATAAAAACTTCATCCATACAATAATGACTTCAAAGATTTGGCTTGGTATTTTCTCTGTCATTGTTATTTTGCTTTTATATAATTCAGTGTCTCTTTTTTTGAAGCGAGAAAAAGTTTGGAAAAAAGTTGGTGCATTGGAGAGAGAAAAAAAGACACTCACACAGCAGAAAGAGTATATTAATGACAAAAACAGGAGTATTAATGAAGGTATCGGTAGAGAGACTATTTTGCGAGAAAAGTTCAATGTTGTTAAGCCTGGAGAGAAAGTTATTGTGCTAACGGCGGAGAAGGAGGTAGGATCAACTGACAAAAAACCAACTCGTTTTTGGGATAGAGTAGTTAGTTTTTTTAAAATTGACAAGTAGTGTATAATAAAGATATTAGAATAAATAATATACATATATGAAAGAAGTCACCATTTTTAGTACACCAAGTTGCCACTTTTGTCACATGGCAAAAGATTATTTTGATGAAAAAGGAGTAAAGTACACTGACTATAACGTTGCAGAAAACATGGAGAAGAGAGCCGAGATGGTAGAGATGACGGGTCAGCTCGGAGTTCCTGTGATCCTTATTGGTACGGATGCTATCGTTGGTTTTGATAAAACAAAGGTAAATGAACTTTTGGGTATTACAGACTAAGACTTACAATTTTTTGATAAAATAGGTATAGTAAAAACACGAGATATCTCGTGTTTTTACTTGCCCCCATAGTTTAATGGATAGAACCGTTCCGTCCTAAGGAATTGATCCTCGTTCGATTCGGGGTGGGGGCACACGCGTAAAGAAAATCCCCACTGCTGGGGATTTTTAGTGTGTGCCGGGCGGAGTGATGTTTTTTCTTGCACTACAAGAAAAAACCACGAGCTGGGGTCGCGAGTACTTACGTAGAATCTGAACGTAGTGATAGATTATACTTAGTAACTTGTGACCACACAAAAAAAAGACCAGAAGGTCTTTTTACTTATTAATTTCCATGCTTTTTGATAACTTCGAGCATTGTAGTTCTCACTCTATGTATGAATCTTTCAAGGTCTTCATCCTCTTTTTTCTCCATTGGTTCAAGAACCTCTACAAGAATCCTTCCTGGGGTGAAACTGCATCCTGGCTTCAGTATGTGATTTGCTCCTATGATAACAATAGGTACGATAGGTACTTTTCTTCTGTTACTTACTACAAATGCTCCTGGTTGAAAGGGAAGTAATGGTTCGTCTGTTGTGTTTCGTGCCTCTTCTGGGTAGAAGAGGGGAATTATACCATCATCAAGTAGTGAGTACATTTTTTTAAAAGCAGTGTTCCGACTTTCCTTATCTTTTAAGTTAACTAGAACTGATAACGAAGTCCAAATTGTTCCAAATATTGGATACCTGCTTGGCTCTATTTTTGCGATTGACTTATTTGCCGGAACAAAAGGAGTCAGGGATGGTATATCAAGAAAAGACAGGTGATTACTTATGATCACGCACTTGTTATCAGTAGGTATCTTCTCAAGTCCAATATGATGTACCTTTATACCCATTTCTAACCAGAAATTATTCATCCAACCCCTGAAAAGTTTTTGGATAGTTTCTATTTCTAGTTTCTCAGGTAAATTCTTCTTTTTGATGATACGTAACTGTTTCCTAATCGGTATGCAACTTTTGAGGAAACAAGCGTAAAACCAGACACCCATCCAGAATTCTTTTAAGAATAAATTTTTCATATTTTAATTTTTTTTAAATATACATAAATAATAGGGGTTTGTCAAAAAAAGATTCAACATGAGTCATTGTATTTTTCTCTTTTTTTTGGTATTATGTCCATATGAACCCAGAAGAGTTAAAGGAAATATTAGCAATAGATCAAGAGAATAATACTATCCTTAAAAAACTTCTTCGGGCTCAGAATATCCAAAATTGGATGAGAGCAGGCTATCTTTTTATTATGATTGCTTTTGTCTGGGGTGGATATGTGTTTCTTAAGCCAATGCTTTCTGGTCTTATTGGTACATATCAAAATATGTTTAACGTGAGTGCTCAAATACAAGATGGTGCACAAGTAGACACATCAGTAAATATGGAGAAGTTTAATGAGATATTAAAGACGCTTAAATAATTTTAAAAAATTAGAAATTAGAAATTAGAAATTTTTAATTGTACGTATGCTTAGATAGCTGACTTGGTGGACAAGCACGCTGAAGACAAGTAACGTAAAAAAAATAAAAGATAATGACATGCTTGGGTAGCTCAGTTGGTAGAGCGCTCCCCTGAAGAGGGAGATGTCGGCAGTTCGAGCCTGCCCCCAAGCACAAGTAGAAAAACCCTTAATTTAATAAGAACCAATCCCTCTTCAGGGGAGCGTCTCCCGTGAAGAGGTGAGAAAGCGAATACTTGGAGCTTTCGCAAGACCTTTTGAGATATGTTTATGAGTCTTCGAAATAAACTATCCAAAAGGTGTACAGCTTCTGTAAGAAGGATGAGGCTCAGTTCGAGCCTGCCCTCAAGCACAAAAATAAAAGCCTGAATAAGGTTTTTTATTTTGTGTTTGGGGAGTAAGTAAACAGTTTTACTTACGACCAGGCTCGAAAGGGTTTTCGTTATGAGGAGGACTTTGTCCGACGTAATCGAAAACCACCTGGCGACGTAGTGGCCGAGCCTACGCCCAAGCACCAGAAAATAATGCTAAATTATGAATCTTAAAACAGCAGGACACCTTTGGTGTCCTGCTGTTTTTTCTACTTTCTACTATCTACTAACTAAATAGATTTCACTTTAATCGTTGAACGCTTATCTCGATCTATTTTTGGAAGCTTGAGAGTTAAGAGTCCAAATTTCTCTGAAGCTTCGGCGAGGTCTGGGTCAATTTCTTGAGAAAGGATAATAGTTCGTGCGAATGACCCCCAATAGAGTTCTTTTGTAAAAAATTTATCATCATTTATCTTTCGTGTGTCATCTCTTTTCCCTTTAATGATCACAATATCTCGACCGATGGTGATCTCGAGACTTTCTGGTTTAACACCTGCGACCATTGATTGAATCATGATACAGTCAACATGATCATACACATCGACAGCAAGTTCACCACACACATCTTCTTCTTGTCTCCAATCATCTCGGTCTTCATCCTCTTCGATTTGAATTTTTTTTAAATATGCGGGAGTTTTTATTTGGAGTTCTTCTATTTCGTCTTCCTCATCATCAAGAAATTCATCTTCAAGATGAAACACTCTCTTTATTTTTTGGAACAATGATCTCTTTTGTTGCATATTTATGAATACTCTTCTTCTATTGGTTCATATTCACCACCCATACGTCTAAGCTTTTCAAACAAAAGAATGACAATAGTAGTAATAACCCATAGGAAAATAAAAATTTGTAATGTGGTTTTTCCTTCTCCCTTCATTATAAAAAAATTAAAGGTACTATGCAACAAAGTTGCGATACCTAAACCAAAGAGCGTGCTCATATACTTGACTGTACGATTTTGAAAGAAGGCGAGACCAATAACAATTCCTACAAGACTTGATGCTGTAGCATGCAGGAGTGTTGAGCCCATAAACCTCAGATTTCCTGTGAGGAAAATAACTGTTCCATCTCGAAGAAGTAGTGGCTTGAGTATATAGAGTGTGTTTTCTAGTGCTGCAAAACCGAGCCCTGCAACGATGAGGTAGATTGCATAGTCTACTGGTTGGTTGATTTCAAGTGTTGGTCGAATAATAAGAAGTACAAGCGCCAGTTTCATTGCTTCTTCAATGAATGCCCAAACAATAACGAGTATGTTTTGAGGAATAATGAGACCCCCTGCCATTTTTTGAAGTGGAAGTACGAGTATTACTCCAAGCATTCCGGCAATAAATGTAACGAGAATAAGTTTGCGTGGTTCAGGTTTCTCTCTGTCTTCACCAAGCCAAAACATAAGCCAAATAAGAGAGGGAATAGTCCCGACGAAAAATGCTTTCACAAACGTACTGATTGAGTCAAAGAGACTTGTATTTCCTAAAAGTGATTTATCCATTTTTTGGCCACTCGGTTACCATGAGTAAGTTCTTACTTTCGGTATTCGGTAGTAGTCCCCAGATTTCTTCTGTAACAAAAGGCATGAATGGATGTAATAATTTTAAGCAGTTTTCAAGAATATAGTATGTGGTGTATTGCGCAGAGAGAATGTCTTTTTCATCGGTACCTTGCAAGCGTGTCTTCACATCTTCAACTATCTTATCAGCAAATGTATGCCAGATGTAGTTGTAGATTTTTTCTGACACAATGTGGAATTTGTAGTCGTTCATCTCCTTAGTTATTTCTTGAATCAGAGTATTGAGTTCTTGAATGTAGACTTCGTCTACTTCACTCGTGATATGTGTTGCTGGGTTTTTGGTATCAAAATCATCAGGAATACTACTGAGGGTAAATCGTGTGATATTCCAGATCTTATTTGCAAAATTTTTGTATCCTTTGATTTTATTTTCATCGATCTTACTATCTGTTCCTGGAGCTGTTCCTATGATAAGTGCCATACGTCCTGCATCTGCTCCAAATTTCTCGGCGACTTCGAGAGGGTCAATACCATTTCCGAGTGATTTTGACATTTTTCTTCCTTGTCCATCTCGAACTGTTCCGTGGAAATAGACTGTATCAAAAGGAACTTCACCGAGTGCGTATCCTGACATCATGATCATGCGGGCAACCCAAAAGAAAATGATTTCGTATCCTGTTTCCAGTACATTTGTCGGATGATATATCTTAAGATCTTCTGTTTTTTCTGGCCAGCCGAGTGTAGAAAAAGTCCACATACCAGAAGAGAACCATGTGTCGAGTGTGTCTTCGTCTTGGATCCATCCGTCACCCTCTGGTTTTGTAGTACCGCAATAGGTCCCAGTGTCTCTGTACCACACTGGGACACGGTGTCCGTACCAGATTTGTCTACTGATACACCAGTCACGCAGATTGTCTATCCAATTGAAATATGTTTTTGAAAAATAGTCAGGTATGACTGTGATCTGATTTCCTTCAACAGATTTTCGCATGATTTCTTTGAGTGTTGTCTCAGCACCGTTGGGGATGCCTTGTATCGTTGAGTGGGGAAGTGTAAATTTCTTATTGACATCGATAAACCACTGGAGTTTTGGAAGTGGTTCTACGATACCACCAGTTCGCTCGGCGGTACTGACATTTTGGGATATTTCAATTTCATTTTCCAAGAGTCCCTCACTTCGAAGCCATTCTACGATTGTTTCTTTTGCGTCGGTTGTTTTCTTTCCTATGAGACGTTCGTCACCGATCATCATTTTTGCGTATTCATTGATGACTTGTGGGCGAGAGAGATTGTGTCTGTCTGCTATTTCCCAGTCAGTCATAGAGTGTGCTGGTGTGACTCCAAGTGCACCTGTTCCAAAATCTTTTTCTACGGCTGTGTCAGCGATAATAGTAATAGAAAGTGGTACTCCGCAAAAATCTGCGATTTCGTATGTTTTACCAACGTATTCACTGTAGCGAGGGTCTTCTGGGTGTACTGCAACTGCCACGTCTCCTACTTTTGTTTCAGGACGTGTTGTTGAGATGGAAATAGGGAAGTCTTTACTGTATTTGAACGTATACATTTTTGCTTTGCGTTCCTCGTACACAATTTCATCATCAGCAATAGTCGTTTGACCTTTTGGATCCCAGTTGACGATGCGGTGTCCGCGATAGATAAGTCCGTCATCGTACATTTTTTTGAACATGGTGTTCACAGAGTGGTTTCTTTTTTCATCAAGTGTAAATGCTTCACGTGACCAGTCGCAAGAAGCCCCCATTATTTTTATTTGAGAGACAATTGTGTCATGACTTTCTTTTGCAAAGAGATTGATGCGATTCAGTAATTCTTCTCGCCCGAGGTCATGGCGAGATTTTCCTTCTTTCTTTTGAATTTCTTTTTCTACTTTTGATTGTGTTGCAATAGCAGCATGGTCTGTACCAGGGAGCCAGAGTGTTCGAAAGCCTTGCATGCGTTTGTAGCGAATCATGATATCTTCGAGTGTAATCATGAGAGCATGACCCATATGAAGAACTCCAGTCACATTTGGTGGTGGCATAATAATAGTAAAAGGTTGTGCATCAGATTTTGTGACTCCACGCTCTATACAGACATCAGGATTATAAAAACCGCTCTCTTCCCAGAGGGCGTTTATTCGCTTCTCAGTCTCGGTTGGGTTATATGGACTGAGGAATTTTTCGGGAATATCTTTGTGTTTTTTGGTCTCTTCCATATTGGGTAAATTATAGCAGAAATTTCAATAAAGGACAGATGTTGGGGGCTTGTGTTAAATATTCATTTGTACTATATTTATGAGGAATTTAATTTAAACCCTTAAAAATATTCCTATGCCACACGGACCACCATTTCAGTTTACATTACTCGGCCGGACAATATTAAACCAGCCCACGATAAATAATTTTTTTCCAAAACAAAAACCAAAGAACATGACAAAAAATACTTTTTCACTGATTGTCTTATGTGGTAATGAAACTTTATTACTAAAATCCAAATCCCAACATAAAATGCTTGGTCAAATGGACCCATTTTCTTGCTCTAAATCATTTAACTCAGAACAAGAGAGACTTCAACATATTTTAGATAATTACTTTCCAGAAGAAAAATTTTCTAAAAGAGTATTGAAGGAGAATTTTTATTTAAATCCGAAGCCTGTAAAATTTCATCATGTGGATGGAAAAGGGGAGAAATGGGTTACTGCCTATATTCTGGAAATTAAAAATAAAGGAATGATCCATTCATTACTTCATTCCCAAAGAACCGGCGCAGCTCTTTACGACTTTATTTGGGTTCCTATAATGGATATTCTGTCGGGCGATACTCATGTCTGCATGAGTGAGATGTTTAAGAGCCTGTTTATCCATACGGCCGAAGAAGTGCAGTTTAAATTCACAAAATTACCACAATTAGTGGCTTAAAATTATTTGTCACCCAACGACAAAGCCAAGTTCCCGTTTGCTTTTATGCTGACGGGGCTTTTTTTATTTCCCGAAATTATTTCTTTGATATTTTTATACCCAACAAGAGCGATCATGAGCGCATTATCTCCAGTGACACTTCGGTCAGGGAAAAACACACGAACACCATATCCCTCTTTTTCAATATGTTTTTTTATTTGTTCTTGAATGTATGTATTTGCAGCCACTCCACCAGCGACAGAGATTTCTTCTATTTGGTATTCGTCAACTGCTTTAAATAATTTTTTTACAATCACTTCGGTGACGGCATTTTCAAATTCCATGGCGAGTACCATTTTATCTTGTTCAGTAAGTGGTCCACTTTCTGCCACCTTTTTTTCTAGTGCGTACATAACTGCTGTTTTGATCCCAGAGAAAGAAAAGTCCATATCATTGCTATGCATCATTGGGCGGGGAAGGGTGACCCAAGAAGTGAGTCCTTGTTCGCGAGCAATTTTCGCAATTTTTGAAATAGCTGGACCTCCTGGGTAAGGAAGGTCAATCATACGAGCGACTTTATCAAAAGCCTCACCAACTGCATCGTCTTTGGTATTTCCAATGATCTTGTATTCGTCTTTATTTGGTGCCAAAACAAGCTGTGTATGACCTCCAGAGATGAGAAGCGAGAGATATGGATAGGTGAATTGGTGTAGGGGGAATTCTTTTTGTCCATTCGCTGAAATAGAGTAAATATGACCTTCCATGTGATTGACGGGAATGAGTGGAAGATTCCATACGTTTGAAAGTGCCGTCGCGAAATTGACCCCAACCCAGAGTGACATTTCAAGTCCTGGTCCGTACGTAACGCAGATGTAGTCTATTTTTGGTATTTCAGTATTTTGCAAAAAGTTACAGAGGTCTTGCGCCATACCAACGTCGATCATTGGAATATCGGTGATCAATTTTTCATTAATACTTTGTGGTGTTTCTGTGTATCCATTACTTTCAATTAACACTTGTTTTAAAAGCGGGACAATATTTTTTGCATGCTCACGCTTTGCGATCATTGGAAATACTCCACCGTACTGTGTGTGTAGGTCTGCTTGTGAAGACGTGATGTGTGAAAGTATCGTCACAACTTGTGTCACTTCATTTACTTCTATGAATGCGATGGATGTATCGTCGCATGATGATTCGATAGATAAGATTCTCATACTAGATTCCTTTCAATACTTCTATTTTTGCACCGATACTATTGAGGCGTTCTGCGACATCTTCGTATCCTCGAGTGATCGAGTAGACATTGCGGAGCGTTGAAACACCTTCTGCCCCGAGCATTGCGATGAGGATGGATGCAGATGGACGAAGCGCTGGTGGACAGATGATCTGCGCACCTTTGAGTTTTTGTGGGCCATCGATGAGTACGCGATGTGGGTCGAGAAGTGTGAGTCCTGCGCCTAGGTGATTGAGTTCCATAAAATAGATGGCTCTGTTTTCCCAAGTCCAGTCGTGAATAAGCGTTTTACCTTCCGCTTTTAAACAAATAGGCACAAAGAAGGGGAGGTTATCGTTTTGAATTCCTGGAAATGGTTGCGTGTGGATTTTCTCTGATACTGATGTGAGTTTTGAAGGCATGATAGTTATGTCGACGAGTTTGATAAAACCATTGTTCCCGAGATATGGTTCTGAAATTTTAAATTTAAGTCCCATTTGTAAGAGTTTTTCCATTTCAAGTTCGATAAATTCTATTGGCACACGCTCTACAGTGAGAGTTGAATCTGTGACGATTGCTGCTGCTATAAAGAACATACTCTCGATTGGGTCTTCACTGACATATCCTGTAAAATTTCCACTAATCGTTTCTTTTCCATGCACCGTGAGTGTCGTCGTACCGATACCGTCTATTTGAATCCCCATATTTTGGAGAAGGTGGCAGACATCTTGGACTTGGTAATTTGGTGGAGCAAATTTAATGACTGTGGTGCCAGTAATACGAGCTGCAGCAATGAGGAGCGTGATTGCTCCTGTGTCAGAAGATTCATACATGACAATTTCGGCTGGTCGTAATTTTTTATGAGTGATAATATACTCAGCATCTTTTGTTGTGATAGAGACTCCGAATTTTTCTAAACCAAATTTATGTGATGCAATGGTGCGTGCACCCATTTTACATCCACCAGAGTGGGGGAATGAAAAGTGAGCTGAGTGATGAATCAATCCACCAAGAAATGTAAATGAGCGGATTTTATTTGCGACAACTGCATCAATTTTTTCAATACTCAATTTTTTAGGAACAGTTACTTCGAGAGTGCTGTCACTTTTCCATACAATAGTGACGCCTATACTCTCGAGGAGTTCTATATAGCGAAATACTTCTTGAACTTTTGGTACATTGTGGAGTGTGGTTTTACCCGTATTGACGAGCGTTGCAACGAGCATGTTGATCGCACCATTTTTTGAAGTATTTGTTGTTATACTTCCTTTGAGCTTTTGTCCGCCGGTTATTTTGAGGTCGGTTGTTTCGGAAAGGGAAATCACATTTCGCTCGAGGATACTTCCTATTTTTTCTAGTTGTTCAAGAGTCATGTTTTGGTTACCTGTTTCCATGCGGGCGATAGCACTCTGAGTGGTGCCCAGAGCCTCTGCAAAATCCGCCTGTGTAAAGCCTTCTTCTGTACGAAGTCTTTTAATAAAAGAGCCGATTTTGCGCTGGTCTGTTTTTGGGCTCGCTATTTTTGTAGTTTTCATTTGTAGAGTATATAGCATATATGCTATACTTGCAATATGCTTATAGAGGAACATGTTGATATCAAAGGCCACACGACATTTAATATGGGTGGTACTGTGGCGTATCTCATTACTGTAGATAATTCTAAGGATATTCCAAGCGCGCTCGTTTACGCTCGCGCGCGTAACCTCCCATACATCGTTCTCGGTGGTGGTTCAAACGTCATCTTTCCTGATGACGGTATTCTAGATGCCGTGGTAATAAGAATAGTAAATACAGGTATCTGGACCGAGTCTGAAGATACTGAATCTGTTGTGCTTAATGTGAGTGCTGGAGTTGTGTGGGATGATTTTGTTCTGTACTGTGTTGAACATAATTTTTCTGGTCTTGAAATGCTCTCTGCTATCCCCGGAAGTGTAGGTGGGACACCAGTACAAAATGTCGGCGCCTATGGAGTAGAAGTTGCAACGACTATTGTGCAAGTTGCGTGTTATGACACACAAGAAAATACTGAAGTCGTACTGCAAAAAAGTGACTGTGATTTTTCATATCGTGATTCTCTCTTTAAGAAACAAAAAAACCGCTATATTATTTTAGCGGTGACATTTAAACTTAAAAAATTGGGCGACGAAAAACCAGAGATTCCAAACTATCCCGGTGTGAAAGAATATTTTGAAAAGAAACAAATACAAAATCCAACACTTATGGATATCAGAAATGCAATTACAGAAATACGATGGGCGAAATTACCTGATCCAAGAGATGTTGCTTCTTGTGGTTCATTTTTTAAAAATCCAATTGTAGAAACAAGTGTTGCAGAAAAAATTAAAGAAGCGTATCCAAAAGCTGTGATACATGATGTCGGTGATGGTAAGTCTAAAATCGGTGCTGGTTGGCTTATCGATACGCTTGGTTTGAAGGGGAGAGTTTTTGGGAATCTTTCTGTATATGATAAAAACGCACTCGTGCTTGTGAACAATGGTGGAGCAACAAAAAAAGAGCTTACTGAGCTCGTGGAGTATATTCAAAAAGAAGTGTTTGAGAAGTTCGGTGTTCACATTGAACCTGAACCAGTTTTTGTGTGAATAAAGGAAATTATTGACATTTCATTTCTAAAAGGGTATAGTTAGGAAAATATTTTTAACATAAAAATCTAAAATCATGACCGAAAATACCATCTTTAACAGCTGCAAAGAATTTATGCAAGAACTTGTTTCAAAAAATGAAGAAATAGAAAAAATCCAAAATGAAAGAAGCATTTCTCGAAAAAAAGTATTTGCACAAATAGAAAAAAATCTCCTGATTCAGTGCACTGCAAGAGAAAAAGAATTTTTATCATTAAGAACACCGCAGTACTCGACTATCCTGGAGCTCGTTCTTGAACTTTTTCACTGGCCTGTAAAAACTTCGATTCCAGTAGCGGGTTCTTTCTTGTTTAACTTTGAGCCACTCACTTTTAATATTACTGATTCTGAGTTTAATTCCAATGGATTCTTTTATGATTCAGGGAGAGATGAAATAAGAAATTTAGCAAGTTCTATTTTTGAAAAGAAGTTGAAATTGCCTTTTACTCGGCTGTCTTTTGATCATAATGAAAAATACATGGCAACTTTCTTGTTTGCAGAGGGAGCGTCCACAGTAATTTAAAAATAAAAAACCATTTCTCCTAGAAGTGGTTTTTTTGTACGATAGGGGATTCTTTTGTTGGTAAAATTAATTTTTGTGTAAGATTCTTATTTCACGACACATGACAATATAAAAAATACCTCAAGATGATTAAGGTATTTTTGTACGAATTCAGGGAGAAATTTATTCAACTATAGTAAGTTTAAGACCCCTGTACTTTTCTATCTCTTTTGCGAAAATTATGTTTTTTATTTCTTCGATGTCTTCTTCGTTGAGATGTAGAAGGAACGCTTGTGTTAGATGTACTTGTGCGTCATCATCAATAAGATGATCATTTTTTTTAGGTACTTGTTTCGTTTCCATTATATGATAGATTAGTGGTCTTAATTGACTATACTCATATCTATGACCAACTAAGATCACTAATCTTTTTTAAAGTACTATTCTAGTGCGCGATAGAGGATTCTCGACTTACTGTCGCTGGTGAGTTGTATAAATAAGGAAATAAAAAAGCATAGTAAACTATGCCCTTTTTTAAAAAAATACTTTGCTTTAGGATTACGAGAACAGCTTTTCTCACTTTAAAATGATTAGTACTCATCTCGCTTATTCGTCATGTAATGACTACTCAGGATGCTCCATTGATCAATTTTGTAATTCTTTTAAGGTGGTATCGCCACAACATTGATCTTTAGTAGAAGTCCTACAACCTTGATAACTATAAATAGCATCAATTTATCCTTTTCCCAATACTGCAGTAACGGGAATCATTGTTTTATTTTCTTGCAAAGTACAATACCTTACCTGGATTGTATAAAAATTAAAAAATATTGTCAACTTTATGATATTCACAAGTGTGAATTACTGTGCACGATAGAGGATTCTTTCCTTACAGGAACAGTATACCTTTTTGATATACTCGAAATAAATTTCTCGTATATAACAAAAAGCTTTTCGAATCCTCTACAAAAGTGAAGCAGTTCAATAGAGGATTCTCGACTGACGGTCGCTGGTGAGTTTCTATTTCGCTTCGCTCAATAAAGAAACTCCTTTCGAATCCTCACGAAAAGTGCGCAGGCACTTTTCTTATCGCGCACAAATTAAAAAACCCTCTCGGGTTTTGAATTTGTGCGCGATAGAGGATTCGAACCTCTGACATCGTCAACGTCAATGACGCGCTCTACCAACTGAGCTAACCGCGCAAGTATTGTTTTTCAATTTTACCTTACCTCTTTTTACACCAATGACACGTCTACCAAGACAGCTAACCGCGCAATATTCATATAGTAACATACTCCCAATAAGATTCAAAAAAGGAGTTATCATTGCGATAGCTCCTTTTTTATTCTTTTCTTCCAAAAATCATATATACCACAATCGCAAATACTGCGCCGAGTGTATCCATGAGCATATCTTTTTGCGCATCCCAGATATCTCCCTGAGCTCCGAGAACAGCAATGCCTGCTGTTGGATCGCTACTGACCGCATACCACCATTCAAAGAGTTCATATACAGCAGCGAGTGAAATAATTGCAAAAAGTGCATACGAGATTGCGAGTGCACGGCTTCGCGCGGATTTCACAATCATAATCATTTCAATAATACCGAATGCGTAGAATCCAACACTTGCATGTGCAACACGATCGTACATGTTACGTTCGAAACCAAAAAGGTGATTGAACCAATCAAATGGTACGTTTGCAAATGTATAGTGCGCGCCGATGATATGCATCATCGGAAATACTCCCATCATGATGTAGGCTAGGGGACTGAGTCGAATCTTTTTTATGTATAAAATAATAAGAATAAGTACTGGTGCAAAAGAGGTGAGTGCTTCGACTTTCCAGACAGCAACATCAAATGGCTTGATCCCTGACCAAATAACGAGTAATGCATATAATCCCAAGAGACCATGTGGTATGTATTTTTTCATGTATATAGTATATCGCGAGCAACGTTCCAATACTAGTAATGCAGTAAAAAATAAATTAAAAAACACCCCGAATGGGTGATTTTTAATCAGATTGTATCTATAATCCAATCGGTGTAATGGTGTTATCTTCAATTTTTTTTGCATCAGAAATCAATTGTTTAATATTTAAATTTAACTTGTTTTTTGTTCTACGGTTACTCCAAATTGTATATAATTTTATGATATTATCATATGATTTATTAGTTTCCTCGTCATATCTTCTAAGACCTATCATGAAATAAAATTTTTCAACAACAGAACAAAACGGCTTTGATAATGATAAAAAGACCGAAGATTCATCGCCTATACCACTTATAAAAATCATAGATAAAGCTTCCATTCTATTCAGCAGTCTCTGGATGCGTATGTACAATTTATTATCTTCTTTTAGTGTATTTGATACAGATTTTAAATTTTCAGATGTTTTTAATTCTTTTAACACTTCAGAGCGCAAAAAATATTTTTTTTCTTCTAAAATAATATTTTTTAATTTAAATTGATTCTCGATCTCAGCTATTTCGGGTAATATTTCGTTTGCAAATTTTTCTGCTTGTTGCATAGATAAAAGACCAGCTTCTCTACTTGATCTGATTCTAATATCTTTTAATGAAATTTTTATTTGCCAGACGACAAATAAAATAGATAGCGCAGAGATAATTTGGGCTATGTAAGATAAATTTTGTAACGTAATATTATTCATTTTGAAGTACTTCCTGTTGTTATTAAGTTTTGTGTGGTCACAAGTTACTAAGTCTGCTTATATGCTTCGCATATTGTACGGACATAAGTACTCGTGACCCCAGCTCGGGATTTTTCCTCTGTGTGGCAGAGAAAAACATCCCTGCGCTTTCACAAAGCTAAAAATCTAAAGCAGTTTAGATTTTCTTGACGCTTTGTGACCCTACAGAGAATCGAACTCTGATTACCGCCTTGAAAAGGCGATGTCCTAACCGTTAGACGATAGGGCCAAATATTTATCTACATATAATATAGCGTATTTTTCAAAAAATGCAAATATTTAAAATAAACCTTAAACTATTTTTTGACAAAACTAAATAAAAGTACTATTATCTATTTAAGTAAATCTTTAAAAAAAGAACAATTTTCACCTCTAAAATAATATCTAATGACATTAAAAATCACAGTTTTTAAGCGTAAGTTTAATAACTCCCCAGAAAAAAATCTTTACTATGCAAACAATTATGGGCAAGTCTCTACTAATAAAACCAAAGAAATAAGTATTACTGAATGTGAAACTTTAAATGATCTCGTTCTCTCCTTAGTAAAGCAACTTAAGATAGAAAATGATTCTTCTGAAATAAAAAAAGGTAATCAACAGTATTTGGATTTTGAAATTGGTTTTAACCAAGATTTAATTTTTCAATACCCCTTTGACAAAAATTACAGATTGTCGATAGTAGAAGGCTTATCTTCTGATGAGATAAGATCCTTGTGGTTAAATTTCTCACGCTGGTTTTAATATGCGAGTCACTCATAAAATAATTTAATTTTAAAACCCAACAAAACAATACTATGGCAAACGGAAAAGTTATTGCAATTTGTATTTCTCCAATAGCAGGAGACCCCATGCATCGAGTTGAAGAGGTTCAAGCTATCTCTGGTTGGGGTCTCAAAGGAGACCGATACTGTGAAGGGAATGGCAGCTTCAATAAAGGAAACCCTGGAAAAAGACAAGTGACACTCATTAACGCACTCTTTTTTGAAGGTAGTGGCTTTGATTACGAAGAAAGCCGTCGTAATATTATTACGCATGGTGTTGAGCTGATGTGGCTCATTGGAAGAGAATTCCAAATAGGGGAGGCTCGCTTCAGAGGCATCAAATACTGTGATCCATGCAACCGGCCGAATAAATTATCCGGAAATAAAAAAAGTTTCCAGGAAGTATTTTTTGACCGAGGTGGATTAGTCGCAGAAATAATCGAGGATGGAGTCATACGGGTTGGGGACGCAATTATCCCTCCTAAAAAAGAATATTAATTTTATAGAAACAATGAGCTGTGCCGAAAGGTACAGTTTTTTAATATCCCAATCAATTGGATGGGGAACATTGACATTTTTACAAAAAATGCTATTCTGTAATTGATATATCCTTTTAAATAATTTCAAAACCTTAAAAAGAATAAATATGATAAAAAACCTATTTGGAGTAGAAAGAAACCTACTTCAGTTGCTCAGTAATTCAGATCTTAATTCCATGTACATCGACTACCACAAACCGTACGTACAGCGTATCTGGTTTCAGTATGGAGAGTACAGAGTGTATTTGCATAAGATTGAACCATGCAAGAAAAGTAAAGAAGCTCTATACCACCCGCATCCATGGGAATCTGTCATTAGACTTGTTCAAGGTAAGTATGAAATGGGTGTTGGATACTCACAGACGGATGACATTCCTGTAACCGGTTGCACTTTATTACTTCCTACTAGTTCAGTGTATGAAATGCTAGAACCTGATACGTGGCACTATGTGAGCCCACTCCATGGTCCAGTGTATTCTCTTATGGTTACAGGTAAGAAAAATAATAGAAAAATGCCAGTATTGCCTGATAAAAAATTTAGACAATTAACTAATAGTGAGTGTTTGGATATCATCAACGTGTTTAATCAGTACTATAATTGGAGAATAAATGAAGATCGAATTGCCGGTATCATCAACAGTATTGATAATAAAAAATAAAAAATACACAATCATAACAATAGGCGCGCTCAATTGAGCGCGTTTTTTAGTTGATACACAGTACCATCCCAACCTCTTTTTTGAAACTATACAGCATTTTTATATATACTATAATAAGACATATGAAGAATTTTAAATATAAAAAATATAAACACGCGATTATTCTATGCGCTGTTGTAGTACTCAGTTTTTTTAGCGGACATATATACGCAATGTCAAAAATAAAAAAACAAAAAGCTTTAAGTGAAACAAAAGATCGTTTAACTGAACAAGGGGCAATTCTTATGGCTAATCGAGTAAACAGAAATGGTTCACTTGTTGCTGGAGAAGTCCTGTCAGTAGATACTAAAAGTATAACTCTTAAAACTCTTAATGGTGATTCAAAAGTTATCTTTTTCTCACCGATAATGCATATTGAAAAAACTGTTGAAGGCAAGATTACCGAGGTTGTACCTGGGATGAACCTTAGTATTATCGGGCTTAGTGCTTCAGATGGTACGTTTAGGGCGACATCAGTACGGCTTAAATAAATATTCAAAATAAAAAGTAGCCAGTAGTGTGTACGTAGTTTTTTCAAGAGATATGAATGAGATCAATATTTTGAAAGTTCTGTATGGTGAATCATTTCTATATTGTGCTTGTCGATAATCGGTGCTTTAAATTTAATATAAATTATGTATAATAGGCGGATATGCACGAACCAACAAATACAACTCAAATCATTATTTTAGCTGGTGGAAAGGGGACTCGGATGGAGTCAGATGAACCTAAAGCGCTTACACATCTTGCTGGTAAGCCTTTTTTGCGACACATACTTGATACACTTAAAGCTGTTTCTTTTCCAGTCAAACCAGTGATCGTTGTTGGGTACAAAAAAGAACATATTTTTGAAACTATCGGGACAGAGTATGCGTATGCCGTGCAAACTGAACAACTTGGTACAGGAGATGCTGTAAAATCAGCAAAAGAGCACATTACAGACCTCGCACTTCCTGTTGTGGTGTTGTACGCAGATCACCCACTTGTGTCAGTAGAGACGATTGAAAAACTCATCATGAAACAACAAGAAACAAAACTTCCTGTTGTGATGGCGACAACCACCGTGCCAAGTTTTGAAGGATGGTACCAAGCGTTTTCTACATGGGGGAGAATCATCAGAGATGAGAGTGGTCATATTGTTGGGAATATTGAAAACAAAGACGCCAGTGAAGAACAAAGAAAAATCACAGAAGTAAATCCATGTTTCTTTGTATTTGATGGTGTATGGCTCTGGAAACACCTTGAACTTTTGCGAAATGAGAATGTTCAAAAAGAATATTATCTCACTGACCTGGTGAAGAGTGCATTTTCTGAAGGGTTTACTATTCCGTCGGTTTCTATTCCTCCCGAAGAAGCAATTGGTGCAAATTCAAAAAAAGAGCTTGAAATACTTGAAGGAATTTATAAAGAAAAAAACAAGGATTAATCCTTGTTTTTTTGTAACCATTGATAGATATCTTCGAGTGCGGTGACTGCATGTCCTGAGGCAATGTTGTTTTGATGATACGGAATATTGGTCACATCTCCTGCTGCCCAGAGGCCGTCGCAACTTGTCTTTTGCGTCCATGGGTCTATTTTTATTTTTCCGCCTTCATTCACTTCTGCTAGATTCTTGAAGAATTCACCATTTGATGTTTGACCTATCTCTACAAAAATTCCCATCGCATTGAGTGTTTCTTCTGTATTTGTCGTCTTGTCTTGTATCTTGAGCCCTGAGACGAACTTTTCACCGAGAACTTCGAGCATGTCGACATTTGTTCGGATAGTTACTTTTGGATGCTTGCGAACTTTTTCTACGGTAATCTCGTCAGCTCTAAAGGTATCACTCCTATTCACGAGTGTGACGTGTTTGCAGTATGCGACGAGTTGGAGGACTGTTTCAAATGCTGCATTTCCTCCACCGATGACAATAACATCCATGTCAGTAAAGAGTGGTCCATCACAAGATGCGCAGTACGTGAGCCCTTTGTGTTCGAGCCTGTCTGCGCCTGTGATAGGAAGTTTTTTCCGATCAGAACCAACAGTCACGAGTACAGCAAGTGAATGGTATGTAATACCTGTGTTTGTTTGTACCGAGAAGAGGGAATCAGCTTTGGTTACTTCTGTTACTTTGACACCTTCTTGAATATCAAGTACTGATCCTTTGTATTCATAAACATGCGCTTTGAGATTTTTTGCGAGATCTGCCCCCGAGATATGCGGAGTACCTATCCAGTTTTGGATATCATCTGATACAACAGACTGTCCACCAAATTCTTGGGTGATAAGGAGTGTTTTTACTTGTTTCCGGGCTGCGTATACTGCCGCAGAACAGCCTGCTGGTCCACCACCGATAATAATGAGATCATATGCATTGTTTTCCATTTCAGTAGTATATCATATAAAAACTGTATAGAAAAAAGTGTACAAAAAGTGGGGCCAAACCGAAGGTTTGGGCCCGGTTTTT
>CAZVHB010000005.1:0-41278 GCA_964626965.1 uncultured Candidatus Saccharibacteria bacterium | reverse complement strand
AAAAAAAAAAATATAAAAAAAACCCCCCGACCCGCGCTTGCCCCCCCCCACTTTTTATTTTGTCTTATTTTTTTCTTCTGAGAAATGCTGGTACTGCTGACCAATCATCTCCATCATCAAAATCATCAAGAACGAGTGTTTCAGGTTCTTTTGTTGGTTTCTTTATATAGTCATTTGAGAAATCTGTATGTTGTATTTCTCTCTTCTCTTCAACTTTTGGAACTTCCTGTTGAATGGTGATTGTTGGTTTTTGTACTGGTGTTTCTTTCTGTGGAGTATGGGTGGTGTGAGCTATTGTCGGTTTTGCTTCTTTGATTATTTTTCCTTCTGGAAAACCAGTTGCAATAACGGTAACTTTTATTTCACCTTTACCAAGACGTTCGTCACGGATACTACCAAAGATGATTCGAGCATTTGGATCAACTGATTCAGTAATAATCTGTGCAGCTTCTTGAACTTCAGCAATACCAAGGTCATCTCCACCTGAGATAGCAAAGAGTACTCCTTCAGCGCCTGAGATTGAAACTTCAAGGAGTGGTGAGTTGATTGCTTGCATTGCAGCAACACGAGCACGGTCTTCACCAGTTGCAGAACCAATTCCCATAAGGGCGCTTCCGGCTTCTTGCATGACTGATTTAATGTCGGCAAAGTCTACGTTGATGATACCTGGAGTGGTGATGAGATCTGATATTCCTTCGACAGCTTGTCTGAGGACATCATCACACATTGCAAATGCTTCTTTGAAAGACGCACCTTTTCCAGCAACTTGGAGGAGTCGATCATTTGGAATAACAATAATTGCATCAACTTCATTTTTTAATTTCAAGAGTCCTTCTTCAGCAAGACGCATTCTCTCACGTCCTTCAAAGAAAAATGGTTTGGTGACAACAGCGACAGTGAGTACACCAGATTCTTTTGCTGCACGAGCAACAACTGGTGCTGCACCAGTCCCTGTTCCTCCACCCATTCCACATGCGATAAAAACCATGTCAGCTCCTTTGATAGCATCTTGGATTTCTGCTTTGGTTTCTTCTGCTGCAGCGTGACCGATTTCTGGATTCATTCCAGCACCGAGTCCTTTGGTGAGATTTTTTCCTAAGTGTATTTTTTTCTCAGAAAGGGAATTGTGTAAGTCCTGAGTATCTGTGTTCATTGCGATAAAATCAACATTTTTTACTTTACAAGTAATCATGTGATTGAGTGCATTTTTTCCAGATCCACCAACTCCAATAACCTTGATGCGAGCGAATGTTTCTATAGCTGGTTCAATTTTTGGCATATGGTTGATTTGTAAGGAGTAAAACGGCTCTACTGTCGTTTTCTAAGAAAAACCTTAGAATTCCAAAGGAAAACCCCTTAATTACGTTACTATTAAATGTTTACAATAGTAACTATAATCTAAAATATCTTTAATTACAAGGGGGTAATTATGGCAAAAATTGCTTTAAAAAAGATGTTCCAGCGCTCTTAATTTTCTCTATTGCGGAACCATTTTGTTTTCTTGTTTCTCTTAAATCTTTATTTTTATACATGTGCGCAATACCGTAACTTTCTAAGAAGTCTGGGTTTCGAACAACACCTTTTTTTTCTGTATGTATTTCAAACAGCATTTTTTTTACAGGAAGATTCATCGAAGTACGAAAATATTCTTCGATGTTTTCGATTTCAGTTCCACCACCATTGAGAATAATTCCACCTGGGAGAAGTTCGTGTTTTTTAATTTTCTTTAAATAACTGTTTGCAAGTTCACTGATATCTTCGAGTCGTGAGTTGACGATATCATCGAGTTTTCTTCGTGGAAACAGTTTACCAGGTGTGCCATGTTTTACCAGCTCTGCTTCTTCAAGTGATATTTTAAGTCCGAGTGCAATATCGTTGGTAATGTCATTTGATCCAACTGGGATAACAGTATAACCAATAAGTGCGTTGTTCTCATAGACAGCAAGTGCCGTTGTCTCTGCTCCAATATCGAGGTACGCAACACCAACAATCTTTTGTTTCTCTGTTAGTCCTACGAGAGATGCACCGATACCTTTTGGGTATGTTGCGCCAATTTCTATGTGATTTTCGAAAAAGATATTTTCAACTGTTTCAAATTGTTGAGAGAGTATTTGGATAAATATTTTTTTAATATCAAGTTTCACCCCTTTCTGTCCTTCAGGGTTACCAATGACTACTTTTCCGTCTATCTTATATTCAACAGTACTACTATGGAGGATTTTTTTGGTTTTTTGAGAGATGCTCTCTTCGATACTTTTTTCAATACTTTCTATATCGAAACGAGTGATTTCATTGTCGGCTTTTGTGACGATACTGTTTTGACTGACGACGAGAGATTCAAGTGACGAGCTTCCAATACTTATAGCAACTGTTTCTATTTTAGATCCGAGAGTTTTTTGGAGGTCGACACAGATTCTTCTGAGTGATTGAGTAAATACTTTTTCATTTGAAATATATCCTTTGCGCATTCCGTCGATTTTGTATTTGAAAAAACCAACTACTTTTTCAGTACGTTCTTTGGTGTCTGCTTCAAGCACACACACTTTGATTTCTTCTGTTCCAATGTCAAAACCAGTAATGCTATATTTCATAATTACCCAATCTTATACTTTTTTTTGTACAGTGTTTCCAACTGTGTCATCTTTCGACCATGATCGTGTCCGAGTAAGTGAACACATCCATGAATGCATAGATACAGTATATACTCATTTAATGTCATTTCAAAATTTTTATATTCTTTTTTTATTGTCGGAAGATGGAGAATTATCTCTCCACTTTTTTTTGTGAGAGGAAAAGATAAAATATTCGGGACGTAGTCTTTGCCTCTGTATTGTATGTTCAATTTTTGCGCTTGTGATTTTGTCACAACAGCGATAGAGAGGGAATAGTCTTTACCTAAGATGTCATTTTTTACATGAACAAAAGGCAAGCGTGGAAGCTTGCCTTTTGTGGTGTAAGAAATTGAAAAATTTTCATCTTTCATACTGATTTGAGGTTATCGTCTTTTCTTTACTTCAACGAGTTTCCCGAGTTTTTTAAGTCTATCAGTTTCTTTTCTTTTAACTATTTTTTTAATCTTGAGTAGTTTTTGTCCAAGTTTAGAAAGTGGTCGTTCGTTATATCTTTTTGATTTAACTTTTTGAACGATACCAGATTCGGTTACTTTTCGACTAAAACGACGCAATACATTAGCGCTATTTTCATTCGCTGTCTTTTTGATTTCGATGTGTACTTTTGACATATATGACTAAAACATACCATGTCCGAGAGAAAAAGGCAAGAAAAAAGGAACAATTGTTATTGTTCCTTTAGCTATATATTGTTTAATTATATTTAAATGTTTTCTACCAGCAGATCAATCGCATTATAAAGCGTATTTTTACTCATAAACACTTTACCCGGTTCTAACTCAATCTGAGATGTGTAGTCATCTGTCCACGGAATGTGGAGAAATATAAACCGTGTTGGGAGACCTTGGGTCACAATCTTTTGTATTGTAAGATACGCAAGTGAATTACAAATAAACGTGTTTGCGTCAATAGATATTTCAGTTTCAATTTTTTCACTCTGTAAAAGTTTCCTTAATTGTTTAATATCTGCATTTGTTTCAAAGAATTTTTGAGCATTTTCTTTTACATTAATTCGTAAACCTTTTGGTTGATAGTTATCTGCATCAGCATACTTACTTTCCATTTTGTTATGAAAACGTGTTTCAAATCGAATAGATTTAACGCTCGAAGACAATCCAGTGCTGATAATAACATCTGGTTTTTCTTCGATCATGACTTTTTCAAGTATTTTAAATGCGCCATAATACGTAGAAGGTAAGACGAGTCCGATGATTTGTTCTTGACCTGTTATGGTCCTCATGTTGTTCCATGATGCGAGCTCTTGAGTCGGATTAAATGTATATTCACCAAACGGCTCAAATCCAGTAACGATTACTTTTTTCATGATATTAATTATTTGAACCAAATATAACAATCAAGAAATTATTTGTCAACTTTTATCACTAAACCACTCTCTCTGTATTCATTAAGCAAAGCCTCTACTTTTGAATTATTTTTTGTATCAGTGTAGATGGTCATACGGTACATGCTATCTATGTGTAAGATATCCTCTATGTCGCACTGAGTTTGAATTTTATGTAAGAGTTTCTGGTCTCGGAGAGTTCCGACTGTGATTGAATAGAGTGTTCCAAACGGTGGATAGTGGTACTGTTTTCTTTTCTTTAATTCTTCTTTCTTCCATTTTTCGATGGAGATATTTTTTATTACACTCAATATATTAGGAAACGGAAATGATGTCTGCACGTGTAAGTTATTTCCAAGTTCTTGAATCTTAAGAAGCGTCCGGATTATTTTTTCCTCTGTTGCAAAATGCGAACTGTGCATAATGCCGTCTATGGAAATAACGTAAACACTATCGAATTCTTTATTCCCGTATTTTTCTACGTCGGAGAGTGATGTGATGGTGAGGAGTTCTTTTGATACGTGCTTGTATTTTCTTTCTACAAATTCTTTAATTGTTTTTGTATTGATACCGAGTGCGGTCAGGTTCCAACTCTGGCAGTTGGTGCATTTTACATTTGACTTGTAGGATTTTTTACAGAAACGACAGTGAAAGTAAGATGCGCCATTTTTAACGAGCGTATGGAGTGCGAGTTTACACGTCGGGCAGGTGACTGTTGTTTTGCAATCATTGCAAACGATTTTAATATTGTTGTCTTTGTATTGAGTAACAATGAGAATATTTTTGTCTTTTGAAACGTCATTTAAAAACTGCTTTTCAATATGCTCACTGACAAACAGTTCGTTGTATCGTGTGTTTTCTTTTGTGTAGCCTATGAAGTTAATTTTACGAGTACTGTTTTTATTTGTTTTACTTGTGTTGTCATTCCGGACTAGATCCGGAATCCAGTTTCCTGACACTGGAAGTAAATCACCTCCGTATATATGTTCTTTTACATTACTTCCAATATTTTTAAATAACGTTAAAGCATCATATGTATATTTTTGACCGAGCGTGTATCCATCGTCGCCAGTGTTTTCGTAGATAATTAAGTTAGCAGTATCGTGGAATAAGCCAAAATAGTATGGAGTACTGAGGATGATTGTCTTTTTATGTTGATCAAAACTTTTGTACTGTTTGATTTGTTTTTGTTCGGCTATGGTACTGTGGAATGAAAGAAGCTCGTAGCCTTTGAATACCTCGTTATTTTTAATGAGTGTCTGTATCTTCTTTAATGCAAGAACACTTGGGACACATATCCATGCAGTGTCGTGTGCTAGTATTTCTTTTTTGTATTGAGTGGTGCGTTCAGTAAAACTAGCTTCGATATTTTGTATTTTCCCCCCTCTCCTAGCTAGGTGAGCTCGGGATAAGGGACCCGAGCGCAAGACCTTTTGAGAGAGTTCATGAGTGGAACGATATGAACTATCCAAAAGGTGTACAGTTTCTGTAAGAAAAGGGTTGGGGTGAGGTTGCTGTATTTCAAATTTCTCACCCCAAAACCATTTTGGAAAAATATCAGTCAGTATTTTTCCCGCAGGAAGATATTGTTCGTTACTCCATTTCTGCAGTGCTTCTACCATATGTGAATCAATTTTTTCTTTCTCGATAACACGATTTATTTTTCTTAGTTGAAAATCTTGGGTTCGCACAACTTCTTTCATACTTTTCAGTGGTGAACTTGTTAGCACAATACCGAGAATCTTATTTTTTCCATACAATACTTCCACTAGTGTCCCAGCTGAAAGTTCGTCTTTTGAAAAGTAGGTCAAAAGGCTCTGTCTGGGAATATTTGAAACAGGGGAGATGGAGTGGATGAACATGGAACTAATTATAAATTATAAAGGCTAAATTATAAAGAAGGTCAAATTTCTCATATCAATCTGTTTGAAAAACAGTTATTCTTGTACGACCTGGAATCTTTCATGGAGTGCATATTTCATGCTATACTCACCGCGTGAGTAATATTTTCGTCAAAAAACTCGGAATAGACCTCGGTACCGCAAATACCTTGGTTTTTGTGCCTGGACGAGGGATTGTCTTGAATGAACCTTCTGTTGTGGCTGTGTCTGAAATAGATAATAAAATCTTAGCTATTGGAAATGAAGCAAAAGAAATGATCGGAAAAACCCCCGACAGTATCATCGCATATCGCCCAATGAAAGACGGGGTGATCGCTGACTATCGTGTGACCGAAGCGATGCTTCGTTATTTCATAAAAAAATCTATGCCAAAATGGTCTTTCTTTAAACCAGATGTCATGATTTCTGTCCCTGCGGGTATTACTTCGACTGAACGTCGTGCAGTGGTAGAAGCTGCAGTAAAAGCTGGTGCTCGAAATGCATACGTGGTCAAAGAGCCGATTCTCGCTGCTATTGGTGCTGGGATTCCTATTTATGAATCTCAAGGACATATGATTGTCGATATTGGAGGTGGAACAACGGACGTTGCAGTGATATCTCTCGGTGGAATTGTAAAGTCTACTTCTGTAAAATGTGCCGGAGATAAGATAGACCAAGCCATTGCCGACTACATCAAAAAAACATTCAACTTGGCCATCGGTGAAAAAACCGCTGAACAAATAAAAATAAAAATAGGTATTGCGATCGAAAGCGAAGAAAACCTTGAGCTTGTTATTAAAGGTCGAGATTTTATGGAAGGGCTTCCAAAAACCGCGCATGTAAACTCTATTCAAATTCTCAAGGCAATTGAAAAAGAATTGAAACAAATCGTAAACGCAATCAAAGACGTGTTGCAAGATACTCCACCAGAACTCGCATCTGATATTATCGACAACGGTATTGTGATGACTGGAGGAACGTCTCAGCTTAGAGGACTTGCAGAACTCGTCTACAAAAAAACTGGTGTGAAGGCAGTACTTTCTGATGAAGCACTCTATTGTGTTGTGAAAGGAACTGGAATCGCACTTGATCACTTGGAAACATATAAAAAAGCAATTATTGCAAAGAAGTAGAGTAGTATAAGGAAATAGTATAAGTATAAGGAGTACAAAAAACCAATACAATGAATCATTCTATTTATTTTTTATTTGGAGGAGAGGACTATACGCGAAATTTTGCAGAGCAAAATTTCGCGTCTGAAACTACGACGACGTATCAGTACGACTTTTTCTCAATCGAAGATGCACGAAGTCTCCGTTCTTTTTTGTCCCAGCATTTAGGGGTGACAAAAGTATTCCTCATTCGCATAAATAAAATCCTTGGTGAATCTCAAAACGCACTTTTGAAAGTATGTGAAGAGTTTACTGGTGGCGTACTTGTCTTTTCGTTTCCATCATCAACCGTGCTTCTCGATACGTTTCTTTCTCGTGGAGAAGTGTACAGAGAAGAAAATGCAGAAAAAACTCCAACCAAACAGGCTGAATCATTTTTAAAAGCTTCATACCTCGACCGTATTAAACTCTTTGATGCTTTTATTAAAGAAAATAAAGAAACTGATCCGCGTATTTTTATCCGTGAACTCATCGAAGATTTGATCGAACACGAAAAAGGACAATCTGTTTTTGGAAACGAAAACAAACGTGTCTATACTGATGTGCTCCATCTCCTGACATTTCAAAAATCTTCCCCAAAACAGCTTTTTGAATATTTAGCCTTAACTGTAAAAAAATAAAAAAAACCGCCACATGTGGACGGTTTGTTTTTTTTGTTCTAAATTTAGATGTTTAATACCAACTTTCTTGTGAGTAAGTAGGTGCTATATTCAACAGCCTTTTTAATACTTTTACTGATTTCTGTGTTTGGTAAACTATTAATGATCTTTCTAAGCTCACTTTTGTCGCTAAAGACTCGGAGTCCTACTTTTGGATTCTCTTTGTATAATTCTACTAATTCCTGAGTGAGCTCTTCTCTTTTGTGGATAAGATCTTTAGTATTACGCTTAAGCTTTATTGAGACAATAATGGTTAATGGTACCAGAAGTATAAATATGATCGGGAAAGCCCATACGATCAGATTTGTATTTCTTATTACAAAAAGTGCTATAAATAATCCCAGGCTGAACAATAGTAAGGTCATGAAACCATGTCTCCATTTTTTATGAATTTCATCTTCAATAAAACTAACTTTTTCAACCACCTCAAGATGGAGAATATTTATAATAAAATAGATTTCTGCTTCCTCTAAAGTTTTGAGTGTTTCCAACAATAGGGATTTATTTATTTCTTGCATAAGTATGTTGTTTTATAGATTACATAAAAACAGAAAGCTTTCTGCGTTTGTGAAATCCATAAAACGTTTTTAAAGTTTTCTCCTTGAGCTTAAAATACCATGCTGAGTATAATTAGACAAGTAAGGCAGGGTGTGCTTTGTGCGTCAGGTCTCTCACTTATAAGTACTTTGTACTAGGCATTAAATACTGTATAATAGACATATGTATTCACACCCGCAGGCAAAAGAACAATTTAAAAAAAGTATTTCATGGCTCGAAGAAGCGTATCTTGGTATTCATACCGGACGTGCGACACCATCGGTTCTCGATAGTGTCACTGTCGAGAGTTATGGAGCACAGCAACCAATCAAAAATATCGGTTCTATTTCTATTGAAGACGCAAAAACACTTCGTATTATTCCTTGGGATAAAAATCATATCAAAGATATTGAAAAGGGAATTATGCTCGCTGATATTGGTCTCTCAACGTCTATCGATTCAGATGGTATCCGTGTGATATTCCCAATGCTCACTGCTGAGAATCGTCAGAAGCTCGTCAAAGTCTTGAAAGAAAAGCTCGAAGATGCGCGTATCAGTGTTCGTAAGATTCGTGAAGAACTCCTGGGGAACATAAAAGAAGATAATCTCCCTGAAGATGATGCACGTCGCATGAAAGATGAATTGCAAAAGATTGTCGATGAAACAAATGGTGATCTCGTTGCAGTCTTTTCAAAAAAAGAAAACGAAGTTCTTAATAACTAATTTCATAAGTAATAAAAATAAAATTTCATGTCTATACTCTACTTTATCCTCGTTCTCTTTGTGATTGTGCTCGTCCATGAATATGGACACTATAAAACAGCAAAAATGTTCGGTGTTCGTGTTGATGAATTTGGTTTTGGATATCCTCCAAAAATCGCGACGCTTTTCAAGCGCGGAGAAACAACATTTACTCTCAACGCATTGCCGTTTGGTGGTTTCGTAAAAATATACGGTGAAGACGCTGTCGAAGGAGGTGATAGGTCACGCGCGCTTTTTAGTAAACCAAAATGGCAACAAGCAATAATTCTCTCAGCTGGGGTGATCATGAATATTATCCTCGCGTGGGTTATTTTCCTTGGACTCTTTTTAGCTCAGTCAGGAACCATGAGTTCTTTTGTGGAACCACAGTATGTTACCAGTCAAAATATTACCATTGCTGATGTTTCAAAAGATTCAGTTGCAGAGCGTGCTGGTGTAAAAAGTGGTGATGTTGTGAGAACTGTCACAATTGACGGTACAGAAAAAGAGCTAACCTCATCGGTGCATTTTGTTGAACAACTCAAATCAAGTGGTGGGAAAGAACTCACTCTGGGTGTTGAGAGAGGTGGAACTCTTGTTCCTATAACACTTACTCCAACACAGAAAAAAGATTCTCTTAACTATACAATAGGAGTAGGTCTTAGTGAGACAGGAAGCTATAAACTTCCGTTCATTAAATCAATCGAGTACAGTTTTACAACAACAGCTTCAATTATTAGTAGTATTTTTGGTGGACTTTTTGATCTGATTAAGGGTCTGTTTGTCCATAGTGGTAGTGGTTCTAATGTAGAAGTATCTGGGCCAGTTGGAATTGTCAAAACTATTGGCAATGCTTCAAAATACGGTATCGCGTATCTTCTGTCACTCACTGCGCTTATTTCCCTCAACTTGGCTGTGCTCAACATTTTGCCGATACCAGCACTCGATGGTGGACGACTCTTGTTTATTTTGATCGAAAAAATAAAAGGAAGAGCACTTAATATCAAAACAACAACGATCATCCATACCACATCATTTTTCGTACTCGTGGGTCTGATGCTCGTGGTTACGTTCTTTGATGTCTTGAAACTCTTCAAACATTAGGAGCTTTTAAGAAATCGTGTTATATTAAAAATGCGTTACGGGACGCATTTTTTATTTGTCTCCCGTACTCTCAAATATATTTATACTCATTATTATTAATATTAAAATAGACATATGGAAATAAGAAATATCGCAATTATCGCTCACGTTGACCACGGAAAAACAACACTTACGGATGCCCTCATGCGCCAAACAGGCATGATTGATGATGCAAGTACACAGACAATGGATTCAAATGCTATTGAGCAAGAACGTGGTATTACGATCTATGCGAAAAATACGTCTGTTAACTACAAAGGTACAAAAATAAATATCCTCGACACTCCAGGTCACGCGGACTTCGGTTCTGAAGTTGAACGTGTTTTAAAAGCAGTTGATTCTGTTATTTTGCTCGTTGATGCACAAGAAGGTCCAATGCCACAAACACGTTTCGTGTTGAAAAAATCTCTTGAACTCGGTCATGAACCAATCATTGTTTTGAATAAAATCGATAAACCTGCAAGTGATCCAAAGCGTGTGCTCGATGAGATCCTCGAACTCTTCATTGAACTCGGGGCAGAAGATCATCAGCTTAATTTCCCAGTACTCTATGCTATTGGTCGTGAAGGTGTTGCAATGAAAGAACTTGCAGACGAACGAAAAGATCTCACTCCACTTCTCGATACAGTACTCGAACACGTTCCTATTGCCTCTGTTGATGCTGATAAACCTTTCCAAGCACAGACGTTTAACTTGGGCTATGACAACTTCCTTGGACGTCTCTCTATCGCTCGTGTCTATCAAGGTGTAGTGAAAGATTCAGATACACTCCTTGTGCAAGTTCCAGATGGAACAGAACGAAAATTTAAAATTACAAAACTCTTTACATTCCAAGGAACACAAAAAGTAGAATCAAAAGAAGTAAGTGCAGGGGATATTTGTATGATTGCTGGTATTACTGATGGATTTATCGGAGATACACTCCGTACTGATGCTGACACACCACTTCGTCCAGGAATTGCAGTGGACGAGCCAACCATCTCGCTTACTTTTCTCGTGAACGATTCTCCATTTGCTGGACGTGAAGGGAAGTTTGTTACATCACGACAAATTCGCGACCGACTTGAGAAAGAACTTGAAGTAAACGTAGGACTCAAAGTTGATTTTGGTACGAATGACTATTTTACTGTCTATGGACGAGGTGAACTTCACATCGCGGTACTCCTTGAGCAAATGCGACGAGAAGGATATGAACTCCAAGTTTCAGAACCACAAGTAATTATCAAAGAAGAGGATGGTAAAAAACTTGAACCGTATGAAGAAGCAACTATTGACGTACCTTCAGAATTTGCCGGAACTGTTATTGAAAAACTTACAAAAAGACGTGGTCTTGTTACTTCTATGACAGAACGCCATAATGTGACTCGTATCATTGTAGAAATACCAACTCGTGGACTTCTCGGGTACCGAAGTCAATTTATTATTGAAACAAAAGGTGAAGGAATCCTTTCTTCTCGCTATGTGAGATTTGATGCGTATGCTGGAGAAATAAAAAGACGTGAAGTTGGATCTATGACTTCTATGGTGCCAGGAAAAGCGCTGTCATTTTCACTTGGAAATCTCCAAGATCGAGGTGTACTCTATATCGAACATGGTGATGACATTTATGAAGGTATGGTTGTGGGGAATGTAACGAAAGGTGACGAAATGGTAGTGAATCCAACGAAAGGAAAACAGCTCACTAACATGCGTGCATCTGGAACAGACGAAACAATCTACCTCAAACCGGCCTATACAATGACTATCGAACGCGGTCTTGAAATCATGTCAAACGACGAATATCTTGAAATTACACCAAAATCAGTTCGATTACGTAAAAAAGTTCTTTCAGAAGGAATGCGCATGAAAGGTTCAAAGAAATAGAACTAAAACCAACTGTGTGTACTGTGGATAAACTTGCAATATTGTTTTCTCTATGGTACTATGGGACTAGTTATCAATTAATTATTTAAAACTTAAATGCCAAAACTTTCATACAAACCAAAAAGTGTTACGAAGAAAATTCTTTCACCACTTCAAGACCGAGCTTTTGACGTTATCGTTAATCGTTACGGTTTAGGTGAGAATATCGAGCGGAAAACTCTCGAAGAAATTGGACAAAAATACGGTATCACTCGTGAACGTGTACGACAAATTGAAAATACTGCACTCGCTATCGTCCGTAAGTCACAACAGTACAAATCCGAAGAAGCATCTTTTGAAGAACTTTTTAGTGTAGTGAAAGAATTAGGCTCAGTCATTGTTGAAGAAGAACTTTTGAAGACTCTTGCAAAAGATAAAGAAAATCAAAACCATATTCACCTTCACCTCGTACTCGGTGATGCATTTACAAAACACAAAGAAGACGATACCTTTAGATCACGTTGGAGTGTTGATGACGCGCTTACAAAAATGATTCATGACTCTCTTGATAATCTGTACAAAGGATTATCAGATGAAGATCTTATTTCAGAAGCAGAAGTTATCTCTCGTTTTCTTGACTACTTGAAAGACCTCTCAATTGAATATAAGAATGAAGAACTTGCACGAAGATGGCTCGGTATTAGTAAGAAGATCAGCAAGAACCCACTCGGTGAATGGGGAAAGATAGATAGTTCAAACGTTCGCACTCGTGGAATCCGTGACTATGCATATCTTGTGATGAGAAAGCATGGTTCACCAATGCACTTTAAAGAAGTTGCAAAACTTATCAGTGAGACATTCGGCAAGAAAACACACGTTGCAACTACTCACAACGAATTGATTAAAGACGCACGTTTTGTACTCGTCGGTCGTGGAATCTACGCTCTTAAAGAATGGGGTTACACAGCAGGAATCGTTCGTGATGTGATAAAAGAGATTATTAAAAAAGATGGTCCAATGTCAAAAGAAGACATCATTGATCGTGTAATGAAAGAGCGATATCTCAAAAAGAATACTATCCTCGTTAATCTCCAAAATCCAAAATATTTCAAAAAAAATAAAGCAGGATTGTACGTTTCAGCGTAATTTCTGACAAACAAAAAGCACCGAAAGGTGTTTTTTGTTTGTTTCTATTGATTTTTCCTTTGTTATTTATAATTTATCATTTATAATTATTTTAGATGATTATTTTTGAAATACTCACAACGTTTTTCTATTGGACTGGACTTCTTTTGTGGAAGACATCTCTTTTTTGGTTTCCTTTTGTGCTTGGAAAGCTTTGTTTCTTTTTATGGCATCACTTTGTGTCAGAGCGATTTATTGGAGGTATGGAATGGGTTGTACTTGAAATTCAACTTCCGCGTGTTATGACAAAGACACCACTTGCGATGGAACTCTTTCTCTCAAATGCTCTTTATCATATGAGTAGTAAAGGTGGATGGGAAACCTACTGGCAAGGAGCAGTGCATTTTTGGTATTCTCTTGAGCTCGTCTCGATAGACGGACAAGTGCATTTCTTCATTCGTGTTCCATCTCGTATTCAAAAACTTGTTGAAACACAGCTCTATGCGCAATTTCCACAAGTACGTGTGATGCAAGTCCCTGACTATACTGAAGTTATTCCACGATATAAAAATGATGGTCCATGGTATATGTGGGGATGTGAATTTAAATTAGAGAAGCATGATGCGTGGAGTATAAAAACTTACAAGGATTTTGGTCTTGATAAAGCATCTGATAAAGAAGAATTAAAAATGGATCCTATGTCTGGAGTTCTTGAATTTCTTGGGGCGATTGATCGAGGTGAGCAAGTATGGATACAGATTATTATTCGTCAGAGTGAAAAGTTGTACCATACTCATGGAACATTATTTGGTCATCATGGTTTTTATGAAGAAGCGCAACATCATTGGGATTTACAACTTGCAGAATGGACAAATGTTCGCGAGAATGGAACTCGAGAAATTCGTCTTGACCCTGTGTCTGAAGTTGAGATTAAGAAAAGTTTTGAAAAAATGGATCAACTTGTTTTTGATACAGGGATACGCTTGATTATTCTTGCTGATAAATCACAAGTGTCATCAGCTACATTTGATAACACGCGTCGCGCGGCACGTTTACTTTTCAGACAATACTCAAACATGTCTTCAAACTTTTTTGAACGTTTTAATGGTACTGTTGTTGGTTCAACGTGGGGTGATCCATTTGGGAAACGAACAGAGAAATTAAAACACTATATGCTCACATACTACAAATTACGTATTATGTTCCATCCATTCTTACTTCGCTCAAGAGAACAAGCAGGATTACTAAAAAAGTTTTTTGTTCCGAATGTTCCAGACTACAGTGTTCTCTCAACAGAGGAGCTTGCGACTATTTACCATTTCCCTGGTATGGTTTCAGAAACACCATCATATCAGCGTCTTGAAAGTAAAACAGCAAAACCACCTTCAAACTTGCCAATGTAATATGAAAAAAATAATACTCTTTTTATTCGTATGTTTTTTTCTTGTAGGGTGTGTGTTTTTGTATAATACTCGTCCACCGACTGATGTTTCGTTTCCTATCGAAGTGCAATTTAACACAGATCAACCACTCTCTACGTTTATAGCTGAGCTTCATCAAAAGAAGATCATTTCAAATGTAAAATTATTCAAGATTATTTTAGTAGTGAATGGGTACGATAAAAAACTCAAACCCAATATATACACCTTTACGCACCCTCAAGATATTTTTTCTGTTGCATATTCACTTGCAACAGATTCAAGTCAAGCTCGTGGTGTAAAGGTTGTCATACCAGAGGGAAGTACTGTAAAAGAAATAGAAGGAATCGTTCATAAAACATTTCCTCTATTTGAAACACTAGATAAAATTCCTGCATTTACACAAACAGATGAAGGATATCTATTTCCTGATACATACTTTTTTTCTATTAATAGTACTGAGGGTGAGATTATTGCAAAACTCAAGCAAACGTTTGATGAAAAAACAAAAACACTCTTTACTGGTAAGACAGAACAGCAAATAAAAGACATCGTGATTATGGCCTCTATTATTGAAAAAGAGGGAAGAAATGTCGAAGAAAGAAAAATGATCTCAGGTATTTTATGGAAGCGTATTGAAATAGGTATGCCACTTCAAGTTGATGCGACATTTTTGTACACGAAAGGTAAAGGAACAAGTGAACTCACTCTTGATGATTTAAAAGAAGACAGTCTCTACAACACCTATACTCGTACAGGGCTTCCTATTGCTCCGATTAATAACCCAGGTCTCGAGACAATAGACGTGGCACTTAACCCAACTCCGTCCCCATATCTCTTTTATCTCCATGATAAAGATGGCATAATTCACTATGCAAAAACATTTCCGGAACATATAAAAAATAAAAACAAATATTTAAAATAAAATGTATTTGTATTTTCTAAAAACTTAAAACTGTAAACTAAAAACTAATATATGAAACATACAAAATTTGTCGCTCTCGATATAGAAACAACAGGACTTGATCCAGCTGTGCATGAAGTTATTGAAGTTGGGTGTGTACTGTTTTCTTTCAATGCAAAGAAAAAGATATTTGAAATAGAAGACAGTTTTGATATTAAAATAAAGCCCGAACACATAGAGCTCGCTAATCCTATTTCTTTGAAAGTGAATGGGTATAAAGAGGGTTTGTGGACTGAAGCCCTGACTGCAAAAAATGGACTCAAGAAAATTTCTCAAAAAATAAAAGGCCGAGTCATGGTGGGACACAATGCTGGTTTCGATTACTTCTTCATGAGCCAAGCTTTTAAACAGCACAGTATCGTCAATACGCTCCACTACCACGTTCTTGATACACTTTCTATGGCATATGTGGCACTTCATGATAATGTTGATGCAACACGACTCTCTCTTCAGTATTTGTGTGACTTTTACGGCATAGAAAATAAAAAAGCCCATACAGCACTTGCGGATGCGCAAGCGACGTATGAGCTGTTTGTTAAGTTAATGAATTAGTTAAGGAAACATTAAACTTTTTTTCAACAAAAAGAAGCGTATCATCCTTTACAAAATTTACCAAGTGGCTAATTACCATATCGCTACTTGCCTGAGCATTAATTATTTTTTTAAACAAGTAAGACTCGGCGGTATTTTTTCTTGAAAGGACAGCAAACAACAATTCGAAAGCTATCCATTCTATTTCAGCCTCAGTTATTTTGTATCTTTTTGCAATCTCATTGATTCCTTTTTTACTCAAAAAAGAGTACGAGGTTCTGGGATTGTCTATAATGTCTTCTTCTGTGATAATGCCTTCATTTAAAAGTAACCTGGCTAAATTAAATTGAGCATGAGTTTTTCTTTCGAAATAACCCAGAAGAGCATTACTGATTAAATCACAGGCATTTTGTCGTGACGAAAGAGAGTACTTATGAGATAAATAAAAATCGTCATTTCTGTAACATCTGTGGTTATCTGGTGAAGAATTCATGAGCACCATACGTGCTAGTCGTTTTGCAGCAATAGAGAAATCTAATTTTTCTGCTCTATGAAAGAGTGCCACTATGTCTCGTTGTTCACACATTTTTTCTAGTAATTTTCCGTATAGTGAATTACGTGGAATGTGATAGCTAAATGTTTTGTTAATTGTAAGCATAGTTTTAATTTTTAATTTCCTACATTAAAACATATTTTTTGTATTTTTGCAACATGTGCTATAATCAACCCAATGAAGAACAGCGACACAAAAGTTTTTGTCGGAGTGTCAGGCGGAGTGGATAGCTCCGTTTCTTTGGCGTTACTCAAAGATGCTGGATATGATGTGACTGGTGTGTTTATCCGAACCTGGCAACCTGATTTTACCCCTTGTACGTGGCGTGATGAGCGTCGTGATGCAATGCGTGTTTGTGCTCACCTTGGTGTACCATTTCTCGAATGTGATCTTGAATCTGTGTATCGTGACGAAGTTGCAATGTATATGATCGATGAGTATAAAAAAGGCCGGACACCAAACCCAGATGTTATGTGTAATAAAAAAGTAAAGTTCGGTGGATTTTTGGATTTTGCCATAGCACACGGAGCAGACTTTGTCGCAACAGGACACTATGCACAAATGGCTGAAGTTTCTGCTCCCTCTCCTAGTCAGGAGAGGGCTGGGGTGAGGTTGTTTTATCTGAAACAATCAAAAGACCATAACAAAGATCAAACCTATTTCCTCTGGGTACTGACACAAGAGCAACTTTCAAAGACATTGTTTCCTGTGGGTCATTTAGAAAAACCAGAAGTCAGAAAACTCGCAGAAAAATACAACCTCCCAACAGCAACAAAAAAAGATTCACAAGGCGTGTGTTTCCTTGGGATGATCGATATGAAAGAATTTCTTGCGCACTACATAGAAAAAAAAGATGGAATTGTACTCAATGAAAAAGGTGAATCCATTGGTACTCATGATGGAGCTGTTTTTATAACACTCGGCCAACGTCATGGATTTACTATTACGGAAAAGGGAACTGAAGATAAGCCATACTACGTTATTGCAAAAGATGTAGAAAAAAATACGATTACAGTATCAGATAATCTTGAATCTATTACCAATAGTTTAGAGAAAGAAGAGAATACGCTAACACTTTCACATGTTGTTCTACATGGAACTATTGATGCACAAAAAACATATCAAGCGCGTATTCGCTACAGACAGCAATTACAAAATTGTCATATCACTGTAAATAAAAAAGAAGGAACTCGTGTTTTTTTTGATACTCCACAAATGAGCGCATCAAAAGGACAATCTTGTGTGTTGTATGATGGAGAACTGTGTATTGGGGGTGGAGTTATTGAATAAGAATTCTGTTCATGGTATAGTGAGAGAAATTAAAAACTCCATACTATGAAAAAATCACTTAAAAAAAGAGAAAGACTGGCGATTTTTTTCAGATACTTACGAAGAAATAAACCTCTCTTTAAAAAAGCAAAAGAAGCTCATTCATTCCTCTGTGATAAACTTATTCAAATAGAAATAAAGTATTGTCGCTCTATTGATGTTATGTTTTTAATACCCTTTGATTCTTTCTACTTCGACGTAGAAAAAAAAGTGTACTATTGGGAGGCACATAGACATATTATCTTCATAAACGAACACGGATCTTTTGGAATTTATAAGACTCACATAGCTCCTGAATTAGTCAGAGCTGTTGCATGGGACTTCTACGTACCATCAAACGCACTTGCGTTGTGTTTAAATCCACTTGATCAAACTTTGTGGTAGTTGTATTTTCTAACCTTTTAAAATAAGTAGCATGAAAAAAAATAACTTAAAAAGACAGTTTCGAAAAAAGAAATTTTTCATTCTTCGGATGATCTCTGGTTTCAAGTGTAAGAAAAAAAAAGAATCGACGATGTTCGATCTTTTTCAAGAAACACAAGATTCTTGGCCTCCGTACCTCACTGATCGACCTTGGAAGATAGGTCCTATTATTCAGTAAGTAATTTTAAAAATTTAAATTCCATCCTAAACAGATGGTTTTTTATTTACACAAAATCCACAATCTTGTATACTTTACTTATGGAACATTTTTTAGCGCCACAATGGCTTGATCTTTATTTGCGTTTAATTGTCGCAATGATACTTGGTCTCATTATTGGTACCGAGCGAGTTATTGCTCATAAGACAGTTGCGATGCGTACATACACGCTTGTAGCAATGGGAGCAGCACTCTTTGTGATTATCTCAACGATGATCGGGACACTGTACCCAGGTATTTCCTTTAATGGTGCATATATTCCAGCCGCGATTATTACTGGTGTTGGTTTCATTGGTAGTGGTGTAATGGTCTGGCAACATCAACACTTACTCGGTGTGACGTCTGCTGCAGGACTTTGGATATCAGCTGGTATTGGTATTGCGTGTGGGTTTGGACTTTATTCACTTGCTGTTGTGGCGACACTTCTCGTCCTTTTTGTATTCATCGTACTTTGGTTCATTGAACAACGTATCAAAAAAGTTGTTGGTTTTGAGGATGATAATAAATAGTATAAAAAAATTCTGTTTGTAAGATAAAGGGTCGGAGTGCTTTGCGCTCCGACCCTTTATAAATGACAGAATCACCTAAATACTGTATATTATTAAGTATGCAATCACACGAAATTCGTAGTTTATTTTTGGAATTCTTCAAAAAAAGAGGTCATGCTATTTTACCTTCAGCGCCACTTGTTCCTTTAAACGATCCTTCTGTGCTTTTTAATACTGCTGGAATGCAACCACTCGTACCGTATTTGATGGGTGAAAAACATCCGCAAGGTTCACGGCTCGCAAGTTGTCAAAAATGTGTTCGTACTGGAGATCTCGAAGATATCGGTGATAACCGCCACTTTTCTTTTTTTGAAATGCTCGGCAATTGGTCACTCGGTGACTATTTCAAAGACGAAGCAATCAAGTGGAGTTATGAATTCCTGACATCAAAAGATGAAGGACTTGGTCTTGATCCAGCACGTCTTTTTGTAACTATTTTTGAAGGTGATGAAAACGCACCATACGACCAAGAGTCCAAAGCTATTTGGATGAACCTTAATAATGGTTCGGGTATTCCAGAACATCGCATTTATGCGTTACCTGCTGACGACAACTGGTGGAGTCCTGGTGATAATGGCCCTTGTGGACCATGTAGTGAAATGTTCTATGATATGGACGGTGTATTTGTCGGCCAAACACTTTCAAAAAAACAATTCATCGAAGAATGCAACAAAGAAACTATCATTGAAATCTGGAATGATGTGTTCATGGAATATGAAAAGAAAGATGGAAAAGTCATCGGTAAGTTGAAACAAAAAAATGTTGATACAGGTGCTGGACTTGAGCGTTTGACTGCAGTGATGCAAGGAAAAAAGACTGCGTATGATACGGACATACTTCTTACTACTCTAAATAAGATTAAAGAAATAAGTGAAGATCTGTATAATGAAAAATCTGCTCGCATTGTTACTGATCACATAAGAACAGCTTGTATGATGATTTCTGACGGCGTACTACCTGCGAATAAAGACCGTGGTTATATTTTAAGGCGCTTGCTTCGTCGTGCAAAAGCAAAAATGAGACAAATGCACTCTGGTGAGTATGTTAAAGAGGCTGAAGGGTCAGTTTTTTCTGAAATCATAGAAAGTTTCTACTCTGTTTATTCTAGTATTGGATACTTGAAATCATTAGATGAAGTTTTTTCTGTCATTCAGGATGAAGAATTAAAATTTCGTAAAACTCTGGAATCTGGTCTTAAGGAATTCGAAAAAGGTACCGACCCCTTTATTCTTGCAACAACCTACGGTTTTCCTATTGAACTTACTGAAGAATTAGCACAAGAAAAGGGAATTACTATTGACCGAGCAAAATTTGACGCGGAAATGAAAGAACACCAAGAGAAATCTCGATCATCTTCAGCTGGTATGTTTAAAGGTGGTCTTGCAAATACAAACGAACAGACTGTTCGTCTTCACACAGCGCATCATTTGCTTTTAAAAGCGCTTCAAGAAATAGTCAGTTCTGATATACATCAAAAGGGTTCAAATATTACAGAAGAGCGTTTACGTATCGACTTTAATTTCGACCGCAAGCTCACTGACGAAGAAAAAGGGAAAGTAGAAGCTCGAGTAAATGAACAAATTCAGAAAGCTTTATCAGTTGAGAAAATTGAAATGAAAAAAGAGGATGCAGAAAAAATAGGAGCAGAAATGGAATTCGGAGTAAAATATCCTGATATGGTTTCTGTCTATGTTATCAAAGAAGGTGACGATACTTTCTACAGTAAAGAATTTTGTGGTGGTCCTCACGTCACTAACACAAAAGAAATTGGAACTTTTAAAATTTTGAAAGAAGAAAGTGTTGCACAGGGTGTACGTAGAATCAAAGGAGTGATACAATAAAACTATGAAAGAAGAAGATTTTTTTAAAGACATAAAACCACTGACCAAGTATGCTCATTCAGCAGAATCTGGAAAGGCTGAAGTACCATCTTTTTCAAAAAAAGAAATTTCTTATATCGAAAAACAAACTGAATATATTGAACGTCCTAAAAAACACAAGCACACAAGTAGTACGACTAGTCCTATTCAGAGAAACAGTACTTCCGCCGGAATTTGGTTTTTTGCTGTTATTGCATTTTTGATACTCATCATTGCTGGTTCTTTTAAATTCTCCAAAGCAACTATTGTGGTTACTCCTAAAATTGATACAATACCTATCAATGAAACTCTCAGTCTTAGTGCAAATAGTAGTCCTATTGTTTACGAGACAGTAAGTATTGATTCAAGTATTACAAGTGTGGGTGGGGTGTCAGAAAAAGTTGAAAAAAAAGAAAAAGCACATGGAACAGTAACCTTTTACAACTCATTTAGTGCAACTCCACAGAAACTGATCAAAAATACTCGACTAGTGAATTCCACCGGTAATATGTACACACTCGATGAATTAGTAATTGTTCCTGGTTTTCAAATAGTAGATAAAAAAACAGTTCCAGGGTCTATTACAGCAACCGTTACTGCAACAGCTGTTGGAGAGAGTTATAATAGTGCACCTGACACATTGAAAGTGTTTCTTCTGAAGGATACTGCAAAATATGACACGCTCTATGCAAAAAATACTACAGCTTTTACTGGTGGGCTTGATGGGGTATATTATACGTCTTCAACAAATGAGGCTACTCATACTCAGAACATGAAAGATTTAACAGACAAACTTAATGGTCTAGTTCAAAAACAAATACCAGAAAATTATCTGTATATACCAGGACTCAGCGTTGTTACATTTAATACGAGTAGTTCTAAGTTTACAACAGAAGCAGATGCACAGAATATATTTTCTGGAACCATCCAGCAAGTTGTTTTTGAAAAAGATAGTTTTAAGAAATTTCTTATTTCAAAGAGCAAGAGTTTAGAAAATGCAGCTTCTCTTGACTTAAGTTCTCTAAAAGGTAGTATTATCAGTAGAGAAGTAGACGCCACTGGTGGAAAAGACTCATATTCAGTCTCACTCACTGGTGATGTTAAAAAAGAAAGCATTATATCTGTTGATACCATCAAAGACAAACTTACAGGTGTCCGTAAGAGTAATTTTACTGACATTATGGCAAGTATGTCTGATACGGTAGCAGGAGCTGAACTTTCAATAAAACCATTTTGGATATTCAGTATTCCAAAATCATTTAATAGAATTAATATAGTAAACACGAATGGCAGATAGCGAAGTACAGAAAGAATTTGGAGTAGTCGTAGAGGCGCTCCCGAACACATTATTCAGAGTTCAGGTTGAAGGGCAAGAGAGCCTTGTTTTGGCGTATTTAGCGGGCAAAATGAGACTACATAGAATCAAGGTTATCGTCGGTGATAAGGTTGAATTTTTACGAGATAGCTACGGGGGCAAAGCTCGCATTACTAGAAGGGTCTAAACTATTGCATTTTTTTAAGAGATGTGCAATAATAGATTCTACAATCGGTTAAAAGTTTCCATGGTCTAAGATCACAAGTCTTATACGTGGTTTTATTTATATTATATGAGAATTTTAGGTATAACAATCCCAAACAACAAAAAGGTAGATCGAGGTCTAACAGTACTCTACGGTATTGGTCTTTCACGTGCTCGCAAAATTTTAGACGAAGCAGGTGTTGGATATGACGAAGCAGTAGAGACTCTCTCTGAAGAAAAAGAAGCGGTTATTCGTAAAATCGTTGAAAGTCTCAAAATAGAAGGAAACTTGAAACGAGAAGTAGCAGCAAATGTAAAACGTCTCAAAGATATTAAAGCATATCGTGGAATACGTCACATGCGCAAAATGCCAGTTAAAGGCCAAAGAACTAAAACAAACTCTCGAACAGTTCGTGGAAATATACGAAAAACAATGGCATCAGGACGACGAAAAGAATCTAAGACATAAAAAAAGTATTTAAAAGTGTTAATTAATTAGTAAGCATAAAAATCCAAATGGGAAAAAAACGTATTGCAAATCAAAAAGGAACCGATGCTGGTAAATCAAAAGCCGGCAGTCGTGTCACAAAAAGAAAACTGACTTCAGGTGTTTTGCACATTGAGGCAACTTTCAATAACACTAAGGTGGTATTTTCTGACAAAGAAGGAAATAGTATTTTTTGGTCATCAGCTGGAGCACTTGGTTTTAAAGGTGCTAAAAAAGGAACTCCATTTGCTGCTTCAAAAATAGGCGAAACACTCGGTGAAAAAGCTGTTGCTATTGGTGTAAAAGAATCAGATGTAATCGTTGTTGGCGTTGGTGCTGGACGTGAATCTGTGATCCGTTCATTTATGGCTTATGGTATTGATATTACTTCTATTAAAGACCGAACTCCTGTTCCACACAATGGTCCAAAACCTAAGAAACCTAGACGAGTATAATATATGAAACTACAGAAAAAATTTAAATTGTGCCGAAGACTCGGTGCAGGTATATACGAAAAATGTCAAAGTCCAAAATTTGCGCAAAGTGTTGCACGACGTGGACGAGGAGAAAGAAAGAAAGCTCTTTCTGACTTTGGTCTTGGACTTGTTGAAAAACAAAAACTCCGTTTTGGGTATGGTGTGAGTGAAAAACAACTCCGCAACTACGTAATCCTCGCAAGTACTGTAAAAGGAATGACTATTCATGACAAGCTTATCGAACTTCTCGAAAGTCGTCTTGATAACATGGTTTACCGAGCAGGATTTGCAAAAACTCGCCGACATGCACGACAACTTGTCGCTCACGGTCATTTTACTGTAAATGGTGTTAAATCAACTATTCCATCTCAAGCTGTTAAGATCGGCAACACTATCACTGTCCGTGATGGTTCAAAATCAAGTCCAATCTTTGCTATCTTGCAAGAAAATAAAGATACGAAAGGTACACCTGCATGGCTTGAAGTAAACAATACAAATCTCTCTGCGAAACTTACTGCGCATCCTAAGAGTAATGATAATTTTGTTGACGTAGGCGTTGTGCTCGAATTCTATAGTCGTTAAACTTTAAAAGTTAAAAATATATACATATGTCTCAAACATCTATTTTATTGCCTTCTAAAATACACATCGTAAAAGAAGAAGGAACACTTGGCGTGTATGAAATCGAAAACTTGTACCCAGGATATGGGCACACACTCGGGAATTCTTTGAGAAGAATCGTTCTTTCGTCTATCCCAGGTGCAGGAATCACAAAAGTTAAGATCAATGGTGTAGAGCACGAATTTTCTACAATGGATGGAATGAAAGAAGATGTTATTATTTTGCTTTTGAACCTCAAAAAAGTACGCTTTAAGCTTGTTGGTACAGAAAAAGAAACAGCAACACTCTCTATCAAAGGTGCACAAAAAGTGTACGCAAAAGATATCCAAACTCCTGGTCAAATCGAAGTTCTCTCTGGTGACCAATATCTCTGTGAACTTACTGCTAAAAATGCAAATCTCGAAATTGAAATCACTGTAGAGCACGGACTCGGTTTTGTTCCTCGTGATGTTCACCACAAACAAAAAGCTGAAATCGGTGTTATCGCTCTCGATGCACTCTTTTCTCCAATCCGTCGTGTTGCCTATGATGTAGAAAACATGCGTGTTGGCGATAAAACAAACCACAACAAACTCCGCATGACTATTGAAACTGACGGAACATTGACACCACGTGAAGCTTTGGAGAAATCTATCGAAACAATGATGATCCAACTCCAAGCTATTTCAGGATTTAAAACAGATTTTCAACCAATTAATATTGAACACAAAACAGAGTCTCTTTCTACCCCGATTGAAACAGAATCTGCGAGTGCTTCAAAAGATGAAGATGATGACGCTATGAGTGACGTTTTGAAAACTCGTATCGACACGCTCGACCTTACAGGTCGAACGTTGAAAGCGCTTACTAATGCAAACATCCGAACAATCGGAGGTATTGCACGAAAGCGTGCTGATGATCTTCTTGAAATTGAAGGAATTGGTGAAAAGGGAATTGCCGAAATTAAAAAAGTATTAGGAGATTTCAACATTCAGTTGAAATAGAAAATAAACAGAAAATATTATGAGACACGGAAATAACGTAAGAAAATTTGGACGAGAGAAAAACCAGCGAGTTGCCTTGATGAAAGGTCTTGCTATGTCTCTTATCAAAGAAGAACAAATCATGACAACAGAAGCGAAAGCAAAAGAACTTCGCCCATATGTTGAAAAAATGATTACCAAAGCTAAGAATCCTACTGTAGCTGTCCGACGTGATTTGTCAGCAGATTTATATAACAAAAGAACACTAGTGAAGAAACTAGTAGATGATCTCGGTGTAAAATACCAAGATCGAAAAGGAGGATATACCAGAATCGTTAAACTTCCTCCACGATTATCAGATGGGGCAAAAATGGCCGTAATTCAATTTGTGTAATATATGAACTATACGATAGACGCAAGTGATAAGACACTTGGACGCACTGCGAGTGGCATTGCAAAGCTCCTTATGGGGAAAGATAGTGCAAGTTTTGAGAGAAACACAGTAGCAGGAAATAAAGTTTCTGTTGTCAATGCTTCAAAACTCAAAATATCTACAACTAAGATGAAGACAAAGACTTACAGTTCATACAGTGGATACCCAGGAGGATTGAAGCAAGAAAAGATGGGTAAGGTTGTTGAGAAAAAAGGATACGGTGAAGTACTTCGAAAAGCAGTTTACGGTATGCTCCCAATCAACAAATTACGAGATAAGGTGATCAAGAATCTCACAATTGCAGAATAAAATATATGGAAACAAAGAAAACTACAAAAAAATATATTGAAGCAATTGGCCGAAGAAAGACATCAACTGCTCGCGTACGACTCATGGAGGCTTCAAAAACTACATACGTCATCAATGACAAGTCTTTGAAAGAATATTTCCCAACACTTGAACTTCAAAAATCAGTTACAAACGCTTTCAAAGTAGCAGGTGCAACTGACAAGTATGAAGTCTCTGTCCATGTAAATGGTGGAGGTATTCACTCACAAGCAGAAGCAATCCAACTTGGTATTGCTCGAGCGCTTGTCAAAGACAACGAAGAAACAAAAGCTGATCTCAAAAAAGAAGGAATGCTTAAAAGAGATGGACGAGCAAAAGAACGCCGAAAGTTCGGTTTGAAAAAAGCTCGAAAAGCTCCACAATGGTCTAAGCGTTAAAACAAAAACCCCTCTACGGGGTTTTTGTTCGCTTAGACGGCCGCAGCGATGTTTTTCTTTGTACTCCAAAGAAAAACCGCGAGGTGGGGTCGCGAGTACTTATGTCCGCACAATATGCGAAGCATATGAGCAGACTTAGTAACTCGTGACACAAACGTTCAATATTATTTATACAAAAAAATCCCGTTTGGGATTTTTTTTGTATTTTGTGGTATAGTAAGAAAAAATTATATCATGGAAACATCTAATTTAGTTTATTTACAAAATGTTGGTTCAGTGGAATTATTCCAAAAGAAGAAGCAGGACCTCAATTTTACCCTAAAATCGAATCCTAAAAATTTTGATTTAGCAGCATTCAAAAAACGTTTTGATAAAATTGATGAAAAATTTGATGCCTATTTTTCTAAGCAACTTGCTCAAGTGAAAGAGGTTCCTGAAATTTCAATTCAACGCTACTATCTTGAGTCTTCTGGTGGTAAATTATATGGGGGTATTTCTCAAGGAACGTTAGTTGAATTTCTTAAAAAGAATAATTTATACGTTGAATTTTTGATACCTCATATTAATTCATATATTTCTTACCTTTCAAGCTGGGGAGGTAGTGATATTGCTCTGGTGAAGGCGGATGATGGTCGTCTCGTTTGGCTTAAATTCTTGATTGAAGATGATGAGTATGTTCCTGGAACTGGTAAAATTAGAGATGCTCGAGCTGAGATCGAAATTGAAGATTTTGAACCTGAGAAGTTGATTCCTTCAGATTATATTCTGTTGTTGAGCTCAGATATACTGTTCAATTCGTCTTTTACGTAAATGTACTAAGAAGCAAATTCTCGTTATACATAAATCCTGAGACTCTCAGGATTTTTTTGTATCTAGATGGATGTGTTTGTTCTAAAACTTACAAAGCTCTCTTGATACAATGCTTTGAGTTGGATGATGAGGTGTTCCATATTGAGCTTGGTCATAAAGACGCCTGGGGCGATACTTTCAAACTGCGCACGAGTGAGTGCGTAGCGGAGCTTTTCTCTAATACTTTTATCTTTTGTTGTGAGGATAACGACACAGTATTGACCATCCCAACCAGAAAGGGGAATGACAGAGTCTTTTGATATGAGCATTTGATCTTGGAGCTTACTGAGTCCTTGGTCAGTGAGTTTGACGTATTCTGAAGATTCTTCGAGTTCAACCATAAGGAGTCCATCTTGGTGAAGTTTCTTGATTGTACGTTGGATGGTGTAGGCTGGCTTAACCTTGCGCTCCATCGCATCTTTTTTAGTGATCGTCTCTTCTATTTGGTCTATAATATCGGCTATTTTGACCCGCTTGCCTATGGAAACAGCTTTCAGGATAAAGTACTGAACTGGCTGTTTTTCGTTGTTTTTTGGCAATTTTGAGCCTTTTATTGGGACTATGCTTGACATAGGTCTAGTATATACGATATATAGTATTTGACAAGTATTTCTCTAATAAGAAAAACTTGTCAAAAATATAACAGTAGTATATATTGTTATTAGGTGTCATTCCGGACTAGATCCGGAATCCAGAATCCTGAAATACATAAGCCTGGATCCTGAATCGAGTTCAGCATGACAATACAAAAACACAAAATTGGTCAACATTATCAACCTAACTTTTAAAATAAAATGAAAGATGAAAATGAAGAAGAAATAATCAAATCTCCATACAATGAGGAGGAGCCTGAAACAGATGATATACAGTACGATGAAACTGAATCCATGACAGACGTTGTAAAAAAACTGAAAGAAAAAATTAAAGGAGTTCAAAAAGAAAAAGACGAATATCTCGCAAACTGGCAACGAGAACGCGCAGATTTTGTAAACTTTAAAAAAGAAGAAGAAGCACGACTGACTCGGATGAAAGGTCTTGTAAAAGAATCCGTGCTTGAATCACTGCTTCCAATTCTTGATAGTTTCTCAGTCGCTTTTTCAAACAAAGAAGCCTGGGAAAAAGTTGATGAAAATTGGCGACGTGGAGTGGAATATATCTATCAGCAATTTAGCCAAGTGCTCGCTGATAATAATATTACTGAAATCAATCCCGTGGACCTTGATGAATTTGATCCGAGTTTACATCAGTCGATAGAAGACAGAGCTACAGAAAAAGAAGAAGAAAAAGGGCGTGTGCTTCAGGTGATTCAAAAAGGATACAAGATAGGAGAGTCAGTCATCCGTCCAGCGCGAGTGGTTACAGGAAAATAAATTATACAGTCGAAATTTTATAAAAAATAAAATAAAAAACATATGAGTAAAATAATTGGAATCGATTTAGGAACAACAAACAGTGCTGTCGCTATTATTGAAAGCGGTCAACCAAAAATTGTAGAAAATATTGAAGGCGCACGAACAACTCCATCTGTTGTTGCAAAAGCAAAAAATGGCGATCGTCTCGTTGGACTTCTTGCAAAAAGACAAGCCGTAACAAACCCAGAAAATACTATCTCTGGCATTAAGCGTTTTATGGGTCATCGTTTCGAAGATCCAGAAGTACAAAAAGATATCCCGATGATCTCTTACAAAATCAGTAAAGGTGCTGATAGTGGAGTAGAAGTAAAACTCGGCGATGAAGTAAAACGCCCAGAAGAAATTTCTGCACAAATTCTTGCAAAGATCAAAGCCGACGTTGAAGCAAAATTAGGGGAGAAAGTAACAGAAGCGGTGATCACTGTACCTGCGTATTTCGATGATGCACAACGAAAAGCAACAAAAGATGCGGGAACAATTGCCGGTCTTGATGTGCTTCGTATTATCAATGAACCGACTGCTGCTGCACTTGCATATGGATTTAATTCTCGAAAAGATGAAAAGATCGTTGTCTTTGACTTTGGTGGAGGAACATTTGATGTGACCGTTCTTGAAGTGTCAGGCGACACAATTGAAGTAAAATCAACCGATGGCGACAACCATATGGGTGGAGAAGATATCGATCATAAGATGATCAAGTGGATCGGAGATGAATTCAAAAAGCAATCAGGTCTTGATATTACAAAAGACGTACTTGCGTTACAACGCTTGAAAGAAGCTGCTGAAAAAACAAAACACGAACTTTCAACAACAACAGAATCAGAAATAAATATTCCATTCATTACCTCAACTGCTGAGGGGCCACAACACTTGCTCGTTAAAATGACTCGTGCACAACTCGAAGACCTCGCATCTGAATACGTTGACCGATCTATCGAAATCACTAAACGAGCAATGACAGCGTCAGGATTTCAAAATAGTGATATTAATGAAGTGATTTTAGTTGGTGGACAGACTCGAATGCCTGCGATCGTTGAAGCTGTAAAGAAACTCTTTGGAGGTAAGGAACCAAATCGTTCTATCAACCCAGACGAAGTTGTGGCGCTCGGTGCTGCTGTTCAAGCTGGAGTATTGAAAGGTGATGTGCGAGATATTTTGCTTCTCGATGTGATCCCACTTTCACTTGGTATCGAAACACTCGGTGGTGTTGCAACAAAACTCGTTGAGAAAAATACAACTATCCCAACATCAAAATCTCAAATATTCTCAACCGCTGCTGATAACCAGACAAGTGTTGAAATTCACATAACTCAAGGCGAACGACCAATGGCATCTGATAATAAATCTCTTGGACGATTCATTCTCGAAGGTATTCCGCCATCTCCTCGTGGTATTCCACAAGTCGAAGTAACCTTTGATGTTGATGCAAATGGAATCTTGAATGTGAAGGCAACTGATAAAGCTTCAGGTAAATCTCAAACAATTCGTATTGAAGCAAGTTCAGGCCTGACACCGGAAGATATTGAGAAAATGCAAAAAGATGCAGAACTCCATGCTGATGAAGATAAGAAAAAGAAAGAAATTGTTGATATGAAAAATACGGCAGAAATGATGATCTTTACTGCTGAGAAATCTCTCAAGGAATACGGTGATAAGGTGGATGCAAGTATTAAAACAGGTGTTGAAGACAAACTCGGTGCGCTTCGAACTGCAAAAGAGGGTGATGATATGGAAGCTATTAAAAAAGCTTCAGAAGAACTCTCTGCTGAACTTTCAAAAATCGGTGAAGCGATGCAAAAAGCTGATGCAGAGAAAGCTTCTCAAGTTCCACAAGGTGAAGATGGAACTGACGCAAAGACAGATGAAGAACCACCTGTGCGAGATGCAGAAACTAAGGAGTAATCAGAAAATTACAATTCCAATATAATTAGGAGTTACAGTCAAACTAGTGTATACTCATTCTATTACAGGATAAACGAGATAATAATATGTCAGACGAAACAACAGAAGTTAAAGTTGAAGAAGGCGCTGAAATGCCAGTAGTAGAAACTCCAGAAGTTGAAACAGAAACTACACCAGTAGAAGAAACACCAGCTGCTGAATAATACTAAGCTATTCAAACAAAAAAGACCCACACGGGTCTTTTTTGTTATTCCATTTCTTCCTCTGGCTTCTCTATCTGCAGTATTTCAATCTCTGGGCTAACACCAGTGATGCGGATAACATCTTTGTCTATCTTACGAAGTTCTTTGTTTGATGCGTTGAAGTGGTTCACTGTCGTACCAAGTGTCATCCCAAGCTTTTGGTGGTAGGTCTCATACGCTTTTATGTGCTTACCGAGGTCTTCGACACGAGTACGAATCTCTTTTGCTGACTCTTCGATCTGCATCGCTTTGAGTCCTTGGAGGACTGTTTGAAGGTAAGCAAGGAAAGATGTAGGGGAGACGATAATAACTTTGTATTTTGCTGCAGCGCGCTGGATGAGGTTTTCTGGTTCTTCTTTAAGTGCACCGACTTTGTTGATGAGTAGATCGTAGTAGATTGCTTCGTGTGGAATAAACATAAATGCAAATTCCATTGTATTTTTTTCAGGTCGGATATATTTTGAGGTTTCAACGATTCTGTTCTTGAGGTCACTGACGAACAATTTTTCCAAACGGTCTTTTTCTGCTGGGTTATTTTCTTCGACAAGTCGGTTGTAATTTTCAAGTGAAAATTTTGAATCAATCGGAATAATTTTATCTTTTACAAAAACTACTGCATCAGGGATAAGGTCATGACCTTCGCCATCGTTTCCGAGCTTGTACTGCATTTCATACGATCCAGGAGGCATCGTGTTTTTAAGGAGTGTTTCGAGATAGTACTCACCGAGCACTCCACGTTGTTTCGGATTCTTTAAAATGTTTTGTAAGTCTTTGAGTTGATCGGTGAAATTAATAACTTGTTTATTTGTCTCATCAAGTCGTGTGAGTTTCTCGGTAATATCTCGGATAACCTCAGTAGTTTCTTTTCCTTGAAAACGCATGGTTTCGTTTACGGTCTTTTGTGATTCGGACATTTTCGTATCTACTGTACGATTGAGTTCATTGATCTGGGCTAAAATGAGCTGAAGCCCGGTGTCATCTTTTTTCTCTTCTTTTGGTTTGCGGGTCAGAAATACAAAAAGGGTACTGATAACTAAAATAATAAGAATAATGAGTAGGATGTTTGTCATAGGAGTATTATAAACCTCAATACCTATATTTCCAAACATGTATTGACTTTTTATCTTAAATTGTGTTTAATAAAGAAAAAATAACATGAAAAAAATAATTTTAACAGCAAGTCTTATGACTCTTTTGTTTTCTTGTAATGTGAAAAACACGGGTAGTACAACAACTTACAAAGGGTCCATCGTAAATGGAGATACCCCTAAGGGTATTTATATACAAATCCTCGATGATTTTTCTAACTTGTACCACAAAGGTGATACATTGTCGGTGATTAATGATGTAAATAATAATTACGTTGTTAGTTTTACCTCAGAAATCAAGGCAGTGTTACTAGAAGAACCTAATTAATAATTTTTTCTTAACTCTTTAAAAAAATCAAAAAAAATGAAAGTACCTTCCTATTTCTACGCCATAATGTTACTTTTTGTAATATCATTACTTGTTATTCTACTTACTGACAATACTAAAGTAAATTATGAAAAAACGATCTTTGTAGCAAAAGATACTCACGGAAAAAATATCGTTATTTACTCCGAAAAAGATAGTATGGCACTCGCTAAAATTGTGTCCAAAGATTCCATCGGATATACAAGCTGTTCTTGCAATGGCCTTAATATCTTAGACACTGTTGGGTTAGCAGATGGACACGCGAAAGTTGTAAGCGTTGTTTATAATAAATAATTACAAAAATATTAAAATTGATTCCTCTCCGTTGAACGAAGAGGAATTTTTTATTTCAAATAATATTCCAACGTATATATCCAATCTTCCTCGTCAACTGACGAGGATTTTTTTTGTTCCAACATCCATTGTAAGTACCCGCGGTCGATTTTTGCGACTTCAGCAACTGTTTTACCAACGTGTTTTCCAAAAGTGAATAGATTCATCAGTGATGGGTGTGAAGATATTTCAAGCATTGTTTCTATTGCTTTTTCTTCATCACCGCCATTTTCTTGCTTAATCTTATCAAGAAGTCGCACAAAGAGCTCTTTGAGGACGAGGACATCTCCCATCGCATCATGAGCAGTAGCGTCTATTTCCATTTCTAAATAATAACGAAGATACTGGAGATTGTATCGTGGAATGACATTTTGTTTATCGAGTGCTCGTGCGACACGGAGTGTACAGATAAAACGGGGGACAGTGAGTCCTTCTTTTTCGATCATACCAATATCAAATTTTGCATTATGAGCGACAAAGATACTGTTTGGATTTTTGAGGATGGTATCGAGCTCGGTATAGATTGCACTGTCTTTGAATGCAGGTTTATCTTTTACCATTTTTGGTGTGATATGGTGGACGGCTTGGGATTCGACTGAAATAATAGTCGGCGGTAAAAAAAGCTCGTTGACGAAGCTGTTCTCGTAAGAATAACAGAGTTGGCAGAGGTAATCTTTTGCTTCGTTTCCTGTTGTTTCTGTGTCTAAAAATAAAAGTGAGTACATCCAACAATTATAAATTATAAATGCTAAATTACAAAGAAAGACGCGGACTTTCGGTTTGCATTTTTGTTGTCATTCCGAACCCCGATCCGGAATCCAGAACATTGGGTATTCTGCAAAATAACCCTGGACCCCGGATCGAGTCCGGGGTGACAGGACACATTCTATTTAAATAATCAAACAAAATATGGTATAGTAGACCCATATGTCACTACACACTCAATTAAAGGAAAATATCAAGTCGGCAATGCTCGCAAAAGAAGCGATCAAGCTCGAGGTGCTTCGTAGTATCACCACAGCGTGCATGAATGAACTTGTTTCAAAAGGCCGAAAACCAAATGAAGAACTAACCGACGAAGAAACACTCGCGGTTATTACTCGCCTCGGAAAACAACGAAAAGATTCTATTCAGCAATTTACAGATGCTGGGCGAATTGATCTCGCTAATGAAGAAGAAGCTCAGTACGCATATATTGAAGAGTATCTCCCAAAACTCATGTCAGAAGCAGAAGTTCGCGCATATATTGATACGAAAAAAGCAGAAGGTTTGGATACTACTCAAAAAGGTCTTGTGATGAAAACACTCATGCAAGAGCTCAAAGGTAAAGCTGATGGTCAATTAGTAAAACAAATAATCGATAGTTTGTAATATGATGAAACTCCTCCTAAGATATGTAGTACTTGTTGCGACCATTTTTCTTCTTTCAAAATATTTGAATGGTTTTTCTATTACTGGAGTAAATAGTGTAAAGACAATTCTTATTGTCGCTCTTGTGCTCTTTTTCTTGTATCTTATCGTCAAACCAATTATTTCTCTTATCACGCTTCCAATAAATATTTTTACCCTCGGACTTTTCTCTCTTATTATCAACGGACTATTTGTGTACGTAACAGCATACTACGTCGCTGGTTTTGATATTGCGACATTTATGACAGCAATCATCGCTTCTATTATTATTTCTATAGTTAATCACATTTTTGGATATTAATATGAGTGCACTCTTTACTAAAAAATACACAATCGCAGTACACGACGGCCGATTTCACTCGGACGATATTTTTGCATGCGCAGTGCTTCATTTAGTACATAAAGGGAATATCGTAATCACCCGAACCCGAGAAAAAGAAATTATCGCAAAGGCTGACTACATCCTCGATGTTGGTGGTGTCTATGACCATGCTCGCAATATGTATGACCATCATCAGACAGAAGGCGCTGGCGTGCGTGACAACGGTATTCCTTATGCGACATTTGGACTTGTTTGGAAACATTATGGACCGATTTTGACTAATACAACAGAAGTACTTGCAGGTCTTGATAGGAAAATAGCTCAGCCTATAGATGCTGGAGATAATGGTGTGACAACGTACGACACTCGATTCGAGAATCTTTTTCCATATAGTATTCAAGATGTTTTTGCGACTCGCATGCCAGCATGGGATGAAGATGATGAAATTGATCTCGATACTGAGTTTAATAGTCTTGTTTCTTTTGCGGCAGATCTACTTAAGCGTGAAATAGAAAAAGCAGAGAGCTATGAACAAGCAAAGCGTCTTGTAAAACACGACTACGATATTTCTCCAAACAAAGATATTATTATTCTCTCAAACCGATATCCTTTTGAAGGAATTCTTCCGGCATATCCTGAACCACTCATCGCAATTTACCAAAGACGCAATGGTCTGTGGGGAGCAGAAGGTGTGCCTGTTAAACCAAACGAATTTTTCAAGAGACGTCAGTATTTTCCGGAAGAATGGTCAGGGCTTCGTGACGAAGCGCTGGTAGAAGCAACCGGTGTCAAAGGAGCGCTCTTTTGTCATAAAAATGTATTTATGTGTGTCGGCAAAACTAAAGAAGATGTGCTCGCACTTGCGAATAAGGCACTCAAGAATTAATTATGGCTTTTATAGATGAAATGACTTTCCATGCGCGAGCAGGAAAAGGTGGAGATGGAGTAGTACGATGGCGACATGAGAAATTCATCGCCAAAGGTGGACCAAATGGCGGAAACGGCGGACGAGGAGGGGATTTGTGTGTAGAAGGAATCAAAAATGTTCACATTCTTACGAAGTATAAACACGAAAAAGAATTCAAAGCAGAAGATGGTGGTGAAGGTGGAGGACGCTCACGACAAGGAAAATACGGCGATGACCTCGTTATCCAATTTCCTGTTGGGAGTATTATCACCAACAAAAAAACAGGTCATACTGTTACACTGACAAAAGCAGGACAGAGAGAAACACTCTTGAAAGGTGGAAAAGGTGGTTATGGTAATGAACATTTCAAAAGTTCTATCAACACAACACCAGAAAAATCTACAAAAGGTGAATATGGTGAAGATGGGGTATTTCATCTCGAGCTTGAGCTCTTTGCAGATATCGGGCTCGTCGGTTTTCCAAATGCCGGTAAATCAAGTTTCATTAATTCAATCACCAATGCTGGTGCAAAAGTTGGTGACTATCAATTTACCACACTCGAACCAAACCTTGGAGATTTTTTCGGATACGTTATCGCTGATATTCCAGGGATTATTGAAGGTGCAAGTGAGGGTAAAGGCCTCGGTGTAAAATTTTTGAAACACATCAAGAAAACTCAAAAGATGATTCACCTTGTGTCACTTGAAGAACCAGAAACAGTTGAAGAGAGATATCTCGCTATTCGAAAAGAACTCGAAAACTTCGGTTTTGATTTAAAAGAAAAAGAAGAAATTGTACTCCTCACAAAAACAGATCTCGTAGACGAGAAAATAGTTAAAGATATCGTCAAGAAAATTTCAAAACACAATAAAGCAGTTTACACAATATCACTCTTTGATGATAAAAGTATTGCAGAATTTAGACAGGCATTGTCTCAATTATTAGATAAAGATAGTAAGCACGAATAATATTTTGTATTGTCATTCCGGACCCCGATCCGGAATCTAGAGTTCTGTAGTGGTTAACCTGGATACCGGATCAAGTCCGGTATGACAGCCTAAATTCAAAAATACTCATAAAAATGCTATAAACAATATATGCAAGAAAATACAAAAACCTACTATACAACAATCGGTCTTGAAATACACGCCGAACTCAATACGTTGAGTAAAATGTTCTGCGGGTGTAAAAACGACCCTGAAGAAAAAACTCCAAATACAAATATTTGCCCAGTCTGTACAGCACAACCTGGGTCACTTCCTGTTATCAATAAAAAAGCAGTAGAGTCTGTGGTGCGTGTTGGGCTCGCTATTGGTGCAAATATAAACGACGAATTTTCTGAATTTGATCGTAAGAACTATTTCTACCCAGATATTCCAAAAGCGTATCAGATCAGTCAGTATAAATTTCCTATCGTTTTCGGCGGGGAACTTGCCGGTGTAAAAATCACTCGTATTCACTTAGAAGAAGATACAGCGACATCAAAACACGACCAAGATCCGACAAAATCACTCGTTGATTTTAATCGTGCAGGTGTACCACTCATGGAACTCGTCACAGAGCCAGTGATTCACAACCCAAGTGAAGTTGGTAAGTTTGCAAAAGAACTTCAGCTTATTTTGCGTTATCTCGGTGTATCTGATGCAAACATGGAGAAAGGTCAGATGCGTGTCGAGGTGAACATCTCTATCTCACCAGATCCTGATAATTTTGGTGTACCAGTTGAAGTAAAAAACATCAACTCATTCAAAGCAGCCGAGAAAGCAGCCGAGTACGAAATCGCTCGCATGACCAAGCTCTGGGAAGAAGGCCGTCAAAGTGAAATCATCAAAGAAACTCGCGGGTGGGATGAAAACAAAAATGCGACGTTCTCACAAAGAAGTAAAGAAGTTGCTGAAGAGTATCGATATTTCCCTGATCCAGATCTTCCAAAAATCGTTTTGAAAGAATTGTTCGACATACCGGAACTCCGTAAAAACCTTCCTGAACTTCCAGATGCAAAGCGTATTCGTTACCAAGAAGCCTATGGTATTAAGGCTGAGGATGTGGAAATTTTTGTGACCGACGTAGAACTCGAAAAATATTTTGAAACAATTGCAAAATTGTTGAACGAAGATAAAACAAAAATCCAGCTCGCATCAAACTATATTATTTCTGACCTCCTTGGTCTTCAGAAGAAAGATAGTAATTTTGTATTTCCAAAAGAAGAGCAGTTTGTGGAACTCATTGAACTCCTCACAAAAAACGAAATCTCTTCTCGAACAGCAAAAGACCTCCTTCCTGAAATGCATTCATTTACTAAAACAGTAAAAGAAGTAGCTGAAGAACGTGGACTTATTCAAAAAAATGATCCTGAAGCGTTAAAAGCTATGGGTCAAAAAGTGCTTGATGAAAATGAAAAAGTCGTTGTTGAATACAAAGCGGGTAAAGAATCCGTCATCATGTTCCTCGTGGGACAATTTATGAAAGAAAGTAAAGGCTCCGCAAATCCTCAAATGGCAAAAGAAGTCCTTGAAGGAATCCTCAAGAATTAAAAATTCTAAATTACTAAAATGAACTATCTATATATCACACTCATAAGTCTTTTTACTAGTCAGACTATTAAATTTCTAGTTAGATATTTTTCTAAGACCAAAGATAGTAAGAATCTTTTATGGGTGTTTATTTGGGCTACTGGTGCACCGAGTACCCATTCAGCTATTTTAGTAAGTAACTTGGTGCTTCTTTATAAAGATTTAGGAATGAGTCCAATTTTTATGTTTTCTTGTGTTGTATCAATTATATTTATGTATAATTTAGTTGCAGATAGAAAGCGCGAAATAATGCGTGGCTCTAATATTCAAGTTTTAGACATTTCAGGACATACTTTTTTTGATATAGTTTGTGGAATTATACTTGGTTTGGTTATTGGATTTATTTTTATTGCATAAAATTATGTCAGTCTTCACAGAATTACCACAAATAAAAGAACGTGCGTTCCTCGAAAACGAGCTTGCTTTTGCGTTTCTTACAAATATTCCAATTACTGTCGGACATACGCTCATTATTCCAAGACGGGAAGTTTTGAAATATGAAGATTTAACTCAAGAAGAAAAAAATGCGATTGAGGAGCTCCGAGTACTCGCGATGAAAAAACTCCAAGAAGTTTTTGAGTACACCGGATTTAATTTTGCTTGGAATGATGGAAAAGTAGCCGGACAATCTGTTCCGCACTTTCACTTGCATGTTGTTGGACGAAAAGAAGGTGATACTGGTATTTTGGAATACGAACCACGCCAATTTCTCTACAGACCAGGACCTCGAGAAGATAGTCCAGAAGAAGAATTACAAGCAGTTACTAACTTGTTGAAATAATTTTATGAAAACAGCAATTATCATAAGTGGAATGCCGAGTAAGGAATCTCATTATAATCCTGAATTTCCAGCAAATTCAAATGCGCATTGGGCACCTTGGTTGCAAAGACAATTAGTCTTGAAAGATATTCTTGCACAAACACCAGAAATGCCTATACCTTATAATCCTGTATATGAGGATTGGAAAAGGGTACTTGAATATTTCCCTATAAATGAGAATACAATTCTCGTCGGTCATAGCTGTGGCGGTGGATTAATATTGCGATATTTAAGTGAAAATAATGTAAAGGTGGGAAAAGTGGTACTCGTTGCACCGTGGATAGATACAGAAAAGGAACTTACTACTGGTATGTTTGATTTTGAATTAGATTCTGATCTAGTTTCCAAAACAAACGGAATAACACTGTTTTCTTCTACTGATGATATGGATGTTGTCCAACAAAGCATAAAAGAGATTGTAAAAAAAGTAAAAGATATTAACGTTGTTGAATTTCAAAACTACGGCCATTTTTGTATCAACGACATGAAAACAGAAAAATTTCCTGAATTACTCGAGGAGTGTTTGAAATAAAAAAAACAACTTAATTGAGTTGTTTTTTTTATTTCAGGAATTAGTTAGTGATTTACTACTTACCCTCTATGATACCCAAATTCATTTTTGGCGTAGTAGATAGCGAGCGCGATAGAGACAAGAAGTACTGGTATCACCTGCATGAGCATTGAGAGTGCCCAGACTTGTGTTGTGGCGAGTTGGAAACAGAGAATAATAATACCAAAAGAAATCCAAGACATTGGTGTTTTCCAAAATGCAATCATGAGTCCTAGTACAATAAAGAAAATAGTAGTTATCATCCAAACATTCCCTGAGGAAAATTGTGGGTAGAATGTATTCACGCATTGGTAAATTGTGTTTGAAAGATTTGTTGGTGCACCTTTCATAAAAAGCTGAACAGCTGGATACGCGAAATAAAATCCAACCCCCATTCGTAAAAGATATACAAAAACTTTTTTAAGCATAGATAAAGTATACACTAGATAGTTTTTAGTTTAAAGTTTTTTGCTGGTAGAAATTCACAGCATGGTGTCATTCCGGACTTGATCCGGAATCTAGGATTTTGAAATGAGTACAACTGGGTACCGGATCAAGTACCCCCAGGGTATACTCTCTTGCAGAGTAATTCATCTCATCCTGTATCACAAAACGCAAAGATTTGGATTTACTGGAATACTTTGTATAATGGATTCATATGATTAAAGTAGGAATAAACGGTTTTGGCCGAATCGGTCGCTCATTTTATAAAATAGCATGGCATCGAGATGATTTAGAAGTAGTTGCTATCAATGACCTCGGTTCATTTGAAAGTATGGCGTACTTGTTGAAATACGATAGTGTGTACCGAGATGATAAACTCAATGTCACGTTTACAAAAAACGAAAACGGGATTGGTGGAGTGTTGCACGTCACTGATGGAATAAAAACAAAAGATTTATTGGTATTTGCTGAAAAAGAACCAAAGAATATTCCTTGGGGCGCAAATGGCGTAGAAGTTGTTGTTGAATCTACTGGCTTCTTTACTGAATACGACAAAGCTCACGGACACATAGAAGCCGGCGCAAAGAAAGTTGTGATATCAGCTCCAGCAAAAGTTGGTGCAGATACATCTATCAAAGGTGAGATGATCCTCCTTGGTGTGAATGAAGAAAAGTTTGGTACTGTAGATATTACTTCAAACGCTTCTTGTACCACAAACGGTGCGACTCCGGTGATTGCAATCCTCGACCAATCTATCGGTATCGAAAAAGCAATGCTCTCGACTACACACGCATACACAGCGTCACAATCTCTTGTTGATGGCCCAAGCAAGAAAGACCTCCGTGAAGGTCGTGGTGCAGCACAAAATATCGTCCCATCTTCAACTGGTGCAGCGATTGCAGTTACTGATGTCTATCCAAAATTGAAAGGGAAGTTCGATGGAATATCACTACGTGTTCCGGTACCGTCTGGCTCTATTGTCGATGTTACTTTTATTGCAAGTAGAAATACAACAGCCGAAGAGATCAACCAAATCCTCCGCGACGCTGCAAAAAGCGACCATTGGAAGCCGACATTTCAAGTCACTGACGAACCACTTGTCTCAACTGACATCCTCGGTGCAACAGTTCCATGTATCGCTGACCTCGCTATGACTCGCGTTGTAGACGGCAATCTCGTCAAAGTTCTCGCATGGTATGACAACGAAGCAGGGTATACTCATACGCTCGTAGAGCATGTGGTGAAGACAGGGAAGACTATTAAATAAATAAGTTTAAATACGTTTCATAAAAAGCCTTAGAAATAGGGCTTTTTATATAGTATTGACTTTTTATATATAATATGCTATTATATACTCGAGATGAAGTTCTTTAAAAGATTTTGATTAGTTACCAGAAATTCTGACTGGGGGTTTGTGGTAACTAATTAAAATAAAAAAAATGGAAAATGTATCTACTTTCAGGGGTCTTTCAGGAAAACAAGCAAAAGCAAAATTTGCAAGTGATGTACTTTATACAATGACTACTAATGATATTACAAAAATCGAGGATATTTCTAATGAAGGACGGGTTTGTGGAATTTTAGATACTGAAATATTAAATTCACTTCAAAAAAAAGCAAAAGAAATTTTGCCAGTGAAATTAATGTATGAAAAAAATGAGAAAGAAGATATGCAAAAATTTGCAGAATATCGAGACGAAATGTTAAAAGCCTGTGAATGCTATTGCTAATGTAGTTAAAACTGTAACAATAAAACGTTACAGTTTTTTTTATTGCTATAAAAACTCTCTCTTGCTAAAATAAAAGCATTAGAATAATCTAGATAAAATATTATGGCAAAAGGAAATTCATCACAACGTAAAGATGTGAAAAAACCAAAGAAAGCAAAAGAACCTAAAAAGTAGTTCTAAAAAACCGGCAGAC
>CAZVHB010000004.1:67810-84316 GCA_964626965.1 uncultured Candidatus Saccharibacteria bacterium | reverse complement strand
CGAACTAGAGTCTCAAGGTTATGAGCCTTGCGAGGTACCACTCCTCTACCCCGCAGTGAAATGTAACTTTTTATAATATACACTAAAGAGAGATAAAAATCAAATACTTTAAAAATTGAAAATTATGAACAAAGAAAATTTTTTCTGTCATCAGATTGTATTTTTTTTATATTGCTGATAAAAATTTTTCCACAGAGACGTTGTTTCTTCATTGACTCTCTGTTTCTTTCTCAATATACTTTATACATGAACACCTATCATATTTTTATGAAGCGAGTTTTTTATTATTCATTTATTTTATCACTCTTTCTTTTTTTATTGGCTCCATCAAGGAATGCCCTCGCTGATACACTCATTGCGACGATTCCTGTCGGCTCTCAACCATCTGCGATTGCAACACTTGGAGATAAAGTGTACTCAGTGAATCAGAACGATTCTACTGTATCAATTATTGATACGGGGAATAATAATACAGTGTCTTCTGTCTCTGTTGGTTCTTCTCCGTATGGGATTACGACGCTTGGGAGTAAAGTCTATGTCGCAAGTTATGGTAACGATACTGTTTCAGTTATTGATACTGCTGATAATAACTCTGTATCTACTGTTTCGGTCGGATCTTTTCCTTATGACATAAAAACACTCGGGACTAAAGTCTATGTCGCTAATTACTTCGGTGGAAGCGTTTCTGTCATTGATACACTCGATAACAACTCTGTGACCACGGTACCTGTGGGACCAGGCCCATCTTCTCTTGGGGTACTCGGCGATAAAGTATATGTAACAAATTCTGACAATGGTACTCTCTCAATTATTGATACTTCTACTAATTCAGTTTCAACTATCACTGTTGGACCATCTCCTTCTGCTATTACAACTATGGGCTCAAAGGTCTATGTGCTCAATTACGGAGATAACACTATTTCAGTTGTAGATACGCAAAATGGTAACTCGGTCTCTTCTGTTACTGTAGGTTTGAATCCATTTGCATTGACAACTCTGGATAATAAAGTCTATGTTGCAAACTATTCAAGTAATACTGTGTCTGTTATTGATACACTCAACAATAATGCCGTAACCACAATCAGTGTCGAAACTGGTCCATATGCAATTACTGCACTTACTTCTCTTGGGTCACGAGTGTATGTCGCAAGTCAAGCCGCGAATAAAGTTTCTATTATTGATACACTCAATAATAATACAGTCACGACGATAAACGTAGGATCAAGTCCTTCATCTATTACTACTCTTGGAGATAAGGTGTACGTAGGGAACTATGGAAGTGACACAATTTCAATTATCCAAGTTGAACTTCCACCAGTGGTGCTCAATATCTCTTCTACCAAACCAGACGGTACATACACCATCGGAGAAATAATCGATATTAATGTCACATTCTCAGAAGATGTCACCTCAACCGGTGATGTTACCGTAACTCTTGAAACAGGAGCTACTGATCAATTCTGTACATTTACCGTAACCAACAGTAATACCGGAACATGTAACTACACAGTTCAAGCAGGTGATATGAGCCTTGATCTTGATGTTGCTTCAATCTCAGGAGTCATCGCGGATCAAACAAGTAACCCAATGACAAACTTTACCCCAGTTACCAGTTTGGCAACTAACAAAGCAATCATTATTGATACAACGATTCCACCAGTACTTGATCTTGCTCCAACTATTACTAATATCACATCACCTAAAGCAGATGGAACCTATGGTGTGGGTGAACTTATTGATGTTGCGATCACTTTCTCTGAAGCAGTTACTTCAACTGGTGATGTTACGGTTACGTTAGAAACTGGAGTTACAGATCAAATTTGTACGTTTAGTATCACTAATACAACTGCGGGTATGTGTATCTATACTGTGCAAGCAGGAGATGCAAGTGCAGATCTTACAGTGTTCTCTGTCTCTGGTACAATAACTGATCAGACAAATAATGCAATGGTAAATTTTACTCCTCTTGTAAATTTGGCTGATAATAAGGCTATTGTTATTGATGCAATTCTGCCACCTGCTGATACAACTGCACCAGTAGTGTTGACGATCTCTCCAAAAGATGGATCTACGGGGGTAGCTCCAACTACGGACCTAATCATTACATTTGATGAAAATGTCACTATTGGTACAGGTTCTATTACTCTCAGAAAATCAGCTGATGACTCAACTGTCGAAATTATCGATGTAACAAGTGCGCAAGTAACAGGTGGTGGTACTAATATAATTACAGTAAATCCTACGACAACACTCTCTTCTTTGACTAGTTACTATGTTCAAATCGCTCCTACTGCATTTTCTGATACAAGTGCAAATGTATACGGTGGTATTACTGATACGACAACTTGGGATTTTACTATCGCTGATGTTGGTGTTCCTGCAGTGCTTTCATTGTCACCACTTACTGGGAGTACTGGTATTACAGTTAATACTGACCTCGTAATTACATTTGATGAAGCGGTCGCAGTTGGTACTGGAAATATTGTTTTACTCAAAACAAGTGATAGTAGTGTTTTTGAAACCATCGATGTAACAAGTGCACAAGTAACAGGAGGTGGAACAACTACCATTACCATAAATCCAACAGGTACTTTAGCTGATCTGACAGATTATGCTATCCAGATAGCTCCAACTGCATTTACTGATATGAGTGCAAATCCATATGCGGGTATTACCGATGCAACGACATGGGTTTTCACTTCTGGGGATTTTACACCTGCGACAATCGATAGTATCACTTCTTCTACTTTAGATGGAACATATACAACAACTAATACTATTGATGTTACTGTTGTATTTTCTGAGGCAGTAACTTCAACTGGTGATATTACTGTTACTTTAGAAACTGGAGCAACAGATCGAACTTGTGTATTTACTGTCACAGACAGTAATACTGGTGGATGTACCTATACTGTTGAGTTGGGTGATATGAGTTTGGATTTGAATGTAGTATCTATTACCGGTAGTATTTCAGACCAAAATAGTAATACGATGACTAACTTTACTCCAATTACGAATCTTGCAGATAATAAAGCAATTGTTGTTGATACAACAATTCCACCAGTACTAGATCTTATCCCAACTATTACTAATATAAATTCAGATAAAATAGATGGAACTTACACTACTGGTGAAATTATTGATATTGATGTTACTTTTTCTGAACCAGTCACATCAACCGGTGATGTTACCGTAACTCTTGAAACAGGAGCTACTGATCAATTCTGTACATTTACCATAACTAACAGTACTACTGAAACATGTGATTACACAGTCCAAGCGGGTGACGCAAGTCTTGATCTTGCGGTGAAAACAATCGCAGGAACCATTAAAGATCAGACACTTAATGCGATAGTTAATTTTACACCATTGGTGAATTTGGATGCGAATAAAGTGTTGGTGGTTGATACTACTGCCCCAGTTATTTCTGAAGTGACTGCTGTTGTAACTCCTTCAGCGAATACCACCCCAAGTTACGTGTTTACTACAAATGAATCCGGTGCCATCGTGTATGGGGGTGATTGTACCTCTGATACTCTCTCTGCTTCTGTTGGTTTAAACACAGTTACATTTGCTCCACTTTCTGCAAGTTCTCATACTAACTGTACAATCATACTAACTGATTTTGCAGGTAATCAAAGTAATACGATCGCTGTATCATCATTTACTATTGATACGATTGCTCCAAAAATAACTAACATCACTTCAGACAAAGCAAATGGTACATACGGAGTGAGTACTGTTATTGATATCGATGTTACATTCTCAGAACCTGTCACTTCAACTGGTAACGTCACTGTGACGCTCGAAACAGGGTCTACTGACCGCACATGTACATTTACTGTAACAAACAGTACTACAGGAACATGTAACTATACAGTACAAACAGGGGATACAAGTCTTGATCTTGACGTTGCTACTGTTTCTGGGCTGATTAAAGATCAAGTTAATAATAGTATGGATGATTTTATTCCAGTTGCTAATTTAGCTTCAAACAAAGCAATAGTGATTGGTGTTGTTATTCCGGTAAATACTCCTCCTTCTATTACCTTAAATGGTGCAAATCCTTTTAATTTCTGGTCACCAAGTAATAGTCCTTTTAAAGGTAACGGTTTTGGGGCAAATAAATATCATGAACCAGGGTTTACTGCATTTGATACAGAGGATGGTATTATAACTTCTTCTGTTATTGCATCGACTCCTGTTCTTATATCATCAGTAGGTACACCAAATAATTGTCCAGTAAAGACCTATGCAATTACGTATACAGCATTAGATTCTCAAGGGCTCAGTACTCAAGTAGTTCGTACTGTTATTCATCATAAATGTCGTGCTCAGCATGATTCAGACTGGGATTGGGGGGATGATGATAATGATGATGGAGATGACGGAGAAGATCCATCATACAATCTTGCTCCAAAAATAACTAACATCACTTCAGACAAAGCAAATGGTACATACGGAGTGAGTACTGTTATTGATATCGATGTTACATTCTCAGAACCTGTCACTTCAACTGGTAACGTCACTGTGACGCTCGAAACAGGGTCTACTGACCGCACATGTACATTTACTGTAACAAACAGTACTACAGGAACATGTAACTATACAGTACAAACAGGGGATACAAGTGCTGATCTTAATGTAAAAAGTATCACTGGCGTAATCAAAGATCAATCAAATAAATCAATGACTAATTTTGTACCTATGGATAATTTAGCTGAAAACAAAGCATTGGTTGTTGGGACTGCTGCTCCTCGCGTAACTAACATTACTTCAAATAAATCAAATGGTACATATGGTAAAAATGTAGTTATTGATATCGATGTTACATTCTCAGAACCTGTCACTTCAACTGGTCCAGTAACGGTCACTCTTGAAACAGGGCCTACTGACCGCACATGTACATTTACTGTAACCAATAGTAATTTTGGAACATGTAATTATACAACCCAGCTCGGTGATCGTAGTCCTGATCTTACTGTAAAAAGTATCACTGGTGTAATTAAAGATCAATCAAATAATCCAATGACTAATTTTACTCCAATTACTAATCTCGCTTCAAATAAAGCACTTGTTATTGGAACTTCAAACGGAAATGGTGGATGTAATTAGCACTATTCCTACCACACGATAATAAAAACCCCGCGTAGTGCGGGGTTTTTATTATCGTTAGAATTTTTTTGTTATATTTTTTTTATGGTCTCAATAATGATAGTTTTTTTATCGTTCTTGATACTGACTTTTCCCTTGAGTGCAATACAGATATCTGGACCTAAAATTCCATCGGATATTGTTTTCATAACTTTTGGAAAGATAAACGCTTCCATGCTTCCTGTGAAATCAAGAAGAAGGAGTATCGCCATTTTTTCATTTTTCTTGGTGAGTACTGGTTTGTAATTTTCGATAAATGCACCGATGAGTACAGGTCTATTCTCTCCATATTCCGCATTGATGAGTTCGATAGAACATTGTGTACGTTCTATTTGTTCTTTGTAGGCATTGAGTGGGTGATCAGAAATATACAACCCGAGAAGTTCCTTTTCCCATGCTAACTTCATTTTTTTATCGAGCACATCTCCGTTAGGTATTAAGTTGAAATGATCTTCGCTTTCACCAAGATCTCCAAAGAGGGAATCCTGTCCAACTACTTTTCTGATATTTTTATTATATTCGAGCATTCGTTCTGTATTGTAAAACAGGTCACCTCGTTCCGCAAAGTCATCACACGCACCAGACTGTACGAGTGCTTCCAAAGATTTTTTATTGAAATTTTTGTGCTGAACTCTATTTAACAGATCTGTGAGTGTTGTGTATGGTCCGTTTTCTTTTCGTTCCCCTATGATATAGTTTGCGATTTCTTCTCCAAGATTTTTTATCGTGTATAAGCCAAAACGGATGACTCCAGTATTTTTTTCATCTGGCATGTTTTTGATCACCGTAAAATCTCCGAAACTTTCTGTGATACTTGGAGGAAGTACTGCTATGTTCATGCGTTTGCATTCACGCACGATTTCATTGATTTTATCAGTATCACCAGATTCAGCCGAGAGAACGGCCGTCATGTATTCGACAGGGTAGTTTGCTTTCATATAGGCTGTTTCGTACGCCACCATACCGTAACTCGCGGCATGTGCTTTGTTGAATCCATATCCTTGGAATGGCTCGAAGAGTGTCCAAATAAATTCAGCTTCTTTTTCACTCATACCACTATGTTTTTGACAACCTTTCACGAAGTAAATATGTTGCTTTGCCATTTCTTCAGGAATTTTCTTACCAACGGCTTTTCGGAATTTATCAACTTCTCCCCATGAATATCCAGCGAGTTCAATCGCTGTATACAAGAGGTCGTCTTGATAGACGAGGAGTCCGAAAGAGTTTTTTAGGAATTTTTCCATTTTTGGATGGTAGAATTTTACAGCTTTTTTCCCATGTTTCCTTGCGATGTATTCGTCTATTGTCGCCATCGGTCCAGGTCGGTAGAGCGCAACCATCGCATTAATATCATGGATTGTTGTCGGTTTGAGGTTCATGAGCGCCTGGGTCATTCCAGAACCGTTCAATTGAAAAAGTCCGACTGTTTCTCCTCGGGCGAGCATTTCATATGTCTTTGGATCATCAAGTGGAATTTTCTCTAAATCAACTTTGATATTTCTTATTTTCTCAACAAGGGTTATTGCACGCTCAAGAATAGAGAGGTTTCTAATACCCAAAAAGTCGAACTTCGGTAGTCCTGCATCTTCGATATTGTACATATCGTATTGAGTGATAATACCTCCACCTTTCGGGTCGTATTGGATTGGAGTAAATTCGTACAGTGGTTTTGGTGCGATAACGATACCCGCAGCGTGTACCGAGATGTGTCGTACACAGCCTTCCATCTTGCGAGCAAGGTCAATAATCTTTTTTGTATCAGGATCACTCGTGTACATTTTTTTGAGCTCAGGAACAAGCTCTATTGCGTGGAGTATGGTCATCGGTGCTCCTTGGGCACCGAGAGGAATGAGGTTAGAGATTTTATCTCCCACATTGTATGGATATCCAAGTGCTCGTGCGACGTCGCGCACTGATCCTTTTGCCATCATCGTTCCAAATGTTCCAATCTGCGCCACTCTATCCGCTCCGTACTTTCTTTTTGCGTACTGGATCACTTCTTCACGCCTCGTATCAGCAAAGTCCATATCAATATCTGGAAGTGATGGACGTTCAGGGTTGAGGAAACGCTCGAAAGGAAGAAGGAATGTGAGAGGGTTGATAGTCGTGATACCAACGAGGTATGACACAAGTGAACCCGCTGCAGATCCTCGGGTGTTGGTTAAAATTCCATTTTCTTTTGCAAAACGAAGCAGGTCAGACACTACTAAAAAGTACGATGGATATCCTTTCGTATTAATAACACCAAGTTCGTATTCTATGCGTTCTCGGACTTCTTTTGTGTCAGGAACATTTTTTAGGATAAGTCCTTCGTAGGTCAGGTCGCGAAGTTCTTGTTCTGCTGATTTGCCAGATTCGATAATAAATTCAGGGAAGTATGCTTTTCCGAGTTCGAGGTCATAGACTTCACACATATCAGCAACTATTTTTGTATTTGTTACTGCTTCTGGAATATCTTTAAAATACTTCAGTGCAGTTTTTTCATCGATGAGCGAAAAGTCGTCGTCTGAAAATTCAAACTTTGTATCTGCTTTTGTGTCTGCTCCAGTGTTGATAGCGAGGAGTGTTCTATGTGCGTCATGATCATCATGACACGGGTAGTGTGAGTCTTGGGTCGCAACGATCATGGTATTTGTTTTACGCGCCAACTCTACGAGTTTGTCTCTGACTTCTTTGTCTCGCTCTACACCAGGGTGGGATTGGACTTCGATAAAATAATTCTCATCACCAAAAATTTCTTTATATTCGTAGACTAACTTTTCCGCTTTTTCCATACCTTCTTTAAGGACTACCTGTGAGAGTTCACCTCCCATACACGCAGAGAGAGCAATAATACCTTCGTGATGTTCACGCAGGAGTTCCTTATCCATGCGAGGTTTGTAGTAGTAACCTTCGAGGTTTGCCCGAGTGACGAGGTGCATTAGGTTTTTGTAGCCAGTGATATTTTTAGCGAGGAGGATCAAGTGATGGTATTTTTTTGTTCCAGCGGGAGTCGGTGTTTTATCATCCCTGGCACCTGGCGCCATATACGCTTCTACACCGATGATGGGTTTGATGCCAGCTTTGTTGCAGGTTTTGTAGAATTCTATTGCTCCATACATATTACCGTGGTCGGTGATCGCAATCGCGTCCATTCCTTGTTCTTTTGCAATACGAACCATATCCTCGACTTTAGTCAGTCCGTCGAGGAGGGAATAGTGGCTGTGTGTATGGAGATGGATGAAGTTTGAAGACATATCTGGGTCTATTTTAGCATAAAAATGAGCATCTGGAGTGGAGTGTACCCCCGCTTGAGGTTTACCTATTAGGGGGTTGACAAAATGGTATAAAGTATGCTATATTATATATGAAATTAATTATTTTAACCCTTAAAATTTTTTATACATGAGCACCATGATAAAACCATATTTAGAAGAACTTCGTTCTAAATTCCCAGAAACTGCGGTTTCTTTCACTCCTATTGTGATTTCAGAAACTGATACCATTCAGTCTGAAGTCATTGAACTATTTAGCTTTAAAGTTCAAAAGAAAATCACGCTTGGTGAGGAGATAGACAAATTCATGGCGAACACACCTGTCTCTCGTTCTTCCCACCCTCGCGGGGTCGAAAACAAAGGTGAACCATCGGAGTTTTTCTCTTTTGGGAGAATTGAGTTTCGTACGCTTAAAGTATCTGGACTAACCGGGTACATTGAATTTATGCAAGAACAAAAATCTAAAATAAATTTTCGTACGCCAGCGTATGCAAAGTTTACGATAGGGAAAAGTTCAATTCCACAGCTTGCATTTGATTGGCATAACGCGATTATTTTAGCTGCTCTTGTGATTAATGATTTTATGAAAGATCCGGAAGCTCTGTATAAAGAACGCTTCCAGCTGTAACGTTTAAAACAGATTATTTAAAAGCCCCTCATTACGAGTGGCTTTTTTCTTTTTTATGGTCAATATTATATACTATGTCTATGAAACATTTTCAAAAATACGTACTCGTTTTACTTGGATTTTTTGGTGTCGTCCAAACTGCATCGGCCCATGTTGGGTATGTTATTACTCATGATGAATTAGGTGTGAGTAGAGGAATGGACTTTCAATTTCTTTTGCAACCTTTTTTTAATATTTCGTATGTTGGTTTGATGCTTGGAACTGTTGTAGTTGTTGGCGTTGTATGGTTTTTGCTTTTAAAAAATAAAAAAATAGTGAAGTATTTTGCTGATGTAACAGATCGGCTCAGTTCTTATCATGAATTGGTTCCGTGGATATTGCGCTTATCTCTTGGTATAGCACTTTTGGGAGCGGGGACAGAGCACGTTTTGATTTCACCACTTCTTGCTAATTCAACTTTTGCAATGTTTGAAATCATACTCGGGTTTTTACTCTTGCTTGGTTTTATGATTATTCCAGCGACCCTCCTTGTTATCGTGCTCTACGTACTTGCACTTACTCAAAATTGGTACCTCATTGGGAATCTCGACGTACTTGCACTTGCACTTAGCGTGATTGTTTTTCATAGCCCAAGACCAGGACTTGATGATATGCTCGGTACGTCATTTTTACACCGTCTGTCTATAAGACGGGAGCTCATCGCGCCAATCATTCGCTTTGGGCTCGGTGGTGCGATGATCTACCTTGCACTTTTTGAAAAGATTCTCAACCCTCACATGTCAGCACTTGTGGTAAGTCAATATAACTTACAGCAATTTATTAATGTGTCTCCTTCAATGTGGGTACTCGCTACTGGACTGATTGAGCTCATCATTGGTATTGCGATTTTTATCGGCTTGAAAACTAGACTTTCTTCCATTATTGCGTTTGTTGTTATTTCAGGAACTTTTTTTTATTTCAAAGAATCAGTCACGGCACACATTACGCTCTTTGGAGCACTCTCTATTCTTGCGATTGAAGGTGGAGGACTGTGGAGTGTTGATAGACTCTTGAGTGATCAAAAAGACCCCGCGGAAAAAACTCAATTTTAAATAACCTTTCAAAAGTGGTATGATGGGCAGATGGATATCTACGAACAAGCTCTAGAACTGCATAAAAAACACCACGGGAAACTCGAGACAAAGAGTAAAGTACCCCTTGATTCAAAAGAGGTACTTTCTTGGGCGTATAGTCCAGGGGTTGCAGAGGTATCTCGTAAGATTGCAGAAGATACAGAAACTGTCTATGACTACACGCTTAAGCATAATACGATCGCGGTGATTTCTGATGGTTCAGCAATACTCGGACTCGGAAATCTTGGTGCGGAAGCGGCTATTCCTGTGATGGAAGGTAAGGCTGCTATTTTTAAAGAATTTGCTAACGTGGATGCTTTTCCTATTTGTCTCAGTACTCAAGACACAGAAGAAATTATTGAAACAGTAAAGCGCATCGCACCTGTGTTTGGTGGAATCAATCTCGAAGATATTTCCGCACCAAGGTGTTTTGAAATAGAAGAACGGTTACGCAGAGAGCTCGATATCCCTGTAATGCACGACGATCAGTGGGGAGCAGCGACAGTTGCACTTGTGGGGCTCATAAACGCGCTCAAACTTCGAGGTCTCTCCAAAGATGAAACACATATTGTCCTCGCTGGTATTGGTGCCGCAGGAGTTGCTACAGGCAGACTCCTTCTCTCCTATGGTTTTAAACATATTGTTTTTTTAGACAGTAGTGGAATCGTTCACAGAGGTCGAACAGATCTGACAAAAGAAAAAAAAGAATTACTCGATGGTTCTCTATCAGATCCACAAGCTGGTACACTTACTGATGCATTGGTTGACGCGCATGTATTTATCGGTCTTTCAAAAGGTGGGACAGTCACACAAGATATGGTTCGCACAATGGCCCCGCGTCCAATACTTTTTACACTTGCAAATCCGTCACCAGAAATTATGCCAGATGAGGCAAAACAAGCCGGTGCATTTATCACGGCCACCGGGCGGAGTGATTTTCCAAATCAGCTCAACAATTCGCTTGTTTTCCCTGGAGTATTTAAAGGCATGCTTCAGTTGCGTCATGTACAGTTTGAACAAGGATTATTTGTGCATATAGCAGATGCAATTGCCGAATATCATACTGATAATACTCCAGAAACTATTTTACCGTCTATGTTTGATAAGAATATCGTGAATGTCGTAGAGCAAGCAACTTTGAAATACTATGGAAAATAATTACGATGCCATTGTTGTTGGCGGTGGGTCATCTGGGCTTATGTCTGCGGTGTGTGCAAGTAAAAATGGTGCACGAGTAATGCTATTAGAGAAAAATGCCAATCTCGGTGAAAAATTAAAAATCTCTGGTGGAGGAAGATGCAACATAACAAACAACACAGCGGACATTCATAAATTTCTTTCTAATTATGGCGAAAATGCAAAATATCTCTACTCAGCTTTTTCACAATTTTCCATGAAAGATACATTCGATTATTTTGAAACGCGCGGGCTACCGCTCGTGACCCAAGCGCGCAATCGAGCCTTTCCTCACACAGAACGAGCACTTGATGTGTACAAAGTATTTGAGCGCGAACTCAAAGAGTTGGGTGTTATGGTAAAGACAAACAGTCCTGTAAAGAAAATACTTAAAGAAGGGAATCACATCACTGGTGTTATTGTTGATGGTGTGACCTATACAGCCACAGACTATATCTTTGCAACTGGTGGGGTCTCTCATCCAAAAACTGGTTCAACCGGCGATGGATTCAAATGGCTGACTGATCTCGGGCATACAGTACACAAACCAACTCCGTCTATTGTCCCACTTAAAGTCCTCGAACCGTGGGTTGCTGATGTTTCTGGTGTCTCACTTTCATTTATGAAAATTACTTTTTTCGTAGATGGGAAAAAAGCATTTTCAAAAATAGGAAAAATTTTATTTACTCATTTTGGACTTTCCAGTCCACTCATTCTCAACTGTTCTAAGATGGTAGGGGATTTATTACCGACAGGTGAAGTGACTGCGGTGATTGATATGTATCCAGATACTGATATCGGGTCACTTGATAAACAACTTGTGAAAATATTTGATAATCATAAAAATAAAACTTTTAAAAATATCATAAAAGAAGTCACTCCAGAAGGTATGCATGCGGTGATTCTTGATCAGCTATTAGGTAAAATAGATATCAATACAAAAGTGCATAGTATTACCAAAGAAGAGCGGAGGATTATTGTTGATTTACTCAAAGGATTAACACTCACGATTACTGGGCTTATGGGTTTTGATCGTGCGGTCATTGCAGATGGTGGAGTGCCTCTGAAAGAAATAGATACAAAAACAATGCGATCACTTATGATAGATAATCTTTTTATTACTGGTGACCTCTTGCACGTCAACCGTCCGTCTGGTGGATATTCTCTCCAGCTTTGTTGGACGACAGGGTATGTTGTTGGACAACATGTAGGGAAATAAAAAAGAGCAGCCCGCGACACTGACTGCTCCTGAAGGTGAATATGAATCCTTAAACAAGTGTCCCTCTGAGATTTCACTTGTTAGTTGAAGTTGATTATATTCACGTGCATTTAATTATGTTATAACACTTTTCTGTTATTAGAAAGCCAGTTTCTGCAAGCTTCATTTTTTGCCTCTTTTTTATTTGTCCCTTTTCCTGATTCTGTGATATCGGCATAGGTAAATATTGCAATATGCGTATCACCATCTTGTTGTATGGTGAATAATTTTTTCATATCTACTGGGGTGGTTCTCTGCTTGTTATCTCTGTCGATCATTTTGTAGACAGTAAAATATGCATCTTCCACTATTGAAATATGTTTTTTGAGGCACGTGATCATATCAGGTAAGAGTGTTTTATTTTCTGCTGCGTTAAGACTGTTGCCTGCAAAAGCGAGTGCATACACAACATGAGCTTTCATTCTTTCTGTGAGTCCATGATTGTATTTACTTGATTTTGAAATTGTGACAGTAAAGTCATATGTTTCTTTTAAACAATCAAATACTTCAGCAAGATTTTTATTACTCAGGCTTAGGTTGATGAAATACCAAGCGTATTCATAAATACTGTATTCTTCTTTGAGTATCTTTTCCAAGATGGACTCGAGAATTTTTTTCCCTGGTTCAGAGAGTGTGGAATAATTGGCACCTTTTCGTGAACTAGGTGCAGTGAGTGCTTGTATGACAAATGGTGTCATTTTTAATTTTGGCATTTTCTATGTTTTTAATTGTACGTTCGTATATATTCAATCATAAAGACTTTTTGAATACAAATAAAAACCCCGAACAAAGTGAATTTTTTGTGGTATATTTTAATCGTGATTATTTCTGATAAAGTAAAACAAGTATTAAAAAAAGCTGGTATTCATACACGAGCTGTTTCTTCTGCTCGGTTTTTTAAGACTGGTCCAGGAGATTATGGTGAGGGAGACCTCTTTATTGGTGTAACCGTTCCTGAAATGCGAAAAGTTGCCAAGGGATTTGAAAATACCCTGACATTTTCTGATATTAAAATACTTATTCATTCAAAAATCCACGAAGAACGATTTGTTGCAATTATCACGCTCGTTTCTTGGATGAAGCAAGCTATAAAAAGTGGCGACACAAAAACACAGAAAAAGATTTTTACTTTTTACATGGGTCATGTATCTGGGGTAAATAATTGGGATCTTGTTGATGTGTCTGCGCATATTATTGTTGGTCCATATATCTCAGATGTTATGACACACGTTCAAAGACTTGCATTTATAAACAAATGTATTGCAAGTTCTAACTTGTGGATCAATCGTATTATCATCGTCGCATCGTTTTATCAAATCAAAAAAGGTAATGAGAAGATGACTTTCTATATTGCCGAGCGCCTATTGCATCACAAACATGACCTCATCCATAAGGCAACTGGTTGGATGCTTCGTGAAGTAGGGAAGAACTGTGGTGTAGACGTGCTTGAGTCATTTCTCAAGAAGCATATCCGTACAATGCCTCGTACGACACTTCGCTATGCGATAGAGCGTTTCCCTGAATCGGTCCGCAAAATGTATTTGAGTTTAAAATAATATGAATAAGAAAATAAAAGTATCAGATAGTTTTCAAAAAAACTACACATATGAATTAGTTGCAAAAGTGGGGAGAGATTTTGACCCAGAATTCAAACCAGACCTCACACCGGATGAAATGCTTGAGCTTGGGATTTTTGATGGCTGGTATGAAGGAGTAGACTACCAAAAAGAATTTCCAAAGAGTTGGTTTGCCAAAGCCAAGCTTGCGAAAAATGGCCCAGATAAAAAATTAAACTTATTTGGTGTGCATGCATCACAACCCCTCTCTGTCTGGCAGGCGAAAGGTTGGATATACAAAGACGACCCGCGTGGCTGGTTCCAATGGTATTGCCGGTACTATATGGGTCGTCGTATTCCAAAAGAAGACGCTCGTCAGATCAAACGTTGGAAAGCCATCCGTCGTCACGCTGGTGCTATCCGCACCAACTGTCGCGCAGGCGATGTTTTCTGTCGTCCTCGCCAACGCCAAGCACTCCTCCATTGGGCATATGATAGCCGGAAAATATAAGGAATCATCTTGTGTTATACTACCCCTATGCAACTACTCAAAAAATATATTTTTAGATATAAAAAAATTCTATTTTTGACCCTCGGACTGGCGGCAATTAATCAGATTTTTTCTTTACTCGATCCGCTTATTTTCCGATATATGATCGACCGCTATGCGTCAAATCCAACAGCCTATGGACTCCATGACTACATCTTGGGCGCTGGGCTTCTCCTCCTTGGTTCTGTTTCTGTTGCACTCGTGTCTCGTATTGCCAAAAATTTCCAAGACTACTATACAAATGTCATTGTTCAGCGTACCGGAACACAACTCTATACTGATGCACTCCGTCATGCATTTTCGCTTCCATACAGTGTTTTTGAAGACGAGCGTTCTGGATCACTCCTTGAGAAATTTAACAAAGCTCGAACTGATCTCGAGAAATTTGTGACCGCAAGTATTGCAACCGTCTTTGTCACGATTGTCGGCATGGTTTTTGTACTCATCTATACATTCTCTATTCACTGGTCAATCGGTCTCGCATTTACGCTCATGATCCCAGTGCTCGGTTCAATTACATTTTTCCTCGGAAAAAGAATCAAAGATATTCAAAAAAATATTGTCCGTGAGCGAAGTGAACTGACTGGGTCAGGAACAGAAACGATTCGCAACGTCGAACTCGTAAAGAGTCTCGGCCTTGAAACACAAGAAGTGAATCGGCTCGAAGAGACAAATAACAAAATCCTCGCGCTCGAACTTTCAAAAGTAAAATTCGTCCGCGTCTTGGCATTTATTCAAGGAACGGCAATCAATCTCTTGCGTTCAGGATTACTTCTTCTTATGGTTGTGCTTATCTATCAGAGTAAGCTCTCCGTAGGACAACTGTTCTCTGTGATGATGTATTCATTTTATATCTTTGGTCCGATGTACGAGCTTGGTACTGTGGCGACAACATACTACGAATCAAAAGCGAGTCTCGAAGCAGTGGATGATTTCTTGAAACAAGAAATAGAAGCCAAAGCAGAAAATCCCAAAAGTATTGAACATGTTGAGACAATTAATTTTGACGGAGTTTCTTACTCATATCAAGGACGTGATACTGAAGCGGTCAAAGATATTACACTTCATATTCCAAAAGGCAAGAAAGTCGCATTTGTTGGTCCATCAGGTTCTGGAAAGTCGACACTTATCAAGCTCTTGACCGGACTCTATGTACCAAGCAAGGGCGCACTTTCACTGAACGATGTCTCATATGTGGATTTAGATCGTGATTACTTCCGTCAGAAGATTGGACTTGTGCTTCAAGAAACTCAACTCTTTGCCGGAACGATTAAAGAAAATCTTTTGTTTGCAAATCCAGAGGCGTCGGATGAAGATTTACATAATGCACTTGTTGAATCCCAAGCGGAATATCTCGTGAGTCGTAATCCAGAAGGATTAAATACAAAAATAGGAGAAGGTGGTATCAAACTCTCTGGTGGTGAACGTCAGCGTCTCGCTATTGCTCGTGCGCTCATCCGTAAACCAGAAATACTTATTTTCGATGAAGCTACTTCGGCACTCGATTCACTCACTGAAGCTCAGATTACTGATACGATAAAAACACTTGGTGGAAAAGAGGGTATCACGCAAATTCTTGTGGCTCACCGTCTTTCTACCATCGCGCATGCTGATACGATTTATGTTTTGGAAAAAGGGTTGATCGTAGAGAGTGGTAACCATGACGAACTCATCGAGAAAAAAGGACTGTATCATGCACTCTGGAGACAACAAGTTGGGGAGACAGTTTAAAAAACATAAAAGCGGGGCGCCCTAAAAGGGCCCCCCGTTTTTTTTTTTAATAAGAAATTAAAAAAAAAAAAAACAAATTTAATAAAA
>CAZVHB010000004.1:43031-67800 GCA_964626965.1 uncultured Candidatus Saccharibacteria bacterium | reverse complement strand
GTATCATCCCCTCTGCATCCAACATGTTGGCGCCACAGTTTAAAAACAATAAACGCGGGGCGCCAAAACGCCGCCCCGCTTTTATGTTATAATCCTCATATGCAAAACAAAAAAACCATTATAACTAAAAAAACAAAGTCAAAACCAATTAGATTATCTAAAGATATACTGCCGGTGCACTATACCATTACACTCCAACCAGATTTAGAAGCCCATGTTTTTTCCGGAACAGAAACGATAGATATTCAAGTAAAAAAAAGTACCAAGAGTATCACTCTCCACTGCAAAGATTTGGAGTTATTTGATGTGTCTATTAAACAAGGCAAGTTAGTAGAACAAGCAAAAGATATTACCTACGATGAAAAACACGAATCCGCAACACTTGTTTTTGCGCAGACTATCGCGCCTGGTAAAATAAAACTCACACTATCATTTCGTGGGATTTTAAATGATCACATGCGAGGATTCTATAAATCTCGTTATCACGTCGATGGTACGGAGCGTTTTATGGCGACAACACAATTTGAAGCAAATGATGCACGTCGTTGTATTCCGTGTTTTGACGAACCAGCAATGAAAGCAACCTTTCAAGTATCACTCGTTATTCCAAATGGAAAAGTTGCTATTTCAAATATGCTCCCAACGACAATCGCTGAACACAGTGCTGGGTATAAAATAGTTTCATTTGAAAAAACACCAATTATGTCGACATACCTCCTTGCTTTTTTGGTAGGGGATTTTGAATATATTGAAAAGACGACAAAAAAAGGCGTGAAGGTTCGTATCATCACTACTCCAGGGAAAAAAGAGCAAGGGAAATTTGCGCTTGATGTTACGCTCAAATGTCTCGATTATTACGAAGAGTACTTTGATATTGCCTATCCACTCAATACACTCGATATGATTGCTGTGCCTGATTTTGAATCAGGTGCAATGGAAAACTGGGGTGCAATTACCTATAGAGAAACAGCACTGTTAATAGATGAAGAGCATTCTTCACTTTCAAATAAGCAACGTGTTGCTATTGTTATTTGCCACGAACTCGCTCATCAATGGTTTGGAAATCTTGTGACGATGGAGTGGTGGAATGATCTCTGGCTCAATGAAGGCTTTGCCTCATATATGGAGTACTTGGCGGTTGATCATATTTTTCCAAAGTGGAATATCTGGTCACAATTTCTCTTCTCTGATCACGACTACGCACTCAGACTCGATGGTATGGTTTCAACACATCCGATTGATGTCGTTGTTCATGATCCAAATGATATCGGACAAATATTTGATGCGATTTCGTATTCAAAAGGTGCATCAGTGATTCGTCAGCTTGCAAATTACATCGGCGATATTCATTTCCGTGATGGACTCCGTTACTATCTGAAAAAACATAGTTACAAAAACACCGAGACGGTACATCTCTGGGAAGCATTTGAAAAAGTCAGTAAAAAGAAAATAACAAAAATGATGGATGTGTGGACGAAAAAACCTGGGTACCCACTCGTGTCGGTTAGTCAGAAAGATGAAGTGCTTACACTTACGCAAAAAAGATTTTTTCAAGGAGAAAACAGTCTAGTCGATAAAACGCTTTGGCCTGTTCCAGTTTCTTTTGTTTCTAATGTTGGTGATACTATGCCGTACTTATTTGATACAAAAAAAATGGAACTCAGAAATCCAAATACAGCATGGTGCAAACTCAATACTTCTGAAACTGGATTTTTCCGTGTTGCGTATGGTCCCGAGATGCTTTCAAAACTAGCTACACCAATTTCTGAAGGATTACTTTCTGAATCTGACCGCTACGGAATTATTCGTGATTTGATCGCACTCACCGAGACAGGTGAATACACACTTCTCGACACGCTCTCTTTTGCTCAATGTTTTAAAAATGAACAATCCTATAGTATCTGGAGTGAAATCGCTGTACTGTTTGGCAAAGTGAATATACTCCTCAAAGGAACACCACAAGAATCTGCATACAAAAAATATGTATCTGAATTCATGATTCCTGTATTTGACTATGTTGGTTTTGTAAAAGAACAAAATGAAGATGAAAGTAAAACCCTTTTGCGTTCACTCGTACTCGCGACACTCGTACGATACGAAGATAAAAAAGTGTTAGCCTGGGTTGCAAAACAAGCAAAGGAGAACCAAAAAAATATACCGCTTGATGCAAATGTCCGAGGTGTTGTGTATGGTGGTATGGCAAAAATTGGTACAGATGCATACTACACACAGCTTTTGAAAATGTACCGTGCGTCAGATCAGCACCAAGAGAAACTCCGCATTCTTTCATCTCTCGGACAATTTGAAAAAGAAGCATTGGTCCAAAAAAACCTCAAAATGCTCTTTAGTACTGACGTTCGTAAACAAGACAGTATCTATCTCTTTATGAGCCTCACCAGTTTTGAAACAGGACGAAAAAATGCACTTGCCTATATGCAAAGTAATTGGGTTGAGTTTAAAGATATCGCTACTGCGCGTCATATGTTTTCTGATTTTGTAAAATCATTTGGTGGATTTAAAACTGAAAAGGACAAGAAAACAGTAAAAGCATTTTTCGAAAAGAAGGGGACTAAAGGTATTGAACTCGGTCTTTCACAAACACTTGAAAAAATAGACCAAAATATCGCTTGGCTCAAGAAAAACCAAAAAGAAGCAGTGAAGTATTTTGGATAGTCATTTATTGACATACTCAATAAATATTGGTATGCTCTTTACAAGCATATTGCCCTTTAACTTATAAATAAATTCCAATGAAAAATTTTCTATTCCACTTTACTCCACTTATTTTTGTAATTTTAGCAAATACTGGATTGCAAACATTGCTTCCTGTTGATTTTCTCCTTCGTGTCAATTTTATGATTCCATTTTTTCTGTCATTACTTATGAGTTTGTATTTGTCATTAAATACACAAATTCATACACGCAGAGAGTTAATTACACAAGAAAGCGTGATGTTGTTGTTTTTAGCTATGACTCTCTTTACTGAGAGTATCTCTGTGCATAATTACCCGAGCTTGTATGTGTATGTAGTTTTAGGGTTACTCTGTATTTGTTTGCTATTATTATTTGAATCTTTTACACAGTACGTTAACTTTGATGTGGTATCTGGTTTAAATAAATTATTTTTGTTTGTTCTTTTATTGATTATTCTTTACTCGGTAGTACAAACTTGGGGAACTTATTACGCATGGTTCTATTGGTATGTATTTTCATTCTACCTTGCCAAAGTATCGTACATGATTCGCCGAAAGGGAAATGATGGTTTCATACTGCACTTTGATTTTCTCACTAAGAATAGTTTAATTATCTGGGTATTTGGAGTGTTGATTAATTCTATTTGTCAGTTTTGGTATCTACATATTTTCGGCGCCACTCTCTGGGTTTGGTTGACTGGTTTATTTTTACTTGCACTAATGATAAGTTTCTTAGTTATAGTTCAATCAGGTAAATTCAAAGATAAGATTTCAAAAATTCGGCAAATTCTGAGTGAATAAAAAATTCTAAAACCGTAGTGTTTACTACGGTTTTTTTGGTAGAATTTTTTGAGAAATTATGGTATATTCACCTACGTGAACGAAGTGAAAACACTCAAAAATAGGCAGGAAAAGATTATACTTTTCTATAAATTCGTGCCAATTGACGATCCGGAAACGGTCATGCACTGGCAACGCAACCTCTGTGAACGGCTCAATATTAAGGGGCGTATTTTGGTGAGCAAACACGGTATCAACGGCACTCTCGGTGGGTATTTAGAAGACCTCAAATCTTACAAAAAACTTATGAATACACATACAGCGTTTAAAGACATCGGCTATAAATGGAGCGACGGTGGAGGTGAACATTTCCCAAAATTGAAAGTTAAGGTCAAAGACGAGATCGTTGCTTTTGGTGCACCAGATGAAATCGTCGTGACTAAAGACGGTATTGCAAATGGTGGTAAACATTTGAAACCTGAACAAGTTCATAAGCTCGTTGAAGAAAAAGGTGACGACGTTATTTTTTACGATGGACGAAATATGTACGAAGCGCAGATAGGGAAGTTCAATAATACAATTATTCCAAACGTCGCGACGTCAAAAGATTTTATAAAAGATATTGAAGAAGGTGAGATTAGTAAACACAAAGACAAACCAATCGTGACCTACTGTACTGGTGGGATTCGCTGTGAAATTCTCTCGGCAATGATGAAAAATCGTGGATATACAGATGTGTATCAGATGGACGGCGGAATCGTAAAGTATGGCGAAAAATATGCCGACGATGGTCTTTGGGAGGGAAAACTCTTTGTCTTTGATGACCGCATGAAAGTTGGATTTTCAGACAAAGCAAAAGATATTGCCGACTGTGATATGTGTGGAGTGAAGACGAGTAATATGATTAATAGCGGAAATATCAGAAGAAAGCTCTATGTTCGCTGTCTCGACTGTGTTGCCAAAAATCCAGAGGTAGAAAAAGAATTAGTGTAGTAATAAAAAGAGGGCGACGCGTAGCGTCGCCCTCTTTTGTTTTGTTGTATTTCCTTTACTTTCAAAATATTCTCATGATATAATTTGTGTATGAAACACGTCATATCATTTTTTATTCTCATCGTAATTTTATCATTTGTACTCGGATATTATACTCATGCAAAATATGCAACTGTTGTAGAGAATAAGGTATTAAATATGACACATCTTGATATCTCAAATATGTTTGCTCGGTAAGTTGTTGGTATACAATAACATTGTTTAAGTAAAAAAAAGTAGGCAAAGTATAGATTTGCCTACTTTTTTGTATGATATAATCCTTCTATGGAAAATTCACCAAAACAGTATCTCTACCACAGAGTACCAGAAGATATGACACAGAATGAAGAAGGAAAAGATGTTCTTTATCCTTTGAATGTACTTAAGGAAAAATTTCCTGGATTATACGAAGTAAAAGTTCAAAAATATCTCGATTCTGATTATAGGAAAAGTATTCCGAATAGGATAATTCCTGAACTCAATGTTACTTGGGGTGACGTAGTTCAATTGACCGCAGTACATCCTGAGGATTTGAAAAAGGAATTAGTTAAAGCTGGTTTTGAACCAAAAGAATTAAAATTTTACCAAATTGATCCAGATTTATTAAACAAAGAAGACACAAAGATTTTTTTGTATAAAGACGATTTAGATAAAGATGATATGGAAAACTATGAATCATATAATTCAAAGGATTTAGAAAAACATAGTATTATGCCAAATTCAACCAAACAATATTTTAAAGAGACATCAGATAAAAAAGAAAGACCTTTATTATTTGTACACATACCTCATATTTTACATAAAGGACAAATTGATGTTTCAGATTTTCCAGTAATTTCTGTATCTTTTAATAAAGACGGAGAGTAATATGCAAAAAGGAGAAATAGGAAAATTCCAAAAAACTGTTTGGGATTTTTATACAGAGAATAGGCGAGACCTGCCGTGGCGACCACTGAAAGGAAAAAGAAAGGTTAGTCCGTACGAGATTTTGGTGTCAGAATTTATGCTCCAACAGACGCAGGTAGACCGAGTCGTGCCTAAATTTACTGCCTTTTTGAAGAGGTTTCCGACGATGCAGTATTTGGCTCAATCCTCTCAAAAAGACGTCTTGTCTCTGTGGTCTGGGCTTGGGTATAATAGACGCGCTTTGTACCTACAAAAGTCGGTACAAGCTATTTTTGAGGCTTATAAAGGGGTTATTCCAAAGGATCCAAGTACTCTAAAGTCTCTCCCTGGAATCGGGGACTACATGGCACATATCTTGCCGGTTTTTATCTATAATCAAAGAGAGGTGTTGATCGAGACAAACATCAGGACTGTCTTTTTGCACCACTTTTTTAATGGAAAAGAGGCTGTTTCAGATGCCGAGATTTTTGAAAAAATACGAGAAACATTACCCGAGAGAGATGTTAGAGATTGGTACTATGCGCTCATGGACTATGGCTCATTTTTAAAAAAAGAAAAGAAAATAAAAAACACGCAGAGCGCGCACTATACCAAACAAAAACCATTTAAAGGATCACTGCGGTATGTTCGCGGGACACTTTTGAAAAAACTTGTCACACAAAAAATCTTGAAAGAAGATGTATATGATATGTTTCCTGAGTATTCAGCTAAGGATGTTGAAAATGTGTGTGAAGATTTAGTCCGTGAAGGATTGATGAGAGAGACGAAGAAATATTTTTTCTTATAACCTTACTGGATTCCGGATCGGGGTCCGGAATGACAAACACAGCGGGGTTCGCAAAGCGAACCCCGCTGTGTTGTTTAGAAATTACTAATTTAGCATTTATAATTGTAGCGTAGCTACTTGGTATCTTTCAAATCATATGTATTCGTCATCCCAACCAACAGTACAAAAATAGCAAGAAGTGTGAAGAGTGTCTGGTAGCTTGAAAATTCTAAAATAAGTGCGCCAACTGTACCAAAGATGAGGAGTGCAAACGGTGCCATGCCTTTGAAAATCGGAATCGATTTGGTGTATTCTTTAGTGCTACTGAAAAAATACGTATCGTTCATGACTTCGAGTGTGCATGCTCCGATACGTGTGATAAAAAGGATACATGCTACGAGGTACACACTCGGATTTTTTACTAAAGCAAAACAGAGTACTGAGCCAAAAATTGTCAGGTATGACAACATGAGGAGTTCCTTTTCTCCTAGAAATTTATCCGCGATGCGTCCGATAGGATACTGTAAAACGGCAAAAGGGATAAGCATGATTGAAAAAATTATCCCGATAGTGGCGAGTGAAAAACCAAGCTCTTCATGCAAGTAGAGCGGTGTAAAAACAACCATAATCGTATAGAATGTTTGAAGGACAAACTCAGACACAATGATTTTTCGTGTCCCTACTTCTTTGAAAGAGTACCGTACTTTCTCAAAAAGGGAACTCTGAGTAAAGAAATCTTTCTGCGTCTCTGATATGATGAAAAGTGATATAAGTGCAATGGTAATATATACAACACTATTAATACCATAGATGTATTGTGGATTAGCAGTTGCAATAAATCCACCGAGAAATGCGGCGACAATCCATGACATATTGGTGATGGCTAAGTACGCTCCACGAAGAGTCCCTTCACCTTCACCTGTATTTTTATGCGTCTCAACCAGAATGTCGGTTGAAAATTTAGTAATGACGAGACTCATCTGCATGACCATGAACGATATAATCACGATCGGTACGCTGACTTGGGTTGCGAGTGAAAGTGATGCAATACCAGCCAATATGAGACTAGCGATCAATGTTTTTTGGACGCCGTATTTTCCACCTAAATATTCAAAGAAGTACAAGAGAACAATCGTGAGAAATGCTGTGATTGAATAAATAAAACCAACTTGCTCAACTGTAATAAACTGCTTGAGGTATGAAGCATTGAGGTACGCAGCTAAAGCAATACAAAAAGAAAAGAAAAATCCGATAATGAATAGTCTGTTTTCTTGAGTAATGCGCATGTTACATGACAAGGATTACTGGGATAATGAGTGGTTTTTTTGCAGTCTTTTGGAATAGAAACCTTGAGAGATTTTCACCTACTTTATTTTTTACATATTCAATATCAATTGTTCTCATTCCTTCAGGAGTCTGCTCTGTGTTTTTCTTGATGATATTACGAGCTTCTTTCAGGAGATCTTGAGAGTTCTTGAGGTAGACGAAACCACGAGAAATAATATCAGGAGATTTTTTAAGTTTTCCTGTTTTTCCGTCGAGTGTTGCAACGAGAACGAACATTCCGTCTTCCGCCAAAAGCTGTCGGTCACGAATGACGACTTCTTGTTCACCACCAATAGCAAATCCATCAATCATCAGTGGTGTCGCTGGAATTTTTTCTTTACGAAGCACCATCTTCTCTCCACTATCAATAATTTCAATAATACTTCCGTTGTCTGGAACAATGATATTACTATCTGACATGCCGAGTGTCAGTGCGAGTTCACGATGACGTTGTAACATGTAGTGACTTCCGTGAATTGGTACAAAGAACTTTGGATGAGTTTTTCTATGAAGCCATTTGATGTCTTCTTGGTTTCCGTGTCCTGTCGCATGCACGTATTCTTCACCTGTTCGGTAGGAAATAATGTGTACTCCTTGTCTTGCGAGGTTGTCTTTGAGACGAGCTACGGCGATTTCATTTCCAGGAACAATAGACGCTGAGAGAATGATCGTGTCTCCTTTATTTAAGATAAATTTTTTGTGAGTCTTATTTGCAGCACGGTTTAGTGCAGCAAATTCTTCTCCTTGTGCTCCAGTCATCAAGATGATTACTTTATCGTTTGGATATTTTCCAACATCTTCGATATTGATGATCGTTCCTTTTCCTGGTTTAAATATTCCAGCTTGTTCTGATACATCGAGGTTTGTTTTCATTGATCGTCCGTCGATAGCGACTTTTTTACCGAGTCGTTCTGCGATTTCGACAATTTTTACGAGGCGAGTGATGTGTGATGCAAACGCAGCCATAATGATACGTCCTGTTCCGCGTCGGATGAGATTTTCAAGTCCTTCGTGTACTTTTACTTCAGGAAGTGAGAATCCTTCATTCTCGACATTTGTTGAGTCAGTCAAAAGTAAGAGTACTTTTTCTTTATCAAAAATAGCGTATTCTTTTTCTTCTTCAGCTGAAACAACACCATCGATTTGATCGAGCTTGTAGTCTCCAGGAGTGACTATTAGTCCATATGGAGTTTCTATCATCACACCTACTGAGTCAGGTACTGTGTGTGTCACACCAAAGAAGCGGACTTTGATTTTCCCGAGCATGATTGTACTGTTGTTTTCGATAATATGTGTCTGAAGTGCTGGAAGGTGAGGGAACTCAGTCTGTCTTTTTTGAATAAGGAGCACTGAAAGGTTTCGAGAATACAGTGGTGGATTGCCAATACGACTCATCACGACTGGTATTCCTCCAATGTGGTCCAAGTGACCATGAGTGATGATAACTCCACGGATACGATCTTTATTCTCTTCAAGGTATGTTGTATTAGGTACCATATAGTCGATACCCGGTGTGGTGTCTGTTGCAAATTGCATACCAACATCAACAACGATAATATCGTCACCAATTTCAATAATGGTACAGTTTCGTCCAATTTCTTCAACTCCTCCAACTGGGATAATACGGATATTTCCAGGAGCTGGTTTGTCAACGATAAATTTTTCAGGACGTTTTTTGTGATCACCACTTGATTGTCTAAATTCTTGATACTGAAAAGTTCCAGTTCGTTTCTTTTTTTGCTGGTTTCCTCCTGTACTACGAGTTGGGCGTGCAGAATGAGACTTTCTGTCTCCTCCTGTGTGGCTTTTTCTTGAGTGTGTTGATTGATTTGGTGCTTCTTTAATTGATTCTAGGATTGCCCCTAGTGGTGTTTTTGATTTTTGATTATTCATATATTTTTTATTTTTTCCATTTTTTTGGATGAGGACTTCCTTTTTTATAACGGAAGTATTTCGACCTATACTCGTGGAGATTATTTGTTATTATTTTTTTGATTATTTTGTAAAGACTTTCCAGACGCGATCTACTTTGATTGACCATGTGTGTATGTCAGTAAAACGAGATGCTCCGTTTCGTGTATTGTAGTTTCGGTTAAAGAGTTTTCGTGAGTAGGCACTAATGTATTCTGGCTCAAACAAGAATATCGCAGGCTTATCCGCATTTAATTCTTTCTCAAGAGCGATAAGATTTTGTGTCTGTACTTCCACGTTATTTTCTTTCTTTATTTTTTCGAGGAGTATATCTACTTTTGCATTGACATACATACTTATATTGAGACCTGGTGCATTACGTTCACCTGAGTGCCAAAATGCAAATAGGTTGCTTGGTTTTGAAAGCACTTGTCCAAAGAGAAGTACTTCGTAGTCTCTTGAATTGATTACATTTTGAGTGAATGAATTTGGATCATGAGTCTCAATCTCTACTTTAAGTCCGAATGTGTTGAGTTGTTCTTGAATAAGAACATTAACAAGTTTTAATTCACTTACATCTGTCGTGATTATTTTAAAACTGAGTACTTTCTTGTCTTTTTCCCAGAAACCACTTTCATTTTTTTTCCAACCTTTCTTTTCGAGAATTTGAGTAGCTTTCTCTCTGTCATGTAGTGCATTGTTTGGACCTACAAGGAAAGGCACAGCGCTATCTTGCTGGACTGCGTATCCATTAAACACTGTTTCAATGATTGCTTGCTTATCAATCACGTATTCTATAGCTTCAATAACATCTCTGTCTTGGAATGCTGGTACTTTATTTTTATTAAAAAATAGTCCAAACAGGCGAGGAAGTTTCGTCTTCTCTATTATTTTATTTTTAGTTAACCCAATATTTTCTGAACTGATTCCACCAAGTGAGTCAATATTACCTAAGTTGAGTGCAAAGATTGCATCTTTTTCGTTTCCAAAAAAGACAAGTTCGAGTTTCTTAATGTATGGTTTTCCTTCAGCGTATTTTTTGAATCGTGAGAGAAAGATTTTATTAGGTACACCAGATTGTGTTGACGTGAGTGAGGTGACTTTGTATGGACCAACACCAACTGGTGTCAGATTTTTTTCACTGAGGGTAAATTCTTCTGGAGTGACTGTTGACCATTCTTCTTTTGACAGGATACCAACGGTAAGCATATCAAGAAAATCTGTAAATCGTTGTTTGAGTTTAAATTCTACTTGATTTGGACTAATTGCTTTTACTGCAACTCCTTGCCATGCAACACGTCGGGGACTATTGATTGTTGGATCTTGAATTTGTTTTATTGTGTACACAATATCATCACTTGTGAGTGGTTTATTGTTATGAAAGACGAGTTTGTCTTTTATTGTAATAGTGTAGGTAAGTCCATCTTCAGATACGGTGTAATTCTCTACAAGAACTGGAACAATCTCACCATCAGTATTTTTTTTGAAGAGTCCACGGAAAATCACATCAGTGATTTCCTTGTCAGTATTAGATACAGCAAGAACAGGGTTGAGGAAACGGACTGTCCCAACAATTCCCTCAGTGTGTGTCCCTCCTGCAAGAGGGATTTCGTAGAGATTTTTCTTGATACTACTGTAGGTGATAATGAGTGTAGCAAAGAAGACAATGAGAATGCTTAAATAGAAGAAAACCCATTGGCGAAGTGAAAATGTTTGTGTAAGTGTGAGGATATATGTTTTTTTATTTTTCATAGAAAAGTATAAGCTCTGTTTTAAATAGTAAGAACAGAATAGGTATTTGAAATACTTAAGCGAAAAAAGTTTATTGAGATATTACTTCATTATCACAAGTACAGAAGAAATAACAAAGAGTATTCCTAAAAGTATTGTAAAACGATAAAGAAATTTTTCAAAACCTCGTCGAGTAAATTTAACTCCGGAAGTTGTATCACCAGAAAAAGACCCAAGACTTGCGTCGGATTGTTGGAAGCAAACGGTAATGATGATAAGCGCGCCTGTAGTGATTTGAGTTATCTGCGCAATTAATTCTAGAGTAGTATTCATATACGTTTTTTACTATAGCAAATTATACCTGTTTTCGCAAGAAATATACCAATCTTTGTTTTATTGACTCAAATACCACTTCCAGTACAATAGGAGTATATGATACTAAAAAAATACCAACCGCTTTTTGACCGAGTACTTATTGAGGTCATCGAGGAAGAAGAAAAACAGTCAAAAACCGGACTTATAATGCCTATAGAGAAAAAGGAGGATGCTATTCTCACTGGCACGGTTGTTGCGGTGGGGGACGGACGATGGAATGAAGACGGAGATGAACGTATAGCACTTTCTGTAGCAGTGGGTGATACTGTGCTCTTTTCCAAATACGGTTTTGATGAAGTTATGATTGATGAGAAAACATATTTGATTGGTCGAGAAGATCAATTGCTTGCAGTATGTATTTCTGCTGAAAAAACAAATTAATCTATGGCTAAAAAAATACTTTTTAACAAAGAAGCAAAACAAGCGCTTAAGATTGGTATCGATACTGTTGCTCGAGCAGTGTCAGGGACTATTGGTCCACGTGGGCAAAATGTCATCTATGATCGTGGCTACGGAGTACCTGTTGTGACTAATGATGGTGTCTCTATTGCAAAAGAGATTACACTTCCTGATGCGTTTGAAAATATGGGCGCAGAAATTATTAAAGAAGTAGCAAGTAAGACTAACGAAATTGCCGGAGATGGAACGACGACTTCTGTCATACTGACCCATGCGATGATTACTCTTGGAATGAAACAAATTGCAAAAGGTGTCAGTGGTGTCTTGGTTAGGCAAGGTATAGAAGATGCAACAATACAGGTAATTGAAGAACTTAAGAAAATAGCAAAACCAATAGAGACAGATGATGATATTAGGAATATTGCGAGTATTTCAGCGGAGTCAAAAGAGTTGGGTGCGACGATTGCCGATATGATTAAGCAGGTTGGGACTGATGGTGTAGTGACTGTTGAAGAATCACAGTCTTTTGGTATTTCATCGAGTATTGCGCTCGGTATGTCTTTTAACACAGGATATCTTTCGCCCTATATGCTAACGAGTCCAGAACGAATGGAAGCAGAAATGAAAGATCCGTATATCCTTATTACTGACAAAAAGATAACAACGATTAAAGAAATACTCCCCATCATTGAAAAAGTAGTCGCACTTGGGAAAAAAGAAATGGTTATTATTGCTGATGACATAGAAGGAGAAGCACTCAATACCTTTGTTCTCAATAAATTACGCGGAACATTCTCAGTGCTTGGTATCAAAGCTCCTGGCTATGCGGATCGTAAACGTGATCAACTCGTCGATATTGCGATTATGACTGGTGGAGCAGTTTTGACTGATGAAGTTGGACTTTCTTTTGAAAATGTAGAAATAGAGCATCTTGGTCGTGCATCTCGAATCGTGTCTAAAAAAGAGAGTACGCTCATTATCGCAGGTCAGGGGAATAAAAAAGATATTGATAGTCGTGTGTTGCAATTACGAACACAGTTGCACACTGCGCAAAAGTTCGACAAAGAGGCGATACAAAAAAGACTTGCTAAGCTTACCGGAGGAGTTGGTGTGATCCATGTTGGTGCAAGTACTGAAACAGAGATGAAGTATCTCAAGCTCAAGATAGAAGACGCAGTTAATGCTACACAGGCTGCAATTGCTGAGGGTATAGTTCCGGGTGGAGGCGTCGCCCTTGTTCAAGCAGGTGAGCGTGTATTGAAACAGACTCAAGTAAAAAATAAAGAACGTGAAGTTGGGTACGCTATTGTACTTGGAGCACTTTCAGTACCGCTGTATCAGATCGTTCAAAATAGTGGTAAAACTAATGCATCTGACGTTGTTGCAAAAGTAAAAAATGGCAATAAAGAAAATAGTAATAATTTTGGATATGATGCGTATACAGAAGAGTATGTACAAGATATGTTTGAAGCAGGTATTATCGATCCACTCAAAGTAACCAGAACAGCACTCCAAAATGCTTCTTCTGCTGTTGGTGTATTTCTGACGACAGAGGTGGCGATTGCACCGATTCCGGAGTTAGGTAAGAAAGAAGGGGAGTAGGAATGCTAAATGCTAAATTCTAAATGTTAAAGTAAGAAGCATAATACAAAATGAGCGCGGACCGTAGGTCCGCGCTCGTTTTGTATTTTATTTTTTACTTACTTTCTTACTTTTACATTTTTTACTTCCACATCGACAACCTTTTGGTTTGATGAATTGGTTGTAAAATTCTATACCATAATCATAGGTTATTTCTTCTCCTTTCTCTATCATGCGAATTGCTCGAATAAAGATACGGTCATGCACATTCCATGCTTCTGCATTTGGTTCACAGCTGTAGTTGATGTATCGTGCAGTGTTTGTGCGGATACTCCCGTCAAGTGTGAGTTTATTATTTACTTCAAATAAGTATTGAGTCGTGAGATCATCAGATTCTTTATTACTTAATTTTTTACCAACGTACTCAATAATCCACTCTTTGTTTTTTATTGTATCTTGCGCGAATAATCCGAGTCCGTTGAGTCCTTTTTTAACTTTTAATTTTGTCCTGTCTGTTGTTTTTGGAATTTCCATAGATACACTTTAATACGCTTCGGTATTTTGTGCAATATGTATAATAAAAAACACCTTTCGGTGGTTCTTATTTCTTCCTTTTAATCGTAATGAACCCAGTCATGAGCGTATTAGTAATAATCATCGCAATAGAATGGAGTGTTGTTGCGATATTGTATGCCTGAAGCGAGAAGAGTGTGAGTATGTGTCGTACGACATTCATACTGTAAAGAATTGGTGTTTCTGATTTTGGGTGATCCCAGGTTTTTCGCAGTGTTGGAATAAATGCAATAAGGTCAATTGAAACAACGATGATAACGGAAATTGTTGGATCTTTGGTGAGTGCCCAAGGGATAAGACCCAGAAGTGCAGCAATCAAGAAATAGGTGTCTGTTTTTTTAATTTGTTTAAATCCATACTGGAGTGAAAAAAAGAAGATAATCACTGTAAAAATTTCTGCTGCAGCTGTGGGCAGCGCACCAATCCCAGCTCCTTTAGCTATTTGTCCAAAGAGCGTAACTAAAGATACAATCGTCCATACGAGCCACGTGTATGGGTGTGGTTGAATTTTTTTTCGTATAACATCACGCAGGTAGGGAACATTACCTACTACGGCAATAAGAGAAGCAACTATTGCGATTGTTTCTTTCATATACTATTTGCGAGGGAGCCAATCAATAAGTTTCTTTCTGTGGAGATCAAGTGACCAGAGTTCACCATTTTTAAATAGTGCCGCGTGTGTGTCTTTAAATTTTTGTAGGAGTACGCTTGTCGCACGAGGGAAGCTCGCTGGCATGTCTTTATTGAATGCATCTAAAAAATCAGATAGTGAAACTGGGTTCTGGCTCGTCTTGAGGTCTTGTGCGTATTTTTTCATTACCTTGAGTATACCATAAAAAAGTCTTACTGGCTATTGTTGGTTTTTTGATACAAAAAGAGCGGGCACCCAAAGGGTGCCCGCTCTTTTTGTTGTGTGATGTAGATTATGCGCGTTGTACGTTTACAGCGTTCATACCTTTATCTGAATTTTCAGTTTCAAAAGAAACTGCATCTCCTTCGCGGAGTTCGTCAAAAGTTACACCTACGAGACCATTACTGTGAAAGAAAAGATCTTTCGCGAGTCCTTCACCAGTGATGAATCCGAACCCTTTGTCAGTAAGCTTTTTTATTGTTCCTGTCATAGATATCTAAATAAATCGAATAATTAACAAATAGAAATTACTAAATCGACTTATATTAGATAATACTTTTTGTATCTTTATAGTACCATTAATTGAAATATAGTGCAATGATACTGGAAAGTGTATAACTTTCTATATTAGATTGATGATGATGGTGTGGGTTCCAGAGTGGTATTCTAGAAGAGGTATACACACAGGGCTAGTGCTTCGTACATAATAAAAAACCACCATATGGTGGTTTTTTATTATTTGACAGTTTTTCCTTTTGGAGTTTTTGCAGCTTTTCGGGCATCAAGCATTGCATGTTTGACTGCTGTTCGTTTTGTTGTTTTTGCTGGATGTTTAAACACTTTGTTTACACTTACTCCTGTACTTCTTTTTCCCATATGTATTTTTCTTATGATTAATATGAAACTAGTATACTACAAAACAAGAAAAATAGCTTGAAAGATTTTTTCTGGATTAATCGAACATTTCTCCTAGATATGTATTAATTTCTCTTTGGTCTAGATCGTAAAAATATTTATTTTCTTCAAAAAGGTGTCGTGCAAGATCTTTTCCCACAAAACGCCAGTGCCATGGTTCAAATGTATAGTATTTATTGTTTGCTGGATAAGAGAGTACAAAACCGTATTCATGCGCATGTTTTAAGAGCCATTCATATTCTGGTGTCTTTTCAAATTTTACAAAGGTTGATCCGACTGTGGGTGTGGTGAGGTCCACTGCTGTTGCGAGTTGATGTTCTGAATATCCTTGGTCTGCGGAAAACTGATTTGCTTTGGTTGTTCCGTAGGTTACTTTGTAGCCTGATTTCAACGCTGCTTGTGTACCAAAGGATCGGTATCCTGAAATGACTTGAATATTCATTCCGTCACCAATTGATCGGTCGAGCATTCTGACGAGATGTTTTTCTACATTCGCATGTATTTGTAGCGGTGTTTTTTTATTGAAGAGATATGTGACATCAATATTTTTTAATTCAACCGGTTTGTAATTTTCATTTAAGAAGTATACTTTTGAATACTTCTCTAAGAGTTTCGGGTCTGCTTGTGCGAGTTTTTTGAGTGTGTCTACTGTGTCTGTTATTGATGAAAATTGATTGAGGAGTCTTCCATTTCTACTCTCTGTGTCTTCGAGTGTGGTGGCAATGGTATTATTTTTATTTTCAAGGATTCCGAGTGTTTGTTTGAGTGAGGTGAGTGATTGGTTTATTTCTGCAATATGTGTCGCGTTTACTGTATTTTCTGCATGTACGTTTAAATACCTGTATTCAGTGTGAGCTGATACAAGTCCAATAGAACCAATACAAATAACGATAATTCCTATCCAGCTTGGTATGTTTCTGTTGAGGTGTTCTTTCATATTTTATATTGTAGCATAAGCATTTGATTTGCACGGTGTGTTAATAAAAACACCCGTTTTATAGGGTGCTGTATTATTTTTGAAAAAGTTAAAATAAGTTAAGTTGCGGGTTGGTTTGGTGTGGTGCAGGGTTCCTTTGGAAGAAACGACTTGCTGTGTGTCGGAGGAGTTTTTTTAGATTTTCAGCAAGTTTCGGGTAACGTGTTTTGGATACACGGAATACTCCGTACATACGAACACAGGCATTGTAGATTTTATCACGATGTCCTGTAGCATACTGACTTGCACTTTCTTCAAGAATAGCGAGTTCTGAGTTTGTCTGCGCGTGTTCACCTTTGGCAAGTGTTAGTTCTAATTCATTAAAAAGTTGTTGTGCTCTGGCGAGTTTTTTGCTTGCGAGCTCTTGTTTAGACTTTTTCATATTTATATATTTAAAAATGAACAATTATCTTCATCATCTACTTCGTTTGCCTAAAAGTCAATATATTTTTTGAGTTGCAATAAGTAAGTAAAACGGGTAATGACTAATCATTACCCGTTTTGCTGTTGTGTAAGTTAGTAATCCGCAAGACTTGTTTTCTCGTCGAGTGAATTATAGAGTGCAATCCATTCATCAGCATCCTTTCCTTCTATATACCAATGTCCATTTTTTAGTGTGATTGATTTTAATACTTGCTCATTATAACTTTTACTCGCTTTCTTTATGTCGGTAAGAGTTCTTCCTTGTAAATCTTGTTGAACCATACCGGGTGGTGGTGCTTCAAAATTAAGATTAAGTTGATTTGGGTTAAATCCTTTCATGAGTAAAGTATATACCTTGTGAGGTTTAAGAGGCAAGAATCTGAATAGTGGAAATAAAAAAATCCACCAGACGGTTTAGGTGGATTTTTTAGTTTTGGAATCATCCATGAGAAGTGTTAAGAAGTACTTGACTTTTTGATAAATGCATGTTATCTTCTAATTAAACTAAAAAGGGAAAACCGAAAACCTTCAAAAAGAGTAGGTTCATTTAAAAAAATATCTCATGAAAAAAGATACAAACTCAACCAATTACGGCATCTGGGTATTTTTAGCCAAGATGGGTGCCAAAGCTCTACCGCTATTTACGAAACTATTTAAATCAGCAAAGCTTGTTAAGCTCGGGTTAGCCACAGCTTCTTTTGCTTCTTATGCATATTTGCTTACGTGGCAATTTGCAACCGCTATTATCGTCATGCTATTCGTACACGAATCTGGCCATGTGTGGGCTATGAGAAGAAAAGGTGTCCGAACTAAGGGATTTTATTTTATTCCATTTTTAGGTGGAGCAGCAGTTCCTGAAGAAAGTTTTAAAAGTAGAGATACTGAAGCCTATGTGGCTATTATGGGTCCCATTTGGGGTCTAGCTCTCTCACTTGTAGTATTTGGATACTATTTCATTAATCCAAATCCAATTTTTGCTGCAACTGCTGGCTGGATGGCATTTCTTAATTTAATCAATCTTCTGCCTATTAATCCACTCGATGGTGGTCGCATCATCAAGTCAATTATTTTGTCTTTGGGATTAAATTCAGAAAGAAATCACAAGGGAGTAATTATTTCTCTCATCATTGTGTCTGCTACAATTCTTTTGGTTTTAGCGTTAGGCGGACTCTGGTTGTTTTTTGTTCTTGGTATTTTAGGTTTGTTTGAGGTGATACGTGAACTCCACAAGCCAAGCGAGATGAAGCCAATGACCGCAACAGGAAGAGTAAAATATTTAATTCTGACTATCGCTGTTGCTTTCTCACTCTTTATGATAATGAACAAAACAGATCATCTTCCTGGTTCAGATATAGCCATGGAAACCTTAAGAGGTAAATAAAAAAATGAATTTCCCCATACCACAAATTTGCGGTATGGGGATTTATTGTATCTTCATGGTAAAAAAGTGAAAGTTTTAATCTCAGCGATGTGGACACCCAGCCCAACAGCATGGTCGGCGTTTTCCGGCCAATAGATTTTCTTTCATTATTTTTATTCTTCGTTCTCGTGTTTCTATTTTCTTCGCTGATTCAATCCAACAGATCCACTCATTTTGTGCGAGTGGAGTTAAGCTATCCCAAACTGTTTTTACTTTTGGTAGGGAAGAGAGAATCTTTTGTACGTCGGTAGGTGTTTTGTGGAGAGTTTCTTTTTTAGGCATAGGATTATTTTAGCAGAGTTTAGGGTTGGTGGATATATATTTCTTGAACAAAAAAATATTGACTATATGTTTTTATTATGTTAATTTAAAATTAAACCATAAATTATAAACAATGAGTAACTTAATTAAAAAGTATCAGCGTAAACAAAGAATTAATTTCGCTGATCTAAGGAAAGCAACACCAGAAGAATTGGGTGAGCTTCAAATGCTTGTAAATACCGATATTGCGATCATCGGTTCCCAACTTTTAGAAGCAAAAGCACTTGTACATACTAAAAAAGAGTATTCAGATCCTGAGTGGTTCGCAAAAGCAACGCGAGCTAAAAAATTCAAAGGCCAACTCTCTCAGGGGATACAAATGGAATTAGGGAGGAGGAAGAAAGAAAATCAGCAAAAAAACAATTTAGAACAACAGACTTCTTTTGCAAACTGCTTACTTAAAGCAATGGACGACTTTCTTTCCCCTGAAGTAAAAAGCACAATAATTGAAAAAGCTCAAAAAATTGAAATTATTGGATTGTAAATAAATAATCCAATCTATTAAACCTGTTGCAAATTATTGCGACAGGTTTTTTCATTATCGAAATAGTTTCCAATACTACAATAATAAAGTAACTAGGATTCTTTCCCTACGGGAACAGTATACCTTTTCCTGTTTTGTCGGACTATCTTTTACGGATTTGCCTCTTCCTCCATCCTGTCGGTCGAGATCCTCAATTTTTATATTCATTTCATTCATTAAAAATTGGGACCACTGGTTCGAATCCTATCGGAGGAGAGGATAGATATGAAAAATCCCAGTATTGAATACTGGGATTTTTCATATGGCTCCTCCGATAGGATTCGAACCTATAACCTAACGATTAACAGTCGTTTGCTCTACCGTTGAGCTACAGAGGAACGTGAATCTGCCTAGAATTAAGCAAATCTGTTTATAGAATAGCATAATTTATTGCCCAGTGCAAAGCTGTGCATAAGCCATTTTGCAAAATCTGGACGTGGTATAATCTAGGTAGGTTGATCAATTATTCATTAATTAATGAGTTATAAATATGAATCAATTTATATATACAGGAACAGGAGTCGAAATTACAGAAGCAATTACGACATATGTCGAAAAAAGACTCACATCTTTTTTTCAGAAATATGCTATTTCTGAAAATCAGATACACATCGAGATAGGTAAATCGACCAATCATCATCGGAGTGGGGAAATATTTTTTGCTGAAGCGAGATTCACCGTAGACGGCAGGCAGATTTTTGCTCGATCAGAAAAAGAAGATGTGTATCAAGCGATAGATCACTTGGATCAGGAAATATATTCACAACTTGAAATGGCAAAAGGGAAGAAGTTTGCATTGTTTAAAAAGGGCGCGCAAAAGATAAAAGAAATATTGAAGTTTGGTGTAAAAAGTGAAGAATAGAAACTAAATAAAAAAGGACGCAATAAGCGTCCTTTTTTATTTCCATTTTTTGTAGTCTTCATATTTCATTTCATTTTTCCCCTCAGGAATGACGGTGTCTATGATGAATGAATTCTTTTCAGGATGAGCACTACTTATTTTTACTCGAATACTTTGTCCATTTTTCTCATCAATAAAATAGAGTCCTGGCCAGCCAAAGTATGCGCGATATTTTTGCCACAGAATCTTTCCGTCTTCACCCTGTGTAATAAGCCCGTCAGTTTTTTTAATCTTCTTAGTAATACTTTTTTGTGTTTCGTCTTGAATGATAAAATCACGATTGCCTGTTGCTAACGTTTCAATACTTTCAAGTAAGAGTGGTTTTGCTATTTGGTTGAGTTTGTCACGCAAGATGATATGAGTATCAGTATCTTGTATTACTACTTCTTGTTGTTTGATGATCACTCCTGCATCGAGTGCGTACACCATGTGCTGAATACAGACACCAGTTGTTGTATCCCCTGAAAGTATCGCATGCTCTACAGGACTTGCTCCGCGGTATTTTGGGAGGAGGGAATAGTGAACATTGATTGTCCCATGTTTTGGGAGATTAATGAGACGCTCTGGGAGAATTTTTCCATAAGCAATCACAATGAATAAATCCCAGTCTTCTTGAGCGAGTGTTTCGGTCAACTCAGTAAGATTCTTGTCTTGTTGTACGTACGGAATATTTTCTTTTTGCGCCCAGAGTTTTGGCTCTGGAGGAGTAATTGTCTGTTTTCTTCCAATAGGAACATCCATCCCTGTAACAATGAGACTCGGTGTGAGATTGTGGTCTTTGAGGTAGTCTAAAAACTCTACAGTAAATGCTGGTGTTCCAAAAAAAGCTATTTTCATATTAGTACTCAGTGAGCGGGTTACCTTTATGGACATCACGAGCTTTGTCGATAAAGAGGATTCCGTCTAGGTGATCGATCTCATGCTGAAAAATGTGTGCAAGAAGTCCACCTGCACCGCGTTCAAAAGGTTTGCCATGTTCGTCGTGTGCTTTGACTGTGGCATTGAGTGAGCGTTTTACTTCACCATAAAGTGGGCGAACAGAGAGGCATCCTTCTTTCATCCATTTTTTACCTTTTGATATTTTTGTAAATTCAGGGTTGATAAAAACAAGATCTTTGTGCGGTGTGACGTATCCTTCAGGCATATCTTTTCCACGAGTAAAATAGTCGTCAAAGATATTTCCAGCAACAACAAAGATACGCAAGGATACATCTATCTGCGGTGCAGCAATAGCAACCCCATCATGCTCTTTATGAAGTGCTGTTTTCATCTTTTTTATTACGGACTGAATTTCTTTTGAGGTGATGTCTTTGATAGGGACTTTTTTTGCTTTCAGTCTCAATGTTTTTGCGCCGTCTTGAATAATAGTAACCATAGTGTGTGCTAAAAAATTATTTCATTTCTTTAATGTATTCGAGGAGTCTATCGAGCTTTACTGTTTCTTGAGCGTGCTTTTCCATATTGCGAACAATGACAGAATTCTCGAGAGCTTCTTTTTGACCAAAGATGAGTGCGTACGGTGCGCCTGATTTCTCAGCCATACCGAGTTGTTGAGAGAGCGTGTCTTTTGAAAGTGATTGAAGGATTGGTATATGCGCTTTTCGGAGAATGTCTATCACATTGAGACTTTTGAGTTTTGCGTCAAGACCAATTTGAATAAAGTAGAATTTCGGTTTCTTTAAAATACGAGGACAGAGTTTTTTATACCAAGGAGATTCGATAACCCGATCCACACCAATAGCGACTCCCATAGCTGGGACATCTTTTTTTGAACCGAGCTGTCGAGCGAGATTATCGTATCGTCCACCACCAGCAATTGCGAGTGTTGTTTGTGTGCCGTCTTCATTTGTATTTTCTTGCATGATTTCAAAGATGGTGTGTGTGTAGTATGAAAGTCCCCGAACAAGATTTTTGTTGATTTGATAATTTACTCCCATTTCATCAAGGTAACTGAGTACTTCTTTAAAATGTTTTTTTGCAGCAGGTGAGAGAGCACTGACTGCATCTGGTGCGTCTTGGTTGATCTCGATAGTTTTTGCTTCTTTTGAATCAAGAATACGAAGTGGATTTATCTTGAGGCGTTCTCGATCGACTGTTGGTAAGGCATTGAGATGTTTTTTGTAATACGAAACAAGGTCACGTGTGTATTGTGTACGTGATTCTTTGTCGCCCATAGAGTTGATATCAACAACAAGATTTTCAGCTCCAGCTTCTTCTAAGATAGTGAGGGTTGTTTTGATGAGGAGTGCATCGATAATACTTTTTTCACTGCCCATTGCTTCGAGACCAAACTGGTAGAGTTGTCGGTATCGTCCACGTTGTGGTTTGTCATGGCGGAACATCGGACCATAGTAGTAGTGCATGACTGGTTGTGGAAGGTTCTGCATGCCGTGCTCTATATATGCACGCATGACACTTGCTGTCCCTTCTGGGCGGAGCGCGAGTCTGTCGCCACCTTTCGTTTTGAGGGTGTACATTTCCTTATCGATAATGTCAGTACCAGCGCCGATAGTTGAGGTAAACACGTCTTCATTTTCAAGCATTGGTGTCTCTATTGGTTTAAAACCATAGTAGATAGCAACTTCTTGAGCTTTTTCAAAAAATCCTTGATAGAGATAGTAATCATTATCAATGATATCTCGCATTCCACGAACGCTTACAAGAGGCTCTTTTTTTGAAGACACTTTTTTTGTTTTATCTGTACTCATATCTTTTTTATTTTCTATTAAATTATTTTAATGCAACAGCTTTACTGTCGTCAGCATTGTAAACCTGTTGAGCTCCTGGTAAATATTGCAATGTTCTAAAAGGGAAGAGTCTTAGAAGTGCGCGTCCTGTGATGTTGTCTATCGGCAGGGTACCCCATTTCCGTGAGTCAGAACTACGAGGGCGGTTGTCTCCTAATACAAAGAGTTCATCTGGACCAACGTGAACCACCATTTTCTCTGACGAGATGTTTTGTAGATATGGTTCTTTTAGTTCAACTCCAATCTTGTCGATATCGTTGGTGATGATGACTTTTGTGCCAGTAAGGGTAACTGTTTCGTTTGGGAGGCCAATAACACGCTTGATATAATAGACCCCTTTTCCTTCTTGTGGTGGTTTGAAGACGATGACATCACCACGCTTAGGATTGTGAAAACGGTAACTGATCTCATCTATGACGAGATAGTCTCCATCATGAAAGGTAGGAATCATTGATTCTCCTGAAACGATAAAAGGTTGTACGATGTACATACGAACCGGGATTATGATGATAAATGCAATAATCGCGAATTTTATTATTTCCCACCATGAATTAATTTCCTGAGTCCGAGGTTCTGGGGGAGGTGATGTTCTGAAATTAGAGGGCATCTGTATTTCGAGTTTATTTTTGAAGTAATTCATAGCCACAGTATATAGAAATAATATATTTGACACAAATGGATAAGCAGGTTGAAGCGTATAGGTAATAGGGAATAGGGAAATCGCATCAAATACACACGGCAGGGCGACGTAGTCGCCCTGCCGTGTGTTCACAAACTTATTCTTGCAACCTAACACCTACGCCCTAACTCGTGATATAATCACGAATATGAAATACATCGTGGGGCTGGGGAATCCAGGTACTGAATATCAATATACTCGGCACAATATTGGGTACTTAATTTTGTCACACATTCAAGAGATGTGTCATTTTTCTGATTGGAAACACAACAAGTATTTTTCTGCTGATGTATCAGAAGGTGATATAGATGGTGTATCGTATATGCTTGTAAAACCAACAACATTCATGAATCTCTCCGGTACAACTATTTCTGGACTACTCAAGCATGGTGCAAAAAAAGAAGATATTATTGTTGTTCACGATGAACTTGCGTATCCATTTGGAACACTTCGTTTGGCAGAAGAGAAAAGTGATGCTGGTCATAATGGTGTCGCTTCTATTATTCAAGCACTTGGTACTTTTTTACGCATTCGAGTAGGTATTCATTCTTACAAACCAGATAGTACAGAACTTATAGAATTAAAAAATGAAGTACGAGCTGATTTTGTTTTGAAAGAATTTCGTACAGATGAAAAACAAAAGATAGCTGAGATTAGTGATTGTGTGTTGGCTATTTTGAAATCTTTTGAAAAAGAAGGAATTGAGAAAACAATGACAGAAGTTAATAAAAGAAAGTAATATGAAAAAGATTTCAGAAAAACAAGCGTTTAGTATTATAAAAAGAGCACAAAGTTTCAAGCACGCATTTCGTGGTATATGGGTTTTTGTTTCGACGCAACATAATGCATGGGTGCATTTGTTCGCACTTTGCGTGGTAGTAATTCTTGGGTATGTATTTTCTGTATCTGCAATTGAATGGATTGCACTCATTTTTTCTATTGGACTGGTCTTGTGTATGGAAGCGATAAATACTGCAATTGAATTTGATATTGATCTGACGTCTCCTGAGTATCATCCATTTGCGCGTGATACAAAAGATGTCGCTGCGGGGGCTGTTCTCATGAGTACGATAGTCGCAGTGATTATCGGCCTCATTATTTTTGTGCCAAAGATAGTAGTGTTGATAAAATAGATACAAAAAGAGGCGCGACCGAAGGTC
>CAZVHB010000004.1:39877-43021 GCA_964626965.1 uncultured Candidatus Saccharibacteria bacterium | reverse complement strand
TTCAATACATACATATAATTAAAAAAAAAAAAAAAAACCCCCCCCCCCCCCCCCCCCCCCCCCCCCCCCCTCTTTTTGTATTTCTCTTATTTCTCTTCTTCAAGAAAAGCGAGAGTCATTCTCTGTTCTTTTGGTTCAAAGAGTGTTACTTGGAAGTTGTAACTTTTACCAAGTTCAATCTTTTCACGTAGTTTTGCTTCGCTTGCAAAGAGTGAATTGTGGACGAGTCCTGCAACACCTTCTTTGATAGAAACGAGTGCTCCGTGTTTGTTGTATTTAATCACAACACCTTTGATAATATCTCCTTTCTTGAGCTTACTTTCAAATTCTTTCCATGGATTTTCTTTGAGTGCTTTGATTGAAAGAGAGATTTTACCTTCTTTTACTTCAATGATTTTTGCTTTTACCGTGTCTCCGATTTTAAACATTTGTTTCAAATCTTCAACGAGTCCCCAGTCGATTTCTGAAATGTGTACGAGTCCTTCAAGACCGTCTTCGAGTTTCAAGAATACTCCAAAGTCAACGAGTCCAGAAACAGTTGTTTCTACTTCGTCACCAAGGTGGTATTTACCAATGAGACCATTTTTTTCTTCTGAGTTGTTATCTTTTTCTGAGAAAATCAATTTTCCTTCTTTAGGACTAGCAGTGATGATATGTGCACTGATTTTCTTTCCGATAAGCTTACGAAGTTCTTTCAAAATCTTTTCTTTATCACTATCTTCTACACGAGGGTAGTGATCAGTTGAAAGTTGTGACGCAGGAAGGAATCCAACGATACCTTGCCAGTCAATGATAAGACCTCCTTTGTTCGCATCTTTGATCACGATATCAAGTGGAGTTTTTGCTTTCAAATATTTCTCAGCATCTCCCCAGATGAGCGCTTGTTTTGCTTCCTTAAGAGAAAGTTCAACATAACCATCTTCGTTTTCAACCATGACGATTTTAGCCTTCACGATATCACCGATATTCATCTTCTTGATGATGTCTCGTGTGTTCATGAATTCACGTCCGAAAATAATTCCTGTTCGGAATGGACGAAGATCAATGTACACTGAAGACTTTTTTATATCGATTACTGGTCCTTCAACAAGCATATCAACTTGCAGAGGGGCCATACTTTTTTCATATAAATTTTTTATATCTAACATGTATTTTTGTTTTTAATTAAAAAAATCCGCATTAGCGGAAAAACAAATTTTAGCCTCCTACAGTTTCTGCCAACACGGCAAATCCCTATAAGAATTAATCTAAAATTCAACTACTAATACCTCTATGTATACCTTATTTTTGTAAAAAATGCAAATAAAAGGGGTTTGGATATAAAAAAAGCTGTTTCCGCAAAAGCGAAAACAGCCCAATGGTACTATTACTTATACTTACTGAACAATCAATTTTTGTTGCCAGTTGTTACTTTTGACGATATATATACCTTTTGGGTAATTATGTACGTCAATTGTATCGTTTTGTGAAATAAATTTTCTCAGCATTGTTCGCCCTGACATATCAGTGATCAGGATTTCAGTAGATTTCTCCAGTCCATTAAAGGATATGAATTCACTTGCTGGATTTGGAAAAATAGAAATATGATTTTGTGAGATATCTTGAGTTCCTAGTGTATTGAGGATCACTTTTTTAGGGATGATAGGTATAATCGTGTCTTTACTTGTTCCATCATTGTAGTAGACAGTTACTATAAATTTGTAAGATTTACCTACTATTGCTGTTGCTGCGAGTGTTCCCATCATGGTCAAGAATTTTGTTTGTCCTGCATTGATATTTTCGCTTAACGTAAATGTTTGGTTGAACGTTAATGGGCTTAATGTATTACTCACAATAGATGTTCCGTTGCTAAAATAGCATGTAGTAACATCTGCATCAAGCGCATCTCCAATGTCTTCAACTTTTATTGCAGTAATAAGACTCGTGCATGTTGGTTTCAATTTAATTGACAGGAAAGGCTGAGTCACACCAGGATAGGCTGTTGAATCAGATGCGACGTCTGTGCCGTTTAAGAAACACGGTACGGCAACACCAAAGTTCAGTGTCATTGTCTGACCAATACCGGTTGTTGCCGGAATTAAAGCTCCGGTGAAAGGACTATAACCAGCAAAACCTTGCATGGTGAGCTTGATGCTATCTCCACTGTTGACTCCTGGATAGATTATATCTGCATAGACATCATAGATCAGTGAATCAATCACGTTGTCATTAACTGCAAATACAGAGTTTGTGCCCATGACTCCTAAGGTCGAGCCCATCTGGGTCGCACCTTTTTGAATCATCACATTTGTAATATTAGTATTAGCAACGTTTGCAATATTGTTTATTGTGACGTTCAATACAGGTAAAGTGCATGGTCCCAAGTTTTTAAATTTAAAACTTCCGATTTGGATGTGTGTACCTGGTGCGATGTTTTGGCTCACAAAATTTGTGTTTTGTGTGCAAGATAATGCGCAACCCGCAATGGTCATGGTTTGTCCGATTACGTTAGTTATAAAATACGAACTACTACTGACTGAATCAAGGATAGTAAACCCACCTTTCATTCGCATGTGTCCGCTTGGCATTGCGCCTGGTTTGATATCAGCTATGAATGTCAGTACTAATGTGTCGTGTGGGGTGACACCGTAGTTCATGATAACTGTATTCCACACTGTGGAGTACAGGGAGGGGATTAGAAATGGTTGTAGTACTGTATCGATGTACAATTTTACATTTGTAAAATTAGTATCTGCTGAAGTGGGGAAGAGTACGGTGCTGTCTTTGATAAAATTGATTCCGGTGATTGTTCCACCACAGGAATCCGTGATAATTCGAAAGACAGCGATTGTGTCGGTTGTCCCAGGGTCAATGATGTGGTTGACGCCTGTTGCTACAGTGTCAAATCCGAAATTACAGGTTTGAGCATTAGCTGTTGTGCTAAAAAAGCCACAAAACAATGCCATCAGGAGGGTGCTGAAAAGTTTTTTCATCTTTATTTAAAATTTTAAGGTTTATTTTAGTGCAATTGCGCACTAGAATTTGAGTATATTATAGCACATATATAGATATTTTGCAAGAGTTTGTGTACAAAGCGGGGGGGGGGGGTTGGGGGGCCCGGGGTGTGGTTTTGTACAATTTTTTTTATAAAAAAAAAAAAAAAAA
>CAZVHB010000004.1:27529-39867 GCA_964626965.1 uncultured Candidatus Saccharibacteria bacterium | reverse complement strand
TTTTAGTGCAATTGCGCACTATAATTTCTGTATTTTATCCAAAATATATATATTTTTTCCAAGTGTTGGTGAACAACGCGGGGCGAGGCTTGGCCCCCCCCCGCTTTGTGTTTACTCCAATGTGTATTCCTACCAACTAAAAACTACCAACTAAAAACTGAGTATGGTATACTCTATCTATGATTATTTCGTATTATGGAGGTCACTATTTAAAGATTAGCCAAGGAGACACAGTACTTTCTGTAAATCCACCATCAAAAAGTTCAAAACAAAAAGCACCACGTTTTGGTGCGTCTATTGTGCTGTGTTCAAACCATCATGACGACTACTATAGTACAGAACAAAATACGTACGGTGACCAAGTGCCTCTTATTATTGATGGCCCAGGTGACTACGAGTCAAAAGAAATCTTAATTAAAGGTATTGCGACAAAGACAACACTCGATAAAAAAGAATACATCAATACTGTGTATTCCATACTCATGGAAGGAGTAAATATTTGTATTCTTGGTCCACTTGGCGAAACACTCAAAGCGTCCGACAAGGGAAGAATTGATTCTCCTGAGATTTTATTTGTATCACTCCGCGAAGATACAATCTCTCCATCCGAACTCTACAAACTCGCTGTTTCTTTTGAGGCGAATATTATTATTCCAGTTGATTACACACCAAAAACACTTGAAGTATTCTTGAAAGAAGCAGGGAACACAAAACCAGAAAAAGTTGACAAACTAACGCTCAAGAAAAAAGATATTTTTGGAAAACAAACTGAGATTATTTTAATTAGTGAAGAATAGGAAAATTTATTATGAGAAAACACATTACACATCATACAAAACGTATTGTTTCGCATATGCGAGGAAAATCTTATGAAACAAGGATGCACATCATTCGGTTTCTGACAGGCTTGTGTGGTCTTGTGATTGTACTGTTATGGATTACACTTCTCAAGAAACAGCTCGTTGTCGATCCTGTCACGAAAAAAATAGACACAGAAACAAAAAACCTCTTTCAAGAACAAGTAATTCGTGTCACCTCACAGATTTCAAATAGCGATGAATAGCACCCAAAAATAAGTAAAATATATATGGCAAAAAAACAAACACCACAACCACATACAGATGAACCAATCATAGAGCGAATCTCTGTGCTTCCTATTGATATCATCACAGAAATGAAAGAGTCGTATATTAACTATGCGATGTCTGTTATTACTGAGCGCGCACTTCCTGATGTGCGTGATGGTCTCAAACCTGTACACCGACGTATCTTGTACGCGATGCATGAGATGAATCTCACCGCAAATAGTAAGCCAAAAAAGTCTGCTGCGGTAGTTGGAGACGTTTTGGCAAAGTATCACCCTCATGGCGATGTTGCTGTGTATGACTCGATGGTTGGAATGGCACAAGAATTTTCATATCGCTATCCGCTTATTATAGGGCAAGGTAACTTTGGATCTATCGATGGTGATAATGCTGCTGCGATGCGTTATACCGAAGCACGTATGTCAAAGCTCTCTGCTGAGATGCTCAAAGATATTGAAAAAGAAACAGTTGATTTTGCTCCAAACTATGATGCGAGTCGAAAAGAACCAGTTGTTCTTCCGACGGCTATTCCTTCATTCCTCCTCAATGGTACACTCGGTATTGCTGTGGGTATGGCGACGAACGTTCCACCACACCACTTGGGTGAGATTATCGATGCGACACAACACTTGATAGAAAATGAAGAGGCAACAACTGATGACCTTTTGCAGTTTGTAAAAGGACCAGATTTTCCAACTGGAGGTATGATATACAGTACTCCAGAAATGAAACATGCGTATGCAACAGGACGTGGTGGCGTTGTTACTCGGGGTGAAGCTGAAATAGTAGAGCTCAAGAGTGGTATGTCACAAATCGTCATTACTTCTATTCCGTACCGCGTCAATAAACAAAACCTCGTGATGGCTATTGCTGAACTTGTTCAAGAAAAAAAACTCGAAGGTATCAAAGGACTTCGTGATGAATCAACTCGTGACATTCGTGTGGTGATTGATCTCAAAAATGGTGTACATCCACAAAAAGTATTGAACTATCTCTATAAACACACACAACTCGAGCAATCATTTCACTTTAACCTCGTTGCACTCGTTGACGGTGTTCCTCAGACATTGTCACTCAAGAGTATTCTTGTTGAATTTATTAAACACCGTGAAGTCGTTGTTCGTCGTCGTACTGTGTATGATTTGCGTCGGGCAGAAGAGCGAGAACATATTTTACTTGGTCTCAAAAAAGCGCTTGATCATATCGATAAAGTGATTAGTATTATTCGTGCATCAAAAGATGCATCGATTGCAAAAACCAACCTTATCAAAGAATTTAAATTCTCTGAAATTCAAGCAACTGCAATCCTCGAAATGCGTTTGCAAAAACTTGCTGGTCTTGAAAGAAAAGCCGTCGAAGAAGAACTCAAAGAAAAACAAGCGCTCATTAAAGAACTCAAAACAATTCTCGCGAGCCAAAAACTCATTCGTGGAATTATTTCTGATGAACTCGCAGTTATAAAAGAAAAATACAATGATGAACGACGTTCAAAAATTGTTCGTGGTGGTATCAAAACGATTAGTGAAGAAGATTTAATCCCAGAAAAAGAATCTGTACTCGTCTATACACAAGGTGGATATGTAAAGCGTACTGATCCTACTGAATACCGTTCACAAAAACGTGGTGGTGTTGGAGTGATTGACCTTGAAACAAAAGAAGAGGATTTTGTGACACTGCTCATTAATACAAATACACACAGTGACCTCCTCTTCTTTACTAATCTCGGTAAAGCATACCAAATTCGTATGTTTGATATTCCTGAGGGACGTCGTGCGACCAAAGGAAAATCAATCATGAACTTCCTACAGCTGACAACCGATGAGAAAGTCATGTCAGTACTTGCTGTTGAAAAAGATAAAAAATCAAAAGACCAATATCTCATGCTCATCACAACAAATGGGGTGGCTAAAAAAATGTCGTACGATCATTTCAAAGATGTACGCCGTAGTGGTCTTATTGCGATTAAGCTCGATGATAAAGATTCTCTTCAAGGAGCACTCCTCACAGAAAAAGGGGACTCTGTTATGGTTGCAACAAAAGGTGGTCAAGCAATTCGTTTTAAAGAAAATGATATTCGTGAAATGGGTCGCACTGCTGGTGGTGTGCGTGCAATGAAACTCGGTCGTGGTGACACAATTATTGGTATTGGTGTTGTGAAAAAAGACGAAGAGAAAACAGCTTTCTTTATGACGCTCTCTGAGAATGGATACGGAAAGAAAACTGAAATTGCAGAATACAAAATCCAAAAACGTGGAGGGTCTGGTATTAAAACAACAAAAATTACTGCAAAGACAGGTGCTCTTATCGCAGGTACTGTTATCACTACAGAAGAAGAAGTTATTGCAATGTCAAAAAAGAGTCAGGTTATTCGTACAGGTCTTGAGTCTGTACCAAATTTGGGACGTCAAACACAAGGCGTTACTATTATGAAATTAAAAGCAGGGGACAGTATCGCTTCTCTTGCGTGTTTGTAATCTATGAAGAATCAATTTCAATTCATCGTACTCGCTGTGTTCGGGGTCTTTATTTTTGTAGCTGTTCTTTTTTTCTCTGGAGCAATTAAATTACCGAGTTCTGGCGACAAGATTCCACCTCTGACCAATAAATCTTTGACTATTTGGGGAACACTTCCTCGAGAAGTTGTGATTGATGCAGTAAATGAATTCGCCCAAGCGAATCAAATGACACTTACCTATATAGAAAAAGCACCAGATATGATTGATCAGAATATTAGTGAAGCAATTGCTGCTCAACAAGGACCAGATATTGTTCTTGCTCCTCACGAAATTCTTCTTAAACACCAATCAAAATTTGTTCACGTTCCGTATACGACGTTTGGTGATCGTGACTATCGTGATCTGTATGTTGATGAAGCCCGTCTGTTTCTTTTTTCTGACGGTATTTTAGCATTTCCAATTCTTCTTGACCCGATGATTTTTTATTTCAATCGCGTCAGTTACAATAATGTTGCTTTTCTTGATCCACCAAAGACATGGCAGGAAGTTTCAAACTATGCACTCAAACTTAATAGAAAATCTGGTGCAGAAATTATTTTAGAGTCAGGTCTTCCTATGGGAACGTTCAACAATATTACTCACGCAAAAGACATGATTGCACTTCTTCTTATTCAAGCTGGTAATCCTATTGTGACTGTCTCGACTGATCCAAACAACAAAGGTGCAACAAGTAATATTATGGACGCGATGCCTGGCACCTCAACATCAATTGCACAGTACGTAGTACAATTCTTCACACAGTTTTCAGATCCACTGAAAACTTCATATGCGTGGAATAGAGCGATGCCTGAGGCACTCGACGCTTTTGCAAGTGAGCAAGCAGCACAGTATGTTGGGTTCGCTAGTGAAATGCCTCAAATTGGTGAGATTAATCCAAGTATCAATTTTGATGTTGCAATGATTCCTCAAGCCGAAGGAGTAAAAGCAAAAAGAACTTTCGGGCGGATGTATGGTCTTGCCATCACAAAAGCATCAAAAGAACAATTTGCCGCATATCAAGCAGTGTTACTTATGAAAGATAAAGACTTTTCAGCAAAAATTCTTAATGGCGCCCAAGCACTCTTTCCGATTGCTCCTGTACGGAAAGACTTACTCACTACTCCTCCAGCAACAAAAGAGGGTCCAATTGTCTATAGTTCTGCTGTGATAGCTTCTGGCTGGTTTGATGTGAACTACCTCGATACAGAAAAAATATTTGAAGATATGGTCACACAAGTTGTTAGAAATAGTCTCGATATCAAAGCATCGATAGAAGAAGCGAATGCTCGAATGAATGATTTATTAAATTAAACAGCAGGATCTTTGCTATACTCAAAGTATATGAAATTTTTTACAAAAATAAATAAAACCATATTTCTCGTAGTTCTTTTTTTTGGATTTTTATTGTCTGTTGTGTCTGCACAGATTGGCCCACCTCCACCACCAATAGCCGTTCCTCCGTCTACCGCTACTCCTATTATTACAACTACTGGAGTTTCGCTTCCTCCTACGACCTCAATTACCTCAACTTCCTACGGTAAAACAAAAGATACAATTCATGCATTTGAACTTGTTTTTGATCCAGACATGTGGGCGAAAACAGACAAGAGTAGTTTTATAGCAAGTGGTGAGATAAAAGCATTTGTCTATACAACACCGAGTCTTGCTATTGCATATGGTGCTGAAAACAATAAGCTGACGAATATTGCTCCAACCACAAAACCAAATAATGCATTCTTGGGTATAACCTTGAATGCAAATGATGTTCAGCCTTTCACCTCTAGTAAGGTTACTGTTACTTCAATCGAAAAAGATATAAAAAATAATATTGTATATTTTGCGATTGTTGATGCAAAAAATCCAGATATTGCATACACCGATGTGCAGTCTATCGAACTCGGTGCGAATACTGGTGCGACTTCATATGGATTACAGCAAAGTGCTGGTACTTCCGCTGATGTCCCTGATGATGCTCCAACAGGTGGATTACTCGATGGTATTTGTTCAGATGTTCATACGTGTGGTTTCAATGACCTCCTCAAGCTCGTCACAAGTTTTTGGAAATTTATCGTGTACCTTATTATTCCACTCGTTGCATTCATGACTGCGTGGATTGGATATAACTTTATGCAAAGTGGGGCAGAGTATCGAGAGAAAGCCAAAGAGATGAGTCTCAATATGCTCAAAGGGATACTTCTCGTATTATTTGCGTGGTTCATTGTTAATACGATACTCAATTTTGTTCTGTTCGGTGGTGAAGCCAGCTGCTATACGTTCCTTGGTAAAGGAGATGTGGATCCAGCGTGTTTAGATAAAAGTAAATAATTATTATTTTAATGTATACTGTATTTATATGAAAAAAAATCTAGTCCTCTCTTTGTTTATATTATCCACTGTGTTTATTTCCAGTGCCTCTGTTTCAAGAGTATTAGCTCAGAGTTCTACGGCTCCTGGTACCATACCTGGAGCAAGTTCTACCGCCCCTGGCACCATACCTGGAGCAAGCTCTACTGCCCCTGGTGTAATACCAGGTACCGGTACTGAAACACCACAAAAACTCGAAGACCCACTTGGGGAAAGTACAACCATCGATAAATTACTCCTAAGTCTTTTTGATATCGTTTTCTATATTGGAGTACCACTCGTTGCTTTCTTTTTAATCTGGAGTGGTTTTATGTTCATTGCTGCTCAAGGTAAGCCAGAGCAATTAGAAACAGCAAAAAGTAGACTTATTTGGACTATTGTTGGCGCAATACTTCTTCTTGGAGCATGGACCATCTCTCAAGCTATCAAGGGCACTATTATTAATATTAAAAAAGGAGCAACCGCGTACGTACATAAGCACACATTTTCATAATTATGAAAAAAGTTCTCTATTTATTTTTTATATCATTTTTCTTTACAATACCTGTTTTTGCACAGTCACCTTTTGGTGGTCCTCCTCAAAATCCACAAGATCCTGGAGGTCCAACAAATACTGGTGGGTACACCGCACCAGGAAATTCTGCGACGTTAAATAATCCAACCAATCCAGGAAATCCAACAGGTACCGGTCCATCAGCAACACTTGATAACCCAACAAATCCAGGAGCAGTGACTGATGCAGGTACGGGGCTTGATAGTGGTAGTGGTCTCGATAGTGGAACAGGTCTTGATGCTGGTACCGGACTCGACGCTGGTGGTGGTGTTGGTGCGGGGGGTGCTACCTCTGTAGGATCAGGGCTACTTCCTGTTGGTCAAAATGCGGGAGGTGCACTAGGTGCTGGTAACCCAAATGACCCAGGATATGTTCTCTATGGTGGGAATGGTGGTCAAGCTCAAGATTTTTGGTCTTATCTCAAAAGTTTATTTTCTCTCAAAGGGAAAGATAATCAATCTACATACAAAAATCAAGAGACAGTAGATCAAAAGACGGAAGTAATAAAATACACAGAGCTTACTACTCCTGCGGAACTCCCAAAAACACTTGGGACGAGTGCGAGTAATGTCCTTACTTGTAGTAAGGATACTTCAAATCTCACACTAAACGGGTATATAAATCTGGCGACCTGCGTACTTCTGTATCTCATACCTATTATCATTGCAGCGATGGTGCTCTGGTTTATGTTTGGCGCCATTAGAGTCATGAACGACAATGAACACGAAACTCGTAATCAGTACAAGCAATTCCTCATGTGGGGAGTCTTAATTATCTTTGTTGCGCTCTGTTTTGTTGGTATCTTGCGATTACTTTCTACAACACTCGGTGTTTAATTAAGATTAAAAACATTTATTAAAAATAAGTATATACATCGTATGAGAATTTTTTTAAAATTAGCAATGATCACTGGAGTATTCTTCTTGCCTCTATTTGTCCATGCGGATAGTAGTCAGCTTTTTAGCTTACTCGGAACTCTCAGAAAATTGGTTAATATGCTTATCCCTATCGCTCTTGCATTTATCTTCCTTGTGATTATTTGGAATGCATTTAAGATGATCCAAACCGACGGAGAAGAAAAAAGCGAGTATAAAGGAGAGCTTATTAAGATGGTGATTATCTTTTTTGTGATTATGTCTTTTTACGGGATCATTTCTTTTATTGGAACAACGATTGGGATTGGTCCAGGGGGGACGCTTCCAATTTCCTGCATCAATGGATCATATGACACTAAAACACACGCTTGTACTAATTCTTAGTGATACTCAGGTATAGGTTTTTTGGGGAAATATGTTTGTGTAATTCTTATTTTGGTGTGGTATACTAGAGGTAACGCTATATACATAGCTTTGATTATTATTAATAGAAATAGTATTTATATATATGAAAAATTTTAAAAAACTAGCGATAGGAAGTGGAGCGTTTCTATTACCAGCGCTTGCTTTTGCACAAAGTCAACCAAATCAGCTTTTTGGTTGGGTTGATAGTATTCGTAGTCTTATCAACATGCTCATTCCGATTGCGCTCGCTCTCATCTTCTTGATGATTATTTGGAATGCATTCAAGCTCATCACTGCAGACGGTGAAGAAAAAGCAGAATACAAAGGTGATCTTATTAAAATGGTAGTTGTATTTTTCGTTGTTATGTCTCTCTATGGTATCGTCTACTTCATTGGACGAACACTTGGTATTGGTCAAGGTGGAACAGCTGCAATTCCTTGTGTGACTGGATCATACAACCCTGTAAGTAAGTCTTGCGACTAAAAATTTCTTACTATGATTCCTATCGCCTACGCTGCAACTATTACCGTCAAGAGTTTGTTTGATAGTATTGTCAAAACAATCGTTAATCCTATCGTTGTTTTTCTTGCGGCGCTTGGTGTGCTGTTATTCCTCTGGGGTTTGTTCCAATTTATGGCAAGTACCAATAGTGAAGAAGGACAGGAACTCGGTAAACGACACATGATCAATGGTATCATCGGACTCTTTATTATGATCTCGGTGTATGGAATCATGAAATTTATTACTGATACATTTGAATTCAAAAAACCTGATTTACAAAATCTTGAATCTAAAGGTAAGGACTTTGAATACAAACAACCGTATCAAAAATAGGTAAAAAAAAAGAACCGCGACAATGTCGCGGTTTTTTTTGATTGTTAAAACTATTATTTTCCACCAACAGATACAACGGGGTTTATTTTTTTTGGATCTACTCCTTCAAAAATGTACTTTGTACCAGCTTGGTTGTTTTTTCGAAGATAAATGTCTTCCCAGTATTCATATGGTAGATGAGTACCTGCGTCTTCTGCCTCTTTCTTCATTTGTAAAACAGTTTGTTGTTCCGCAAGCGTTAATGTACGCCTTCCTTGTCCTTCCTTTTCCGCCGTTTTTACTTTTTGTACGGCAGTTAAGTATTCCGTAGAAAATTTGATTTTAATAGTAAACAACTCGTTCGTTAGAATTTCAAGTGGAAGTCCACTTAATCGGACTCTTTCAGAGAAGGTGTCTTCTATTTCCTTTTTGAAAGCCTCTTTGGAAAATTGTTCTTTATCTATCTTTTCTAAAGCGTAGGAGTCATCAACGTCTTGGCATGAATTCTCGAGAATATCACATACGCGTTCAATAATACCGGTCTGGCCTCCACTGCCACCTGTAAAGTTCCTAATTTCTAGAACTCTATCATTAGCAGTGATCCATTTGTACGGAAATGTTACTTCGAGTACAAACATCCAATCATCAGAGCCTTTCAAGTTGTCTATGGTGCATGTATGGTCAATCTTCTGATCTGTAATTGGTTCTTCACCATGTGCTTCTGAGATAATCCATTCGTAAAAGAAAATAAGGGATAAATGAGTACCTTCTGTTGTGATACTAGAAGGTTTCTTACTCCAAAGACTCCTTCTTTCGCCAAATTGATTTGATGGAGTTTGTCTGATTGAAAGTGTTGGAAACCATGCCCAGATACTTGTGTTTACTAAACCAATTATTCCACCAGTAAAGTCATGTTGACTAAACGAGATGAGTGCAACGATTAGATATATACCAGAGACAATATAGAAGATACTCGCAATGAGTACTCTATTTTTATCTATCGGCATGAACACTACCTTTTGATCAGGTGTGTGTTTCTTTCTTCCTTCAATAGTGAAGAGGATGAGGAAAGTGAAGAGTAATCCAGCAATATTGTAACCTATGCTGTAGGGGTCTGTAAAAAAGAATGTTTCTTCCATTTTCTGTGTTTTAGGGTTTGGAAATAAATAATTTTGCACTACCTGATTGTGGCTTTATGGTGCGATACCTTTTGTATCCACCCCATGAGCCTTGGCTTTCAATGGGTTTACCATCACAGAAAACTGGATCCATGTTTGTCACCTCTGAGTAAGGGACATTTTGATCCAATGTAATTTCTTCGGTAATTACCGTATCACGAGATTTTACTCCGTATAAGAAATCACTGACAACCAGAGTGCGTGTGTGAGGAATTGATCGTTCCTCTTGTTCTGTTTTGTGTGATGCTACACTTTTTGGTTTATTTCTATACCAAGATAGTACAGAAAATATAATAACCAAAAGGATAATTCCGGCTACTACATAGATTACTGTTTTTACAATTTTTGGAACTTGGTCCCAAAAAGAAGGGGTTGCTGGTGTTGCTGGGGTTGCGCCATGAGCGCCATGTGGTACTGACATAGTTAATAGTTTTTATTTTTTATGAAATTGTGAATGTATTTTTTATCTTTTCTATTATATCATATTCATTATAAAAGTCAAGCTCTCTGTATTTCCTAAAACCTTGCAAAATAAGGAGATTTGTTGTATAGTCTAATCATGTTGGAAAAAAAGAAAAATGATAAGGTTTATTTATACGGTAAAAATGCTCTTATGGAAGCACTTATGGCTCGTCCAGACGTGATTGGTAAGGTATTTTTGAGTTCTACTATGCGTAAAGATGACGCAGTTGTTCGACTTTTGAATAAGCATAAAATCAATATTTCAGATCTTAAGGAAGAAGAAGGAAAAAACAAAGTTGGGAGTGACGCTGTTACTCAAGGTGTTATTGCAACTATTGCTATTGAGAAACTCTATACGACTCTTGAAAAAGTTCTTGAAATAGATGGACGAAGTGAAGGTAAACTACCATGTATGGTTGTTCTTGGTGAACTTCAAGATCCACACAATGTCGGAGCGATTATTCGTTCTGCTGCTGCTATGGGCGCAACTGCTGTACTTTTACCTGAACATAACCAAGCTCCGATTACGGGTGCAGTTATCAAGACTTCAGCTGGAATGGTCTTTCGGATGCCGATTGTTAAAATTGGGAACGTAAATAACTCTCTTCGAAAATTAAAAGATTTAGGATATTGGGTCTATGGACTTGATATGGATGGACAAGTACTTAAAGAAACTGTGTTTGATACACCAAGTGTTTTTGTTGTTGGGAATGAAGGGAATGGTATCCGTGAAAAAACACTCGACTTGTGTGATATCAAACTCTCAATTCCAATGGATGCACGATGTGAATCATTGAATGCAAGTGTTTCAACTGCTATCGTACTCTACGAATGGTCACGAGGAAATAGTACTCTCTAAATAAAAATAAAAGAATAAAAAAACGCCGATGGGCGTTTTTTTATTTTGTATTAAGTTGTATAGCACCTACGCGGGTTTCATAAGAATTTTTTCTCGTGTATGTAGTAATGAGTAAAATACCAACAACTATGATAATTGAAACTATGAGAAATGTGTCAATAAAATTAAACTTTTTCATATTATATATCGTACCATACCTCTCATTTTGTGTATAGGAAATCGTGTGGTACACTAAGTTTTAGTTGCATAGAAAACTGCCGGAGTGGCGGAATGGTAGACGCACTCGACTCAAAATCGAGTATTGGCAACAGTGTGGAGGTTCGAGTCCTCTCTCCGGCACAAAACAAAAGAACCCACTAGTGGGTTCTTTTGTTTTGTGTTGAAAAGAATCCAGCTCATTCCTTGAAATGACCTACTGGGTGTTTGGCTTTCTCCTGTACACAAAAATCTCCTTACGGAGATTTATTGTGCCCAGGAAAGGACTTGAACCTTCACATCTTGCGATACTAGTTCCTAAGACTAGTGCGTCTACCAATTTCGCCACCTGGGCATATATTTATTTTTTTTAATACTACGTACCTCAATTTAGTGAAATTGGAGACGCACACTGTGCGCTATGTCCTTTTGCCAATTTCGCCACCTGGGCATGTATTTTTTCGTAATCTATAATCTAAGATCTGTAACCTAGATTACTATACACTATTTCCGCAATTTTTTCTACTTTCAGAAAAACAAAAAATAGTTATACTATACCTATGGCTCAACTATACTCAAACTCAATATTTTTCATTGAAGTCGACAAGATTCAACCAAATCCATTTCAACCGAGACGTGAATTCGAAGAACATGCGCTCAACGATTTGGCTCTTTCTATTCGTCAGTATGGAATATTACAACCACTCGTTCTTTCTCGTAGTGAAATAGAAAAAGAAGATGGGGGACTCGAAGTAAAATACGAACTCATCGCAGGAGAACGTCGTCTTCGTGCAGCGCGTCTTGCTGGACTTGTACAAGTTCCGGCTGTGATTCGTGTAGGTGATGATCCTATGGCAAAACTCGAGCTTGCAATCATCGAGAATTTGCAACGTGAGGATCTCAACGCTGTTGAACGTGCACGTGCATTTCTTCGTCTGCAAGATGAATTTAAATTTACTCATACTCAGATTGGACAAAAGATGGGGAAGAGTCGTGGATTAGTTTGTAAAACACGGGGTGGGCTCGAGGGCCCCGCAGAGCTTGTCCATGGTC
>CAZVHB010000004.1:14747-27519 GCA_964626965.1 uncultured Candidatus Saccharibacteria bacterium | reverse complement strand
CAAGAGTCGTGAATATGTTTCAAATACACTTCGTCTGCTCCAGCTCCCAGAAGAGATTCTCAATGCTCTCTCCGCTGGTAAAATTTCTGAAGGTCATACACGACCACTCATGATGCTCTCAACTCGCCCTGAAGAACAACTAGTTCTCTTTAAAGAAATCATGTTCAAAAAAGTGAGTGTCCGTGAAGCAGAACGTATGGCACGACGTATTGCGACTGATAAAGTACGAAAAAAGGAATATGTCCTTGATGCAAATATTGTTGAATACGAAGCAAAACTCCGTGATGCACTTGGTACTCGAGTGCACATAGAAAAGAAAAATGTTGGCGGACAGATTTGGATTGATTTCTTCTCTGATGAAGATTTACAGACACTGTTGCACATGCTTGAGACGCAAAAGAGTTCTGTAAATATGCTCGATCGTTTTGAGATGAGACAACAAGAAGACCGCCCAGTAGAAAATACCTTTACCGTGAATCCAAATACTATTCCCGAAATACAGTATCCAGAGATAAGTCCTGTTGCTCCTGTGTATGGAGAACAGCCCATTGTTTCTCCTGAAGTACATACTGATCCAACCCTTGCACTCATAAATGACATGACTACTGATCTTGATAACACACCTGCATTTTTAGATGACAGATCAGGTGAAGAAATAAAGAAAGAAGACGAGGAAGATCCTGATTTGTATAATATAAATAGTTTTTCAGTATAGAGAATACAAAAGGCCGGGGGCCAAGCGCCCGGGCGTTTGTTTTGTGCGTTTTGTTATTCTTATGCCGTTTACTTGGGGGTATTTGTTTTTATACTAATCCCTTATACTTGCTCTTATTTCTTTAGGAATGGAATGTATTTAGTAAATCCACCAAATTTATCGCTGAGTGAATTTTCTTTCAAATAGTGATTGATTCTATTTCGGGCGATTCCTGTTTTGACGAATTTGAGCCACTTTTCATTTGGGTGGGCATTTTTTGCTGTGACGATTTCACAAATGTCACCACTTTTAAGTTTTGTATCAAGTGCTAAGAATTTTCCATTAATCTTTGCTCCTGTTGCAGTATTTCCGACATCACTGTGGACATTGTACGCAAAATCTACTGGTGTTGATTGCTCAGGAAGATCAATGACATCTCCTTTTGGTGTGAAGACGAATACTCTATTTTGAAAGAAATCCATTTTGAGAGATGAGAAGAATTTATCTGTACCAGCTATCTGACCTTGTGTATCCCGAAGGTGCTCTACCCATTCATATTGTTTTTTGAGGTCAGCATTTTCTAATTTAATATGTTCTTTGTAGGCAAAGTGTGCGGCGACACCGTATTCTGCTTCGATATGCATTTGCTCTGTTCGAATCTGTACTTCGACAATTCCACCTGTTCCAGTGAAGACTGTTGTGTGGAGTGATTGATACCCGTTTGTTTTTGGAAGCGCAATATAGTCTTTTATTTTTCCTGGAAGTGGTTTCCATGTGCCGTGTATAACACCAAGTGTTTGGTAACAATCTTCCATTGATTTCACAATAATGCGAAGTGCGACAATGTCATAAACCTTGTGAATATCCCCATTGTACTTCTCGAGTTTTTTCCAAAGGGAATAGAGATGCTTGATACGATATTCCATAGAAACTGGAATAACACCAGATAAGGCGAGTTTTTTCTGTAATTCTTTTTTGAATTCTATGACGTATTTTTCATCAACGTCTTTTCTTTCTGTGAGTCTTTTTTTAACCTCCTCATATTCTTTCGGAAATGCAAAAGGGAATGCCGCGTCTTCTAATCGTCCACGGAGTTTTCCCATAGAGAGACGGTTGGCAAGTGGTGCATAGATTTCTAGTGTTTCAAGTGCAATACGTTTTTGTTTATCAGGGCGGACATGCTGTAATGTTTCAACATTGTGCAAGCGGTCAGCGAGTTTGATGATAAGTACACGAAAATCTTGTGCCATAGAAACAAAAAATTTACGAAGATTTTCTACGTTTCGTTCGATGCCTTTATACTTCACTGTACCGAGTTTGGTGACTGCTTGAACGAGACCAAGTATTTCTTTCCCAAATTCGTTTTCGATATCTTTATCTGTGACTTCGGTGTCTTCGACTGTATCATGAAGGAGTCCAGCTGCGATGACTGTGGGTGACATACCAAGTTCTGCTAAGTAGTATCCTGTCTGCGCTACGTGAAGAAAATACGGTTCACCACTTTTTCGAGATTGTCCTTCGTGCGCTTTTTGTGAAAAATTATAGGCATGAGTAATAAGCTCTATGTCAGCTGTACTCGGTTTGTTGAGGAAATGAGTGATATCAGATATTTGTTTGATCTGCGCCATATGTTTATTAAAGCATATTTGAGCATCGTTTGGCTATTGGTGTGTATGGTGGGGTTGACCTCTGTGCATCTTATTTATTACAATAATGGTATTATTAAAGTAATATAAAAATATGAATAAATTTACAAAAGCCTCACTTGCACTCGGAACCTTTTTAGCTCCAATGTTTGCATTTGCACAAGACGGAACACAACTATTTGGTATTATTGGGATCGCACGTACTGTGATCAACATGCTCATTCCGATTCTTTTGGCTGTTATCTTCTTGATGATCATCTGGAACGCATTTAAAATGATCAATGCAGATGGTGAAGAGAAATCAGATTACAAGGGGCAACTTACGAAGTCTGTAATTATTTTTTTTGTTGTCGTGTCACTTTGGGGAATTATATTCTTTATTGCAAAGACTCTTGGTATTTACCAAGTAGACGGACGAGTACCTTGTCCTGCTGGTCAGTACAATCCAATTACGAAAGCTTGCGAATAGTAATAAAACTATCAAAACAAAAAGAGTGGCGCCTACGGTGCCACTCTTTTTGTTTATTGATAAACCTCAAAAACTATGGTATCTTGAGTTTAAATAAAAAATAAGAACCATGACAAAAAAAATTAAAGTTCTTTTGAACATTGCCGCAATTTTTAATTCACGTAGGATGCCCTATGAGGAAGTTAAAAATCAGACAAGCTGGATACTCTATGGGGTAACTGTAGTTATGGTAGTTATACTGTCCCTCGTTGTATTTTTTTGACAGTAGGAATATCTTTCTTCTTTTAAGTGATTAATTAAAAAATAACCCAAACCATAAGTGCGGGTTATTTTTATTTTTTTTCTAATTTATGCGGATTGTGCATTTTGCACATTTTATTGCTACACCTTTCCGGTATGGTCTTTGTGCCTTCCATCATGAGGCTTTGGCATAGAGAGCAGAGGTTGCCGGTTGGTTTTGCTTTGATTGCATTTTTACAATCTGGATAGTTCTGACAAGAATAGAAGATGCCAAATCGTCCACGACGTTCTGTCATATTCGCTTCTTTACATACAGGACAGAGAACTCCAGTGTCTTTTTTCTTTGCTTCTTCTGGGTCTTCTTGGATATATTTACATTTTGGATAACGTGAACAAGATATGAATGTTCCAAATCGTCCTTCGCGGATGACGAGCACTCCACCACCTGATCCACTCGGTGCTTTTTCTTTTCCTTTTTTGTCAAAGCCACATTTTGGACAGACCTGCCCAATCTCTTTTGGAGGAGCGAGTTCTGTTCCATCAAAGAGTCGTGCACCAGCACATTCTGGGTACGTACTACAAGAAAGGAACTTGCCGTTTTTACCGAGCTTCACAATCATATCTTTTCCACAAATAGGACATTTGAATTCAGTTGGAGCATCACCGAGCGTTGTGATTTTACCCATCTTATCTTTTTCTTTAACGTCTTTAAGAAATGGACCGTAGAAATCAGTCAGTGTTTTTACGTATTCACGTTTTCCTTCTGCAATGTCATCGAGCTTGTCTTCCATGTCAGCTGTAAAGGTGTCTGATATATAGTCTGCAAAGTTTGCTTCAAGGAAACTAGACACTACATCACCTGTATCAGTAGGGAAAAGTGTTTTGCCTTCTTTGGTAACATAGCCTCGGTCTTCGAGTGTGCGCATGATAGATGCGTATGTTGAAGGTCGTCCGATACCTCGCTCTTCAAGTTCTTTGATGAGTCCTGCTTCACTGTATCTATTTGGTGGTTGTGTTTGTTTCTCTGTACTTGTAAGTTCGATGAGTTTGAGAGGTTCACCAATTTTTACTTCTGGAAGTTCTGTATCTTCACCTCGTGCACCCGTGTCAGCAGAGAGCCAACCTGGAAAGATAACTCGTGATCCATTTGCGGAAAAAGATGGAAAGTCTTTCACCCCTTCGACTGTTGCTTCTACTTTTGTTTTGAGAAGTTTTGCATCAACCATTTGTGATGATACTGTTCGGTCCCAGATAAGTTTGTAGAGACGTTGTTCTTCGTCTGTACTTCCAGCAGAGAGTGCAGAGGCATGAGTTGGTCTGACAGCTTCGTGGGCTTCTTGAGCATTTTTACTTTTTGTTTTATATGTGCGAACTTCTACATATTCTTTACCATATTTTTTTTCTATCGTTTGGGTTATTTCAGCGATAGCACTTACGGCTATGTTTGTTGAGTCAGTACGCATATAGGTAATGAATCCTTTTTCATAGAGTTTCTGCGCAATACGCATCGTATTTGATGGAGAATATCCAAGTCGTGTACTTGCTGTTTGCTGGAGAGTGGAAGTCGTAAATGGAGCTCGAGGAGAACGTTTTTGTTCAGACTCTTTGAGGTCAGTAATGTTCCAAGAACCTTTTTTACCTTTTTCGAGAATGTCTTGTGCGATACTAGTATTAGTTGGCTCTATACTACAAGTGAGCTGTAGTTTGTCTTTTTTCTTTGTTTCAAATTCACCACCTAAGACGAAATAGGTCTCTGGAATAAATGCTCGGATCTCTCGTTCGCGTTCCATGATGATGCGAAGTGCAGGGGATTGCACACGTCCAGCAGAGAGTCCATAGCGAACCTTTTTCCAAATAACTCCAGAGAGATCATACCCGACGAGACGATCAAGCACACGTCGCGCTTCTTGTGCTTTGACCAAGTGTGCATCAATCGCACGTGGATGCTTCAATGCTTCGGTCACCGCTTCTTTGGTGATTTCATTGAAGGTCACACGTTCTGCTTTTACTTTTATTTTTTTGTTTTCTTTGAGGAGTTCATCGATGTGAAAAGAAATAGCCTCACCTTCACGGTCAGGGTCAGTTGCGAGCAGGATTTCTCCTGCTTTTTCTGCAAGGTCACGGAGTTCTTTTACTACCTTTTCTTTACCTTTTGAGATTTCATAATGAGGAACAAAACCAGCTTCTATGTCGATAGCTTTCTTGTTTGAGGTAGGGAGATCGCGGATATGTCCGACAGAAGCACGTACAGTATACGCACCATCGAGATATTTTTCGATAGTCTTTGCTTTTGAAGGTGACTCAACAATCAGTAGTTTCATCCCGTTAGAAGCAGATCGCGATCATGGTGCGATGGTGCTTGATTAGAGTAGTAATGTTTTGATAATTATGTTTCATATTGTGATATCTATAAATTGCGACCGCGGCTTCTAACGGGATTCATATACATAAGTAGTATCACCTATTTATTTTTTCTGCAAATCCCGACGTGTAGTCGGGATCCGAAACGTTGCTTCGGGATTTTTAAATTATTTTTTCTGTATCACTCCACCTTCTTCTTTTATAAGATCACTGAGTTCCATTTTTGAGAGTAAAATATTTATTTTCTGCACTTCGAGTCCTGAAAGTTCTATGAGTGTTTCTTTTTGGAGTGGCCCTGTGTAGAGAATTTCTAGGATGATTTTTTCTTCAGGTGTGAGATTAATTTCTTGTGTAAAAAGCGTCTGCTGTGAGGTATTTTTATTTTGTTCTGGGTCAAAACCGAGTGCCTGCAAAAGTTCAAGCGATGAACATATTGGGTATGCACCATCACGAATGAGTCTGTTTGTGCCAAGAGAATTCTCTGAAAATATTGAACCAGGAACAACAAACACATCTCGATTGTAATCCATCGCGAGTCGTGCGGTAATGAGTGTGCCGGACTTTTCTTCTGCTTCGATGATGAGCACAGCGTGTGAGAGTCCTGCCATGAGGCGATTACGTCGTGGAAATGTCCAGAGTGCCGATGGTGTCTCTGGCGGAAATTCTGAAATAAGCGCACCACCTTTGGCTACAATGTCATTGGCGAGTTGCCAGTTTGACCTCGGGTAGAGGACATTGTTTCCAAGCCCAGATCCAGGAAATGAAATAGTCGTGAGCCCCACTTCGAGTGCTGTGGTGTGAGCAATAGTGTCCATGCCAATAGCGAGTCCAGAGACAATAGTAATGGGATATCCTGCGAGACCTTTGATGATTTCCTTACATGCATCACGGCCGTAGTTGGTGTGTTTACGAGAACCAACGATTGTTAGGTAAATAGTATCTTCACTTGGAAGTACACCCTCAATCCACAATTCTTTTGGTGGTTCAGGGATTTCAAAAAGTTGAGATGGAATTTCATTGTGTTCCAATTTTCTCATATACATATTGTACCACTTTTGGTGTATACTAGAACATATAGGTAATTAAAAAATATATGAATAAAAAAGAAATCACATACATAATTGTAGGACTCGTTGTCGGGCTTGGGGCCGGACTTGCTGTAAATTCATACTTTAGGGCAGTTGATGGTCGTTATAAGGAAGTGACTCATGAAGTGTTGACTCATCAAATGCCAGATGGATCAATCATGAGTAATGATGGAAATAGTATGGCAAGTATGATGCACGATATGAATAAAGCTTTGGAAGGTAAAACAGGTGACGCATTTGATCAAGCATTTCTATCTGAAATGATCGTTCATCATCAAGGCGCTGTTTCTATGGCACAGCAAGTGCTCAAAGTTTCAAAACAACCAGAACTCATCAAGCTTGCAAATGATATTATTACTGCACAAAATAAAGAAATAGAAATGATGAGAGGATGGCAGAAGGCGTGGGGAAAATAGGGATGAGTAAGTAGAAAGTAACTAGTAGTAAGTAGAAAAGAGGCGCGGGCTTTACCCGCGCCTCTTTGTGTGTTTTTTGAGTAATTTTCTCATTAGAAATTTATAATTCACTATGCTATAATGACGCTATGTTAGACATCAAATTCATCCGTGAGAATAAAGATATTATTAAAGCTGGCGCAGAAAAAAAGCACATTTCTTTTGATGTGGATACGCTTGTTTCTGTTGATGATAAACGTGTAGAACTCCTTAAGGTTGTTGAAGGATATCGTAGTGAGCAAAATGCCGTATCTGAAAAAATTCCAACTGCTAGTCCAGAATCTCGTGCTCAACTTATTGAAGATATGAAAGTGGTCAAAGAGAAACTGACCGAAAAAGAAACTGAGCTTACTACTGTGATGGATGAATGGAAGCGTCTGATGCTCCAAGTTCCAAACGTTCCTGATATTACAGTCCCAGCAGGCGAGAGTGATGAGCAAAACCTTGAAGTAAAAACATGGGGTGATATTCCGCAATTTGATTTCCCGGTAAAAGACCATATTGAATTATGTGAACAAAATGATTTAGCTGACTTTGAACGCGGGACAAAAGTCTCTGGTTTTCGTGGATACTTTTTGAAAAACGGTGGAGCACTTCTTGAAATGGCACTCTGGCAGTATTTCAATCAAAAACTTGTTGCAAAAGGATTTACTCCAATGATCGTTCCATCACTCGTTACAAAAAAGACTCTCGTTGGTACTGGCTACCTTCCAGGTGGTGAAGATGATCTCTACCGCACTCAAGATGAAGAATATCTCGCTGGTACTGGTGAAGTTGCGACGATGTCATATTTCTCTGATGAAGTAATTGATAAAAAAGACCTACCAATAAAAGTAGCAGCATTTTCTGCATGTTTCCGTCGTGAAGCAGGGAGCCACAGTAAAGACACAAAAGGTCTCATCCGTGTGCATGAATTTTATAAACTTGAACAAGTTGTTCTCTGTGAAGCAAATCACGCAACCTCAGTTGAGCTCCATGAGTATCTCACACAAAACGTAGAAGAACTGATCCAAGAACTCAAACTCCCATATCACGTTGTAGTGAACTGCGGAGGAGATTTAGGGCAAGGACAGGTGAAGAAATACGATATTGAAGTCTGGATGCCGTCACAAAATAAATATCGAGAGACACACTCTTCTTCATATTTTCATGATTTTCAAACACGCCGACTTAATATCCGCTACCGTGATGAAGATGGTAAGCTTCGATATGTTCACTCACTTAACAACACCGCTGTTGCAACCCCGCGCATCCTTGCCTGTATCATGGAAAACTATCAACAAAAAGATGGGACTATTCTCGTTCCTGACGTACTCGTTCCATTTGTCGGAAAAACAATTCTTTAAGAGATGAGTATATTTACAAGAAAAATACAAACGCAAAATAAAGATTTACAGAATCTATCAAAGGCAGAACTCTTGCGACGAAGAAAAAAAGATTTCCAAAAAAGGAAAGTGTATTTTTTTTCTGGCTTGTTTTCAATTTTTCTGGCACTCTGTATAGGCTTTTTTTGGATTTCTTATTTTCATGTAAAAAAAGTTGTGGTGACTGGAACAGAGACACTCGAATCTCAAACAGTTGAACAGTTTGTTGTTAAGCAACTTATGGGTAATACGCTATTTGTCTTACCTAAGAAAAATGTATTTCTAGTCGACAAAACTGAACTAAGTATACTTTTACAGAAAGAATTTTCTCGTATAGATACATTGAAGATCAAAAAACATTTCTCTTCGATCGATATTTCAATCCAAGAACGAAAACCACAAGCCCTCTGGTGTACTGATTTACACAAAGAGATACCGTGCTACTTTGTTCATTCTGACGGAACAATATTTGAAGAAGCTGGGAGATTTAGTAATCCGCTCTTTTTTGTTTTTTATACCAAGCTTGTGGATAGCCCATCTCCTATCGGGGCTAAAGTCCTCCCGAAAGATACATTTACTCGAGTTGAAAGAATTGCAAAAACCATGCTCGATCAAGGCGTGCGTATTTATGGATACAAGAAAGAAATTGACTCAGAAGAATTGTTCTATGTTAGCCCACTCTACTACAGCGCAGAATCAGCAGAAGTGAAAACACGAGTAGATCAGAGTGATGTGGTGATCGTATCAAATCTAGTGACGGCTCTGAAGTCTCAGGCGTTGGCTGACGAAAAAGACAAGCGTTTTTCAAATACAGAGTATATTGATTTACGTTTTGATGGTAAGGTTTTTTTTAAATTAAAAAGTAATATCCGCACTATTGAGGATAAAAAGTACGAGTTCTAGTATGCATGGATTTTGGGAGCAATTAAAAAATAAAAAACCATTTTTTGTCTTAGCACCCATGGCTGATGTAACTGATATCTCTTTCAGACTTGCAGTTGCAAAGTATTCCAGGAAAGGTGAGCCTGCTGGTGGTCCTGACGTACTGTGGACCGAGTTTGTCTCAGCGGATGGACTTATTTTGGGTGGAAAAGAATCTCTTATTAAAGATTTACAATTTGATGAATCCGAGCGTCCTATAGTTGCCCAGCTTTTTGGATCTAACCCAGAGACCATGCGCAAAGCGAGTAAGCTCGCCTGTGAGCTTGGTTTTGACGGTATTGATATAAACATGGGTTGCCCAGATAAGAGTATCGAGCGACAAGGTGCAGGAGCTGCGATGATGAAAAATCCACCGAATGCTGTTGATATTATCCGTGCAGTAAAAACAGGTATTCATGATGCAGGAAAAATTATTCCTGTTTCGGTGAAGACTCGTGTTGGATACAATAATCTCGAAATCGAAACATGGATACCGCTATTGTTGAAACAAAATATTGCCGCACTCACGGTGCATGCACGAACACGCAAAGAACTTTCAAAAGTTCCAGCAAGGTGGGAGCTTCTCAAACGTGTTGTTGAGATACGTAACATTGTTGCACCTGAGACGCTCATTATTGGAAATGGTGACATTACAGATATTGCGCTAGGAAAATTACGCGCCCGACAAACTGGCGTCGATGGTATTATGATCGGACGCTCAGCGCTCGGCAATCCATGGATCTTCGATGAAGGATCAGTGATTAAAGAAACGTTACTCTCTATCCCACGATTTATTTCGAGTGTCTTGCCGAGCTCATGGGTCAAGAAATTGAAAGGGGATCGAAAGTACACTGTGGTCAGTAAAACGAAAGAAGAACGAATCGAAGCGCTCTTGTACCACGCACAGTTGTTTGATAAGTATCTCAAAGACCACAAAAATTTCTCAGTACTTAAAAAGCATATCAAAGCATATATCAATGGATTCCAAGGTGCAAAAGAAATGCGGGTGGAGATTTTTGATACGGTAAATTCGTATGAAGAGTTGAAAAAGTATTTTGAGGGGAAGAAAACTAATTAAATACAGGGCGAAACCTACGGTTTCGCCCTGTATTTGTATGTGTATTTTTTTATAATTAGTAATTTAGAATTTATAATTCCAGTATGATATACTGGTTTTATGTCTTACGAAGTCTTATATCGCAAATACCGTCCAAACATCTTCAGTGATGTTGTTGGTCAGAAACACGTTATTGACACACTCAACACTCAAATAGAAAAAGGAACACCATCTCATTCATATCTCTTTTTTGGGACACGTGGAATAGGGAAAACATCCATTGCGCGTATCTTTGGTCGGACACTCGGTATTTCTGATATTGATGTCTATGAAATAGATGCTGCGTCAAATCGTGGTATTGATGATATTCGTGACCTCCGTGATGCTGTCCGTACACTACCATTTGAATCAAAATACAAACTCTATATTATTGACGAGGTGCACATGCTCACCAAAGAAGCTTTCAATGCACTTTTGAAAACTTTAGAAGAACCGCCGGCTCATGTTATCTTTATCTTAGCCACTACTGAAATAGAAAAAGTCCCAGAGACAATAGTGTCTCGTTGTCAGGTATATACACTCGAGAGTCCAACAGTTGAAGTGCTCACTGAAAATGCAATTACTGTCGCAAAAAAAGAAGGCTTTACTCTAAGCGAAGAACAAGCAACCCTCATTGCAGAAACAGGGGATGGGTCATTTCGTGACATGCTCGGAAGTCTCCAAAAAGTTCTCACCAATGCAAAAGGAAAAAAGATTGATACTGAAGATGTAGAGACACTTCTACGTTTACCACGACGCGTGCTTATTCATAATTTCCTTAGAGCGCTCTTGGAAAAAGATACAGAGTCTCTCTCAACAGCATTTGTAGAAATAGAAAAAAATGATTTTAATATGCCATTTTTCTTGAAAGAGATTATTAGTATTATGCGAGACTTGCTCCTTCGTCGTTTTATTCATACGGGTAAAAAAGCCGACACGACCAAAACAAGTCGGGATATGATCGTCACAGAACTTGAGAAATTAAACTCACCGTTCGTACAATCAAAGACACTCTCACGTCTCATGACCGCATACCTCGAATCTCGCAACTCATTCTTAAAAACACTTCCGCTCGAACTCGCTGTGGTGGATATTTTGGAAGAAGAGAAATAACATAAAGGTTTTGTTTGTATGATGGATCTTTTTAACAATCGAATATGGTCAACTTGGACAAGTCTCTTCTTTTTGCTTCCTGCGTATATCGCAACGACGCAAGGGAAGACATTGATCATCTTGTTGCTCTGTGCTCAGACTATTTTTTCTATTTTATATCATCTCGATAAGCCAGACGGTCCGGACTGGTGGTGGAGACGAAAAAAGCTCGACCAACACTTGCTTCAGATTACCGACACACTTCTTGCGATTATTATAAGTGTGCATGTTATCATCTCTATCTTAGACATAGGTTTCAATATACAATCTTTAGTGCTTATTTTTTCAGGATTACTCAGTCTATTTATATTCTTTGTTTGCAGGAAAGTATATGAAGCATGTCATGGTCTATGGCACATCACTGCATCATTAACACTACTTTTGTGGCTCCTAGTAGTCTAATCATTTTAAAGTCTTTTCGTTGTGCTTAAGAGAAAAATAAAAAAACCCACTGAAGTGGATTTTTGTTAGGATATTTACTATTTCTATTTAAGAACTTAAAAACTATCTTCTCCGATTTCTTTTAACCCCCAATCAAGAGCTTTTTGATAATCCGTGGAGACATAGTGCGCTAGAGAGCTAAGAGCAAAAGCATATGGATTGCCAAATTGATAAGAGTATGCTTTTATCCACGTCTCTCTCGCTTCCTCTATTTCAAAGCCCTGATAGACAAGCCCCAGATTAAGGCTAAAAGCTTCATCAATAACAGGATGATATCCGGATGTTGTGATTATTGGATATCCAGGAAGTTTAATGCCTCCTCGGTAAATTGATTCTGATCCCAGTTTTTCTTTTTCCGCGAGATTTATAGGGGCGGTACTGATCCGTTCCTCATTTTCAAGCAGAAAAATTAATTTATTTTGGCCATTTCTTACGTAACGCAGTTTTTGATCAGTAGCTCCTTCTGGTAGGTGATGAGCACTTATTGCGACCGAAGGGTTATAGATAAAAGAGGCACATTGACCCGTTCTTTGGGATGATTGAAAGTCCGTAGATGTTTGAGCCAATTCTTTGTTGAGAATTAAAGCAAAAGGACTCAAATGTCCAAGTTGCTTTTGTAAGATTTTTGCCTCTTCCAAGAGGTTTGTGAATTTGTTGTGCATTTTTAAATTTTTAATTGTTTGAAATATTTATGCTTAATTTAGCATATTTTGAAACATATTGTCAAATTGTGTCATACCGGAATAATAAAACAGCGTGCGGGGGAGAGCCCCGCCCGGGGTTTATTCATTGTTCTTTTTTCTTAATAATTTCGAACACAAATTTTGATCAATATCCCGGTATGG
>CAZVHB010000004.1:0-14737 GCA_964626965.1 uncultured Candidatus Saccharibacteria bacterium | reverse complement strand
ATAAACAATTTTTAAAAAAATAACCAAAATTTGCCCAAACCCCAAAAAAAAACCCCGCGGGGGGCCCCCCCCCCCCCACGCTGTTTCTACTTTCTACTTTGTACTAACTACTTACTAACACTAATTTATCTCAATATCCAGATATGCAACTTCGGGAAATTTTTCTGTGATTTGTTTTTCTAGCGTATCGATATGCTTACCAATGAGGCGGGGAATACGGTCTGTTGTTTTGAACATGAGTTTTGTAAATTCACCAAAATCATCACGGATGTATTCAAACTCTTCTTTAAGTTCTCCGTCATCGTAGATCTCTTCGTAGAGTGGTGTTCCGTTCCATTCAACAGTTGTGTAGATTCTATATTTACCGATATCCACTGCAACAGATTTGAAATCAATCACGTGTTCAATGCATGCATCTTCGTGAAGGAATTGAATCACTTTCTTCTGTACTTTTTTGTCGAGTGGTTTGCCGATGATGTAGACATAGTTTTTTATGATAAGTACTATTGCAAGGGTTCCAAGAATAAGACCGATGAGTATCCCACCAATCGCATCATAAACATGGTTTCCGGTGAGGACACTAATGTACTGTGCCAGAAGCGCTATCAATACACCGAGCACCGCGGCTCCGTCTTCATAGACGACTGCGAGTGTGATTGGGTCAGCATCTTTAAAATGTGAGAAAGAAAACCTTCGCTTACCTTGAATACTCTTTACTGCAACATAGAGTGTAATACTCTCAACAATAAGAGCAATAAGAAGAACTACAATACTGAGCATGCTGCTGGTTTCGTGAGATCCTCCTGTATGTATGAGTGATACGATTGAATGATACAAGGTGATACCCGCACCAATAAAGAGAATTCCGCACGCAGAAATGAGCGACCAGAAAAATCGTTCGATTCCATAACCATATCCTCTGTGTATATCTGCAGGTTTTTTGGAACGATTGAGTCCAATCAAAAGGAGTGATTGATTGAGTGTATCAGCGAGAGAGTGGACACTTTCTGCAAACATGGTTGTTGAGCCTGTAATAGTTGCGGTGATTACTTTGAGTGTGGTGACAAATGCATTGCCGAGAAGTGCAATAACAACTGAAAATTTTCCATGACTCGCGTCTGTTTTGTGTTTCATTATTTCTTTATTAAATCAGATTTTTGTCGTTTGTGCTACTAGTGTAATGCGCCAAGGTCGATAGTTTCGTCCATGCGAATTTGTTCTACGAACTCATGAACGTGAGAAACGAGGATCATTGCACCGTCGTACTCATTGAGTGCTTTTGCGATAACTGGAATGTGACGGAAGTTGATGTGGTTGGTTGGCTCATCGAGGATGAGAAGTCCTGGTTTTTGGAGAACGAGTCGTGCAAATGCAACGAGACCTTTTTGTCCTTCAGAAAGAGAGCCGATTTTTGTATAGACCATATCACCAGTGATGAGAAAACTCGCTGCAGTTGCGCGCATGCGTTGTTCATCGAGTACTGGCATAACAGCGGCGAGAGATTTGTATACAGTATCATCAAAGTTGAGTGTAGAAAAATCTTGTCTGTAGTAGCCGACACGGATTTCAGGATCAATAAAGAGTCCTGGTGCTTTACCTGTAGCTAAAGATTCAAGGAGTGTTGTTTTTCCGATACCATTTGGACCAGAGAGAAGTATGTGACTATTTCTTCGCAGCGACAGTTCCAATTTCTTTTTCACTGGTTTGAAATTCTTGAGCACAGAAATTTCTGTGATTTTTGCAATCTCTCCGGTGAATTCTGGTTGAGAGGGTATTTTAAATGCTTTGATGGTCTTGTCTTCTTTTCGTACATCCACCATTTCTTCTTCGAGCTCTTCGGCCAAGTCTTTCATTCTTTTTGCAACGAGACGAAGCCGTCCTCCTTTGTGGGCGAATTCGTTGGACTTATCTTTCTTGGCTTGGATCTCTTTTGCGAGCTGAGCATTTTTTCTATTTTCTTTTTCTTTCTGTGCTTCGATATTTTTGATCACGTCAAAATAGTTCCCGACATAGTATTCGACTTTACGAGTGTAGATATCGAGATAGAGCACACCTTCAGTAAACGCATTTAAAAAATCCGCATCATGGGAAATAACTAAAACTGTTTTTTTGTAGTCTTTGAGGAAGTCTGTGAGGTGATTGATGCCAGCTTTGTCGAGATTGTTGGTTGGCTCATCAAGGAGGAGAATGTCAGGATTTTGAATAAGTGCAGATGCGAGGAGGAGGCGAGCTTGTTGACCACCAGAGAAAGATCCGACAATACGGTCGTGCACTTCTTCGTGTCCGCGCAAGTGGACGACTTCGAGGACTTCGTCGATACGTGGATCGATATCATACACTTTTTTAGCGAAACACTTTTCAAAAAATTCTCGGACAGTGAGCGTGAGCTCTGCGCGGGGGATAACCTGTCGGGCGATTGCGATACTTGTTTTTTTGTCGATATGGATTTCTCCATCTTCTGGTTTGTTCATCCCTGTGATGAGTCCAAAGAGACTACTTTTACCAGCACCGTTTTGACCCATGAGTGTTATCTTTGCACCACGACGAATCGCAAAATCCACCTCCTCGAGGATGGGTTTGTTGTGACCATATTCAAATGATACGTTTTCAAAACGAATGATAGTTTCAGACGACATATATGCTGTGTACTATAGCACAGAAGCTTGTATTTTCATATTTTTTGTATTGAAATAATGAAAATTAAAAAACCACCCTTTGTGAGGGTGGCTCCATTTTGTGTAGCTCTGTGTTATTGCGCAACTTCGGTTGTGAGTGTTTCGAGACTTACATACATTTCTTTTTCTCTTGTGTGTTGTTTATGCTCCATTATTTTACCAACAGTAAAACAGATTACTCCAAGAGCAAGAAATCCAATAGAAATGATCGCACTCTCTTTCCGGTTCGATTCTGCGGTAAAGTGGTACGTCATTAAAAATGTAAAGACAAATCCAAAAGTAAGAAACCCTATATAGCCAACTTGTATCAATACTCCCTGAAGAGTGTATTTTCTCTCTCGTTTTGCTCTGTATGGTATGAGGAGTAGTTGATGTTTCCTTTTGACACAACGATACAGTTTACCGGGGGTTATAAAATACGGTATGTTTATTGTGTCTGTCTGATATACACCTTTGTGAATAACAGTACGGACTGTACGCGTTCGATTATGTTCATGGATTTTGTCGATATGGATTTCATGCAATGAAATAAAATCATCGTTTGATCCATTGTAGCGATATATTTTTCCTTCGTGAATCCGGTCTGTGATAAGTTTCTTGGTTTTACGCATCTGTAATGATTTTTAGGGTTTTAGAAATATGTTATTGGTTGTTTATTCTACTGTTTCTTTTACATGATGAAATAAGAAATATCTTTCTTCAATTTTTTTACAAACATACTCATTTCCACAGACTGGATCTTCCCACCATTCAGTGTTCAATTTTGCGTATATTCCTTTTCTGTAAGTATTATTTTTTTTATTTAATTTTGACAGGATGTAATTACCATCTGTATTTTCGTCTTCATACCGATAGATCTCATTTTCTGTAATTCTGAGAATTTGGTTAAGGATTTTTTCATCAGTGTTTTCTGTGTTAAAGAGGCCTGTCACTGTCATAAAAAGAGCTGTAATAACTATCATACCTAAAATACTCAAGAGGATAAATTGTTCTGTTATTAAAAGTCCAATTGCCAATATGAGTACAATAAGAGATATTGTAATAAGTCGAGAGTTTTTGTGTTTCAGTTCCATGAGTTACGTTTTAAATTGTTTTCAATGAGGTTTTATTCAGGGTAACTGTACACCTTGCCTGTGACTCTGTCAATGAGTTTTTGCACTATGAGTATGTAGTATACTTTATGTATGAATGGTTTATTTTCAAAACGTGTTATCGATATTGCACGAGCAATTCCAAAAGGGCGCGTGACGACCTATGGGATTATTGCGGAGCGTGCGCAAGGTGGTAAAATGGCCGCACGAAGTATTACCTCTATTTTGAGTAAAGCCTATGACAGTGGTATCAAAGATATTCCATTTCATCGGATTGTCTACATTGGTGGAAAGGTTTGGATGAATAATGAAGTAGACGGCAAAAGAAAAAAACTCTATAAACAAGAGGGGGTTGAGATAGACGAAAAAGGGTATGTGAAAGATTTTTGGGATGTGGTGTGGGAGGGGTAGTTAGACTGTTTGGTTGAAACGTAATTTTAAAAGAGAGTATCTTTTTTCTGTGTTTAGGTATGAAAGTATCTTTTCTCTTGTTCTGATTTCAGTAGGTAAGTTGTCAGGTAGCTCGTGTTCAAACTGATCAGACGTAAAATCCACAACGATACCATTTGGTAATTTGTTGATGTAATGAGATTTTATGTGTTCTAACCCTCGAACGTTTTCAAGTGATTGTCGTAATACTTCTCCTCCGAATATTTCTTGAGCGAGGATCGCTACAATTGCACAATGTCCCCATAATGGATTACCTGCGGTCCATTGAGCTGGATTACTACTCGTGTCTTTTTCACAAATTTTAGGTAATAAGGACGTAAATTGTTCCTGTGACATGTCTTTCTTCATACACTTTTATTCTAAAATATAACTTAGAGGTTTTCCATTTTTAATAAAAAAATCTCTAACTTGTATTGCTTGGTTTATTATAGCTGGGTCATCACTATATTCTCCACCTAAAAATTTACCAGCACTGTCGTATTGCATAAAAATTACTTCTTTTTCATCAAAGAGCCAAAAGTCTCTGTTGGATAAATCATTTTCTTCAATCTGTTTTACTACATCTTCTTGATCTAGAAAATACAGTTCAAAATTATTCTGTGCTTGTGGTATGTATCCTACTTGTGTTTCGAATCTAAAATAGTCGGTTATTGGAGAGGGAACAACTCGTCCTCGAATATGTCTTTTACCTCCTTGTATTTTAAGTGCTTGTGTCTGTATGTAAGTTTCTGTATCCGCAACTGGTAAGATTTCTCCAGTCTTTAAAAAATGTTGAAGACTTTCTACTTCACTTTCGACAGTATAAGAAGGAAGCGTTTCGAGACGAAACGCTTCCTTGCCGTATGAGTTGAGGAGAGTGGAGAGTGTTTTCATGAGTGAAGTATAGCAGAGAAATATTCAATAATTATTTATTTTATATTTGTACCTATAATTAAGCAAATGATTAGCAGAAATAGTGAATCATGTAGCGCTCATTTACATAAGTAGAATAATATGTTATTATAAGCAAAATTCTTTAAAATAAAAATATATGATACATTCAAAAATTCCAGGGATTCAATCAATCCTTATTAATTTATTGCGAGTTTTGCGACAATTTGGCTTAGATATAAGTCAAGAAAACATCTCAAACTACGCAAGTGAATTGATTCAGCTCAAGAAAAAAAATGCATTTGAACAAGTTCTTGTATATGAAATGCACAAAGCTTTTTTCGAAGCCCTTATTAAATTTGAGACATTCAAGGATAGTTTTGTTCGTCACCTTGAAACAACGTTAGAACCAAGTAACTACGGTATTTTGAGAAGCTGGAGGCCAACCCAGAAAGAAGCGATCAGAACTCTGATGTCAGTATTTGATCAGGTGTTTGTCCGGCCAGTTTCAGAAATTCCGACAGGTGCTGGAAAATCAATGCTTTGGGGCGCCATCGCCCGGGCCTTCTATGAAGCACTTAAAGAGTGCAATATGGACCAAGAAATCGTTATTGTTACTTCACGTATCAATATCAGTAATCAGCTTATTTCTTCTGTAGATAACAAAGAAAACGAAGAAGATAGTCCTCTTGATATGGGTGAAGTAAAACTTTGGTTTCAAGATATACCTAACGATAAAATCCGTCTGCTCATTGGAAAAAAGAGTAATTTGAATTCTGAAGTTAATAAAGAAAACCCTATACTCACTATCGTTGCATATCAGGGATTAACACCAAGTAGGATTGAAAAATTATTTCTTGGGTTAAAACCAATGCTTATTATCCTAGATGAGTCACACAACACCACTGAGCGAGTTGCTATGAACCTCAATCAACTAAACGCTTGGTGCGTTGGTGGTAGTGCGACAGTTGTCGGTGCTCATATGCGGACACCATTCCATTTTTTCGACCCTATTGCAAAAACGGAAGAAGAGATTCTCTCTGTTGAAAACATTATTCAACTGTTTGCCTTTTTCAAGGGTATTGTTGAACTAATTCGAGATGGGGAACTCAAGCCGGTTCGCTGGATAGATGTGAAAACAAAAATTGATTTGAGTAATGCTCAGACACTCAGCAATCCTTATTCGTACAGAACTATATTCAACGAATCTTCAGTTTCTGAAATTCTTATGAAAAACGCAGATGCTGGATTTCAAGTTTTGAAAGAGATATATCTAAATGAAAATTTGATGCTCACCTTGTCTGGATCCAAACAAGTTATCGATCGAATTGGTCTAGTCTTTGTTCACCGTATAGATTTGGCGAAATACTATGTTCAAAAATGCACGGATGAATTACTCCCATTACTCAAAGAGCGCTATGGAGAAGATGTAGTATTCCACGCATCGTATGTTGATGGTTTTATGGACGAAGATATGATAAATACGAAGATGAAGCTTCTCCGTGAAGGAAAAATTACCCTCATGTTCACTGTCGAAAAATTGGGTGAAGGTGCTGATGCTCCGGGTATTAATATGATCATACCGTTACGAGCCTTAGGTTTCGGATCCCAATGGAAACTCAAGCAATGGATTGGACGCGGTATTAGGCTCGATGAAAATGACGAGAATGCAGATTTACTGGTTGTTGATGGTGTCTTTGAAAGTAAATGCCATAATCTCGCAAGTGTTTTTGGAATTTTGAATCAAACGAGTTCTTTTTCTGGTGGCTTGATTGCTGGCAGAAAAGGCCAACTTGATCTTGAAAACAAGGTCTTTAAGCTATTGAGCTATGGATTCTCTCCATTGCAGATATCTCAAGAACTTACCCTAGCAGAACAGCTATGTGCCCAACAAATGAAATTATTTTCACTTGTTGGGGAATCGTATCAAGAACATCAAAAAGATTATTCGGAGGTGCGCTACAAAATAGCAAAGATTCACTTTATTGAAAGAGAGGACATTAGGCTCTCGTTAACATTGAGTGATTACCGCAGGACAGTTCATCTGATTGGTGATGTACTCAAGAAAAACGGCTACAATCGAAAAAGATTAGAGTCAGTAAAATCTCTTTTACTTATTTCGTTTTGCAAACAGAGTTTTCAAAATGTCGGTCGTGGTATTGATCTTATTAATTTGGTCAATAAGACTAATCACAAAAAGATCGGTCCACATCATTTCCAGCAATTTTTAGATACGCTGTTTCGTCATGGGTGGTCTGATAATGTAAATGACACCACTGATTCATCCTGTAATAAACTGGATATATTTGACAGTCTTGTGAAGACAAATTACATCGGCTTTCTGTATAATTTCTGCCGGACTAAATTTGGTGTTGAACCTATTGTAACATGTGTTTCGAGAAAAACCTTTGAAGGAAAAGAATATTTTACTTCACAAGCGACACTTTCACTAGATGATTATCAATGCCAATCTGGATTCTGTTATGCCTTCGATAAATCAAGCTCAAAGAGACTAGCTTCAAAAGAACTGACTACACTCCTCGAAGAAGCAGTAGAGAATCACTCTGTAAAGGTTTTTTTAAATTCTGAGATGTTTTATCTTAACATACGCTGTTTAAAGAAAATCTGCTACGAATCTAGCACGACGCTCACATATCTTGAAAAAGAAACAGATAAAGGTTTTGAATGCCAGGCTTCCGCTCGAATTCATAAGAAAGTTATATCAGGGTTGTCTGTCTTGCACGAAAGCAAAGAAAATGCTCGTTTACTTGCTGAAGCCTCTCTATTTGACCATTTTGCTGATAAGGTTAATCCTGAAACTTTCATCCTAGTTACGAATTCTACTTATGAAGATAAGTTACGAAAGCTTTGCGCGGATAATGGTATTAATGAAATCCACATAAAGAGTAAGACTTATGGATATGCTCCGACAGAGCTCTACAGCTGCCTCATAAAAGTGCAATTCAGGGGTCAGTTAGTAAACTCAAGTAGGTATTTTGAAATCTTTCTTGAGAATGCCAAAGAAAAAGCAGCTCAAGATCTGTTCAAAAAGCTTCAAACTGCGTTTTTGCGTAATCTTAATCCTCAGAGTAATGCATCCCCATTTAAAGGAATTAGTAACTTGCATCCTGTTGAGCAGCTTGATAAATTAAAACGAAAGTACAAATTTCAAGTTGTTTTTAATGAAGAGAGGCTTACAAGAGAGTGGGAAGTGCAGCTACACGTGCTGATCGACGGACAGCAATTAGAAAGTGCCTCCCATGTATACAACTCAAAACAAGTAGCCATGGAAAAAGCTGTGAATGAGATCCTCCCTCGTATTAAGGAATGTATTCTAAAAAATCAAAATAATAATTAATTAAAAAAAACGCACCTCATGGTGCGTTTTACTATTTTGCATTTTTTTCTTAGTCACAATAGCCATGATGTTTGTTATTGAATAGTCTTCATTTTCGACCATATCTTCAAATATCTTAAAGGGTGAGGAAGTTACCAACAATAAATAATTAAGTAAAAGTAATAAGGATAAATAAAAAGTACGCTCAATGGAGCGTACTTTCTTTTTTTTATTGGAATAATATTATACCGGGGTAGTTATTTCGTCACTACTTTCCAAAGGAATCATAGGCGTGGCGCCTAAACATGCCGCCATTACTTGCATCGGTATCTTGTCTTTATAGAAGTCTTTTGCCAAATCTATCTTTGATTTAGTAACACTCACTTGTTGAGCAGTTTTTGACTCAGTAAAAGAAGTCAGTCCACATGAGTCAAGTACTACACCAATTTTTTCAAGCAGATAATTTTCAAGTTTGGTTTGTAGGTTTGTGTTGATTTCTTCCAAATTTACATGCTCTGCTTTTTCTGTAGTTGAGAGAATTTCTCTAATCTCACCGCAAAGTTTAAGCTCAATTGCTTCTGCTGGTTCGTCAACTTGATATAAGTATTTTTCTAAATGATCAGGTTCGTCTGAAACATGGTAAGCAATCGCTACATCATAATGATATGAAAGACCATTTTTAAGGGAGGCATTGAGTCCAGTAACACGGAGAGTTTGCATTCTGATGTGTGTTTTTCTAATAGCATTAATTGGGGTAACTAAAAAAACAAATCCAGGTTTTATAACTTTTATTTTTCCATTTTTACCTCTGATGGCTCTACCAAACCGTGTGATTGATCCCAATTCACCTTCACGAACTAATTTTGTTCCTAATATTGCTAAAAAAGTCATTAATCCGGCTAGGACTTTTGCGAGTAGTGCAAGTAAAATACTGATTGTCAATTCTTTCATTTTTTTTAAGGTTTTGTGGCTTACGCCGGTTTTAAAATATTTTTTCTATTAAATCACGAAAATACGAAAAATACAAACTTTCTACTAAAAAGGAGCCTGTGTAAACAGACTCCTTAATGTTAATGAATTTACAATAAACTACGTAGAAAATTTACTTGCTTTTGGCAAAAAACTTTTTCAGCATAATCTTTTTAATTTTTAAATGAGCCTGTCTCACAGATGTGTGGTCCATGCCTTCAAAGAAATGGCCTATTGCAGAATAAGAAAGCTTGTGAGATTCTACCAATAAATACATCAGTATGTGTCAGGCGTGGACAAAATCCTCTTTTCTACTTTCGGAAAAAATATTTTCCTTCGCAATCTTAAAGAAGTTAACACGGACAGAAACAATCTTCTTTATTTCACCTTGTCTTCATTTGAAATTGCATACAGACCTTGACCCGTACGCATAAATCTCTCTTCTTTGATCAAAGCGTTATGGAGCGTTTGCACATGAACTTCCTCACCAGTTATCTCTTTAATCTTCGCACAAACTTCCCTAAAGTGAAGTGACTCTTTTTCTGCTAATATGAGTGCAATGTAAGCATAGTCTCCAGCCGTTTTCGGATTGATGCGCTCTGAATCGCTGCGCCCCCATTCACCAATTGTACTGTTATTTCCTATGCGTTTGTCCGTTGCAAGCCAGGCAATCATAGAGTTTTCATTTATTAAAGTATTACTGATCTTTTGTGTCTTTAATAAATGTTCGAACATTCGAAGCATAAAAGGCTCAAGCATCTCCTCTTTTAACATTGTTTTTGATATGTAATCAAGCGCCAGATGTATTTGTTTTAATAAATTTGGTGCAAATGTAGAGAGATAGCTTTTTGTATCATTAGTCTGCCGAGCAAGTATAATATTTTCCTGTGCAGAAACATAAAACAAAATATGATTAAAGATAATTGCATCTTCTGCAAAACATTCATATAAGGTTTCCAGGCACATGACACCACCATACGTATCTATGCACTTTCTCAGTCTTTGTAAAAATGGTTCTAATATATTTTGTACTAAACGATTTTTTATAAGATCTGAGTACGCTGCTTCAGATATTTGCTGCACACGCTGTTTCGTTAAAGAATGTTTTTCGGCAACTGACTCAAATGTCATTTTTTCGACTTGTTCCAGTCCCCAACGATCAATCAATATATCCTTCGCTCTTTCTTTTGGTACAAAACGCAGAATAAGGCTAGTAGTTGCAGTGAAATTAAAACTTTCGCCTAAAGCTCTCCTTATTTTTTGGAGTATTTCTGGCCGCGCATCAATTCTTTGCTTATTGGCTTCAATAACCGTTTGTCTTTCCAATGAAGTGACCATTTTTTGTTCAGCGGGTTGCATTGCCTCAGTGAAAGTTTCTAAATCAGTTTCAGTTGTTTGCGAGTAATTTAACTCTTGTGCTAGTTCTTGTATTCTCCGAGCTTTAACTTCATCGATGTATTCTTGGGGAATAACAATACCCATTTCTTTGGCAATTTTGACAAATTCAAAGTCTTGGATGAGCTTTTGAAAAGCATTTGCTTCTATTTGCCTAATCCGTTCCCTAGTAACTTCAAATTTTACTGCAATTTCTTGAAGTGTGCATGGCTGGTTGTTTGTAAAACCAAAACGCAAGTCAATCACTTCATACTCGCGGATTTTCAAGATACTTTTTATCTTGGTTCTTATCCGGCCACGAGCAATTTTCCAGTCCAATCTTTCTTCTGGGGTAACTTTTTGTAGTTCGGGTATAACATCAGCTAAAAGAAGGGAGCCATCATCTGACGACCCATTAACAGGCTCATCAAGTGATACATATCTTCGACTAATCAAACTCAAAAGATCTAACATTTGTTCATCGGTGAGTTTCATTTCCGCAGACATTTCCTCTTGTGTAGGTTCTCTCTTCAGTTTAGTAGAGAGACGACTATACTCTTTTTTATATCTGAGTATTTTTTCGGTCATATGTACTGGAATACGGACGCTTGACTTAAAGTCGCTCACAAATCTTGTAACATTTTGGCGTATCCACCAGCTTGCGTAGGTAGTAAATCTACCTGCATCTGGATCGAATGTTTTCATTGCTCTTACTAGTCCAATATTTCCTTCTTGGATAAGGTCGATAAATTCAATACTGTTGACACCATAGATCAGTGTTTTGAATCTTTTTGCGACCCAAACAGCAAGGCGTAGGTAGCATGAGATAAATTTTTCAAATGCTTCTGAGTTTCCTTCTTGAACTAGGCCAAAAAGGTGTCTTTCTTCATCAGCTTTTACAAACTTATACTTCGAGATTTCTTTCAGATAATCAGCGAGAATATCGCGGTTTTCTTCAAAATAGATATTGTTAGACCATGTTTGATCTACAATATCTTCATTAACTGTGACTGCATACTCAGGAGAGTTGTACCCCCCTAATATGTTTGCATTACTAAGGACATTGTTGGGTGTTGTTGATACATTATTCATAATTTATTTTTTAAGGTTTGTGCTTATATTATCATATTAATTATATAAAGTCAATAGCAGTTCTAGGTCTGTAATACTCGTCCTGTTGACAAATATGTATATTATGTGTTAAGATAGAAAAAACCTTAAAAAATTATATTTTATGACAAAACCATCAGCAACAAGAAATGTTGAAAAACAGCAATTCAACCAACGAGCATCTTTGTCTTCTGAACTTGAAGAATTAAAAAAATTCCTAATAAAAGGAAAATTTGAAGAGCGTGAAGACTATACATCGCTTGTCGAAGAAAAAGGAACATGGGCAGATTATCGTCTAACATGTACCAATGAAGAAAGTAGAGAGAGTATGATCCAGTTCTTTTCAAAACATGGAATCAAAGAACTATGTTCTCTGGTTGAAAATTCTCTTGATATTATCATTACGCTTTTTGAAGGATTTAAAACTCCTAAGATTGGTTCTCAGGCACTCACATTTATCCCCGTAAAAACAAATTTTAAAACTCAAAAAACAATTCCCATGACAGACCCAAAAGAATCCGGAACAGAAGTTTCTGAAATCAAAAAAATGCTTAAATCCCTCGGTTACAAGGTAACTACAGATTATTATTTAGTTTCAAAAAACAAAAAAGATAATAATCTGAGTATTACATTTGCCTCCCGTAGTTCACTTGACAGGTTCATCAATGATATTTCGAGAAATAATTTTAACCTCTCACACAAGATTTCTGAGAGAAATATTAGAAAAGGAAAACCTTCACAAACACTCATTCTTTCAGTTGAACCTGGATTTACTAATCCAGTAAATACTCCGGCGATCGGAGCGAAAAAAACTCTGTCACAACCGATTCTTAAAAATGAACTTGGGCCAAAATTGAAGAATGAGAAAAAACATACTTCAACTAGTCATGTTCTCGCACTACTAGATGAAGCAAAAAATTCAATCCTAAAAATGAGCGACAGTTTAGCGATAGTTGGTGGCCCCGAAAAGGTAGCTTTAAAATTATGGTCAGCTTTAGGTGGAGAATTTACAGTAGATTCAATTATTGTGTCACTGAAAAAACCACATCAGCCAAAAATGCTCGCAAAAGAAGATTTTATTGAACTGTTTGTAAAAACATTAAAAAATGAATAATTTTAAAACTAAAAATTTCACTCATGGTCAAGAAATCACCTCCGATTACCTTTCGGATAGAAGATAAACCGAATAGTCTCTCAAGGCTAGAACACTTAGTAAGAATTAGTTTTTCTGATAAAAAACTTTTAAAGCAAGCTTTTACACATCGTTCGTATATCAATGAAAATAAGGCAGCAAATTTGCAAAACAATGAACGCTTAGAATTTCTAGGTGATGCCGTTTTACAACTTGTCGTTACTAATCATTTATATGAAAGATTTCCAAAAAACCAAGAAGGTGACCTGACTAATTACAGATCAGCACTAGTAAGCACGGCTATACTCTCGGATATTGCACAGGAACTCAAGTTTAATGAATATCTTTTTGTTTCCGAAGGAATGAAGAAAGATGGACAGTCTTATCGACATATATTAGCAGATACACTTGAGGCATTTATTGCCGCAGTATATTTAGACAGAGGATACTCTGTTGCTGAAACATTCATCACTAGTTACATATTGCAACGAGTGCATGGAATCATCGAAAGAAAACTTTGGTTAGACCACAAATCACTACTTCAGGAAATAACACAAAGGGACTTAAAATTGTTGCCTGTGTATATCGTAGTAGAAGAATCTGGTCTTGATCATGAAAAAGTTTTCATTGTCGAAGTTTCAGTTGGGGATAGTTTAAAAATGTGGGGTGAAGGAAAATCAAAATCCGAAGCTGGAAAAGATGCAGCTTTCAATCTCCTCAAATTTAAAGGCTGGCTTAAATAGTTTTTTATATTAACTTGTACTTTGTAAATAAAAAAACTCAGATCATTATGATCTGAGTTTTTTCTGTGTTTAATTATCTTATCTCGCAATCTTTTAAATTTGCTTGTCGTGCATGATTTAGGTGTACATGAACCGAAGTATATCCACGCACACATAAGTATCTCTGGTGGAGACCAAAACATCAGATAAAGATGATGATTTTCACTAGAAGTTAATTTGGCTAAATATAGCAAAGGATTCTTATACAAGTATAGATGAAAGAGAAAGTGGCCAATGAGGATGGGAGTCACTGTTAAAAAAACAGTACGTTCAATCGAAAGTTGGAAAGCAAGTTGGTTTCTGAAAGTAGTATTAGATTTTGTCAGGTATTCGCCGTACTGCATGTATGTGTTAAACCAAAGGAATAAGAGTGTAGAGACAATAATACCCCCAATTTCAATGATACCGATTCCATCAAGTGCAGCTGATATAATTTTGAGAATGAGGAAAAAGAGAATAAGATTCTTTGTACATTTTGCTATGTAAAAATTATCAAATCCAAACCAGTCTTGAAACCAGTCGGCAATGCGTTGGAATTTATCCAACATCCGTGAGTCAGCTTTGATGTGCATATGTTATTTTTTTAGTGATTTAAGAGAGTTTTTAAAAGTAATTTTTCATAGTATAACAGATATAATAATATTAGTCAAACTAACTAAGTTAGTCATTTTTCTTGAGAAAAGTTGCCAACAAGCGAAGGTTTAACAAAAGACTCTTTCGTTACACGAACAGTATGCCTTTTCGAAACATTCACACTTCGTGCTTGTGTTTAACGGAAAGTCTTTCGAGTCCTTGATGCAACGTGTGCAGACACGTTGCTCTGGGTAGCAAAAGAAAAATCCCTAGATACAAGTATCAGGGATTTTTCTTTTGCTACCCAGCAAGGACTCGAACCTCAATTCTTTGGACCAAAACCAAATGTCCTACCATTAGACGACTGGGTAATA
>CAZVHB010000003.1:79277-88356 GCA_964626965.1 uncultured Candidatus Saccharibacteria bacterium | reverse complement strand
GGCCTGGTTCGTTCCCCGCCGACGGCAAAAAAAAAAAACCCCGCGTAAGAGGTCTTTTTATATTGTCCGCTCGAGAGACTGAACTGCTTCAGTCTCGTGCAGGAATCGAAAAGCTTTTCCATGTTTTGAGCCTAAGCTTGTGGGAGGCGATAAAACAGGAAAAGGTATACTGTTCGTGTAATGAAAGATTCCTGTCTTTAAATGAAATAAGGATCGAACTGAAGGCGCCTATTTACTGAGTGGGTCGATTATAAAATAGAGCGTCTCGACTGAAAGGGGAGGCGATTCCTATCGAGCCTCAGTAGATTCTGTTCTGTTTGTCAGATTTTCAGGTATCACCACAGCGGAGTGAAACATTATCCAGTCAAAGAATATAACAAAACCCGTACATAGAATAAGAATAAAAATAAGTAGATTACGTTTTGGTTTATTGCTATCTAGAAATATAAATATTTTTTTGATTAAAAATAAATTAATAAGCCATAAAAGAATATATATACCGAAGATGATAAATGTAATTTTAAAATTAAAGCTAGAATATGGTGAGAATAATTCCTTACCATAAACTTTAAAATTTACTAAAACGCTCTTTAGTACTAGGTAAATTCCGTAAAGAGATAGTACCGTGTTAATTGTGTGCAATATTTTCTTCATATTATTAAATAATAACATCTTTTGTGTAAAATATATCTTGTATACAATTACTGAAATCATAAATAAAAAAAGCGATATCTACTGATATCGCTGTATTGTTTTTGTTTATAAAAGGAGGTCTCCAATTTCTTTCCAACTATGCACTCTGTTGCGTATATCAGTTAGCTGTCCGTGTAGTCGGTTCGGGTCAAATAAATAGGACGGAATGATTGATTGAGTTTTTAAAATCTCTTTTGGGGAGTCATCAAAAAAAGCAATTTTTTCACCTGGTACTTTTTCCATGAAATCTTTTTTCGAATGGTCTATGAATTCACCCTGTGCGTTAGTGTCCCAAACACAGTGGATACCACTGATACAGTCTGGTATGTGTTTGTTTAGTAGATGTTCAATTACATGGAGACTGTTTCTTTGCCTGGCAGTAACTGTCCAGAGTGTGTACTTTTTTGAAAGTTTTTTTATTACTGTACACATGTGTTCTGCCGGCTCTACTGTTTCATGATGGAGAATAGATCCGGCATAGTTTTGACCAAGATCTTTATATGCTTCATCCCAACTTGGAGCATTTTCTTTTCGATACTTTTTAATAATGGTATCTAAATGATCACCGTTGTTTATATAGTCTTCTGGTGTGGAGGTAATATTCCATCGCCTATTTATATAGGCAACTAATGCTGGTGTCGTGTGGAATTTCATTTCATCGAAGTCAAAGAATATGTGTGGTTTCATTGTTAATTATTTTTAATAACTCTAACAATAAAAAGTAGCTATGTCAATTTTACCCAATATAAAAACCACGATTTCTCGTGGTTTTTATATTGGTGTATAGACCTAATTACATTACACCAAGCATCATAAGGAGTTGGTACACAGCAGAGAGTCCCACAAGAACATAAACTATTCTTGAAATTGCAGCACCTTGTCCTCCGAAAAGTTGTCCTACATCCCAACCAAATGCTCCAACAAAGAGCCAGTTGAGACCACCGATAATAAGAAGAGCAAAACTAATTGTGTTTATCATATGTTTTATATTACCTAATAAGAGACCAGGGGTCTTTCTTTTATTATACTAAATATATGACATGAGAATAGTTTATTATAGGGGGTAGTGGAAAACCTCCAGGAGGGCGCCCTACATACACTCTGCTGAGTTTTTTAGAAATTAGGAATTAGGAATTCTCGCCCTCTTTTTCTTTTAAATCCAAACAGACAGAGTTGATACAGAAATGTTGACCAGTCTTTGCTTCTGCGTCCGGGAAGATGTGGCCGAGATGGCTTTTGCAGTTGGCGCAGATGATTTCTGTTCGATGCATGCCGAGACTATTGTCCTCACGCGTTTCCGTCGCGCCAGGGATCGCATTGTCAAAACTTGGCCAGCCAGCAAGGCCAGCTATGTCAGAATGGAATTTTGCATCAGACGCAAAAAGGGGATTGTTGCAGACTTTGCAGTGGTACATACCGTCTTTATTTTCTCCATAATATTTTCCTGAAAATGGTGCTTCTGTTCCGCCCTCACGGAGTACTTTGTATTCTTCAGGAGTTAATTTTGCTCTTATTTCTTCTTCGTTCATATATTTTATTAAAAATTATTTTGCTTGTTTCCAATTAATCTTCTTCTCTTCACGTATTGCGCATGTTTTGTTTACGAAGTTTTCGCGCCCTGATCCATTTCGGTATAGTGCATAGTGTACTTTGTTTTTTTCTGAGTAGTTTTGATGCTCTTCTTCGGCTTTGTAAAACGGCTTGCGTTCTTCAATCGCGACAACAATTTCTTTGTCGTACGTATGAGAATCTTTCAACTCTTCCAGCACACTCTCGGCAATTTCTTTCTCTTCTTCATTTGTATAATAGATGGCTGGTTGGTATTGATAACCTTTGTCAGCGAATTGACCAGTCCTGTCAGTCGGATCGATATGATCAATAAAAAACTGGAGGATTGCTCTATAGGTGGTAACGTCGCCATCGTAAGTAACTTCGACTACTTCACGGTGCGAGGTTTTATGTGATGCCACTCTATAGTAATTGGCATTTTCTTCTGTGTCGCCGGTGTATCCGGACAGTACCTGTACGACGCCTGGTGCCTTGCGCAAATCGTGCTCGACGCACCAAAAGCATCCACCCGCGAGAATAAGAGTTTGTGTATCCATACTTCTATTATACCATGCTTGTCTAGTGGCTCTATTTTAAATTTCATATATACTCACAATATGAAGCAGAAAAGATCTATCATTATCATTCTCGATAACCTACGGAGTGTCTATAACACTGCATCTATTTTCCGTACAGCGGATTGTGCAGGAGTAGAAAAGATATATCTCGTTGGAACGACACCGACACCGCTCGACAAATTTGGTAAAGCTCGGAAAGACTTTACCAAGGTGTCACTCGGGGCAGAAGGGACTGTGATGTGGGAATATGCAAAGACTATAGTGCCTGTTTTAACCAAGCTCAAAAAGACTGGGTATACCATCTATGCACTTGAGCAAGATAAAACATCTGTTCACTATAAAAAAGCCAAGTACGCTAATAAAATAGCGCTCATTTGTGGTAATGAACCATACGGGATAGATAAAAAAACCTTAGCGAGGGTAGATACTATTGTAGAAATTCCACAATTTGGGACTAAAGAATCACTGAATGTGGTTGTGGCGACCGGAATTGTGCTGTTTGAGATAGTGGGATAACTTTCCTTGTAAAAAACTCTGGCGTGGTAAAATTAAAGTAAATAAACTTTAATAATATGAAAACCACAAACACGACATTCTACAAGTGGTTTATTATCGATAAACTTACTTTTGAAAGAATTTTTAAAAAAGAAGATCTCAGCAACAAACCTGCGGAAACGCACTATGCATCTATTTACGGAACTACGAAATTTACGCTCATAGAAGCATACAAACAAGAAGCTGGAAAAAAAATAGAAATAAAGTATTCTGCTGAAATCGACAATGAGTATTTGTTTGGGAGCAAAGAAGAGAGACGACGTGTACAAGAAATACCGTATTCAAGAACTGAATTTGAGCGTTTCAAAATAGAAATCAGACTGGCCTCTTTTTGGAGCTCTTTGAGAGGTAAAAAAGAAAAGTATTTCTTTTCAAGAATCTGTCATGAATTTACTCTTGTACAAGGTGGACAGTTCTTTTTTGCAAGACTCGATGAGTTTAAAGGAAAACTCTCAGGATTTTATGCACTCAAAATATCTACTCCGGATGCTGAGACAATGATTTTTAATGCTCAGAAATATTTTAAACAGCATTCTTTTGAAGAAAGTGAGCTTCGTGGATTAGATTTTTTTAAGCTTCTTGAAGCAAAAAAGAAACGTGCAAAAATTAAAAAAGTGATTGCGAAGAAGCAATCTAAAAAGTAGTTTTTTGTTTTTTGGTGAAAAGAGAACAAGTGCAAACCCGTCAGGTTGCACTTGTTTTTATTTTTCTATTTTTGATGCTCCGGACAATAATGCGCACTTCGTCCACCAATCATTTTTCTCTCTATGATTCCACGACACCCTTTTTTACCACAAGATGTTTTTGTTTTTCTGTAGACATTATGTGTTCCATGGAATGTTCCTTTTTCACCCAAGATGTTTCGATAGTCGCTCGTGGAATCGCCACCAAAATCGATGCCTTTTAAAAGGACTGTATGCATTGCATCGTACATTTTTTTAAATTCAGCGTTTGTTATATCACACACTTTTCTTTCTGGGTGAATACCAGCGAGGAAGAGTAATTCATCTGAATAAATATTTCCAATACCTGCGATGATACTCTGGTCGAGGAGTACCGTTTTTACTTTGCCCGACATTTTCTTCTGCAGTCTATCTTTGAAATTTGTTTCAGCAAATTTTTTATCCAGTGGTTCTGGCCCGATAGTACCGAGATGTGTTTTGTGGCTTGCGTTATTATGGAGGAGTGTCACTTTTGCAAATTTTCGTGCATCACAGAGGACCAGTTGTTTGTTACTTGAAAGAGAAAAGACAACATGGATAAATCTATTGTACGGATCACGAAGCGCGTCATTTTTCTCAAGAGGGGAGACGGTCCATGTATTTTTCTTTTTGTCGTAGTCGTACATTCCTGTCATCATGTGTCCGGTCATTTTCATGTGGATGAGGATTGTTTGTTTATTTCTGAGTTCAATCAGGATATTTTTTGCTCGACGTTGTGCGCCAGTTATCTTTTGTCCTACTACTTCTTTTTTGAAATATGCGAAAAAGTCCGCATCTTTGAGCGTGTCTCTGTAGTGTTTTGTTGCTTGGTTTTTCACTGCAAGATCTGTCCACACGTCGGTTATGGTGAGGCCCACGATTTGTTTTTGGATTCCTTTGACGGTTGTTTCTACTTCTGGTAACTCTGGCATAACAATATATTACTTATGATTTTCTTTTAAAAATGATTCTATGATTTTTCCATTTTGGATATTTTCAGAACTGCGACTTATTGCTTGAGCTGAGTTTCCTTCTTTCTGGTTTTGAGTGACACAGGTTTTATTGGTCACCTCAATATTTCCTTTTTGAGACGTAAAAACTGCCAACCAAAAATCTTCCGGATTTCTCGAGAGAGATAGTTTTTTGGATAGCGTAATACTTTCTTGTAAGATATCTTTGACCATTTGTTTATCTTTACTCCAGAAACCAAAGCTTGGTCCCCAAATCCAGTGTATTGCTTGTTCTCCGCGAGTTTTACAATTGAATCTATTGATTATATTTGCTACTTCTCCGAAAAGCGTACCACGAAACTTTACCCATGAGCCAATAAGAATATTAGTATTTCTTTTGAGAGTTTTGACCATTTCTTCAATCCAGTTATTTTTTGCAACTGAATCTCCATCGATACACAATATGATTTCACCAGTAGTACGAGATATTCCTTCAAGCCTCGCATGGACAATACCAGTTGTCCCTGTGTAAGGAACAGTGAGGACTTTAGGGTATTCGCTTGCTATATTCACTGTACTGTCTGTGCAGTTGTGAGCAATTAAAATAATCTCGTTAGCTTTTGTCGTTTGATTGAGTAGGGAATCAATACACACTTTGATGTGTTTTTCTTCATTATGAGCAATAATCACTACTGATATTTTCATGTGTCTATTTTATCATAAAGAGAGGAATTGCAATTTCTTTATTTTTGTGTTTAAATATATACGAACAATTAAAAATTTTAAAAATGAAAAAAACAACAATTCTCTTTATTCTGTCTTTATTTTTGAGCACACAAACAGTTTTAGCTCAAAATGACTCTGCTTTGCTTACACCGTTTCGGATGCTCGTAAATTATTCAATGGGTTTTCAGACCCATCCGTTTCAAGGAAAAGCTTTCAAAGCTTTTTTAAAAGACACCACTGCAATCAAAGAGAAACTGTCTTTACTGAAGAAGTATGCAGGTAAAGACACGTTACCAGTAGCCTGCACTATGATCAATTTTCCACTTTTTGGTGTGGCTAATGACTTTTATATACAATGGAGTCAGGATCAATTAAAAAAATTTCTCGATACTACACCAAAAAGTGTGGTGGGTATCAACAAATTTTCTGAACTACATGTGGTCAACTACGATTCTGTCTATGCTTATTTTTTTAATAGGTTTAGTGAATCCTTAGGGAAAGACTTCGGAACATCTTTTCTTACTTATAGGAAAAATGATGCTCTTCTTCAATCTATGGATGAACATCAACATGATTTTTATGGAGTTGGGTCTGCCGTAATGGTTAATTTCAAAAGAGATATAACTCCATTCTGTATGCAAAACAACCAACTAGCTGACGCACTTTTCCCACTAATTGATATGGTTGACCTGCAAGTACAAATAGTTCAGTGTTTAGAGCTGCATAAAAAATACCCTAAACAAAAAGTCTTTTTGCCTGTAGCTTCTGTGTATGAATTATATGTTGACTGGATAGCTCGTTCTGTCGGGACACAGATTCCGATGTGCATACTCTACACTCGTTAAATAAATTTTTCACCTTTAAAATGTAATAACTATGAAAAAAATACTCTTCTTTTTATTTTTTATTTGTTTTTCTGTACCCTTGTTTTCCCAACTTCCTGAATTAAAAAAGATCGATCTGGTGTCGATTGTAAATGAAAGTAAATGGGAAGTGTATTTTGGTACTGGTCTTCAAATAGGTAATATTGGATATGAAATAACTATGCATGTGGATGCAACCGGTAAATTTACTGCGAGTTGGATTAATGGTAGTTTTAAGGGTCAGTTATATGCTGATGGAAGCTGTATTGGCTCTTGGAAACACACCTTTGATGTATGGAGTAGGTATCCAATGAGTTTTCACTTCTCTCCTGATGGCACATCTGCTACCGGAAACTACACATCAAATGATGGGGAAAGAAATAGACTCATCAAAATAAAAAAGATTTAAATACAAAATATTAAAATAACCACCCTCACAGGTGGTTTTTTTATTTCCCTAAAAGTTTCAATGCTTCTTTTATTTTTGTATTTGTATCGGTGATAGTATTTGGGATTTGTTGTAACGCATCACGGGCTTCGTTTTGTGTATAGCCGAGTGTCTTGAGCGCTTCGATAACATCACTATCACCACGAAGCGCGAAGCCATTTTCATCTGTTTTAAAGAGTGCTAATTTGTCTCGGAGTTCGATGACGACTTTTTCTGCTGTCTTCTTACCAATACCAGACACACTTGTGAGGTATGATACTTCTGAACTCGCGATGGCTTTCTTGAGGTTGTCGATAGAAGAGACAGAGAGAATACCTAGTGCACCACGTGGTCCGACGCCAGAGACAGAGATGAGGAGCTCGAAAAAGTCTCGTTCTTGCATTGTCGTAAAACCATAGAGGTCGAGTGCGTCTTCTCGGACGATCAGGTGTGTAAAGAGCGTTACGGTGTCTTGGTCGCGAGTGATATCACTGAGCGTTCCCGTAGTCAAAAACACCTTGTAGCCGATTCCAGCAACATCAATAAGCGCATATTTATCTGTAAGTATTGTCGGTGTTCCTGTAACTGATCCAATCATATAAAAAAAGTATATCACACTCATCTCACTTTGTATTTCCTGTGTTTTATGGTATATAGTATGTATGTCACACCTGTGTCTCAGGTGCGCATATCCTTCCAAAGTTGAGATAGTTTGGGTCATAGGATTGCCTATCTAGCAGTTGATCTCATTTATTTAATTTTAATTTATATAACATATGCCAATTACAGAATCAGCAAAAAAAGCACTTCGTGGATCACTTCGCAAAAAGAAAGTGAATGACCAGAAAAATAAAAGAATGAAAGACGAAATCAAAAAAGTAGAACGTCTCGTCAAAGAAAAAAAAGTGGATGAAGCTCGCAAACTCGTATCAGTTGTTTTCAAAGCAATCGACAAAGCAGCAAAGTCAGGCGTTATCAAGAAAAATAACGCTTCAAACAAAAAGTCTCGAATGTCAAAAATCACTAAAGAAAAAAAAGCTTAATTCTCAAATAAAAAAACCGCTTCGGCGGTTTTTTTATTTGTGTTGTATTTTCGTACTTCCTGATATACTTTAATCATATTAGTAATCATATAATTTTTATGAGTGATCAATTTAAAAATCTTATCATAGTTATACTGTTACTCGGCCTCGGTGGATGCTTAGTGTATATTTTTATGAATAAAAAAAGTGTTGTAGTGGAAGAGAGTGTTGTTCCTGTGCAACAGCAAGTGGTTCCTGAAAACACAGCCCAAAACCCAGAGCCAAGTACTGATACCACTAGTGTTGTTATAAAGGAGTGGAATCTCAAATATCCAAAGACAGAAGAAAACAAGGATTTTACCTACACATTTAAAACAAGAGCATCAACTTCAAATGACCCCTTAAAATATTTAACTTTTACCTATAGTCCAGAAATTAAATCTAAAGGAGATGATTGTAGACTTCCTATTATTACAGTTTTTGATGAATATCCTGATATTATGCCTGTTCCTTCAGTAAGAAAAATAGGTTCAAAATATTATGCGTATGAAGTAGGAATTTCAGATCCTTGCCTATTCACAAGCCCTTCAGAATACGACAAAAACGTCGAGCAAGAACGGATGACTAGAGTTAAGATAGTAGAGAAAATCTTCAACTCTTTAGTAGAAGTAAAGGAGCAGAATATTTCCTAAATGTCTAAACACTTACTCTACTTTTATGGCGAAGACTGTCCGGATTGCATTCGTATGCAGGCTCGTTTGGCGCGCCTTGAGAAAGAAGAGGGAATTGCAGTCACTCATCTCGAAGTCTGGAATAATAAAGAGAACGACGAACTCTGTATGAAATACGATAAAGACAATGCCTGCGGTGGCGTGCCATTTTTTATCAATACAAACAACAACGAAACGCTCTGTGGGGAGGTGACGTATAAAGAATTGAAAGAGTGGGCCCAGAAAAAATGCTAAATGCTAAATTATAAACAATAAAATACAAGAGCGGGGGGGGGGGGGGGGGGG
>CAZVHB010000003.1:9409-79267 GCA_964626965.1 uncultured Candidatus Saccharibacteria bacterium | reverse complement strand
GGGGGGCCAAAAAAAAAAACAAAAATAAAAAATATAAAAAAAAAAAAAAACCCCGCGGGGGGTGTGCGCCCCCCGCTCTTGTATCGTTTATGGTATCTTCTAGTGTTGATGTGGAATAAGTATTAGTAACAGAGCAAGAATAACTGCTCCGAGAATAAACCCAATAACTGTTTTTGTACTCCATTTTGTGTGGCGGATATCTGTTGCGACTTTCCATAAAACAATTCCAGCAGATACACAGATAAAAATTACTTCAAGAGACTCACTCATGACAAGGCCAAGAAATACAGAAAGAGAAATAATGAAAGAGATAAAGATGGCTTTTTTTGGTGTGATACCACTCTCAACGAGCAGTATTTGTTGCCCTCCTTGCTGAACAACTTGGTGACCGAGTACTCCTAAAAGTGATGTGACTCCAATGCTTGGATTGACGGTAAATGAAGCAACAATCGCAATCCCATCAACGATGTTGTGGAAGAAATCAGATATAAGAAGTCGGAGTGTACTTGCTTTGTTGTGTGCATGGTCATGATGGTTTGACGCATCGTGTTCATGGTGATGGTGAAATTCCTTTACAAGAAATCCAATTCCGAAACTGAGTATAAGGCCCACTATAAACCACAAGAGAGCTGTCGAAAAGTTACTTTCGGTGATCCCTTCACGCAAGAGAATAATAATGAGTGCGGCGTATACACCAAGTCCAAACCCTCGCACGAGAGGACTACTAAAAAACGCTCTATCTTTCGGTAAAAAGATAACCAAAAATGAGGGCACAATCGCTACAAGAAGTAATGCTATGTATATATTCACAAGGGCAGTATACGCTATTTTTGGGCCTTGTGAAAGGAGTCATTTTGAAAAATCTCAAAAATAAGGTATAGTGCATATACCTTTGGTCTCGTCGTTCAATGGATAGGACGCAACTTTGCGGAAGTTGCGATGCAGGTTCGATTCCTGCCGAGATCACAAAAACAAGGTTTTTTTGAGCGAGAGCAAGCAAACTGCTTTGCTTGCGTGCAGGAATCGAAAAGCTTTTCCATGTTTTGAGGACGAAGTCCGACAACACAGGAAAAGGTGTACTGTTCCTGTAAGGAAAGATTCCTACTGATTTTATTTTTTAATGTTTATCAGACAAATTTATGATTATTGCAACACGAACTCCTGCTTTTGATTTAACTAAAGCATCCTTCAAGACACATCTCAATTACATTAAATGCGTAGAAAAACTATTTTTATCTAGTAGTATGGTTGTTGTAAAAAATGGGACACCAATTAAAAATAATTTTGAAATATTAAGGTTTAAAAAGCTCTATAGAGTTACATTGAGAAGTATCAAAAAGGACATTGAACTTGCTCGCGAAGATCCTGATTTTGCAGGTATCGTAACACCATGGTTTCCTGTGAAGTGTTACTATGCTCTATATTACCTTGAAAGCATCCTTATTCATCTTGTGGATGGTTCTACGCATGGTTTTACTAAAGGAGGACATACTGGTGTGCGCAAAAAACTTTATTCTTTAGTTAGTGGTGGTAGTATTGATTTTAGTAATCAAGATTTAAATAAAGTTTATTTGCTTACTCATATTCAAAGTACACCAAGTATAAATTCAGGAGAAAACACCAGACATAATTTTTGGCAAAAACCTCAATGTGTTGAATCTATGACAAAAAAACTTTTAGATTACAAATTGCATGATGCAAAAGTAACAAAAAAATGGAACCTCCATACGCTAAAAGGTAAAACAGAGAAAAAACAGTTTTTAGTTTCCGAAAAACTTATGATAACAGATTTTTTTTATTGGTATCGTATTAAAGCTAATTATAGAGATCTAGATTATGTCGATTTTGAAGGAGGTATAAGCTCAAATGAAGTACTTGAATATTTAGAAAGTTATAACAATGCATTTGAAAGTTATGGAAACTGTCTAGTAAAAACCATAAAGGCTTTGTAGCGTTTTTTCTAAAACCCCAATTTCTCCATAATCTCGTAAATTCCGCTTTCTTTCATTTGTTTTTCTTCAAGGTGAGTGAGGAGGTTGGTCCGAAGTGCTTTTGTATCAATGTTGTTTGGAATAGAGATGACGACAAGGGGAGTGAAGTTTCTTTTTGATGCAAGGAGGAGTCGTGCCTCATCGTTTTCTTTTCTCGTAATATCTATCCAGAACGATCCGAGGTCGTGATAGTATCGCTCTTCTTCTCCAATTTGGATTGAACGATCAGTAATAGCAATGTTGATGCTTTTTGGATTTCGGATTTTGAGATAGATGATACAGGTTGCGCCAATAACCATGAGGATTCCAAAGAGATAGTTATTGAACATGATCGAGAGAACAAGGATGATTATCGTAATAATCCCAAGTGCCCAGATCCAATCAGGATTCACTTCTTTTTGAGTATACTCATCTGTTTCCCAAGTGTAGTAGATGGTTTCTTGCATGAGTGAAGTATAACAAGATAATGCTAAATGTTAAATGCCAAATGATAAATAACAAGGAAACAAAAAGGAGCGCACCGTAGGTGCGCTCCTTTTTGTTTCTACTTATTAGTAGTTTTTTTTGAAAGCTGGTCGGTCTCCTTCTTCTCTTGGCTTTGCTTCAGAGACGAAGATAGTTCGTCCATCGAGAGTTGTATTGTTGAGTTTACTGATAACAGTATTGAGGTCAACACTGTCGTCTGTTTCAACGAATCCAAATCCTCGTGAACGGCCGCTCATTTTGTCCATAACAACTGATGCAGATACAACAGGTGCTACTTCTTCAAAATGGTGCTTAAGTGTTTCGTTGGTTGTTTCCCAAGCGAGACTACTTACATAAAATTTCTTTGCCATTCTAGGTATATAGTTACTTATAATCTATAAGCATCACGCACATATATACCTTTGCAAAGCAAGAGAGTACACACTACTGTAAAACTTACATGCTCATAATAGCACTAAATACTTTGAAACACCAAATCCGTGAGCTCACGTTTGGGTTGAATTTTTTAGAAAAATCATATATAGTGGGACTGTTGTAGAGTATATATTTGGTTCTAAAGCGGAGGAGTGGCTGAGTGGTTGAAGGCACTTGTCTTGAAAACAAGAGACCCTTTACGGGGTCCGGGAGTTCGAATCCCCCCTCCTCCGCTTTGAAACTAAATGCTCAAATACAACGAAACATCCAATAGACTATGAAATATCTCGGCATAGATTTTGGTACTAAAAATATTGGCCTCGCACTCTCTGATCGAGATGGACGCGTGGCTTTTCCGTATCTCCAGATGAAAAATTCAAAAATACTTTTCGATGATTTGCGTAAGATCGTTGCAAAAGAGGGAGTCGAACATATTGTGCTTGGGTACTCAGTTGATAGTAATGGAAAAGAAAATAGTGTCATGGAGCATGTTCATGCGTTCAAGAAAGAACTCGAAGATAAAATCCTGCTCCCGGTGAGTTTTCAGAAAGAGTTCATGACTTCAATGCTCGCACGACAGAGCTTTACCGGAAAGACGAAACTTCACGCACGACAAACAAAACAAAAAAAAGGAGATAAAGATGACATGGGTGCCGCGATTCTCATTCTTCAGCGGTATCTCGATGGGGTGAATCAAAAAAGCATCTAATTGTTTTTATGCTATATTTGTGGTTTAATAAGAAAAATTTGAAAAACTATGAAAAAGATAAATTTAAGTACTGTCGCGACAGAACGAGACTCTCTCTATAATAATTTAGAGCAAATGCCTGTATGGGAAATTACTCACAATATCAATAAAGAAGATCAAACAGTAGCTCTCGCTGTAGCAGAAGCATTACCTCAAGTAAATAAACTTATTGAACAAGTTGTTGAAGCTTTTAAAAAAGGTGGACGACTTTTTTATATTGGAGCTGGTACAAGCGGACGGCTCGGTGTTGTTGATGCGAGTGAATGCCCGCCAACATTTGGAGTTCCGCACGATATGGTTATAGGTCTCATTGCTGGAGGGGACGGTGCTATCAGATGCTCTATTGAAGGAGCTGAAGATAGCCTCACTCTTGGATTTTCTGATCTCAAATCACACAATGTAACAAAGAAAGATATTGTGATTGGTATTGCTGCTAGTGGTCGAACCCCATATGTACTTGGTGCTCTGCGTGAGTGTCGTAAAAAAGGTATCAAAACTGGTTGTATCGTTTGTAGTTCAAAAAGTCCAATTAGTCTTGAATCTGATTTTCCTGTAGAGGTGCTTGTTGGTCCGGAATTTCTAACTGGAAGTACTCGTATGAAATCAGGTACTGCACAGAAACTTGTGTGTAATATGATTACAACAGCATCAATGGTTTTGATTGGAAAAGTTACTGGTAATAAAATGACTCATATGCGCTTGAGTAATGAAAAACTTAAAGAACGCGGGCTGGCTACCCTTATGGAAAAAACAGGATTAACTCGAGCAAAAGCGATTACTCTTTTAAAGTCCTGCAACTACAATTTACCCGAGGCTATTCAAAAAGCTAAAAAGAAATAACTCTAAATAAGATTATTAAACCTCAGCTCTCTCGAGTTGAGGTTTTTTTTATATTACTTTTACACTTATGGTATACTCAAGTATATGAAAGCAGTTATTCTTTGTGCGGGGGATGGGACCCGACTTCGACCACTTACCGAAACAACACCAAAACCTCTTGTTGAGTTGCATAATGATAAGACCATCCTCGAATATGCGCTCGACGCACTTCCAGAAAAAATAAAAGATGTGTATCTTGTGGTAAATCAATCGAAAGTACATCATTTTGAACTGTTTCTGCGGATGCATGAATTTCCATTCAACGTCTACCTTTCTATCCAAGAAGGTGAGACTACCGGAACTTTTTCTGCGCTCGCTTCAGTTACGGACATGATTGAACCCGACGAAACATTTTTGGTATTCAACGGTGACGACATATTTAAAAAAGAAGACATGGAAATTTTTATCACACTCCCAACACCAGTGTGTGGTATGTATTCAAAAGTAAGTGATGCACGATATCGCACATGTGATGTTGATGAAACAACCAGAACGATAACTAATTTTAGAGCACAAAAAGAAGATGAAGTAGGGAAACCTGTGCAATGTTTTACAGGGATGTATTTACTCAGTGGCGAGTTCTTTTCTTTTGATCCAATCGTACATAATGGTGAATTTTCTATCCCGGACACTGTGTTTCATTACTATGCAAAAGTAGGGTACTACACTGTTTCATCTTGGTATCAGATAAATACACTTGAAGAATTTCAAACAGTGAGATCTGTACTTAAAGGTGCGCAGTATAAACCGCTTGATTAGGAATAACCTGTCCTCTTGCGTTTTCTGGGGAAAAGCGTACTATCATTGTTGAAGTAGCTTAATTTGCCTAGTTAGCTTCTCCGTGGCTCATACCGAGTCGCCCTGATGAAAATCAGCAAATCGTGCTTATGAGTCATTGATGCAAATGAATTATTCGCTTTCTTTTCCAAAATCGCGCTGTAAAGTGCGTCGAACCAACTCACTTGTATGGTGGGGTTCACTACATACATACGGTTCGCAATGCGGAGTAACTTCCATTACATTTCAGAGTTGTACATACCGCAAATTCGTAAACGAATACGCACTCTTTGACACACTTCTTTGAAAGTAAAAAAAGTAAACTAAATCCCGAGATCAGGGAACCTGACAAAGATCTGTTGCCGATGCAATCTGCAACTCGAACGCATTACTACGAATCTTCTGTCACAACAAAACCGCCTGACGGCAACAAAAACCCGCATTGGAAACTTTGCGGGTTTTTTATTTGACAAAAATTTACTAATAGTGTATTATATTTTTATCTAAAATAATTTTGGATTCGGGTGAATAGATCTTTGATTTATTGGCTTAACAAATCAGAAAATCCCTACTATAGGGAAGCCATCCATAAGAGGAGGCACTAAACGAAAAATCGCAGTACCCATGGTACTGCTTTTTCTTTTTTGATACACTGTGTACATGCTCGAAATTATACAACTCTTTATCATGAGTATCCCGTCCATGATGCCGACACTCATTACGATTATCATTCTCTGGTTACTTGCTGGTTGGTTTTATGCGGAAATACTCGGGAGGGAAATTCAAGAGTTTATTGTCGGATCTATTTTGGTGGTGATTATCCTCTTTACGATGGTTATTCTGGTGAATAAAGATGTGCAAATGCTTTTTTTTGGAAGTTATTAAGAAAGGAATAATAAATACAGTGACGAAGCCGTAGGCTTTGTCACTGTATTTATTATGGTTTTTTATGTATCATGTACCTATTAGTCCGCCTAAATTTTTTAAGGCGCGAAGTCGATATTAGTAGATAACATGTTGTTACAATACAGTCCCGTATTTTCAGTAGTACTGTTGTAATAAAATTTTGGCGGATGAATATAACGATAGATGATTTTGCAAAAATAGAAGCACGACTTGGAAAAGTACTAAAGGCAGAAGCTGTAGAGGGGAGTGATAAACTTATTCGTTTTGAGCTCGATTTTGGTGAAGTTGATGCAGAAGGTAATCCAGTGCCACGACAGATTCTTTCAGGAATAAAAAAGTGGTACACAGAGCCAGAAAAACTCATCGGTAAAACAATGCTCTTTTGTACCAATCTCGAACCACGTCCTATGATGGGTCTTGAATCCCACGGTATGCTTATGGCAGTCGATGGACTAGATGGTCAACCGGTTTTTCTCGTACCTGATCAAGAAGTTAAACCGGGAGCGAAGATACATTAGTATGCTCGAATACATCAACCCTCAATTTCTCATTTCGCATTTTGGTCTTATCGGGATGTTTCTTATTCTGATCGTCGAAGCGGGGCTTTTGATAGGTGTTTTTTTACCAGGGGATTCACTCCTTTTTGCTGCAGGGATTTTCGCAGCGCAAGGCTATTTCCCATTGTGGCTTGTGATGATTATTTGTTTTATTGGGACTTCTGTTGGTGATCAGGTTGGCTATTTTCTCGGGAAAAAGTATGGAGTCAAAATATTTTCTAGTGAAAAAATCATGTTTTTTAATCAAAAACATTTAGAAAAAACAGAACGCTATTTTCAAAAGTATGGACCACGAACTATTCTTATTGCACGGTTTATTCCATTTGTTCGTACAGGAGTGCCGACATTTGCTGGTGTAGGACGTATGGATTACAAAACATTTTTTTTCTACAACATTGTCGGTGCAATTATCTGGACACTCGTCTTTACACTCCTCGGCTATTTCTTGGCACAGTTTGTTGGAACAAAAGTGTATCTTTTGCGCTACATCACTATTGGGATTATACTTCTCTCAATTCTCTGGGCTTTTGTAGAAGTCGCGAGAGCGAAAATGAAGAAATAAAAAAACCGTCGTAATTGACGGTCTTTTTTTAAAATTGCTTTCGAACCGGCTACTCCTTTTTTTGGTGGGGTGCCATCGTGTTTGCTGCTTTGTTGGAGGCTTTTTGTGACATTGTCACGGGCGGGGAGAACATTTGCTTTTTCATGTCTGAAATTTTTAATTTTTATTAAAATAAGAACTGTCAAAGTAAGTATACTTGAGAGTGGTATTTTTGCAAGTTCTAAAAATAGATAGAAAAAAGCCGTCCCAAATTGGAACGGCTTTTAAAACAATAAAAAATTTTGGGGATGAAGCCCCAGTGCGCCCCACAAGGGTGCGGCTTGTACGTTACTATAAAAGTAAATTTGTTCTTATTATATAAATATAAGTCCTTTTGTCAATACGTCCTTGATAGTTTTCCATGAGGTTATTTTGTATACTAAAACCATGGAAGAATTTAACCTCGGAGGTAAACAGTTTAATAGCCCAGAAGAAGAGATAGAATTTCTTAAACAGCATATTGCTTTTCGAGAAAAGAATCTCGCTGTCGAAGGTCAGCACGTCAACAAAGAAGATCTTCATACAGAAACCATCGAACAGTATGCTCGTGCTGAAGCGAGTGAAGTCCTCACCACTGCACACAGGCTTCCTGAACACCAAGTAGAAGCACTCGTCTTGAAACTCAAACCAGAAGCACATGACCGAAAGATGGAAGAGCTCCTCGGGCTTCTGACAGAAACAGGTATTAAAAATACACTCTCTGTTTTGACTGCACTCCACGATCCACACCTCACTGATGACTTCCATCGCTTTCTTGCACAGTATCTCGAGTCTGTGCACGCTGTTCCTGGTGTTAAGGAGGGAAGTCCTTTGTGGAAAGGACTCGACATGGTGCTTGTTGAAATCACACTCCCAGAAGATGAGAAAAAAGAAAAAAGTTTCAAAGAATATATTTCTGCTATGGAACAATTTTATGCGGGAATGCTCTCTATTGCTGGGTCTTTTAAAAATACGACCAAGCGTCATTTCACACTTGAAATAGCACTCGCATCAGATAGTAATGAAATTCATTTTTACGCTGGGATTCCACGTGAGAGTATTGATTTGTTTGAAAAACAAATTCTTGGTTTTTATAGTGATGCGCGTATTGATGTCGTGAATGATGACTATAATATTTTTTCAGATGAAAATGTGACCGCCTGTGCGTATGCGCAATACGAAAACACTGATCTTCTCCCGCTTAAGATGGAAATGGAACACGACCCGATGGCGACGGCAATCAACGCGCTTTCAAAACTCAAAACAGTTGGTGAAGGTGTCGCAATACAGTTTCTTATACAACCCGGAGGTAATAACTATACAGAAGAATTTAAAGAAGCACTTCGTAAAGTAAAAGAAGACGGGTACAAAGTGAGTGAAGCACTTTCGAGTGTGGCATCTGTTCGCAAGGCGACAGTTACTGCGTTTAAAGAATTATTTTTTACAAAATCAAAAGAATTTAATCAGAGTGTTGATCACCAAATGTCAGACAGTACCTCAAAACTCGTGACGCACATTGAAGAGAAGATAAAAAGTTCTATTATTCCAACAGCACTTCGTATTGTGGCATCTGCTCCGGAACGGTCTCGTGCTGAAGGTATCCTCTCTCAAGTAGAAGCAGTGTTCAATCAGTTTAATGAAACAACATCAAACTCTTTAGTGTTTCATCGAGTCTCTCCAAAACATACAGATGAATTTTCATATGATTTTTCATTTCGTCAGTGGCGAGATGAGGAAATGCTCAAGCTTTCAGCAAAAGAGCTCGCACAACTGTTTCACTTTCCTGTTGGTGTGCAAGGTGCACCTCAGCTCAAGACTGCGCGTGCGACATCTGCGCCAGCACCTGAAGATATACGAGAAAATGATGGGGTACTCTTGGGTGAGAACAACTACCGAGGAGGATCAAAGAAAATCTACATGAGTAAAGAAGATCGTGTTCGTCATATGTATGTCATTGGACAGACGGGAACTGGTAAGACGACAATACTCAAAAATATGATTATCCAAGATATTCACAATGGTGATGGTGTGTGTTTTATCGATCCGCACGGTTCTGATATTAATGACATCTTGGCTAATATCCCAAAAGAACGTATCGATGATGTCATCTACTTTGATCCATCACACATGGACCGACCTATGGGACTCAATATGTTGGAGTACGATATAAATTATCCAGAACAAAAGATATTGATTGTGAATGAGCTTCTCGCTATTTTTAACAAGCTCTTTGATATGAAGACAGCTGGTGGTCCTGCATTTGAACAGTATTTCCGTAACTCAGCGCTCCTTGTGATGGAAGATCCAGAGAGTGGTTCAACCCTCCTTGAAATCGGGCGAGTGCTTGCTGATAAAAATTTCCGTGATTTGAAACTTTCAAAATGTAAAAACCCAATCATCAAACAATTTTGGCAAAATGCCGAACAGACGACAGGTGATCAATCACTTGCAAACTTTGTGCCGTATGTGACGAACAAGTTTGATGTCTTTGTCAGTAACGACATTATGCGTCCAGTTATTTCTCAGCAAAAATCTGTTTTCAATTTCCGAGATATTATGGACAACAAGAAAATTCTTTTAGTGAATCTCTCAAAAGGACGACTTGGTGAAATAAACTCAAACCTCATCGGTCTGATTATTGTCGGTAAGATTCAGATGGCGGCGCTTTCTCGTGTCGACATGCACGGACAGAAAATGAATGACTTCTATCTCTATATCGATGAGTTCCAAAACGTCACGACTGACTCTATTGCATCTATTCTCTCTGAAGCACGAAAATACAGACTCTCTCTCACTATTGCGCATCAGTACATCGAACAGATTGAAGAGAATATCCGAAATGCAGTTTTCGGTAACGTTGGTTCGATGGTGGTCTATCGTGTGTCTCCAGAAAATGCTGACGTCTTTGCAAAACAGTTTGAACCAGTCTTTACTCCAGGGGATATTATCAAACTTGAGAACTATAACAGCTATGTAAAGATGCTCGTGCGTGGTATGCCGACTAAACCTTTCAATATGAAAGCCTATCCAGCTCCAGTTGGGAATCCGGCACTCAGTGAGAAGATAAAAGAACTTTCATACTACACCTACGGCCGACCACGAGAAGAAGTGGAAGAAGAGATTATGGCGCGGTACAAGCAGATGTTTTAAATGTATATTAAAAAAGCCGAAGCGCGGAGCGCGTCGGCTTTTTTTGTTTAGTATTTAAAGTATTCGGATAATTCTCCAGACCAGTAAAAGTCGTCAGCGAGTTCTCCGAATGAATATGTTTTACCCTCAATGGTTATTGGTACGCCACCAATACCTGGATTTGCATGTGGTTTGGATCTAGAGAATCCAATATTGTAGAGACTCGCGATCACACCTGGATCTTTACTGATATCGAATCCAGCTTTTTTCCACTGCGCGATGAGCATTTTTTGAATCAGTGCGACATAGAGATATGAATACCGGTGACTTTCGTCATTGAGTCTTTTGATTCTCTCGTTGTCTGCATTTACACCTGGTGCGTAGTCGAGCATGTGCGCATATTTTTCTCCTAAGTAAAATTTTGAATTTGGATTCTTTATATTTTCTTCAACAAAGAGCGCGGTGTCTGGTTTGATGCCGGCGATGCCGTAAGAAAATTGTGTGAGGTTGATAAATTTCTTTACTGGCTCAAAGTAACTTTCAAATTGTGCGCGATCAGTGGTAAAGAAACGGATTTGTTCTCCGATGACAGCACCAGCAATAATGCGAGGGGAGAGATCAACTTGTTTCGCTACTTCATTGAGAATCTCTTCATCGTTACTCAGTCCAATCTTTACCACGTTCCATTCACGAGATGTGAGCCATGGATACTTTTCCAATTTCTCTGCTTGGTTTTTTGCTACACTAGTGCTCTTAATTTTATTAACTCGAGTGATACTTCCAGGAACATTAGTCAGCCCAAGTTCATGGAGTACAAAAAGTACCACAACAAAAGCACCCAAGAGCATGAGTCCGAGTTTCGCAAGTGACCAGATTGTTTTAAGAATTTTGATTATTTTTGCTTGCATTAAATCCACCATAACACAGAAGCTTATATTTTAAAAATCCTTGCAAAACAAGGATTTTTTGGTATAGTGAGTGTATATTAGTTAAACATATACATATGCCACAATACGAAAAATCATTGATTATTATCAAACCAGACGCAGTACAGAGAAATCTTACAGGTGAAATCATCAAGCGCTTTGAGCAAAAAGGTCTCAAAATTATCGGTCTTAAAATGATGACCGTTGAAGATGCAGTTCTTGAAGAACACTATGCACACATCAAAGACAAGCCATTTTTCCCTGGGATTCGTGACTTCATGAAAGCATGTCCTGTGATCGTCGTTGCTCTTGAAGGTATCAATGCAATCTCTGCTATTCGTCTCCTTGTTGGTCCAACAAAAGCATGGGAAGCAACAGCTGGAACAATCCGTGGAGATTTTTCTCTCTCAACTCAATCAAACATCGTTCATGCGTCTGACTCTGTTGAATCAGGGATTGCTGAAGTTTCTCGATTTTTCAATATGGAAGAACTTTTCACATATGAAAAAATTGATGTAGACTTTATTTACGCAGAACACAAATAAGAAATAATTTTTTAACACAAAATCCCCGAGAGGGGATTTTGTTTATTTTTAGTCTCAAAAAATTCATTAAAAAACATTTTTTTCCTTGCAACAAGCGTCACTCGTAGCGTATACTCCAGGTAGGATTATTGAGAAGTATTACTTAGAACGCGTATTACTAGGGGCCTGACTTGTATTATTCCTTGGAATGTTGCACACGGTACCCACCTTTATACCAAAGGACTATAGTAATATCGGATCGATAATCCTAAAGAGTAAATGCACGAAAGTGCGTTTTTTCTTTAGGAACTTCTCCTTGTTTCTTTTAATGTTTTGTCTCAGTATTTTCAACCTCACCTCTAACTCCTCTCCTAGTCAGGAGAGGAGGAAAGAATCAAGATACTCTGTAGTAAGCTCCTTCTCCTGGCTAGGAGAAGGCGGGGGATGAGGTTGTTATGATATACTTATTGTATGGAAAAACAAGCCGTCTCACAAAAACACTTTTCACGAATGCTCCTTGCACTTGTGGCTTTTATTTTTATACTCCATTCTGTCGCGCAAGCACAGTTTCTCTATTGGAGATACTGGTATTTTGATATGCCAATGCATTTTCTCGGAGGAGTATTTCTCGGTTTTTTGGTTGTGTATTGTATCCTCTTTTTCTACAAACAAACAGATTTCTCAAAAAAGTATTATTGGGTTTTGATTATTTTATTTTGGGTATTTGTACTGAGTATCGGCTGGGAGTTCTATGAATTCTTCATCGATCATAGTTTTTCAACTAGAGTTCCAAACTACCTCGATACATTCAGTGACTTCGGCTTTGATCTTGCTGGCGGATGTGTGAGTATCCTTTTTTTGATAAAAAGGAAAATTCTGTAGTATACTCTATACATGAAGAATACATCGACCATTACATTTTGTTCAGGAGCGGGCTCTGTAACCGGAGCAAATTTTTTATTTGAAGTACCTGGGAAAAATGGAAAAGTCTGGAAATTTTTAATTGACTGTGGACTCGAACAATCAACCAAACTCGCTGATGAAAAAAACTGGGCTCCGTTTATCTATGACCCAGCTTCTATCGATATTCTCTTTATCACACATTCACATATTGACCATATCGGACGTATCCCAAAGCTCATAAACGATGGGTTTCGGGGACGTATTATTTCAACTGATGCAACAAAAGATCTCGCTGTGCCGATGCTCATTGATACGATGATGATATTGGGGGATAATGAAGAGTTTGCGCTCAACACTATCTATACGCACGATAATCTCAAAAAAGCATTTACCTCATGGGAAGGATTCGAATACCATCAAGGTATTAAGCTTGAGGATGATGTCTATGTTGTCCTTCGTGATGCGGGGCACATTCTCGGATCTGCAATGATTGAGTTTTCTCGAGATGGAAAAAGAATGCTCTTCACCGGGGACCTCGGTAACTCACCGTCACCACTCCTTCGTGATACTGAAAAGATTACTAATATCGACTATATGCTTATGGAAAGTGTCTACGGTGATCGCAACCATGAAGCTCGAGATGCACGAACTGAAAACCTCAAAAAGTTTTTGATGGAAAATTACAATCGAAAAGGAGCGCTTGTTATCCCGACATTTTCTCTTGAGCGAACTCAAGAACTCTTGTTTGAAATAGACCAGCTTGTTTCAAAAAAACAAATTCCAGAAATGCATATCTTTTTGGATTCACCGCTTGGTATTCATGTAACTGATGTGTACAGAAAGTACACTAAGTATTTCAATAATAGTGCACAGGAACAAATTCGAAGAGGGGATGATATTTTTACTTTCCCTGGGCTTCAGATTACACTCGATACTGAAGATTCAAAAGATATTTTAACAAGTCCATTTCCAAAAGTAGTAATCGCAGGCTCTGGTATGAGTAATGGTGGACGCGTCATGCATCATGAACACAACTACCTCCCAAATCCAAATAATACAATTCTGTTGATTGGGTACCAGTCAGCGGGAACAGTCGGACGCAGAATAGAAGATAAAGCAGAGTACATTTATCTCTTTGGTGACAAGATTCCAGTGCATGCACGCGTAGAAAAAATTAGTGGATACTCTGGTCACAAAGATTCTGATCACCTTGTTGAATTTGTATCTGATGCAACCAAAACACTCAAGAAAGTTTTCGTCGCGATGGGGGAACCAAAGTCTTCATTTTTCCTCACACAACGTTTACGTGATACGCTCGGAGTAGATGCGATTGCACCGCTTGAGAATGAAAAAGCATATATAGAATTCTAAATAGATACAAAAAGAGCGCGACCGTAGGTCGCGCTCTTTTTATTTTATTATTTAATCTTCGCAATGATTCTATTGAAACTTGCGATGTTGTTTTCTGCAATATCAGCAAGGATCTTTCGGTCGAGCTGGATACTTTTTTCTTTCATCTTTGCGATCAATTTTGAGTAAGAAAGTCCTTCTTTTGTACTTTCTGCACCAATCTTGATGTTCCACAATGTTCGAAAATCATTCTTCTTGTCCTTTCGGTGAGCAAAAGCGTATGTTCCTGCGTGGTTGATAGCTTCTTTTGCTGCTGCTTCTTTCGTACTTCGTCCGAAACGGTAACCTTTTACCTGCTTCAATACATTAATACGTTTTTTGTTTTTTATTGTTCCTCTTTTTACTCGTGACATATACTAGGTTTATTATGAATAAGGGAGAAGTTTGTTTTTGAGTTTTGCATCCATTGCAAATTCAACACCTTTCCGTCCAGCTAATTGCTTTGTTCGACTCTGTTTTGCATTAAAGTGGTTAAATCCAGGTTTTCGAGCCATAAGCTTTCCAGTGGATGTAATCTTCAATCTTTTTGTAACTGATTTATTTGTTTTCATATATATGATTTTGAGAACTGTGCCGTGCGACGACGTTAAAGCGCGGTACTTGTTTCTGTGTCTACTACTTCTTTTTCTACTTTTTTCTTACTACTGTCTCGTTCAATGGTAACCAAGAATCCTTTAGGGCCTCTTTTGAGTTCTTCTGCCACTTTATGTGGCTCACTGATGAGTGTGAGTATCTTTTGAAGTCTTGCTTTAAGAAAGTCTTCATTAATGTACTTACTTCTCCCAGGAAGAAAGAGTTCAACTTTGATACGGTGTCCTTCTGTAAGCCACTCTGACGCTTTCTTTGCTTTGAGCGCAAGATCATGATCACCTGTACCTGGTTTTACTTGGATTGCTTTGGTTTCAGTAGTTTTTGAACCAGCTTTCATTTTCTTTTGCTTTTTTGCTAGTTCATACTGATACTTACCAAATTCCATTATTTTCACAATGGGTGGTGTCGCATTTGGGCCAATTTCAATAAGATCAAGTCCCTGCATTTCTGCTTGTTTTAATGCTTCTTCTATTGGAAAAACTCCAATATTCTCACCATCCGGTCCTATGACACGCACTTCTTTGGCGCGTATTTGTTGGTTGATTCTTTCTTTCAAAAATTGTGAATTTGTAACGGCATTCTTTAAGTAGATCGAACGAGTTACGAATAGACCTATCATAGCTTTTTTCTGGGAAAATGTCAAAAAAAGATCGCGACACAAAAATATGCTCATTATGTTGTCCTCGGTTCTCCTCGAGACGAGGCCAGACAACATAATAAGCGTATTTTTGTGTCGCTTGAGGGGGAGGGGTGTGCGGGCTTCGCCCGCTTGTGGTCAAAGGGTAGAGTGTCGAAAAATAAAGATAGTATAGTATACTTGGCGCGTATGCATATCGTTTATAAAAATTTAGGAGAAACACCGCTCATGTGTCTTGAGCGGGTTCGTTTGGAGAAGGGAATTGAAAACACTATTCCAATGACCTATGCTGGTAGGCTTGACCCGATGGCGGAAGGACTTATGATCATCCTTGAAGGTGAAGCATGTAAAGAAAAAGAAAAATACACCGGGCTTGATAAAACGTATGAGTTTGAAATCTTGGTTGGTTTTGAAACAGATACGTATGATTTGCTTGGGTTAGTTACAAAAGGTAACCCTGTTGTCATTCCGGATTTAATCCGGAATCCAGGAAATTTAAAAAATGTTTTAGATTCTTTCATTGGTAAACAAGAACAATCCTATCCAGTGTATTCTTCAAAAACAGTTGATGGAAAACAGCTTCACACGTATGCGCGAGAGGGAACTGTTATTGAAAGCCCAACTCATCAGGTTGAGATATATACACTTCAGTGTACTAGTGCGGTGATACTTAAAAAAGATGAATTAGAAAAACAAATTATTGAGCGTATTTCAAAAGTAGTAGGGGATTTCAGGCAAGAAGAAATACTTATGAAATGGAAAGATATTTTATTGCAATCTTCACAAGATGAATTTCAACTTATTTCTTGTGTTGTCGAATGCGGAAGTGGAACCTATGTTCGTCAGCTTGTGTCAGATATTGGTATAAGACTCGGAGTGCCAATGACAACATTTTCAATCAAGAGGACAAAAGTAGGAGATTAGGTAAAAACGAGTGATTGACAAAAGCTCTTAAGAAAAGTAAAGTAGGTATAAATTTCTTCACCATCTAAAAAATAAAATATGGAAATCACCGAACTTACCCCTATCGCCGACCTCATTGCGCGTTATCAAAATGACATCTTGTATGATGTGCATAGTTTGTCCATCAAGATGTCACGTTCTTTGGCAAGACAGGAACTACAAAAAAGAAGTCCTACTGATACACTCCCTCACATTTCGCAAGAACTACAAACTTTTGCTCACAGAGGTCACAGTGAAGCACTATGTTACGAGCTCTTTATCGCCTGGGTTTCATTGATTGAGGCAATCATTGAAGATCGTGATTTACCTCCGTCTCCATATCCAACAGAAATCGGATACGCAAAACAAGCGCCGTCAGAGTGGATTAATTACTGTGAAACAGTAACACTATCACTTTCCTAAATCAAGGTAGAAATACGATACAAAAAAGCGTTTTTAATTAAACGTTTTTTTTAATTTATAAATTTTTCTTCATAAGCTCTACTTTCTCTACAATACTCTCTCTATTTTTTCCTTCTGCATAAATACGAATGATTGGCTCGGTGTTTGATGCGCGAAGCTGAATCCATGAATTGTCAGCAAAGTCGATACGAAGTCCGTCTTGTATGTCGGCAATACCTTCAGGGAAGAGCGCGATTACTTTTTGTATTGCCACACTCAGGTCACCAGAAAACGGCATTTTTTCTTTGATGAAAATATATTTTGAAAAACCATCAATAATCTGAGAAACATTTTTGTTTTCAAGTGCGAGTGATTCGAGGATGAGCGCTATGCCAACAAAACCATCACGAGCGAGATTTACTTTTGGATAAATAACTCCACCTCCACCTTCACCACCGATAACCGCGTTGTGTTTTGTGATCCCTTCTACAACATTCGCTTCGCCGACTTTAGTGCGGTAGTTTTTGAAACCAACTTTTTCGACGAGGTCTTTGTTGGTGTTTGTTGTTGAGAGGTTTGTAACGATATCACCCGGAGTTTTTTTCAGCACTGCATTGATTGCAAGTGAGAGGGTGTATTCTTCAAAGACTACGGTTCCTGTTTCATCACAAACAACGAGACGGTCACCATCTGGGTCAAGTGCAAAGCCGATATCGGCTTTTGTCTCGCGCACTTTTTCACCGAGTCCTGTCAGGTTTTCTGCGAGTGGTTCGGGTGTGTGAGCAAAATTTCCATCAGGAATAGCGTTTAGTGTTGTGACAGCACAGCCGAGTGCTTCGAGAAGTCGTGGTCCCATAAAAGATCCGACACTATTGATAGCATCGAGAACGACAGTGAACTTTTTACTTTTGATAAGTTCGACATCAACGTGACTAAGAATATGATCGATGTGTTTTTGTGTGAGTGTGTCATCGACATAGACTGTTCCTGTTTGTCCTGAATTATATTGTTGTCCGAGGTAGCTTTGTATCTCCGCAACTTCTTGTGCACTCGTGAAGAGTGCTTTGTTTGTGATAAATTTGATTCCGTTATATTCTGGTGGGTTGTGTGATGCAGTGAGCATGATCGCTCCATCGAGACCGAGTGTCCGCACGAGAAAGAGTACCGTTGGTGTTGGAGTGAGACCTGTGTCGATAATATCAAAACCAGCGTTCGTGAGAATTTCAATCGCAATACTTTTTATAATAGGACCAGATTTTCGGGCGTCGTTACCGATAAGGATTTTTTTCGCGCCGTGTTTTTGAAGAAAGACTGCAAATGCACTGATATATTCACGAGCGACTGTTTCATTTAAATTTTCTCCCCAGACTCCGCGGAGTCCTGAGATGGTAAATTTGATAGATGGTGTATTTTCTTGCATTCATCCATTTTACAATAATTTCTGTATAATAGACATAATGACGTACGCAGAGAACAGTAAAGCACGATTCGACTATGAAATACTTGATACCTATGAAGCGGGGATCAAGCTTTTGGGTTTTGAGGTAAAATCTGTCAAAAATGGGAGAGCTTCTATTGTCGGTTCACGGTGTCTCATCCGTGGAGGAGAGGTGTACATTGTGGGTATGAAGATTGACCCGTATCAAGTCGGAAACACACCACTCGGGTATGACCCACTCGCAACACGAAAACTTCTGTTGCATAAAAAACAGATTGGTATTCTTGAGAAAGACGGGGAACTAAAAGGGAATACGATTATTCCGCTCGTCGTGTACGGTGAGAAAAATCTGATCAAAGTAAAAATAGCGCTCTGTCGTGGAAAAAAATCTCATGACAAACGAGAGACGCTTAAGAAACGAGATACAGATAGAAGTATTGCAAGAGACTATAAGGTGAGATAGAAAAAAATACTAGCATCTTTTCAGAGTGTTAGTATTTTTGTAATAGATTAGGTAACTGTCGTTGCCTTTTGAGAGAGTTTGGAGAAAGCATTTTTGTCTTGAGACAAAGATATTTGGATTTGATCTAATCGAGTACGGAGTGTTGAGCACCACCAATCCTGGCTATCTAAATCGATCCGCCATGCATTAAAAAGTGACTCAGTTTTTTTAAACGCCAATTTTCTGGCGATGACATCATCATTGGGATCTAAATCAGCAAAACATTGGATATCGTTAGTAAAAATAGACATCAGTGTGTCTAAATTTGTTTTTACAGATTTAGAGCCATACGACAACCAACGCCCGGTTTCTTTTCTCCATGACCTAATACTGTTTTCAGTGTTAATGAAAGAACGATTGAGAATTTCTTCAATAGTTAATTTACTCTGTAGCATAATATTTTTTTGTTTATTTTACAATAAATAAAAAAATAATGCAAATTTTTGATTTCTTACTTTTGATGTGTAATGGTATACTGACATGTACGTCTTTTGTATGGAGCACATTAAGAACAAAATATGGGGATGTATTTGTTTCGCCAGATTGGCAAACACTATACGCGTGTCGAGAAGCATGTACTCGTAATCTGTATGCAAAACCCAAATGCAAACGCAAATGGTTCAGTAGAGTCACCTTACGCAAGTGAGATGAACTTTGCTTTCGCTCTTGCTTAGTATATAAGCCGAGCGTTGACTCACCTCTTTTAGGTTGAAAGGGAAGAGATTGGGTCTTATACACTTTCACTCGGTAGTCAGAGGTGATGAGTCTGACTACTTAAAATAATCTCGTCTCGCTCTCTATGTATTTTGATTATTTTAGAATATAGACAGTTAAATCAAAAAATACTCTACACACGTAGACCTATAGTGCGAGCTTTTCTAGACGCGGGCTCGAAACCCGCCATCTCCACAATTATAAAAACCTCGTAAGAGGTTTTTATAATTGTGGAGATGGTAATAAAAAAAGCCATCTTTCGATAGCCCTTTGCGTCTGTTTGATTTTTAGGCAAATACTTTTTGTTTTTGCTTTATTTTGTTCCGACCATCTCTTTCAACATCCCTTTCTGTTTTCCCTACAGAATGTCCCAATAGAAGTTTTGCTAAATCTCTAAGGATTATAAGTGAACTTTGCCCACCTATATTGCATTTTTGCAGTGCATCTGATAGGTTTGAAATCTTTTTTTGTGGGTCAATGATGTTCACCGCTATGTTGTGCATTCGTAAAGTGCTTTTTTCTAGCATGTTGAAATTTTCTAAAGTAACCCTCCATGCTTTTATACAAGCTTTGTCTCTGATACCCTCAATCTTGTTTGTAATTTCTTCGAATGTTTGAAATTGAATTACTCCGGAGTATGTGTCCTTAAAAACACTTAATAGGAATTTTTTTCGTAACTCCTCTAGAGTTGGGTTTTGATGTGTGATAACATCAATATCAAGGAGTGCTTCTAAAAATTGTTCCGGCTGGATAAGTTCCAAACTTCTCTGTGAGAATGCTCGGCTAATTATATCCAACAACTTATTTTTGACCTCAGAGTTTTCTTCGATGTCATGAATTAAAGAACTAATTTCCTTGATTTCTTTCTGTTTAAATTTATGGTGCATAGTATATATTTTGAACACATTAAAACATGTTTAACATAAAAAAGCAAATAAAAAACCCACAGTGTTTACTACTGCGGGTCAATTGGGTATTGTCGAAACTAAGCTTCATTTATCGTGTGCATTCCTCCACAAGGGTAATGTTTTGATATTCACCGCCCTGCTATTCTGATTTTTTTAAATCTAAATGCATCTTGATGCCTGTTACTTAGTTCCGACAAGTATCTTTTAGGTAATCTCTATTTTAAATATTTTTCTATTTATATCATGTTCTTTAGTAAAAGTCAAAATTCGCTGTACACACTATCGGTGATATAGTAATTATATGGAAAATAACACAAGTAAAATAAATATATACGAAGATGACATGAAAGGTATTTGTCGCGCACTTGCGGCAAATGAATACGATGAAAAAATGCTCGAAACTGTCGAAGCAGAACTTTTTCTTGGGTTTGAGTTTGTGCATAAATACAACAAGATGGTTACTATCTTTGGTTCTGCTCGTGCGGAATCAACTGCGCCATATTATGAATCTATTCGAGAGCTTGCGTATCGTATCACTTCTGAATGTGGAATGGTTGTGGCGACTGGTGGAGGTGGGGGAATTATGGAAGCAGCAAATCGTGGTGCATTTGAAGCAGATCCAAAAAAATCTGTTGCGATGGCTATTAAACTTCCTCAAGAACAAGCGATCAATAAGTACGTAACTGACTATCAGCTCTTTAAATTCTTTTTTACGCGTAAGGTGATGATGTCATATACCTGCGATGCGTTCATTGCGTGCCCTGGAGGGTACGGAACGTTCGATGAACTCTTTGGCGTACTCACACTTCAGCAGACAAATAAGGCAAATCGTACACCAATTATTCTTTTTGGGACTGATTTTTGGAATCCTGTGTATGAGTTTATTGTTTCTGTGATGCAAGAACAAGGTTTTATTGATCCGAGAGATTCTGATATGTTTTTGATGACTGATTCTGTTGATGAAGTGATAGAATTATTTAAGAGATTGAGAGTGAGAGGATAGAGAAGTAGATTTTTGTAATTGATAACGAAGATATTTTTAATACAAAGAGAGGGCACGCGGAGCGTGCCCTCTCTTTGTATGTTTTGCGTCTAATCTTAATACTTTTTGTCTTAAAAAACACCTGTGGACAGACCGAAAAAATCTTACACTGTATACCTTATTTAGTAGTGTGTATTGACTTGCATTTTTATATTCTTTCTCGGGTGATTTGACTATACTTTTTGTTTACATTTTTTTTGCAAAGGATTAGAATAAGAGTACTAAAGTTTTTAGGAGGGTGTGAAAAGTGCATACAAACCAAGTGAGGAATTCTTTGTTTGGTTTTTTGATGACCGATTCGCATGTATTTTTTTACAAGAAGGTTAATGATGAGTTACAGGTCATGAGTATATTGGTCACAAAACGAGATGGAGAGAAAGTCCCATTTAATGCAGATCAGATTAATAAATCGATCGAACGTGCGTGTATTGGTATTGAAAATCCAATTGAAAAAGTTACCCAGATCGCGTCAGAAACAGAATTGACGCTCTATAGTGGTATTACGACTGAAGAATTGGACCAAGCGACTATCAATGCTGCTCTTCAAAACGCACAATACGACCTCGATTACGATAAAATTGCGACACGACTCCTCCTAAAAACTATCTACAAAAAAGCGATAGGGGATTTTGAGACGAAAGAAGAATTTAATAAGCTTCATAAAGAACATTTTTCTCACTACATCAAACTCTGTGTAGAACTTGGACTTCTTGATCCAAAACTCGGAACATTATTCAACCTCGATGAACTCGCAGGATTTCTTAAACCAGAACGCGATGAGCTCTACAAGTACTCTGGACTCTCAACAATGAAAGACCGCTACCTCATTAAAGATAGCAAACAAAACCCTCTCGAGATTCCTCAATACTTTTGGATGCGTGTTGCGATGGGAATGTCACTCTTTGAAAAAAATCCAAATGAAGTTGCAAAAAAATTCTATGACAAAATGTCACGACTTGAATATCTTTCAGCTGGTTCAACAAATATCGGCGCAGGAACAACACGTGCATCGCTTTCAAACTGTTACTTGATGCAAGTCGAAGACGATATGGATCATATCGGAAAGACAGTCAAAGATGTGCTCATGCTTTCAAAAGCAACTGGTGGTATTGGACTTGCTGTGACAAAACTTCGAGCAAACGGATCAACACTCAAATCAAACAATACTATTTCATCTGGACCGATTCCATTTCTTCATATCATCGACTCTGCTGTTCGCGCTGTGCAACGTGGTGGAAAGAAAAAAGGAGCACTCTGTTTCTACATGGAAAACTGGCATATCGATTTCCAAGATTTCCTTGATCTGAAACAAAATGCAGGAGACGACTACAGACGTACTCGTACAGCAAATACTGCTGTGTATCTCTCAGATGAATTCATGAATCGTGTACAAGAAGACAAAGACTGGTATTTGTTTGATCCAAAAGAAGTTTCTGATCTCGTTGAGCTTTACGGAGAAGCATTTTCAAAAAGATACAATGAATACTGCCAAATGGCCGAAGAAGGGAAAATAACTCTCTGGCAAAAGCTCCCAGCTCGACAACAATACAAGAATATCCTCGTCTCACTCCAGACAACATCTCATCCATGGCTTACTTGGAAAGATACGATCAACGTTCGCGCACTCAATAACAATACTGGAACAATTCACTGTTCAAACCTTTGTACTGAAGTCACGCTCCCTCAAGATAAAGACAATATTGCCGTGTGTAACTTGATCTCTATTAACATTGCGCGTCACATTGTGAACAAACAAATCGACTGGATGCGCCTTGAGGAATCAGCACGATTAGCAACACGACAGCTCGATAACTTGATTGATGTAAACCAACTTACTGTCGCCGAAGCAAAAAAAGCTGATAGTGAAAACAGGGCAGTAGGACTCGGTGTGATGGGATTTGCTGATGCTATTGAACAACTCGGTTTTTCTTATGAAGATGTCCAAGCACATGATTTTTCTGACAAGGTGTTTGAATTTATTTCTTACATGGCGATTGATGAGAGTGCGAAGCTTGCTGAAGAACGTGGTTCATACAAAAACTTTGAAGGGTCAGGTTGGTCAAAAGGAATGGTTCCAATTGATTCACTCAAGAAACTCAAAGAACTCCGCGGTGAATCTTTCTCTACTCCAGTTGAATCTGTTGCAGGTATTCCACAACTTGATTGGGATGAACTCCGAAAGAAAGTAAAGAAGGGGATTCGAAATGCAACAGTGCTTGCGATTGCCCCAAATGCAAATATTGGTCTCGTCGCTGGAACTTCCCCTGGTATCGATCCTCGTTTTGCACAAATGTTCTCTCGAAATAAAATTTCTGGAAAATATCTTGAAGTGAATCCAAACCTCGTATCAGACCTCCGAGCACTCGGACTCTGGGAAAAGGTGCGTGAGCAAATTCTTGAAAATCATGGCGACATTGAAGAAATTTCAGAAATTCCACAATATGTGAAAGATATTTATAAAACATCATTTAGTACATCACCACTCGCTTTTATCGAAGTTGCCGCTCGTGCACAAAAATGGGTAGACCAAGCAATCTCTCGAAACATGTATCTCTCTATTCGTGATGTGAATGAAGTGATGAAGGTATACAGTACTGCATGGGAGAAAGGTTTGAAAACAACATACTACCTTCACATGAAGCCAACACATACAGCTGAACAATCAACGACTCGTGTGAATAAATCAGAAGCTATGGGTCATCGTGGTTTTGCTGGACTCTTTACTCCAAAAGAAGAAGGAGTAGTTGTAAGTCCTGTCACCACATTCGAAACCGTTTCACCGCTTGTAGACGCAAAGATTGAAGCACATGCAGTAGAAACAATTACAGAAGATTTAGTTGAAATCGCAGTACCAAGTGCAACAGCAAAAGTAAAAATCACTGTTCATGGACCGACTGATCCAAACGATGCAAATATTTGTGAAGGGTGCGAATAAAGAAGTTATTAATTAATCTATAATCTACTATGTTACTAGGAAAAGCCTCACCAGAAGACACAAGTCTTCACCCAATGCACTACAAATGGGCATACGAACTCTACAACCAAGCTGTGCGAAACACCTGGTTTCCTCACGAAATTCCACTCGGTGAAGATCTCACTGACTGGAGTGCAATGACCGAAGATGAACGTCACGCTGTACGATTTTTGATGTCATTCTTTAATCCAGCAGAACTTATTGTGAATCGTTCGCTTGCGCTCGGTGTGTATCCATATATCAAGTCACCTGAATGTCACCTCTATCTCGCAAAACAAATGTGGGAAGAAGCAAATCACTGTGTTGCATTTGAATACGTTCTTGAAACATTTCCGATGGATCGCGATACGATTTACAAAATCCACACGATTACTGATTCGATGGTCAAGAAAGAAGCGTTCATCACAAACTATCTCAAGCGTATGACAGAAGTCACGCTCGATATCGAGAGTCCAGAAGGGAAGAAGGATTTCATCCGAAACCTTGTTGCGACCAATATCGTCATGGAAGGAATCTGGTTCTACTCAGGATTTATGGTGGTACTCTCTTTCCGTCAGAGAAATAAACTTAGAAACTTCGGATCAATGGTCAACTGGGTAATTCGAGATGAATCACTCCACTTGAAATTTGGAATGAACCTCATTATGAACATCTTGGAAGAGAACCATGAAATCCTTACTCCAGAGTTTGCTGAAGAAATTCGAAATATTGTTATCGAAGGAGTAGATCTCGAAGTTGCATACAACAAAGACTTGTTCCCAAATGGAATTTTGGGACTGAACGCTGACTATGTGAACCAATATGTGAAGTATGTCGCTGATCGAAGACTCGAAGAACTCGGTATGCCAAAATACTACAACGCAACCAATCCAGCAAAATGGATGTCAGGTGCAACAGATGTGTACGAACTCGTAAACTTTTTTGAAGCACAAAACACTGCGTATGAAGTAGATGCGAGTGGACACTCAAAGAAAGAAGAAGAAAAGTAGTAATAATGCTAAATCCCGACGTAAAGTCGGGATCCCGAACAGAGCTTCGGGGTTATAAATGCTAAATGATAAAACAAGAGGCATAGAAAAGCAGGGCGCCCTATGGGCGCCCTGCTTTTCTCTATAGAAGGTGCAAAAGACCGTGCTGGTCGTTTGCAATACAACCCTATTCCACGTATTATAAAGGTATATGAATTTAGCTCAATCTTACGCAAAAAAATTTATCAAAAATTGTACACTTTCTGGTTCTAAAAAATGGTGTCGATTTAACAATAGAATGAATCAAAAGGCTTTTACACTTATTGAGCTTCTTATTGTTATGGCGATTGTGTCATTTCTTGCATCAGTATTTCTTCCAACACTCCAAGAAGCACGCGCGAAAGGGGAAGATGCTCGTCGTGTTGGATCACTCAAGAGTCTTCAGGCTGAAGTTATGAGTCAGACGAATGCGGGATCTACTCCATTTACGAATATATTTACATCAGGCGCTGCGGCCACAAAATTAACAAAGCTCATTACTGATGCGGGGCTTGCTCCAGGTACATATAGTAGCTATTCAGATGCAACATCTTTTGCTCTTGTTGTTCCTATGAAAACTGATCCTTCTCGATATTGGTGTATTGATGCTGATGGTAATTCAAAACAAGTTCCTGGTTTACTACTTAATACAGCAGGACCAAAGAGTTGTAATAATGCGACTGGTCCAGTGTTGAGCCTTGGGGGTTCTGCAACAATGCCGTTTTCAACTCCTGATACTACTCCTGACATTATCGTTTCTACAAACATAGGTGATGTGGTCACAATTCCTGGGTACATATGTTCACCGAGTCCGGCAATCAGTACAACTGTTACGTGTACTACCACAAATGCGTATAGTGCGGGTACTCAAATTATAACAATCACCTCAACCTTTACGGGTGGAACCCAGGTTTCCAATGTCTCATTCACTGTTGGTGGTGCAATCTCAGGCCCTAGCGTTATCTCGACTATCACTACTGGAAGTGGTTCTCACTTCTCTGTTGCTGCAGGATCCAAAGTGTATGTCAGTAATTACAATGCAAATACTGTATCGGTAATTAATACTGCAACTGATACATTGATTGCAACTATTCCTGTAGGAAGTCATCCGTATGCACTTACTGCAGTTGGATCATATGTATATGTACCTAATTCAGGCTCTAACACTGTATCGGTAATTAATACTGCAACTGATACTGTCTCAACAACAATCACAACTGTTGGCTTCATGCCAATATGGGCAGTCGCCGTCGGTACTAAATTGTACGTATCTGATACTTCTGGACTTACAGTTATCAATACAACGACAAATACATATGATAGTTGGATTTATGCAAGTAGTTCCGGTTCACTGACAGTTGTTGGTGCAAAGATTTATATACCAGAGACCGATCCATTTAACCCAGGGGTTCATATTCTCGACACAACTTCAGGTATTATTACTAACTTTATCACTCTCCCTTCTGTTCCAAAATCAGCAACCCTCTCAGGAACTAAATTGTTCATCAATCTTAACTTGACCAACCAAGTTGCTGTGATTAACACGTCAACAGAAACCCTCTCTACTACTATTCCCGTCGGTACGAGTCCAGCATACTCAGTCGTTGTGGGTAATGCACTCTATGTCAATAACCAAAATGGTGGAACTGTCTCAGTTATTAATGTAACTACGAATGGAGTAATTTCGACTATCTCTGTTGGTAGCAACACGCAATACTCCACTACGCTCAGTAGTAAGGTGTACACAAATAACAACTCATCAGGTACCGTCTCCGTTATCGATACACTTTCAAACACAGTAACAAGTACGGTAACAGTGGGCTCTGGTCCATCTTACTCAACAGCCGTAGGAACAAAACTCTATGTTTCAAATTATGGTTCTGGCACTGTGAGCGTCATCCAAACAAACTAGTCTCAAGAAGTAACAGTATAGTATAGATGATATTTACATAATTATTACTTTGTGGTAATGTAAAATACATTAAAGGAAAATAATGTATTTCTTATGAAAAGTCAAAAATCCCTTTTAGGGAACATAGTGTGTATAGTGGTTCTTGTTTTTTGTGTTTTTATTATGTGTACACCAGCTATTGTAGATGGTGCTGAAGTATCAGTTAAAATTGATCGAATTATCACTAAAATCCAAACAGGTAATGGGGCTCATTTTTCTGTTGCCGTTGGTGGCAAGGTGTATGTGAGTAACTATCTCGCTAATACTGTCTCTGTAATCGACACCGCAACCAACACAAACATAATGAATATTCCTGTGGGGGTGCATCCGTATGATCTTACTGCAGTTGGTTCATATGTCTATGTGAATAATACAGGGGGAACAGTCTCCGTGATTAATACCACTACGAATACAGTTACCACAACACTTACCATTGGTGGTTATCCGACATTTTCGACGGCTATCGGAACAAAACTGTATGTCATTAACGGAGGAAATGGGATTGGTGAAATTCCAGTCATCGATACCGTGACGAACACCCTCCTTCCAAGTATTTATGTGGGGATTAACCCAAGCACTATTACAGCAGTTGGGACGAAACTCTATATTGGAGATAATGATAATACAGTTTTGAACTACCCTGGAATTACTATTTACGATACAGTAACGAGTACTTTCTTGGGAGTTGTATCACTTGGTACATATCCTCGCTCTGCGACCCTTGTTGGAAATAAATTGTATGTAAATTTATATTTTACGAATCAAGTTGCCGTAATCAATACAGTAACAAATACGCTTATCACTACATTGTCTGTCGGAGTAAATCCAACTTCATCTGTGTCTGTTGGTACAAAACTCTATGTCAATAATTATGGAAATAGTACTATCTCTGTAATTGATACAACGACAAATACGGTGCTCCCAACACCAATAGTAACTGGTGGTGTACATAACTATTTTTCTACAGTTGTCGGTTCACGAATATATACAAACAACAACCTCTCTAACTCTGTATCGGCGATCAGCACAGTTTCTAACAGTGTGCTCCAAGTGATCCCAGTTTCTACTGGTCCATCATATGCGACACTCGTTGGCACAAAACTCTACGTGAGTAACTACAATTCTGGGCTTGTTATTGTTATTCAAACCTACTAAACTCGGAAGTTTATTGTATATAAAAAATCCTCTCATTTAATTGAAAGGATTTTTTTTATTAAAATTAATTTTTATATTTTTGCAAATATTGGTACATTAATACCTGTTGTGTTATGTATAAAAATATTTTTTTTGGGATTCGTATTTTTACGATGCACAAAGCTAATCACTCCAGACGCTGAGCTACCTGTGAGTATGACTACATACGTGCGTCCTTCTTCCATTGTTTCTATGCACTGCATTATTGCAACATATCGTTGAAAACGTTGAATTGCTTTTTGTGCTTGTAGGTTTTTTGTGTTTTTTAAGATGTTACTTAAGTCGGCATCGAGGGCGATAAATCGCTTGTACTTATTATGTTCAGTGTGTAGTTCACTAAAAACAAGATGGTAGCTTTTGCCTTGCATCACTGGATCAGCTTTTTCTACCGAATCCGCAATGATAAATGTCATCTTTACATTTTTCGGGGCTGTATTTAGAAGCTGTTTATAGACCACCTTTTTTTTGATCAGAGCGGTCGCTTCTTGTGGTGTGACTTGGGTTTGTATGAAGGATATAAAGCTTTCAACAATTTGGTCACTTGTCATCATCGCGAGACTTTGTTCAACTTCTTTTTCTTTGTCTGTTTGTGCGTAGAGTTCCGTAAGAGGGAACATGCATACTGCATAGAGTAAAAAATATTTAATTTTTTTCATTTTTTATAAGTTTTTGTGATTACAAGAAGTATCAATCTTTGATGGCTCTTGTAATCACAAAATTCTTTTTAAAGAATAATCTTGATATGAATATACAATGTAATTGATTATTTGTAAACACATTCTGTGTGTGTATTTTTTGTATTAAAAAAACGAACCACAGGGGTTCGTTTTTTGGGTTGTTGGTTGGGGTAGAAAAAATTAGTTTGGGGTATGTTGCCCAATGGTTAGATTACTACTACCCGCTGCACTAAGCTGGTAGAGGATTATGTTCTTGTCATTTCCTGGGCCATTGTACAGGATTTTACCATCCATGTTGACATCTTCATCTCTGTAAGATGAATTTATCGGAAGAAAAATAGCACCCCCTATGGCCATGAAAATAAATTCCTTGTCGTTATTCCTGATGGTTTGGTTTGGATAGATCAGAAAACTGCCTCCATTGTACTTTACATTTCGGTCGTGATTTGTGTTCCCGAGCCAGAGAGTCTGTTTCCCTTGGATGAGTCTCGCTGGTGTATTGTAGAGTACATCATTTTTTACATACAGTGGATCTGTCGTAAAATCGACCGTATCCGTTACTGTACTTGTTAGTGGTATGGGTACTGCAGTCATTACTCCAAGGTGATTCCTGTGGAGAAGTGTGATGTAGTAACTCCAGGCCGGGGCATTAAATGTCACGGGAGAAACACCATCAACATCGACAATATCACCATCACGTTGGATCAAGGCGCTTCGACTTTTTACCACTGTCCCAATTGCTGTGTCTGGCCTCAGCTGGATAAAGATCCAGTCAACAATTGCGTTGTTGGTTGAGGTATTTAATACAGACGAAGAGATAAATTCTCCGCCAGCACTGCCACCAGGGCTGAAATTGTACGGGTTACCCACCGTAGTGTACGGTGTCTGTAAGGGGATTAACCCTTTTGTTCGTAAAGTGTCGTGCATAATCAGAGAGGTGGTGTCTAAACACCCACTTAACAGTGCTTTCGCACTGAGTACAACATTCTGAGCTTTTGAACTCAGAGATACCATCACACAGATGGCTAAAATGATTGTTTTTTTCATAATCTTTCTTTTTTAGATTTTAATGTGAGAAAAATGAGGCACATTGAATTTCTTCCATATGTCTCATTTTTCCAACAAAAAAATCCTTTTTCAAGGAAATTTGACTTGTGTCTATAGTAGCATGGTATCTAATATATGTCAATTACTGTATATCTACACCTTTTAAAAGAAAGCCTTATGTGGTTATATTATAGATATGATACAAGAATACCTTCTTTCAAATCAAAAAGATTATGAATTACTCGACGCCGGCGACGGGATGAAACTTGAGCGTTTTGGGGACTATACACTTGCTCGTCCTGATCCAGAAGCTATTTTCCCTAAGACACTGCCTGAGAAAACATGGGCGAAAGCCGATGCTCGGTTTCTTCGAAAAGGGTCACACACTGAATGGATTGTTTCAAAACATATACCCGCATCATGGGTGATTGATATTGGGACACTGCGTATACAGATAAAACCAACGAGTTTTAAACATGTTGGGTTGTTTCCTGAACAAGTATCAAACTGGGAATGGCTTGCAAGTACGATAAAAAAATCTAAACGAAAAGATGTGAAAGTCTTGAACCTCTTTGGATATACCGGTGGTGCGACACTTGCATGTGCACAAGCAGGGGCAGAAGTGACTCATATCGATGGATCAAAATCTACATATATGTGGGCGAAGAAAAACCAAGAACTCTCGGGTCTTTCTGAAATAAAGATAAAATTACTTATTGATGATAGTATCTCGTTTTTGAAACGCGAACTCAAAAGAGGAAATGTCTATGATGGAATCATGATGGATCCACCGTCATTTGGTCATGGACCAAATGGAGAGCTTTGGAAAATAGAAGAACAACTAACTGAGCTTTTTAGTCTCGCTTTCAAAGTACTCTCACTTGAACCACTATTTTTCTTGGTTAATGGATATAGCTCAGGATACTCTGTGACGACGTATAAAAATAATTTATTACCACTTGTTAAAAGATACGGTGGAAGTATTGAAACAGGAGAGCTCGTCATTCCATGTACTTCAAACCCGGATAAAAAACTTCCTGCTGGAATTGTCGCACGATGGAGTAAATAAATAGTGTCATAAAAAAATACCCGGTAGTCTTACCGGGTATTTTTTATTGTATTTCTATCACAACAATCTCTGGCGTGTTCCCAATTCGAAATGGTGAGAATGCTGTCCCGATACCACACGTGGTTATCGTTGCTTGGTCACCGAGTTGACGTACTCCATGGGTCTTATCTTTATATATTTTTTTAACGATACTCGTAAATGGCCAGAATTGTCCACAGTGAGTGTGACCAGAAACAACGAGCGAAACTCCTTTTTCAATTAACGCATCATTATTTTTTGGATCATGAATAATCGCAATACTTGGAATACTCGGGTCAAATCCTGTCCGTGCTAATCGCGCCTGTGTGGCGTCACTATTTTCCATTCCATAATTAATACCAACAATCTGAGTGCCGTTTACAATAAATTTTTCATCAATGAGTGCTTTGGTGAGATGTTTCATTACACCAATAAATTTTTCTGGTTCAACGTTATACCATTCATGATTACCAGGGGTATAAAACACGCCATACGTAGAGTTAATTTTTTTAAATGGAGCACTGAATGTCTCGTAGGGGATTGCTGGTCCGTCGATCATATCTCCAGCCATCAGTACGAGGTCAGGGTGTTGTTCATTGACGAGAGCTACGACTTTTTCTGTAAATTTTTCTCCACGTACGAGACCGAGGTGTGTGTCTGAAAAAAGGATAATTTTTTTATTATGCCAGAGAGGGGAGAGATTTGGAATGGTTACTTTCATTGTGGTGACAACAGGGTGTGACGCATTCCATACTGCATAGCCAATAGTGCAGGAGATGACGACCACAGTACTGATGCAGATAAGCGTAAGAATAGATTGTGGTGTGTGTTTGATAAAAAAGTATACAATACCAAGAATTATTGACGCACAAAATATATATAAGAACCATCCAAACCAAATGACCGTTGTTGTGTAGATAATACTGTTTAGTTTTGAATATGTTGAATAGCCGACTAGGTGAGTAATAATCAGGAGGATTGGCATAATTATCAGAAGACTCAGTACTACTTTATTAATTGTTGGGTTTTTAAAAATTCCATATGAGTTAAAAACAAAAAATACAATGACGCTAGCCAGGCTAATGATAATAGTGAGTGATGTGATAAAAGTAAAAATTCGCATGATTCTACTATACCATAGACATGGTACGACTCTGTACTATTGCTTGTTTGTAAGGGGCTCTATATACTATGTGTATGAAAGGATTTTTAATGTTGTGTCTTTTGGGATTTATTGTGTATTCAGTGTATTATGTTGCTATTCATGATAAAAAACTTCTTGGACCCAAGATAGTACAGATTGTAGATGAAGTAAAAACAGAAATTGGTTTACAAGATGATGTCGATGCGGATATATATTGTGCACTTCACGCTCTTTCTCCTGAGCCAAACAGTCATGTTGCATCTGCTATTGTAGTGTCAGTTCTTATTGATAATACAAATACAGATTGTGCTCCTTGGGTTATATTTGAAGGACAAGGAGGAACTATTGAACTGTATGATGAGTATGGAAAACTACTCGATACAAGTGTACTTACAACAACGAGTGATTGGACAACTGGTTTCCCATCAACCTATACTGCGACTCTGGCTAATTTTACATATACCGGCAAGGTTAAACTGCGTATCAAGGAAGAAGACCCAAGTGGTCAGAACACACCAAAAGAAAGTTATATGACTCTTTTCGTAGATTAATACAATGATAAAAAAAGATAAAAAAATACTCCTCCCATTTCATGTCGTGCTTTTAGGACAAATTGCATCAGGGAAAGATACACAGGCTGATGTGTTGAAAGACACATTTGCTTTTTCTCCTGTTGAGTCAGGAAAATATTGGCGTAAGCTTGCATTGTCAAAAACAAAAGAAGGGGAGATGCTCAGAAAGACAACAGAAAAAGGATTTCCAACTCCAGTTGTGTTGATGAAAAAGTTTCTCGTTGATCATGTCTCGAAGGTTCCCAAAAATAAAACACTTTTATTTGTAGGTAATCCACGATTAAAACCAGAAGCACAGTTGCTCCATAAGTTAATGAAAGAAAAAAAAGATGACTATGTTGTACTGTATATTTCTCTTCCGGATACAGAAGTAAAAAAAAGAAGTTTGTCGCGTCTGCGTAATCAGGATGATGTATTGTATTTGAAAAGACGTATCGCATGGCACAAAGACCAAGTAAGTAAGAGTGTGAGTTATTTTAAAGACCATGCGTCATTTAAAGAGATTAATGGTAATCAACCTATTTCAAAAGTAACACTTGATATCCATAAAGCATTGTACTCATTTCTTAAAGAACGTTCATAGGTGTGATATACTAGAGGTATATGACGACACATTTAGTACGTACATTGTTTGCGCTTTGCTGTCTTGGGTTCTTGGGACTCGTGAGCTTGTATATAGGGTATGGATGTGATCTATCTGAGATGAATTGTAAAATAAAAGGGGGAAAGACGATAGAACTTCCTGCGGTGATTGGGGAGATCTTGGATCGCGTTAATTAATTGTATTTTTTAATAATGTGTGGTATATATAGAGTATAAGCCGAAGACAGCCGGTGGAGAGGACTACATTCTTTCCGTAAATCCAGCCGAGGTAGAAATATCTAATGACACTACGTGTATAAGAATTTCGGCTTTTATTAGGTCGATTTTTTTATTTTACAATTAAGAAATAAAATGACTTATTAAGTCTTTTATTCTTAATCAACATATGGCAATATCAAAACAAAAAAAAGCATCATTGATTACTCTCGTTTCCGAGAAAATTGTTGATGCACAATCTGTTGTTTTTGTCGGTTTCAAGAAACTTTCTGTAAAAGAAACAATAGAACTAAGGAGAGCTCTCAGAGCTGAAAACGTTGGTTTTACTGTTCTTAAGAAAACACTTTTGAAACGTGTACTTACTGCGTCTAACCACGAGGGTGAGTATCCAGAACTTCCAGGTGAAGTTGCAATTGCGTACAGTGCTGATTTACTAACTCCAGCACGACTTGTGCATGAATTTAGTAAGACTCACAAAGATCAAATTGCAATTCTTGGTGGAGTGTTTGAAGGGAAGTATATGGATGCTGCTCAAATGACTGGTATCGCAACTATCCCATCTCGTGAAGTATTACTTTCACAAATTGCATACCTTCTCAAGTCTCCAATACAATCTCTTGCAATTGGTATTTCTGAAGTCGCAAAAACAAAATAATTATAAATTTAATTTTTAAAAAAATATGTCAAAATTCGATTCATTCCTTAATGATTTAGAAAATGCATCAGTTCTTGAACTCAACGAGCTTGTAAAAGCTATTGAAGAAAAGTTCGGTGTATCAGCTGCTGCTGTTGCAGCTGCTCCAGCTGCAGGTGGTGCTGTAGCAGAAGAAAAAGATTCATTTACTGTTGTACTTACAGCAGCAGGTGAACAAAAAATTGGTGTTATGAAAGTAGTTAAAGAAGCTCTTGCTCTTGGACTTAAAGAAGCAAAAGACCTCGTTGACGGTATTCCTTCAACTTTGAAAGAAAATGCAAAGAAAGAAGAAGCTGAAGCTTTGAAAAAAGCTATCGAGGATGCAGGAGGAAAGGTTGAACTAAAATAGTTTACTATTTCATTCAAACTTTCCGGGAGTACTCGGAATGCTCTACCGGAGCGTTCCAGGGTGCAGGAGGAAAGGTTGAACTCAAGTAATCCTAGATTCTAAATGCCAAATGGTAAAACAAGAGGTAAATACAAAAGAGCGCAACCGTAGGTTGCGCTCTTTTGTATTGTTGCACAGATTTTTTTGTTGTATACTATAGAAATGGAAATATTAGGGAAACTATTTGGCTCAATACAGAGAATCAAAGTCATGAGGCTTTTTTTGATGCACCCTGAAGTGCCTTTTACTGTCGAAGAAATCGCAAAGAAAACAAAAATCAAGAAAGATATAGTTAAAAGAGATCTTATCTGGCTTTTATCATCAACACTTGTTAAAAAACAAAATAAAACAATCAAGACAGTTCGTAATGCAAAGAAAGTTGTTGTTATTTATACACTTAATCCTAAGTGTATGTTTAAGAATGAACTTTATTCTATTTTGTCTCCAAAGAGCGAAAATACCGCTGAGTCTTTAAAAAAACGATTTAATGGGGTAGGGTCAGTCGAATTACTTATTGCAACTGGTTTTTTTATTCCTGATTCAAATACACGTATTGATCTTCTTATTGTTGGTAAAAAACTCAAGAAACAGAAAATTGAAGAAGTTATACGAAAGCTCGAATCAGAAATTGGTAGGGAATTAACCTACGCTTCATTTGAAACACCGGATTTTCTCTATCGAGCACATATGTACGATAAACTTATCAGGGATGTCGTTGATTTCTCTCACATTAGGATTGTTGATAAAAACGTTCTCTCAAAAATTCCCCAGATGACGTACTAAGTTAGGGAATAGGTGGTAGGTTGCAGGGTATAGAAAACACAACAGCAGGGCGACCTTTGGTCGCCCTGCTGTTGTATGTTTGTGCTCTGTTTTCTCTATAAACTAAAAACTCCGCACTAAAAACTAGTACTGGACTTTTCTCCCGACACCTATCCTGCCATTGTGTTTTTGTATTCCAACAGTACATTTTTGAAATAGATCACTTGTCTGCATCGCGCATCTCTTTTTTCTCCTTATTGAACTAAAACACTTTGGAATAATGGCAGGATAGGTGTGGGGGTTTTCCACAGATTAGTTACTTCTTTTCTTAAAATTGATATACTTAGTCTAGAGACCTTTGTGCGTCGGCATAAAGTTTCAAATTAATAATTAATATAATATAATATGAATCAAAGCTGGGCAGAGGTATTCACCTCATCTCTTCAAAACGTATGGCTCGGATTTGCAAATTTTGTGCCAAATCTGATAGTCGCGCTTCTCGTTTTTGTACTCGCATGGGTACTTGGGTCACTCTTAGGAAGAGCTGTAAAAGAGCTTTTCGTTACTATTAAGCTTGATCGTCTACTCGACAGTGTTGGTCTTGATGATCTTTCAAGAAAGGCAGGTGTAAGTTTTTCTGCATCTTCATTTCTAGGATGGATTGTTAGATGGTTTGTGATTATTGTTGGACTCGTTGTAACACTTAATATCATTGGTCTCAGTGATTTAAATGCTATTCTTGTAACACTTATCACTGGCTTTCTTCCAAAAGTAGCCGTTGCAAGTATCGTTCTTATCGCAGCAGCGTATGTATCTAACTTTGTTTCTGGTATCGTTACTGTCGGAGCAAAATCAGTAGATGCTGGACGTCACTCAATGATGTTCGCAACTGTTGCAAAATATTCTATCTGGATATTTGCATTTATGGTTGCTCTTTCTCAACTCGGTATTGGACGTGAACTCTTTGGTACACTATTCACTGGACTCGTCTTGATGCTCGCACTCGGTGGAGGTCTTGCACTTGGACTCGGTGGAAAGGAACATGCTTCACGTCTTTTGGATAAAGTTTCAAGAGAAATGTCAAACAAATAAGAAAAAATATTTTCTTAGAAAAATAAAAACCCTCTCGTAGGGTTTTTATTTTTTAGTTTGAGTTTGTTTTTCTATTTCGTTCCAGATGTGTTGAGCGATATCTACTGGTTCTCCTGTATTTGGGAAATGATGTAAATTAATAAACGGCAGGGAATTACACTCTATAATACCCCATTTTTGATTAGCTGGGTCTTTTGTTGGATCTTGAATAATGAAATCAAAGCCGATGACTCCCGCGTCAACCATAACCGCTGCTCGTTCGATCTCTTTTCTTATCTCTGGATGTGTTTCAGGGAAGAGTTCACGACTATCTCCACCGTAAGAGAGTCCGACTTTCTCTGATACATCTATCGTGATGTCTTTTGGGAGTACTGTATCTTCGGTGTAACCGATACGTGATAGGAATGTTGAGAGTTTGTCATTTTTTACTACAGCTTTGACCGTTGAATTTTTACTTTCTTCATTTTTTATTGTAATAAGTTCTGTGATAGTTGAAATACCATCTCCTGTAATTCGTGGAGGCATTCCTTCAAGAACCCCATAGAGCACTCCGTTGATACAGGTCCCTCGATACACACTCCCAATGAGATGTTCTTCAACAACAACAAAAAAACATAATTTTTTTGCACTATCATATGCTTTTTTTAAATCTTCTTCTGTGTAGAGAAATGTTGTTGTGTGACGACCTCGTGAACCAACTCGTGGCTTAATAATCACCGGCTTTTGTACTGCATTAAAAATTTTTCTTGCTTGATTAAAAGTCCAGACACTCCCTCCATATGGAGTCGCGATGCTCTTTTGTTGTAATTTCTTCTTAAGAATACTTTTGTCATCCATCCACGCATAACTTTCGATAAATCCTTTTTTTGTTTGTGGGACACTTTCGAAAAATAACTGACGCCCGTTTTTTAAAGTCGCAGTATAAAATTCTACAGGTTTGTTAAGGATAACGAGTTGCTTCATGGTAATTCCTCTTTTTTTTGCTTCATCCCAAATAACTTCTGAGCGTTTTGTCAGTGCTTTAGTGCTATCGGTATTCCATCGTATTAAATGACATGTATGAAGAATTTGTAAGTATGGTTTCGTCATCCGATCGATACTTCGTCCGAGGAGTTTTCCTAGAAAGTTATTCACGAGAACTTTATCCAATGGAGTAAAAAGGATTCCTGTTGTGTTTCCAAACCAGGTGAGTGTGTGGTTTGTCTGATTGTTTCCACATTCAACGCAGGTTCTTGTGCTCTTTTTCATACATCCCTAATAGTAGCACAAGAGAGGTGTGTGGTATAGCGTTAGTGCGCAAGCGCGATAAATACAATGGTACCAGTATATGTATAGTGCATTACTCGAATCATCTCATCTCGAGTTGCACCTGTTGTTGTTACATCATCGATAATAATAAGAGGTATATTGGTTTTTGGTACGTTTTTCATTTTTTCTGTTTGTGTGATGGAATTTTTTATATGGTGGATACGATCACGACGTTTTGTATGTTCTACTTGTCTATGTGTAGTCTCTTTTGAGAGGTAGCCAGTCAGTATCGATACGTTGTAGGGAAGTTGTTTTGCATATTCTTTTGTTAATAACAGCCCGTGATCGAAATCCCTTTGTTTAAGAGTATCCGTTTTATTTTTAGGAACACTGATGCAGTGAACATGATTTGTTTGTTGGGGAAGGATGAGTGAGAGCTCTTTGTTGAGTATTGTACGAGTAGCTAAAACAATTTTTTTTCGTAGTGCTTGGTTGTTTTTATACTTAAGTTCCCAAATAATGTTAGAAACATTTCTATTTTTGTAGGGGAGTAGAGTGATTTCCGTGTATTTTTTCTCTCTGTGAATGTGGGGTATACCAATAAGTGATTGTGCGCATGAATCACAGAGTGGATCATTTCTTTTGCACACAATACAGTGTTGTGGAAATAAGATTTTTTTAAAAATATACTGTATACTATACATATGCGGAGTCGTATATAAAGTATAACGTATTTTTAACCTATCGTAACCTTTAACACAAATGACACATCTGTTTGATGATATTCTAAAAGAAGCCAAAGAACTATTCTCTTCTGAAAAAACAGCCGAGAGTGTTATTGGTATTGATGTTGGTGTGTCTGCAATTAAGATTGTACAGCTCAAAAAGAAAGGAGGAAAAGCTATTTTAGAAACATACGGCACACTTGCACTTGGTCCGTACCAAAAAGAGCCTGTCGGGTCTGTGACTACGCTTGCCGTTCCTGAAATAGTCCAGGCACTCTCTGATATTATTCGTGAGTCTGGTGTGACGGTTTATGATGGAGGGGTTGCGATACCATCGAGTTCCAGCTTACTGTTTACTCTTGAGCTTCCTTCAAATATTAGTGAAAAAGAGTACCAGAGCATTGTTCCAACTGAAGCACGTAAATTTATACCAGTACCAATATCTGAAGTACTTCTTGATTATTGGGTAATCCCAAAAGAAGAAGAGTCTGTATTTGATAAAAAAGGTGATACCCATGTTGCTCCTAAAAATGAAGTATTGGCGGTTGCGATTCATAACGATACAATTTCTCAATACAATGATATTTTAAGTAAAGCAAAAATTATTAATCCAATGTTTGAGCTCGAAGTATTTTCTGCCATTCGTTCTGTTATTGGAAATGATTTGAGTCCAATTTTATTTATTGATTTTGGGGCAGGGAAGACAAAACTTTCTATTGTGGAATACGGTATCGTAAGAACGTTTCATATTGTTGGACGTGGTGGTGTTGATATGACTCGCGCAATATCACAATCACTCAGTCTCTCTTTCGCTGATGCTGAAGAACTCAAGCGTACCTACGGACTGTATAAAGACCCCAATGCAAAAAATATTGATGAAATTATTATTCTCTCACTCAACTACATCTTTTCTGAAACTTCAAGCGTTATCTTTAACTACGAAAAGAAAAGTAATAAAACAATATCAAAGATATTTCTCTCTGGGGGTGGAGCTCTGTTGAAAGGGATCCTTGATGTTGCAAGGGAGCGTTTTACAGCTGAAGTCATTATCGCCCATCCATTTTCCAAGGTAGAAGCCCCAGCTTTTTTGACACCAGTTTTGGATTCTATTGGTCCTGAGTTTTCAGTCGCACTCGGGGTAGCACTTCGAAAAATTCAGTAGGTATTCTGGGGACTCATTGCTTAACAGAACGCTCTATTTATACTAAAATAAAACTATGGAACCAACCTTTCAAACAACATCTTTCATTCCAAAAAAATCACTCGTGACCACTCGTTCAAGTAGTAGTACAACGATGAGTATTTTTACCGTCATTGCGAGTGTTGTTCTTCTCTGTGTTCTCGGGTTTTCTGTTCTTACTTATGTTTGGAATAACCAACTAAAAGCAGAAGTGATTAAATCACAAAATACCCTCAAAGCTGCTCGGGAGAAGTTTGATCAAGTGGCTCTTACTGATTTACAACAACTTGATAAACGTATTAATACAGCAGAAAAAGTTCTCAATAATCATACGACAGTATCACCAATACTCGTCAATGTGCTCAATGCAAATACTCTAAAGAAAGTTCAGTACACACAGTTTAGTCATTCAGTGACTGGAACTGGTGGGTCCTCTAAAATACAAGTACGTCTTGCTGGTAAAGCCGAATCTCTTCCTTATGTGGCACTCCAGTCTAAAAAACTTGCAGATAATCAATACGTACGTAACGCGATTTTTTCAGATATAGTAAATAGTAAGGATGGAAGTGTGACTTTCAACCTGATGTTCGACATAAGTCCTATTTTAATTGAATATTCCAACTATATTATGAAAGCAACACAATCTGGTTCTCGAACTACACCACTTCCACCACCTGCTGCATTTCCTGAAGCGACTCCTGTGTCTACTCCAGTTGCTATACCTCCTATTACTAGTAATGGTCAAACCACAAATTAGCTTCCTATGATACAATTTATGTTACCGATTTTTATTCTTCTTGCCTCAGCTGGTGTGTTTTTTGGTTTTACTAAAAATGAGTATCAAGCAGTTCAGGATAGAAAAGCAGAAGTTGCTGAATATGACAAAGCAGTACAAAACTCAACCATATTACTCAAGAAGAGAGAAGAACTTCTCGATTTAAAAAATAAATTCCAGAAAGATGATTTGAATCGTCTCAATATTTTAATGCCAGATGATGTGAATAGTACGAAGCTTATTTTGGAAATTGAACATCTTGCAACAAGTGTACACAATCTTGCATTTGAAGATCCAAAATATGATCCAAATAAAAAAATAGCTTCGTTAGGTGCGGTGAGTGGTGGTGCCCCAGCAAGTACTGATGGTGCTTCTGCGAAGGATGCAAAACCTGTAAATCCAAAAATACAAGAACTTGAAAATCAGAAAGAATACGGAAGTTTTGAATTAGAATTTACACTTATTGGTACATATAGTGACTTTATCGCTTTTTTGGGTGATCTTGAAAAGAGTCTTCGTATTGTAGACATTCAGCAATTGCAGATTGTTCCAAAAGAGGGGAATAATCTTAAATATGTTCTTAAGGTACAAACGTACTGGTTAAAGAGTTAATATATGAATAAAACAGTAAAAAAAATTACAATTACCGGTCTTATTTTAGTAACAATATTTTTTATCTATAAAACATTTGCTCCGAGACAAGATATAGGGCCTGTCGCTGAAACTAAAAATGGACTCACTGTGAGTGCCGGGGACGCAGGTGATGCTCCTGTAAAAAAAGAGAATATCCAAGAGCTTTTGTCACTTCTGCTTAGTATCAACAGTATTAAACTCTCGAGTAATCTATTTTCTCGAGTTGAGTTTACTTCTCTCAAAGATTTTTCTCTTGCCGCTGATGCTGAACAGCGTCTCGATGAATCTGTTGGCCGAAGTAACCCTTTTCTGCCTATTGGTGACGAATCTTCTGGTGAATATGTCACATCGGGTGCAACTACAACGACCGGGTATATTAAAACAAACCCTGTAACTAGTGCGACTCTTTCAAGTGGTTTATTGGTCGGTGAAAATACCCTCACTGATACAGTAGAGCAATATTTTGAATGGGGAAAATTAGCGACACCTCCTTTTGAAAATAAAACACCTATAGCAGTAAAAGGTACAAGTTCTACATTTACGTATACGATTACTAAACTTACTCCAAATACTGTGTATTACTATCGTGCTGTAGTTAAGACAAAAGACGGTAAAATTACAACAGGGGACACGCAGTCTTTTAAGACACCTAAACTTTAATTATTATGGAATTTTTACAGCACTTAACTCGGCTTGGTATCATATCAAATGAGATACTTGATGAGTTTGTTAAAGAACTTAATGACACCCACCAAGGCAATGTAGAGAGTCTGCTTATTGAGAAAGGACTTACTGTGGAGCAAATACTTCGTTTAAAGAGTGATTTTTACGGTATTCCTTCAAAAGATGTTGATCCTAAAGATGTTTCGTTTGAAGTATTAAAATACATTCCTCAAGAATCTGCTCGGTACTATAACTGTGTTCCTTTGGGTGTTACTGACAACACACTTGAAGTTGGTGTTGTTGATCCAGCAAATATTCAAGCAAATGACGCACTACAGTTTATTGTTGCGAAACTTGGTATGCCATTTGCTTACTATCTTATCTCCCAAAAAGTATTTGATGCTATTTTTAAAAACTACGATAATTTTTCTGATAAGGTTGATGAGGCATTGACTGAATTTGAGAGTGCTGACCTTGTGTCTCTTGATGATCCATCTATTCTGCGTAAGCAAAAAAAAGGAGAGCTTGTTGATGAAGAAAAGATTATTGAAGATGCTCCAATTATTAAAATTGTGTCCTCTATTTTGCACGATGCTGTTGCAAAGGATGCATCTGATATACACATTGAAAATTCTGGTAAAGATGTGCGTGTTCGTTTTAGGCAAGATGGATCACTCAATACGGTACTCAACCTGCCGTTGAATGTTTCTGCTGGGGTTGTTGCACGTATTAAAATTCTCGGGAAACTTCGTTTTGATGAAAAACGAAGGCCACAAGACTCTGGCTTTTCAGCTCAAATTGGTGGTCGTAAAATTGATTTTCGTCTGTCTACTTTCCCAACCTATTATGGAGAAAAGGTGGTGATGCGTATTTTGGATGCTGAAAAAGGGGTAAAATCACTCAGTGAGCTTCATTTGAGACCAAGTACTACTGATGCAATTAAATTAGCGCTCGATAAACCATATGGAATTATTCTGATGACTGGTCCAACTGGATCCGGTAAGTCTACTACTTTGTTTTCTATGTTAAATGAAATTGATCGAGATACTGAGAACGTTGTATCCCTAGAAGATCCTGTGGAATATCACATGCCCGGAGTGTCTCAGTCTCAGGTGCAGGCTGATATTGGATATACATTTGCTGCTGGACTTCGATCTATCCTCCGTCAAGACCCGGATGTGATCATGGTGGGAGAAATTCGTGATGCTGAAACAGCGAGTCTTGCTATTCAAGCTGCGCTTACAGGTCACATTGTGTTTTCAACACTTCACACCAACACTGCAACTGGAGCTATTCCTCGTTTAATTGATATGGGAGTTGATCCGTATTTGATTGCGCCGACACTCACACTCGCTCTTGGTCAGCGTCTTGTACGAACTTTTGCTCCTGGTCCGAAGAAAGAGCTACCGATTGATGAAGCTACTCGCGCTCTCATTATCAAGCAATTTGAAGACCTTCCTGAGGAAGTAAGGAAGCTCATTCCTTTAGATGCTCCATGTACGTATGAACCAATTCCAAGTAAAGAATTTCCTTCAGGTATGAAAGGACGTATGGCTGTCATGGAGGCTTTGACTGTTGATAAAGATCTCGAAAGAGTGATTCTCAAGAGTCCAGTAGAACCTGATATTTTTAAATTAGCTCGTTCAAAAGGGATGACTACACTTCGAGAAGATGCACTCATTAAGGCACTCTCTGGGCTCACGACACTTCAAGAAGCGTATGGAGTATAAACATAGAATTAAGAATTTCTAATAACTAATTTCTAATTAAAATACAAAAAGCAATGCGACCTATGGTCGCATTGCTTTTTGTATTTTTGCTTTGTTTTAATTAGAAATTAGAAATTTTTAATTAGGAATTCTTTTTATTTTATTCTCCTGAACTTGCAACCTGTATCTGATCAAAACGTTTTCTAATTTCTTTTAAGAGTTCATCGGTCAGCTTTTTGTCCTCCTTGAGGAATGTACGACTTGCATCATAACCACGTCCGAGTTTTACTTCTTTCTCGTCTGCTCCTTTCTTGCTATCATCTGGTCGTACATAAGTATATGATGAACCAGATTTGGTGATCAGGTTGAGTTTCTCACCAAGGGCAAGGATTTCTCCTTCCAATGATATTCCTTCACCATAAATAATATCGAATTCAGTTTGTTTGAATGGTGCTGCGACTTTGTTTTTGACTACTTTGACACGAGTACGACCACCCACCACTTCTTCACCTTTTTTTATTTGTGCAATACGACGGATATCAAGACGAACAGAAGTGTAGAATTTAAGTGCTTTTCCTCCAGGAGTTGTTTCTGGATTTCCGAACATCACACCGATTTGCATACGGATTTGGTTGATAAAGATCACCACAGTGTTTGAATGAGCAACAATAGCAGTGAGTTTTCGAAGTGCTTGTGACATGAGGCGCGCTTGTTTCCCGACATGATGAGCACCCATATCTCCTTCGATCTCGTCTTTTGGAGTGAGCGCTGCAACTGAGTCAATAACGATAACAGCAATTTTACCTGACCGAACAAGTGATTCAGTAATTTCAAGTCCTTGTTCTCCTGTATCTGGTTGTGAGATAAGAAGTTCGTTGATATTCACACCAAGTGCTTTCGCATATTCTGGGTCCATTGCGTGTTCTGCGTCAATATAAGCACATACACCACCTTGTTTTTGGGCTTCTGCGACGATATGAAGAGCAAGTGTTGTTTTTCCAGATGACTCTGGTCCAAATATTTCGATAATACGTCCTCGTGGAACTCCACCGATACCGAGCGCCATATCAAGACCAAGTGACCCTGTTGGAATCACACCAATATCTACTTTTGGAGCATCACCGAGTTTCATAATCGCACCTTCACCAAATTTTGTTTGGATTGATTTGATTGTGTCCTCAATAGGGGAGCTGGTTGTTTTTAAGACTACTTCTTTTTTTGCTTTTTTTAGTGCCATAGTTATTATCTCTGTGCAGTTTTATTTTCCTGCGTATTATTATAAACAAATGTGTGGGTTTTCTTTTGTGTATTACCAAAGGTATCTTTCGTAACGAGCGTGACGATGTTTACACCAGGGAGGGGACTAAATTCGTATTTAAAATCACCCTGTGTGTTTACCATTGTTTCATCTCCGTTGATGAAAATCTCTTTACTGTGTTTTGCATTACCAGTGATTGCCATCCGTGCGGTACTTTCATTTTTTATAGCAAATGAAACAGGTGCTCCAAAAAATATATCACTAGACTTCGCGAGTCCATAGACTGTAAATATACTTATGATGCAAATAGTAATTATTTTTATTTTCATATACCTAGTTTTCGAATTCTTCTTTTTCTTCAGCTACACTTTTTTGCAACACTTCTCGTGGTTTTGAACCATTACCTGGTCCAACCACTCCACGTTCTTCCATCATATCGATCAATCGTGCAGCACGTGCGTATCCAACACCAAGCTTCCTTTGGAGGAATGATGTTGATGCTTTACCTGTTTCCATTACGGTCGCTCGAGCATCTTCATATAAATCATCGTCATCATTTCCATCAACATTTGCAGAAAATACTCCATCTGTATTTCCAAGTGCACCTGGAGAAAGATTGATATCTTCACTTAGTATATCATTATTATCCTTAATAAAGGAAACAATGTTTTTCACCTCATTTTCTGTAATATAGGCACATTGGATACGTTCAGGACTAGACATTTCACCTGAAGAATAGAGCATATCTCCAGCTCCCAAAAGCTTTTCTGCACCTGGTTGATCGATAATAGTTCGTGAATCTATTTGACTCGCAACTTGGAGTGCAACACGAGCAGGAACGTTTGCTTTGATGAGTCCGGTAATGACATTTACACTTGGGCGTTGAGTTGAGAGGATCAGGTGAATACCAACTGCTCGAGACATTTGTGCAAGGCGGACGATACCACTCTCGAGTTCTCGTGGGTAGGCAGACATAATATCAGCTAATTCGTCGATAATAATCACAATGTACGGCATTCTGTCTATTTCGTCATTTTTACGTTTGTTGTAGATATTTTCATGGTATGAAGCAATATCTCGGACTTTACTTTTTTCAAGAATATCATAACGCTTCTCCATTTCTTTTGCTGCCCATTTGAGTGCCATAATGGTTTTCTTTGGGTCAGTAATGACAGGGGTGAGGAGGTGAGGAAGTCCATTGTACATCGTGAGTTCAACACGCTTCGGATCAACAAAGATAAACTTCAGATCATCTGAACTATTTCGATAGAGGAGCGATGTAATAATCGCATGTACCGTGACAGATTTTCCTGAACCAGTTGCTCCAGCAATGAGTGCATGTGGCATCTTCGCTAAGTTTGCAAAACGAGCTTTACCTGAGATATTTTTCCCAAGCGCAACCAAGAGTGGCTTCGGATCGTTCTTGAAGAGTGGATCTTCCATAAGGTTTGAGAACCCAATAATTGATTTTGCTTTGTTCGGTATTTCAATACCAACGAGTGATTTACCAGGAATTGGTGCTTCAATACGAATAGGGTGGGCAGCGAGCGCGAGTGCTAAGTCACTCTGAAGTGCAACAATACGAGAGAGTTTCACTCCTTCTGCTGGTTTGAGAGCGTAGCGGGTGACAGTCGGTCCGACGGTGATCTCATCCATCTCTACTTCTATTCCAAAATTTTGCAGTGTTCGTTTTATGATATTTGCATTTGCTTTGATGTCACCCGTATTTGGCTTACCTTGATCTCGAGAGAGGAGTGCTGTAGGAGGGAAGACATATGTTCCACTGTCTCTTTTTTTTGCTTTCGGGGCGGGTACGTCTTCTTCTTCTGTGTCTGAATGAGCGACAATTTTTTTTGTTTTTACATCATTCATTTGTGTCGGTGTTTCTATTGATTCATGTATCTCGAGACCTTCGTCACTATAGTCATCTTCTTTTGGTAGTGAGAGCTGGTGAATAGAACTTTTTCCAAAAGAGAGTCCTCCTTTGAGTAGTTTTGTAAAGAATGATTTTAATTTTTCTAACAAGAGTGTGAAATCAGGGCGAGTGTTTAAAAGAATCATAAATGAAATAATGAGCCCGATTGCTAGTGTGGTTATTGCCCCAATGACTCCAAATAGTTTTGAAAAGAGTGACACAGTAACTTCTCCAATTAATCCTCCTTGTCGTGTAAATATGGAGAGTGTTTCAAGTCCAAGTAGTGTGATGACAAAAAGTGCACCACCCCAAAAAATACGTGCACCAGGAAGTAATGTTTTTCTCTTTATGAGCCTCATTCCAAAATACAGGAAAAAGAAAGGAATAATAAAATACAAAAAACCAAAGACATATTTGAAAGCATTTTTGAGTGCTTCACCGACAATACCACCTGCATTAAATACTCCAAGGAGTGAAATAATTCCGACGAGGAAAAAAACGAGCATACTCACAATTCTTCTTGTTTCAGGGTTCATACTATGTTCTAGTCCTTGCTGGATAATTTTTGGAATTGGTGCTTCATCTTCATTTTTTTTTAATTTTTTTTGATTCATCCGCCAAAATTTTATTACAGAATGAGTGTATGTTTCTTCTGTAGTAAATGTGTTACTTTTTAATTAATTGTCGACATATTGTTTTCGTTCGGGAAAATTGAGACTGATTCAGCGTTTGCTTATTATAGCATATCCACGAACTGTGGATAACTTCCAAACTCATTTCAGTTCGAGCCTATGGGAAGAACCAAAAGACTTGTGCCTGTTCTTCTCTCATTCACAGACTACGGAGGTAGAGGTGAGATTGTTGTGTCTAGCTGAGTCTCTATTTCTATTGGACAAATTCTAAAGGACATGTATAATGGGCGAATCAAAAGAGTAGCTTGGCACGTATTTTTTTAAAGGTCAGTTCTCAGAGAATATCTCTTTGAAGAAATATCCATGCGATATACCAGAGAAGATCTATAGGACATTTTTATTAACCTAAAAGACATTCATGTACGAAAAAAATCCACACAATATACAGAGTAATATTAAAATATACACACATTTTGAAGATATATTTAAAAAAATGACCGATAAGGCTGATCGGATATATCACGCTGTGTTTCTTCTCACGAAGTACGTGTCTCATAAAAATATGACCGATAGACTGCAGTATCTTGGTATAGATTTTCTTGAAATGTCCTATATGCTCCATCCACGAGAAAACGAGCATCATGCTCATGTTGCTTCAGAGATTTCGTATGTCCTTAAAGAACTCAAAACACTCACTCAGGGTGTTGTGATCCAAGGTATCCTCTCCCCTGAAAGTAAAAATTTATTTGATCGAGAAGTGGATATGTTTATAAAAACTCTTGTAGAATATGTTGATGGATACAAGGAATACTATTCGAAAGAGCACGGTGTTGTATCACCACTCTTTGATGAAAATTTCTTTGGCGAAGATCTCGATTTTCTCCCCCTCATGAATTATGGAAATGGAATAAGTAATTTGTCCGATAAGAAAAATATTCAAAATTCTATAGGACAAAAAATGCAAAAGCTCAATGATAAAAATCAAAAAATAGTGACCGATAAAAAAGAGAAACCACCAGTTTCTATAGGACAAAAAATGCCCCTCAATAGAATCTCTTCTATAGGACATTCTGCAAAAAATATACTTCTTGAATCAAAAAATTCTCAAGATAAAAATCATAGAAAGAAGACTATCCTTAAGTTTATTAAAGATAATACTCAAGCTCAGGTGCAATCAAGTCTAAAGGACATTTTGAATCATATTGGCAACTGTAGTGAGAAGACTATTCAGCGAGAACTCAATGATTTGATTAAAGACGGATACCTCCGAAAAGAAGGGGACCGTCGCTGGAGTCGCTACTTTTTTCTAAAGGACATGGAGTAACGTAGGGTGCAGGCTACAGGTTGTAGCTGGTAGAAAAAGACACAGCGAGGTTGGACAAAGGTCCACCCTCGCTGTGTCTTGATGAGCACTAAAATCTACCCTACAACCTACCACCTAAAACCTATATCCTCACTGTAATATTTCCCAATCTGTCCCGTCAGAGTATATGTAATCTCTGTTGCATTTTAACGTGTTATATGAGATTATATACAAGTAGTTTATTTATGCGACCGCAAGGTTTAGCATAGGTACATTACGCGTGAGGTGCACAACATCTGACGTTCGATCATTAAAAACAAAATAGGCATACTATATTGATACCGAGTATCGTATGTTCTTCTGATATGTTTTTCATGTCGAAAATAACATGTTCGCATCGCACATAGATTCGATATGGGGTGACCCAGATCGGACCTTGTCGACAAGGTAGAGAATTCTACCAAACATTCATAGATTCATTTTTAAGAATAATTATGTTTTTAAAAAAGCTTCATTGGATGAGTGTGATTTATCACACGCACGCACACCAAAATTGCACAAAAGTCGAAAGCAATTATAAGTGCGTTTTATAAAATATGAGTAAAATTTTTAAATTAACTCTCGCATCAATGTTTGTTGCTGCTTTTGCTCTTACAGCAAACGCTTCAACAGCTACTTTCACTACCAACATGATGGTTGGATCAACTGGTGAAAATGTACGAGGGCTACAAATGTTTTTGAACGCTTGTCCTGATACAGCACTTGATGTGACTACAGGTTCAAATGGTTCAAAAGGTTTCGAATCAACATACTTTGGAATGGCTACAAAAGCAGCTGTTATGAAGTATCAAACTAAAGCTGGTGTTCCTTCAACAGGTTACTTCGGTAACATGTCACGTAACTCAGCTTCTACAATCGGTAACGTTTGTGGAACAGTATCAACAGGTGGAACTCTTCCAACTGGATGTACTTCAACAACAGGATTCAGTACAACAACTGGTCAATCTTGTGCAACTGCTACTTCAACAGTAGCTGGATGTACAGCAGGTGCACTCTTTAGTTCAACTACAGGTGCTTCATGTACTGCTGGAACAACAGTAGTTACTGGTGGTGCTGGTGATATCCAACTAGTAGAAGTTCTTTCTTCTATTTCAAACGAAAAAGTTGGAGAAGGTGATGTCGACCACAAAGTTTTTGCATACACTGTAGAAGCTGATAATGGTTCTGACCTCGCTATCAACTCAGTTAAACTTAACCTTGAAATGACTACAGGTTCTGGCTCAGACAAGCTTAACCGTTACGCAACTAAGGTTTCAGTTTGGATGGGTTCAACGAAAGTTGGTTCAGCTGACGTTTCTGCATTTTCAGAATCATCAGGTGTTTACTCAAAATCAATTTCACTTTCAAATGCTGTTATAAAAGCTGATAAGAAAGAAACTTTCTACGTATCAGTTGACGCAGCTGCAAATATTGATTCTACAGACCTCGCTTCAAACACTTGGACAACTACTCTTGAAAGTACACGTTTCAGTGATGGAACAGGTGCTATCTTGACAGACTCAACTGGTTTAATCAGTAAGACTTTCCAATTCGCTTCACTCGCAACAGCAAGTGATGTAGAAATGAAAGTTAATCTTGCAACTTCAAACATGACTGCAAAGACTGTTAAAGTTTCTACAACATCTGATACAAACCAAGTTGAACTTTTGAGATTCACTTTGAAAGCTCAAGGTTCAAACATGTTGCTTGATCAAGTTCCTGTTACATTTACTACATCACATACTCTTAATGAAGTTACTTCAAATGTAACTCTTAAGATTGCTGGTAATACATACAATGAAACAATAACTAACGTAGCTTCTAGTGCTACTAAAAATTTCGATGACCTCAATCTTTCTGTAGAAAAAGATGCTACAGTAGAAGGTGTTATCTACGCTGATATCAGTGACATTGATGTAAACTTCACAGAAGGTACAACTTTGAAAGCTGAAATCACTTCAGCATTGGTTGCAGCTACTACAACTAACTACTTTGATATAGAAGATATGAATGGTGATCAACTCGTAACTGGTGACCGAACAGGTTCAGCTATGGGTGAAACAATGACATTCCGTTCAACTGGTGTTAATACTGTAATGGGAACTCCTACTTACGCTAGTACAGAAGACCAAAACGGTAACATTACTTCACGTACATACACTATTCCAGTTGCAGTTACTGCATTTGGTAATACATTGTACATTGGACAATCTGCACAACTCGCAACAGCAGCTACTGCTTCAAACGCATTTGCTCTTGTTGTAGAAACTGCAGCACTTCCAAATACAGAAAGTGTATCTGCTACAACTTCAATCACACTCTCAACTTCAGACGCAACTGTTGAATCAAACGGTTTCCGTCTTGATGATGGTGTTACAAAGAACTTCACTGTTAACGTAACAATGACAGCAGCAACTGATAATACTTCAATTCGTTTCCGATTGGATACAATTCGAACATTTACAGAAGCTGCACTCAACACTGCTACAAACAGTGATCTACTTCCTGTAACTAACTACCGAACTGCTTTCCAATACATCAACAACTAATACTTAGTATTAGACTGATGGAAAGGTAAACTTTTCAGAGTTAACAAAAAACCACCCTATTTGGGTGGTTTTTTGTTTTTCCCCACACCTACCAAACCATCGTGTTTTTGATTTCAAATACACATTGTGTAGAGACATAAATGTATGTACCAATGGTTACCTTTTATGAGTAGTTAAAACATATTGAAATAATGGTTTGGTAGGTGTGGGGATTTTTTGATATAATCGGCGTATGAATACATTCAAAGAAAACATGCTTGAATACCTCTCTTTTACTTTAGTGCTTTTGATGCCGGTCATTTTTTGGAGTCGTGGGCTATTTCCGCATATCTCATCAAAAACATTTTTTATGTATGGGGTGGTTGAAATTCTCTTTTTCTTATGGCTCTATGTTGCTTTTAAGGATCGACAGTATCGTCTTTCAAAGAAAACACTTCTTATGTTTGCAATACCTTCTGTAGTTTTAACCTGGATGACACTTGCAACAATCTATGCAGTAAATCCCAATCTCGCTTTCTGGTCTTCTCTTGGGCGGGGCACAGGGCTTTTGACTTTTTATCATGTCTTTGCTTTTGCTCTCGTTACTGCCTCGCTTGTTAAGAAATCTGGAATGACGTATGTTACTTCGTTGTTTCAGTATTTTATTGCCGGGTCTTCTCTCTTGGCTCTCAGTGTATGGATGGGTGTTGATGGCTTTCATTTACCTTTTACTGTGTTAAAAACAGATGCTGGGGGAGGGTTTGCGGGTAACTCAACACTTGCTGCCGGTTATTTTTTGTTTACGCTGGCTGTATCTTTGTTTCTTCTCTGTAGTAAAAATATAAGTAAAACTAAAAAATTATTTATTTACAGTACTATGGCCATTATTATATTCTCGCCAGTTTTTGCGAGTCTGTACCGCCTTTTTTCTGATGGAAGTATTCTTGGTACTGCTCGAGGAACAATACTAGCAATTATCAGTGGTATTGGAGCAAGCGTCGTTGGTTATATGTTTCTTTCTTCCAAGAAAAGTATCAGGGGATTGAGTGTTGGTATTGCGACCATAGCAGTACTCGTTTCTGGGTTTTTATGGGTACAATTAGTTACTCCAAATACAACCTTACATAACAAATTTGCAGAACAAGCTCGAGGAAGTCGATTTATTTTTTGGGATGTTGCACAAAAAGCAATAGATAAAAATCCTGTTCTTGGGTACGGTCCAGAAAATTATCAAATTGCATTTCAAGAGAATTTCAATCCAAAAATCCTCCGAGTAGAGAATAGCTATGAAGGTTGGGCGGATCGTGCTCACAATCAATATTATGATCTTGGTGTGTCTGGTGGATATCCGCTCATTATTTTATATGCTCTCTTTTTGGGTAGTTTGTTTTATGTATTGTTGCATTTACACAAAAAAGGTGTACTCACAAAGATTCAAGTTTCTATTTTTGTAGGACTTCTTGTCGCCTATATTGTAAATAACTTAATGACATTTGATTCAAACCTATCTCTTACAGCACTTTTTATGATTACAGGAATACTGTACAGCTTGTATGGTGATGATGGTCAAACAGTTCCACTGAAAAAGAGGTACACGGATTCAGAGTACGATGTATTTCTTGTCGGTTTTCTCGGTCTTGCCTGTGTTGCTTGTCTTATCTTTTTTGTAAAGATGCCTGTATCTAAATCAGGAGCGTATGCAGAGATATTTGTTATGCCGATTAATAAAAGAGCAGAAGCGTACAAAGATCTTCTTTCTGGTTCTTCTGTTGGTGAAGCTTGGGATGTTGGAGGGCTTGCTGATGATCTGTATAAAAAATACTCAGCTAATCCAGCACAATTCAAAAACGACACAAAACTCCTCCCGTATGTTGTTGAGGATTTAACTGGTTTGATTAATTATCTTGAAGAAGTCTCTGTTCGTAACCCAACTGATTATCGTTTATCAATTACTATTGCACATTTATACGGAACATTATTATATCTGAATGAGATGAGTGCAAATCCTGAGATGTTTGATCACGTTCTAATGGTACTCAATAAAGCAAAAAAATTATCACCAACAAATCCAAATGTGCACTGGAGTATGGCACAGATCTATGTCTGGAAAGGGGACTTAAAATCAGCAGAAAATGCTTATAAGGAGGGTATTGCCATTGATCCGACCTTTGCGTCTTCGCATCGACTTCTGGTTCAATTTGCAGAGATTATTGGAGATCAGAAACTGTATACTGAAGCTTTAGCTCAGGCACAGAAAGATATTCCTGATTTTAAACTAAAGTAACATTTTATGGCTTTTTCCCTCTATTTTTGCTAGTATTTATGTATGAATAAGATAGCAAAGGTATGTTTGTGGGCACTCGCTTTTACTCCGTTTATGTTCGCACCTGCTGCTTTCTCTCCTTTTATAATGGGTGAAAATCTATTTCTTCGTGGGGCCATTTTGTTTGCGAGTGTATTTTTTATCATAGCTGTCAGTCGTGATAGTACCTATCGCGAAACCATCATCCAGAAAAGTAAGCGCCTTGTGAAAAATCCTCTTGCTCTTTCAGTTTTTCTTTTCATTTTTTTGTCAGTTGTGAGTACTATTTTCGCTGTTGATACCTATACTGCGTTTTGGAGTACTGCTCAAAGAGGAGAAGGATTGCTTGCACTTATATTCTTCTTCCTCTATTTTCTTTTGAGTGTTTTTCTTTTTGAGAAAAAAGATTGGTTTATTTTTTTTAAATTACATATCCTTGCTTCTTTGGCAGTTTTGGTTAAACAGTGTATGCAGTTACTCGAAGGTGCTGGAAGACCAGGTTCTTTTTTAGATAATCCGAGCTTTCTTGCTGGCTATCTCATTTTTTCAATTTTCTGCTCACTTATTATCCTGAGTCAGGTTAAAAATATATTCTGGAAGTATATTTCCTTCGTAACACTTATTCTTTCTATCGTAGGTATTTTTATTACACAAACAAGGGGTACTTTTGTTGCCCTCGTGGTTGGATTTCTTTGTGTGCTTACTTATGTGATTGTTCGAGGTAAGCAGATGAAGTATCTTCGTGTCCCTGTTCGTAAAATTGCTCTATTGCTTCTTGTTGCTGTTCTTGCTTTCTCTACACTCTTTATCTCAACAAGAAAAAGTGAAATATGGAATAAGGTTCCTGGTCTGTCTCGTGTTGCAGTTATGAATACAAGCGATGATACGATTCAAACGAGATTAATGATGAGCCGTATTGGTCTTTCTTCAGTGAATCCTCAAGCTGAAAGTATTAAAAAATCACTCATTGGTTGGGGTCCTGAGAATTTTATCGTTGCATATACAAAGTATTTTAACCCGAAGCAATTTGACTATGAGATAACTTGGTTTGATCGTGCTCACAATAAGTTCGTAGATGTGCTGGTTATGACTGGTCTTCTTGGGCTGTTGGCGTATCTTTCGATTTTTCTTTTTTACTTCAGATCATTTCTTAAAAAGAAAACTTTTTCATATTCTCACATCGCATTTCTTGCTTTTGGTGTGATGCTTTTAGTTCATCTCTTTTTCTTGTTTGATCATATTACTACAATGCTCGCACTGTTTTCTGTTCTTGCTTTTGTAATTGGACCGGAAGTAGAGGTCGAGAATAATAGGGAGTATTCAGAAAATGTAGCATATACTTCTCTATTTATGAGGAACTCTCTCCTTCTGGTGACATTTTTCCTTATAGTTACTTCTCTCTTGATTTTTGGGTATGTTCAAAATAATATTATTGCAAATACACAAATGAGGCGGTACGATATAATACAAAAAACAAAGGATACTGCGTTTATGAGTACTTGGATGCATACTGTTTTTGAACCTTTCACTCTGGCTCAGAAACCGATTCGAGCATATTTTCTTGTATCTGTGCAAGAGTTAGATATAGTGAAAGATCCACATTCGCTTGAACTTGTGCGTATTGCACTTGCCCAAGCAGACAGGTATTTAGAAAAAGTTCCAGCTGACTATCAATTTTTATTAACAACCGCAATTACGTATACTGATGCAGGGAAAGATCTTAAGGATATGGAACTCGTCAGTCGTGGAGAAACTCTTTTGAGGAGTGTGTTAGAGTACAATCCACAAAAGATTGATGTAGGGTATGCTCTGGCTATTAATTTATTTACCCAAGAAAAATACGAAGAATCTTTTGAGAATCTTGAAACTGTTTTTGATTCAAGTCCTGCTTATTTTTCATTTCAAAAAAAAGAAAATAATGATATGTACCTATTTTTTATCCAATATTTTTCAGAAAAGAAAGATAAAAAGAATTTCATGAAAGCGGTAGAGAGATTGAAGGGGCATAACGATATGCCTAAAATTGTGACTGAACTTATCCAAGATAAGCTTTTAGAGTTTAAGTAAATATTTCAGGTATGCAAAAAGTAATCGTTACAGGTGGAGCAGGGTTTATCGGGTCACATATTGTTGATATGTTAATTGAAAGTGGATACGATGTCCATGTGATAGATAATTTATCTGCTGGTAAAAAAGAAAATCTCAATCAAAAAGCAACTTTACATGAAGTTGATATCAGGAATACAGAAGTGCTTATACCTGTCTTTAAAGATGCAGTATGTGTCTTTCATGAAGCAGCAATACCCCAAGTTCAATACTCGCTAGAGAATCCAATTGAGACAAATGACATTAATGTAAATGGATTACTCTCAGTACTTGAGGCGTGTCGTGTAAATAAAGTGAAGAGAGTTGTATTTGCTTCATCTTCAGCGATATATGGTAATCAAGATATTATGCCGATAACAGAAGAGATGGAGGTGGATGCGCGACAATTATCCCCGTATGGTGCTCAAAAATATATTGGGGAAGTCTATATGAAACTCTATGCTACTGTATATGGACTTGAGACAGTTTGTTTTAGGTATTTTAATGTTTATGGACCAAGGCAAAGTGCTGTCGGGTCATACGCATCTGTCATTCCTCGTTTTGTTGAATTTAAGAAAAAAGGTGAACCGATGCAGATCGTCGGTGATGGGACAAATACTCGAGACTATATCCACGTCACAGATGTAGCGAGAGCCAACATACAAGCTATGACTTCAGGCAAGGTGGGTAATGGCGAAGTGATGAATCTCGGTACGGGAAAAAACTTTTCTATTAATTACATCGCAGAGCTTATTAGCGGTGAGACGGTACACATACCCCCTCGTTTAGAGCCAAAACACACCATAGCGAGTGTTTTAAAGGCGAAAGAGCTTCTGGGTTGGGAACCGTCAGTATCTCTTGAAAAAGGCATTACGGATTTAAAAGTGTATAATGGTATTTAATATGGAAAACAAAAAAAGAGCATTAATCATAGGAATTACAGGACAAGATGGGTCATATTTGGCTGAATTTTTACTTGCAAAAGGATACGAAGTGCATGGGATGATTAGACGTTCTTCGAGTTTTAATACTGGAAGACTAGATCATATCTATCAAGACCCACATACAGATAATAGAAACCTTTTGCTTCATTTTGGAGATCTGTCCGATTCTCAGAGTATTAATAGTGTGATTCGAAAAAGTAAACCAGATGAAATTTATAATCTTGGAGCACAGAGTCATGTGCGTGTAAGTTTCGACATTCCAGAATACACGACAGATATCGATGCGCTTGGAACTGTGCGGTTGCTTGATGCAGTACGTGAGAGCAAACTTCCTGTAAAGTTTTATCAAGCTGGATCAAGCGAAATGTTTGGTAAAGTACTCGAAATGCCACAAAAAGAAACAACACCGTTTAATCCACGCAGTCCGTATGCATGCGCGAAAGTGTTCTCACATATGATTTGTGTGAATTACCGTGAGGCATATGATATGTTCATTTCTAATGGAATTTTGTTTAATCATGAATCACCAAGGCGAGGAAGAACGTTTGTTACAAAAAAAATTACGGAAGGACTTGTAGATATTGTGCTCGGTAAAAAAGAAACAATTTTTCTTGGTAATTTAGATGCTAAAAGAGACTGGGGGTACGCAAAAGACTATGTTGAAGCAATGTGGCTTATGCTTCAAGCTGACACACCGGATGATTTTGTTGTTGCGACAGGAGAAACACACTCTGTTCGGGAGTTTGTAGAGTGTGCAGCTGAGATGGTGGGATACAAGATTATGTGGAAGGGAACAGGTCTTGATGAAGTAGGGATAGAAGAGAAAACAGGTAAAGAGATAATTCGTATTGACCCAGCGTATTATCGACCAAGTGAAGTGGATGTACTCCTCGGTGATGCCACAAAATGTAAAGAGAAACTTAATTGGACACCAAATGTCACTTTTAAAGAACTGATAAAAATTATGATTGATGGTGAATTTACAGAACGTCGATTATTAAGTGAAGACTATTTAAAATAACATATGAAAAAAGATTCAAAAATTTATGTTGCCGGACACAAAGGACTCGTTGGTTCTGCACTTGTGCGGGCACTTGAAACCCAAGGGTACACAAATCTCCTTTTGCGTACGCATGAAGAACTTGATTTATTGCGTCAGTCAGATGTAGAAGCATTTTTTGCAGAAGAGAAGCCAGAGTATGTCTTTCTCTCAGCAGCAAAGGTTGGAGGGATTCTCGCCAATAATACCTATCCAGCAGATTTTATCTACCGAAACCTTGTTATTGAAACAAACATTATTGAGAGTGCACGAATAAACGGTGTAACCAAACTACTTTTCCTCGGGAGTTCATGTATTTACCCAAAATTTGCTGATCAACCAATGAAAGAAGAATATCTTCTGACTGGTCTTATTGAACCAACAAACGAACCATATGGTCTTGCAAAAATAGCCGGTATTAAATTGTGTCAGAGTTATAATCGTCAATATGGGACGAATTTTATCGCACTGATGCCGACAAATCTCTATGGTCAAAATGATAATTTTGATTTACAGAGTTCTCATGTATTACCTGCGCTTATGCGTAAAATGCACGAGGCGAAGGTCTCTTCCGCAAAAGACGTCACGGTGTGGGGAACTGGAACACCAAAACGAGAATTGTTGCATGTCGATGATTTAGCTTCGGCGTGTTTGTTTGCTATGGATAATTTTAATCCAACGAAAGAAGAAAATGAAAAAGGTCCGATGTTTGTAAATGTCGGAACTGGTGTTGATGTATCAATTAAAGAACTCGTGATGATGATAAAAGAAATTGTTGGCTTCGAGGGTGAAATTGTTTGGGATACAACCAAACCAGATGGCGCTCCTCGTAAGCTACTCGATGTCTCAAGACTCTCTTCACTTGGTTGGAACGCAAAAATACAGTTACGAGATGGTGTTGAGTCGACCTACAAGTGGTTTCTTGAAAACTATATAACAAATAAATAGATATGATTATAGTACGACTCAAAGGAGGAATGGGGAATCAAATGTTTCAGTATGCGTGTGGAAGAGCACTGTCATTACGTCACAATGTCCCATTAAAACTTGATACTTCATTTTACGATCTTAATTTAAAAGGTGTAACAAAGCGAGGGTATGACCTCGATGTATTTACTATTCAAGCTGATATCGCGGAGCAATCTGATATACCATTTTTATACAAACTCTATAGTAGTAAACTTTTCGTGTATTTTGTCACATTGGTGAGAAAATTTTTCAAAAGCAAGGGTCAAGAAAAAAGTTTCAATTTTGATGCGTCCATTTTTAACAAAGGAGATAACCTGTTTCTTGATGGGTACTGGCAGAGTCCAAAATATTTTTCTGATATTGAAGAGGTGATTCGCAAAGATTTTATTGTAAAAGAAGCATTACCAGAAAATATCCAAAAACTCGCTCTTGAAATTAAATCTCAAAATTCTCTCTGTGTACACGTGAGAAGAGGGGACTATGTTGGTAATGCAACTCATGAAGTGGTTACTAATACATATTATAAAGATGCAGTAGAGGTGATTAGTGGTAAAACTACACTAGGACACGTCTATGTGTTCTCTGATGATATCGCATGGTGTCGAGAGAATGTGCAGTTCGATATACCAACGACATACGTGGGTGATGAATACGCTGGGAAAAAAGCTGAAGGCAATCTTTTCCTTATGTCGCTCTGCAACCATTTCATTATCGCAAATAGTTCATTTTCTTGGTGGGCTGCGTGGCTCTCTCCTAATAAGAGCAAAATAGTTGTCTGCCCAAAGCAATGGTTTGCTGATGCGTCTATCGACGCGAGTGATGTGATTCCTCTTGATTGGATCAAAATGTAATATGGACAAGCTCGTTTCTATCATTCTTCCTACATATAACGGAGCACTTCGCATTGAAGCGTCTATTTTAAGTGTGCTTGCGCAGGCATATACGAACTGGGAACTTTTGGTAATTGATGATGGTTCGACTGATGGTACGTGTGCTGTTGTGAGTAGTCTTGCACAAAAAGATAGCCGGATTCGGTATATAAAAAATGAAACAAATTTAGGAATTCAAAAAACCCTCAATCGTGGAATACAAGAAGCAAAAGGTGAATATATCGCTCGTATTGATGATGATGATGTGTGGGTAGATAGAGATAAGCTTAAACAGCAAGTTGCATTTTTAGTAGAAAATACAGATCATGTTTTGGTTGGAACTGGGTTTATTGCAGTAAATGAAAATGGTAAGGAAATATTTAGAAAATATAATACAACCTCAGATAAAGAAATACGAAGTGAAATTTTAAATAAAAATTGTTTTACCCACTCGAGTGTGTTATTTATCAAATCCTCCGCACTTAGTACTGGTGGATATAGCGAGTCTCCAGATACAAGGCATATTGAAGATTACGAATTATGGCTCAAATTAGGAACAGTAGGTACATTTGCTAACATACCTATGTATGGAGTGAAGCTTGTCTTAAGAAGTGAAAGTATTAGTTCTCAAAATAAAGTAGAACAATTTAAAAAATCACTTACGCTTATTAAGAAATTTAAAAAGCAGTATCCACAGTATTGGCAAGCAGTAATGTTTATATCTTTAAGAATGTACGGATACAGATTCTTAACTATGAGATTTTTTAGACCTTTTTTCTCTCGCGTATATACATTATATAAAAATATATAATTTATACTCCTTTGTTTTTTATGAATTTTGTCGCTATTTGTAGATACTTTGGGTAAAAAAGTATATTGAAAATTTGGCGTATAAAAAACAGAGGAATGTATAGATACAGAGATCCAAATGATTTCCTGAATAATTTTTTGTAATTTTCTACTGAAAGTTTATTTTTTAATAGTACTAAAAAATTCTTTTTTGTGATATTGAGTAGAATCCTAAACGTAATTTTATCAGCCCAAAATAAGGGAATAGGGTACTTTTTATCAACGAGTGGTATCCACTTATTATAAAACTGTACTTCACCTTCAAAAACTTTTGTAGGATTAGCGGTCATATTGTGTTCGTTTTTACGAATATGGACCAGTGTTTTTGGGGTGAAATCAACTTCAAACTTTTGTGCAATTCGGAGCCACATATCCCAATCTTCACCCCAAGGTAATGTTTCATCGAAAAGACCAACTGTATCAAATATCTCTCTTTTTATGAGCACTCCACTTCCACTTGAAGCAATTTGGTTTCTCTCAATGAGTTTTTTAAATACGGATCCACGCATTCTCTTTTGATCAAGCGGAGCTTTGTAATTTTTGTATTTTACTTTTCCAGATGAATCTATGACATCATAATCACAATATACTAAAGCTAGATTTTTAAATTCTGTTTTATCGTATATGTATATTTGTTCCTCGAGCTTTTCTTTTACCCATGTATCATCTGCATCTAAAAATGCAATAAACTCTGAAGTACTTTCTTTGATTCCCGCATTACGAGCTGAACTGAGTCCACCGTTTTGTTTCTTTATGAGCGTGATTTCTACAGGTGAAGTTTCTTTGTATTTTGAAACGAGTTCATGTGTGTTGTCTGTTGATCCGTCATCAATAACAATAATCCTCTCTGGAGCGAGTGTTTGGTGGACTACAGAGTCAAGTGCATCCACGATAAAACGCGCCCCGTTATACACAGGAATAACAACATTTATATCTTTGTGGTCAGTGTTCTTCATTTTATTCTTTGAATAGTTTTTTGTATTTTTCTTTATTGTCTAATATATACTTTGGTAAGTCAGATTCATCAGCAGAGAATGTAAATTTTCTACCCATGTAATCTTGTTTACCAAATCTTTGCTCTAGATTATCTTGCACTATCTGTGTATTATAGCTTTCTTTTGTGTAAGAGTCATTTAATTTTCTTCGGATTTCATCTATTCCACCAATACTCGTAAAATGCCACCCTCCATTTTTTACGTATAGGTATTTTGTTTTTGTTGCAGTTCGTAAATGATTTAAACAGTTATTTTTTATATTTTTGTATTTTGTGACGAGCGTGCCAGCCCATTTTTCCGAAGATCTGTTATTTAAGAAATATGAGTAAACAACTTGCTGTAATTTAAATATACTGTCTTTTCTATAATCAATGACGATTTCTGGATTCCATATTTCATCCACATCACCAATGAAGCAGATGTCTTCATCAGAGAGGTGAGTCAGTGCTTTTTTTATACTTTCTTTTTGGTAAAACTCTCGTCTCCAATGTTCCGGACCATCTTTAGGTACATTGGAGCTTCTGTCAGCAAGTTCGCATAATGCTGTGTCATTTGGGTAGTCGTTTATAACAAAGTATTTTATTTTATCTAAAAATGGAGCAAAGCGGTCCTTTTGTTCATTGAAATATAATGGCTTGTGTAGCCCAGAGAAGGTAGTAGGAGCTTCCACAATAATAAACTCATCTACGACGTCTTTTAATATATGTAAACGGATTTCCAAAACATCAGCTTCACCGTTGTAAGTAAAAATATCATATATTTTTATGGTTGGTCTATATTTTTGGATGGAAGCTATTTCTTCTTTAGTTAACATTTTTACTGTTTTCTCTCTCTTAGATACTTTTTTAAAAATAGATAAGAGTGCGTTTTTGATTTTGTGCATCATACAGATAATTTCTGACTTATTTTATTAATAACTTTATTGCCTACATTTACAGTATTCCAGAATGTATGTATTAACACCATAACAGCTCTATACACAAAGGCTGTTTTTATTCTTGGTTTTGCACTGAAGTTTTCTCCTATTGGCGAAAGCATATTTTCGTTAATTTCAAAATTACTACTCCAGAGTGTATATAAAGCCCGTTCAATAATATGTGACTCACCTGGGATTACTGTAGGGGAGTGAGAGACAAATACTCTCAAATTCTCGTAAAATATTTTAGGTAATTTTAAAATATTTTCTTTTGGAACAATGTAATTTGCACCTGGTGTAAATTTTACATACTTTGGTAGTTCAGATTTTTTAAAACAAAATTGGAGAAAATCATTGTAATTATGAAAATATTTTGTTGGGTGGTGATGAAGATACCAACTATCGTTGATTTCATTGTACAGTCCATCTTTTGAGATAAAAGAAATTGGCCACCTTGTGTGATGTTTTCTATGGTCGATAAAAGGAGTAAAAAACGTATTATTCACTAGTTTGTCGAAACAATCTCGCGCGACGTGTCTTGGAAAAATATTACCTGTCACAAAAGCTACTCGTTCTGGTAGGTTCTCATAATGATCAATAATGTAGGTACAGTAGTCTCGGATGTTGTGTCCTAAGTGTGGGCTTTTAATAATTTTGTCTAGATGTAGTTTTGGTGGATAGATTGCCACATCACTTTGGTCATACACAATATAATTATCTGTGTATTCAGGAACCCAACTTAGGTCATTGTAATAGTTAGATACGACTAAAAAAGTATCTTCTATTTTTACTTTTTTGTATAGATCTGAGTGTATGTTCTTGTACTGATCTAGCTCTTTTTTACATGAATCATAATTATGCAGTATCCCATCTCGATCTAAATACATCCATTGTGAGGTAAGATTGTAGTCACACGCCCAATACCCATCAGAGACATTGTGTCTTGCCCAGTATTTTGGTGCAATTATTTTTTTTATTCTCGTATTAAGCCAAGCAGGGAAGAAGGCAAAGCTCGAATTTGAGAGTATGAGATAATATGCATTATTAATAATGGAATAATCGTGCCCGATTGATCTATGAGAACATTCAAAATGAGGAAAGAATTTTTTTGCAGTTTTTACATCGTCAGTAACGACGACAAATTTCATACTTGGGTTTATCCCTCGCATGTGTTTAATTGCATCATTCCAGTATTTTTTTGTGAGGAACACTTCTTGGAGTCCTACATACTCTCCACCTCGGAAATTAATAATGCAGGTATTTTCATTGGAGTATTCTGGTACTTCATATCCTTCTTTTATTTTTAACCATTCTCGTATTTCGTTTTTTCTGTGAATAATATACTGTTCGTCCTGCATGATGCCATCTATTTTTGTGTTATCAGGAACATTCAAAAGATTTTCATCGTATGTGCGAATGTCTGTCCCATCCATGTAAACAAGTTTTCTTTCATTATAATAATGAGTGATTCCATCAGGAAGAGTGTGTGGTGAACCTCCTTCGGGACCACTGCCACCTATGACTTTTTCACCAAAATCGAGATTCATAAAATCAAGACACTTAAATTTCTCAGGAGATTTAATTCCAAATGTATAGCCTCTATCTTTGGCAATAACTCGAGTAACCACATAGCACCAGAGCTGGTTCCCGAGTCCTTGCCCTTTGTATATTTCTGTGACGATCATAATTCAAAATTGGGATACTTTTTATTTTCTCCTTTGTTTTTGTGAAATACAAATGGTTGAATGTTTTTATTTTCAGGTAACGGAGTCTCTCTTCCAAAATGTATTGCGACGTCAAATGGAGCAAAGACACAGCCGTGTTCTTCAAAGACATGACGCATGTTTACTGAGATATATCCGTCTTCATTATAAAATCCATGGAATGGTTTCCACTCCATTCCAATTTTTTTAGGGAGATCTAGGAGCTTCTTGCTTCGTAATGACACACTGTTTCCAACTCTTTGGATGTTGCCATGTATGTCACGATACGAAAAAGTATCCCGAGGCATTGGGAAGGGTGAACCGATGAAGTCATATTGTAGCCACTCTGGGTTCCACCTTTCTGGGTGTACAACAAAACCGTCGTCATGGATCAATAACGCGAATTCTGTATCAACGTAGTCTCCTAGGTCATAGACTATTTTTTGAGACCACTCGTCTATGCTCTTGCTTGGTGAGTTAATGAGTTTAACTGCTCCAAATTCAATACCTAGACAACTATAGTCGAGTGCTTTCTGGTGACCTTCAATATTTTTACCCGTGAGAGCAATAAGGGTTACATTTGGAAGTTTGATTTTATCCATATTTTTATTGTATCTATTTGGTGTTGGACGAAACTTTCTATAAGTAATTTAAACCGTGTATATCCTTTGCTGTATTTTCTGACAATATACAGAAGTTCTCTGTACTTGAGTGTTTCGGTCGCTTCTGTGTTAGTGATTTGATGTTCTCCTGTTCGGATTACGACATTTATCTTATCTAGGATCTTTGGTTTTCCAAAAGAATTATAACACCTCTTATAGTAATCACAATCTATAAGCCACCGTAGGGAATTATCAAAAAGAAGAGGATTTTTGTTTTTGATTGTGAGTACAGAAGGAGATCCAATTGTATTTTTACCTAAGTAAATTTTGTTATTGTACTTTGGATAATGAGGCTTATAAAAAGAGGTACCATTTATAGTATGTTCACACCCAGTAACAAGCCAAGAGTCTTTTTCTAAATCAAAATTCTCTGCAATTTCTTTGAGGGAATTTTCATCTCTTAGAAAATCATCTAAGAAGAGGATTTTTATAATGTCTCCTGTAGATTTTTGTAGTGCGTTGTTTATATTAGAACCCATTCGCTTTAAGGTATCTTCATTTTTGTAATAGTGAATAGAGATTCTATCTGTGTATTTTTTACACACTTCTTCTATGTTAGTATCGATAGAATTATCAGAAATAATAATATCAAAATCTTTGTATGTTTGTTTTATAAGTATATCGAAACTATGACGAAGAAACTCTGCTCCTAATCCATGCATTTCGTATGTAGGAATGCAGATACTAATTTTCATTATTTTTTTCAGTGAATGAATATTTCATAACAGTATCAGCAACATTCTTGTCAGGATAGTTTTTGTAATTATATTTTTTGAGATCTGTTTCGACTTCAAAAGTAGCAGTACCCTTAATGTATGAAACACTCGTTCCATCGATAAGGAAATCAATGTCTACTGTGTACGTTCCTTCCGTGAGGTTAATGGGTTCATCTGTTTCGCAGATGATTTCTCCGCGAGGTTGTAATGTTTCGCTCACTGTTTGTGTTGTGACATCACTATCAAGTCGAAGTACTATATTTTTTGAAAAGTTACTATGTACTGTTATGACAATACGTGCGTTTTTAATAACTTCATCAGTATCACTATCATATGATAGTACTATTTTTAACTTATCACTACTTGTTAAGAGGGAATGTCCTTCTGTGTTTGAGACTTTCATGTCAGTAAAACGTGTACCACTTTTGTTTGCTATGTTGGTTATTTGGGCAGGTGTCTGATCTGTTGATGCTTCTTGCTTTGCGTTTAGATACGCATCAATCACACTATCGGTATCTCCGATCATTTTAAGCTTTCCTTTTGAAAAGAGAATACATTTTGTACAGAGTTTTTTTACTGTTGCCATGTTGTGACTGACGAAAATAATAGTACGTCCTTCACTGTTTGTTATGTCTTCCATTTTACCTAAACATTTTTTTTGGAAATCAGAATCTCCAACAGCGAGAACTTCATCTATGATAAGAATATCAGTTGTCATGTGTGCTGAGACAGAGAAAGCGAGTCTGACATACATACCGCTTGAGTAGTATTTAACGGGTGTGTCTAGGAATTGTTCTATCTCTGCAAATTTTACGATGTCATCAAATTTTTTGATGATTTCTTTATGTTTCATTCCAAGGATCGCACCATTGAGAAAGATATTTTCTCGACCAGTGAGTTCTGGGTGAAATCCAGTACCAACTTCAAGGAGACTTCCAACAGTACCGTGTATTTTTATCTCTCCTGTTGTTGGTGGGGTGATCTGTGACAGAATTTTTAGAAGGGTAGATTTACCTGCACCGTTACGTCCAACAATACCAATAATTTCACCTGGCATGATTTCAAAATTCACATCTTTGAGGGCCCAAAATTCTTCTTGTGTTTTTGTTTTGAGAAATCCAAATGGGTTTTTAAGAACATTCGTCAGGCTGTCACGTAGGGTAATATACCCACCCCTCTGGTGGTTAATATTATATTTTTTACTGATGTTTTTTACTTCGATTATTGGTTTCATTTTTTTTATATTATGTCTGCAAAATAACGCTCTGTTTTTTTGAATGTATAAATACCAATGAGCATAAGTATAAATGTAGCAACAAGTGATATTCCCACAAGTGTCCAGTTGAGTACTGTTGTGCCTAAGAGTGCTGCGCGCGCACTTTGTATCACACCCATCATTGGGTTGAGTGCAAGTATCCAAGAGTATTTACCAAGTACTCCAGCAGGGTAGATGACCGGAGTGACGAACATGAGTATTTGTATGAAAAAAGGAAGTACATATCGTACGTCACGGTATTTTACATTGATTGAAGCGAGGAATAGTCCAAGTCCGACTGAAGCCATAAAAGTAATAAGAAGGAGTAGTGGTATGATGAGGAGTCCAACTAAATTTGGCGTGTAAGAATAGTAGAACATCATCCCAACTAAAATAACAGAAGCGATAGCGAAGTCTATAAATTTTGTCGCAACAGAAGAGAAAGGAAGAATAAGGCGAGGAAAGTATACCTTGGTGATGATTGCTTGATTTACAATCAAGACATTACTCGTATCTGAGAGAGCACTTGAGAAGAATTGCCAGAAGAGGAGTCCAGTGTAGACAAATATAGGATAGGGTACACCATCCGAAGGTACTTTTAAGACTTGCCCAAAGAACACAGTAAAAACAACCATCGTGATAAATGGTTGAAATATTGCCCAGAGGGCTCCGATAGCAGTCTGTTTGTAACGTACTTTTAAGTCTCGCCACGTAAAAAAATAGAGTAATTCTCTGTAATCCCAGACCTCTTTAAGGTCAGAAAAACTGAAGAGTTTCTTTGGTTTTATTACGGTCACGTGAGCCTTCATGTATATATACTAGCATTTTTCAGAACTTTTTACCAAAAAGTTCGGTGTGGGTCTAGTGGAGTATGTAGTAGTCCTTAGTGCGTGAATATGATTTGGATAGTTCGGAGAATAATACCAAAATCGAGAAAGATATTTCTATTTTTTATGTAGTACAAGTCGTACTCAAATTTTTCTTTTGATTCTTCTACTGTGTTTGCGTAATGGTATTTGATTTGTGCCCAGCCGGTAAAACCTGGTTTGATGACATGACGAAGAATGTAATGGGGGATAGTCTTTTCAAGTTGTGTGACAAATTCTGGACGCTCTGCTCTTGGTCCAACGAGCGAGATGTCACCTTTTATGATATTGATCATTTGTGGAAGTTCATCTATGTGGAGTTTGCGGAGTATTTTACCAATAGGAGTAATACGCGAATCGTTATTTGTAGACCATACTGCGCCATTTTTTTCAGAGTCAGTAATCATTGATCTTATTTTGTAGAGTCGAAATACTTTTCCATGTAGCCCAACTCTTTCTTGACTGTAGAGTATTGGCCCACGATCGTAGAGGTATACAAGGAGAGCACTGATGATCCATAAAGGAGATGTGAGTATAAAAATACTCAGTGAAAGAAGTATGTTAATAATACGTGTGATTACCACATAGACACTGTTTGTCTTTGTGCCAATGTTTTCGATAATCCAGGTTTGTGAAATACACCCAATTGGAATTTTGTGGAGGTATTTTTCGTATGCTTCCGCGATATCAATAATTTCAGTTTTATTTGTGTACAGTTTTACAAGATCACTTTCTGGTATATCTTGGATATTTCTTTCAACTACAATAACTAGATTTTGCAGAGATGCATTTTCTAACAGAGAATCATTGAGATTTTTTGTACGAGAGAGTACTTTGAGTCCTAGTTGGGGATTTTTTTTAAGTGCCGTTTCTAACTCGTCGATGTAATGAGTGTCTCCGACAAGTACAACAGGTCTAACAATTTGTTTTGAAAAGAGAACATATACAATTCTTCTGAAGAAAAATGAAAGTATACCAAAGCCGAGTAATTGAAAGATGAGATTAGTTTTTGGTGAGATTCCAAAGATTGGTACAAAATAAAATAGAAATATTCCAACAACAAAAGAAGTTCCAAGTGCAAGCGCAAAGCGACTCATGTGAGGAATTGTTGGTTTTATTGAGAATAAATCGTAGAGACCAAAAAGAAAAAAAGAGAGGACCCAAAAAATATAGAGTATCGCAAAAGGTATAATATGTTCTCCGATTGCTCCGTAGTGTTGCAGTTTTTCAAATCGGATTGCAATAATTGCAATAAATGATACCCAAAATGCTAAGAAATCACCAAATATAATAAGCCAAACCCTGTTCATAGTATGAATACTACTGTAGTCTGACCCTTTAGTAAAGATAGATAATATAATAAGTAGAGATATCTTATTTTTGTGTGCTTGAAAAATAAGGGTGCATTTGCTAGAGTGTATTCATATGAAAATACAAGAAATAACAAGCAAGGCAAAACAGCATGTCTTAGAAAATAAAAAAGTGTGGATGATTAGTGCAATTGTACTCGTATGTGTACTTATTATTGGAGGAGTAGTTCTGTATAAGAAAAATGTTTCTAAAAAGAATGCATTGCAACCAGGTGAATGTCTCGTAGGTGATAAATATAGTATTGTTACAGGTGAACCATGTCCTGGGGTAGATATTCCTCCTCTGACAGAATGTGCTCCAGGCGATATATACAGTATAAAAACAGGAAAATTGTGTGAAGGAAACACAGAGAATCCAGTTTCTACTGAAAGTGCTGAAATTTCTCAATTTGAAACAGTATCAGAAGCACCAGTAAAACCAGCTTCAGCGTATGAACTTGCAAGACAAGAATACAAAGGAAAAGTTTTGTCATACAACGAGATGTGTCAGGCAACACCAACTGATCTCACTGTAGCTCCAGATAGTGTTGTTATGATAGCAAATGATTCTAGTAAGACACATGCATTTGTACTTGCTGGGAAAACAACATCCCTTACGCCGTATCACTATGATTTGATCTATATTGGTAGTGCAAACACTTATAAAGTGACTTGTGACGGGGCTGATGCTGGATCAGTTGTAGCGAAATAAAGGACTAATTACTAATACCTAATTTCTAATTTCTAACAGGAGCGGGGGGGTAGGCCGCGCGGCGGGGTTTTTTTTTTGATGTTTAATTTTTACGTGACTAAGTTTAAAAAGTAAAAAAGTATATTTTGAAATTGATGAAAAAATTAATGAAATATTGGCCATCAAAAATGACTATTTTTAAGTTTTTTTTCTCATTCAGAGTATA
>CAZVHB010000003.1:0-9399 GCA_964626965.1 uncultured Candidatus Saccharibacteria bacterium | reverse complement strand
CCAATAAAAAAAAAACCATAATTAATATTCTCACCGGGCCCCGCGCCCACCCCCCCCGCTCCTGTTGTATTTTTAGCATGTATCATTTAGAACCCCGAAGCTTTGTTCGGGGTCCCGACTTCACGTCGGGATTTGGCATTCTGTCCTTCATATGCTATAGTATCACTACCTTACAAGGCGACTTGTTTGGTACCTATTTTTGCACAATCCATGTATCTCCTTTTGGTACAAAACCCTTAACAGGGAAGTATCTATAGACCAAAAGAATATACATGCGATATTTGCAAAACATTATAAGAATGAATAATTTTCTTGTAACAGAGAAATTATTTAATGTATTCAAACGAAAAAAATGGCAAAGACATCAACATTCGTGAGATCACAGAAGACTCCTAAGTTTTCATCAAGAGCAAAAAACCGCTGCTTCCGTTGTGGAAGAGGACACGCATTTATGCGTGATTTCGGCGTTTGTCGAATCTGCTTCCGAGAACTTGCAAACGAGGGAAAAATCCCAGGAGTACGTAAATCAAGCTGGTAATATGGACACACTCGCAAATATGCTTGTGATGATAAAAAATGCATCACAGAGAGGCCATGTTACAGTAACTGTGCCTCACTCAAAATTAAAAGAAGCTGTAGCAAACTGTCTCAAAGCTCATGGATTTGTAAAATCTATTGAAACAAAGACAAAAAAAGGATTTCAAGTATTAGAACTTGGACTCGTATATGACGAAAACGGTAAAGCAAAAGTACATGACATTACAAGACTTTCAAAGTCTTCAAAAAGAGTGTACCTCGGTTACCGAGATATTTCTTCATTTAAATACGGACAAGGGTTGTACGTTCTCTCTACACCAAAGGGAATTATGACAGATAAAGAAGCTCGAAAAGAAGTGGTCGGTGGTGAAGTATTATTCTCTATTTGGTAATATATATGTCAAGATTAGGAAAACAAGTATTAGCTCTCCCTACTGGCGTAACACTTGTGAACACAAATGATGTGATCACAGTGAAAGGACCAAAAGGTGAACTCACAAAAACATTTTTACCTCATGTGGCTATCACAGTAGAAGGTACTGATGTTACATTTGCACCAAAAAAAGATGACCTCTTTTCACGTGCACTCTGGGGAACATACGCATCACACGTTCGCAATATGGTAACTGGTGTAACCGAAGGATACACACGAAAACTTATACTCGAAGGAGTTGGATTTAAAAGTGAAGTAAAAGGTACAAACCTTGATCTTGCTCTTGGATTCTCTCATCCAGTAGTAGTTCCAGTACCACAAGGTCTTACAGTGACTGCAGAAAAAAACAACATTACTATCACGGGAATTGATAAAGAAGTAGTCGGTCAATTCGCAGCCAAAGTTCGCGCACTTAAAAAACCTGAACCATATAAAGGAAAAGGATTCCGTTATGATGGAGAAGTGATTCGTCGAAAACAAGGTAAAAAAGCTTCATAGTATATGGCAACAGCAACAAAAAATGAAAAGCGTCTTCGCTTAAAAAGAAAAATCCGATCTACTATCTCAGGTACTGAAGTAAAACCTCGTTTGTCTGTGTACCGTTCAAATGTGTGTATTTACGCACAGTTGATTGATGATGCATCTGGAAAAACTCTCGCAAGTGCGAGTGATGTTACTTTGAAAAAAGGAACAAAAATGGAACGCGCAGTGATGATCGGAAAGAAAATTGCCGAAGCTGCAAAGTCAAAAAATATTACAACAGTAGTATTTGATAGAAATGGATTTAAATATAGTGGTCGTATTAAAACACTTGCTGACAGCGCACGCGAGGCAGGTTTAACATTCTAAAAATATATGTCTGAAGAACAAGAAAAAATTATAGAAGGAGAAACTGTCGTAGTCGAAGAAGCTCCTGTTGTAACAGAAAATGCTCCCGCTACTCCAGTAGCAGCTGCAACAGCTCGACCAGCGATCTCTCGCCCACAAGCAGCACGACCTATTTCATCACGTGGAGCACACTCTCCTCGTACTGGAACAAGTACAGGCGCACCACAAGGTCGTTCAAATTTCAAACGTCCATTTAAGGCTGATGAAAAAGGACCAGATGGTAAGCCAATCCGTCGCCCAGGTGGAGATCGCGGACGACGTGGTAGTTTTGAGAATACACGTCCAGAATTTGAACAAAAAATTCTCTCAATTCGACGTGTGGTTCGTGTGGTTTCTGGTGGACGACGTTTGTCATTCGCAGTATCTATGATCATTGGAGACAAAAAAGGCTCTATTGGTGTTGGTACAGGGAAATCAATCGATACATCAAACGCTATTCAAAAAGCATTAAAAAATGCCAAGAAAAATTTGGTAAAACTCAAGCTCACAAAAGAATTTTCACTTCCATACGATGTGAATGCAAAATACGCAACTTCAAAAGTTCAACTCATGCCTAACCGCGGTAAGGGACTTGTTGCAGGTTCTGCAGCTCGAGATATCTTGAAGATTGGTGGTCTTAAAAATGTTACTGCAAAGTTTCATTCAGGTTCAAAAAACAAACTCAACAATGCTCGCGCAACTGTTGTGGCGCTTTCTGAATTTGCTCAAAAGAGAATGCCAAAAATTACTTTTGATGAAATGCCAAAAGAGGTCGCAACAACTAATGAAACACAGAGTTAGAATATGCAAACTCATGATGTTAAAGCAACTACACACTTAAAAAAAGCAGTCCAAATTGGACGTGGAGGAAAACGTGGTAAGACTTCTGGTCGGGGAACAAAAGGGCAAGGTGCTCGTGCGGGAAACAAAAAACGTCCAGAATTTCGAGATATCATTAAGAAACTTCCAAAACTTCGTGGATACAAATTTAATTCACGAAAAACCTCTCCAACTGTTGTAACTTTTGAATTTATTGAAAAAGTATATAACGCAGGTGAGACTGTAAATCCAGATACATTGAAAGCAAAAGGAGTAACTGCGACAAAAGGTCACGCACTTCGATTGGTAAAAATTCTCAATAAAGGAACACTTTCCAAAAAACTTAGTTTTGAACATTGTTCTGTATCAAAAACCGCAGAAGCAACAATTACTGCTTCTGGTGGAACAGTGGCTCATGTTGTAAAGAGAGTTATCAAAAAAGAAAAAGGTGGAACCGGAGGGAAGCCGAAAGCAGAATCTGCGAAAAAAAGTACACCAAAAGCTAAGAAGTAATTCGTATGAATACAATTATTAAAAAAACAAAAGAATTTTTCGGTGATAAAACACTTCGAAACAAAGTCCTCTTTGTGCTCGCAATGTTTGTCGTCTTTAAACTCTTTGCGAACATTCCAATTCCAGGTGTAGACACACAACGTCTCGCAGGATTTTTGGAGAATAACCAATTCTTTGGAATACTCAACGTCTTCTCAGGAGGAGGATTAAATAATCTTTCTCTTGTGATGCTCGGCGTTGGTCCGTACATTACTGCATCTATTATTATGCAACTTTTGACGGTGATATTCCCAAAGATTAAACAGATGTATCAAGAAGATGGGGAAATTGGACGAAAGAAATTTGCAAAAATTTCACGTTGGATTACGATCCCACTCGCATTTTTGCAAGGGTTCGCACTTCTAACACTTCTTGAAAGACAAGGTGCAATTAGTACACTGAGTCTCTCTTTGAAAATGATAAACATTACGATTGCAGTTGCAGGAACGATGTTCCTTCTCTGGATCGCTGACCGTATTTCAGAACATGGTATTGGAAATGGAACATCACTTATTATCTTTGCAGGTATTGTTGCAGCGATTCCTCAAAGTGTTGGACAATTTTTGTTCACGTATGACCCAAGTAGTCTACCGACCTATGTTGTGTTTGCTGTTGTCGGGCTTCTGATTATTGCCGGTGTTGTATTTGTTACTGAAGCTGAACGACCAATCCCAGTAACGTATGCGCGACAAGGTGCAGGAGGATCAAGTGTTGGAGGAAATGTGAGTACCTATGTGCCAATTCGTATTAACCAAGCTGGTGTTATGCCAATCATCTTTGCGCTCTCAATTCTCATGATTCCACAACTTATTGGATCATTCCTAGTAAGTAAAGCAGGGATAATTGGTACTATCGGAACCCACTTGTCTCGATTCACCCAGCAATCTCTGACATATGTTATCTTTTATTTCGTTTTCGTATTCTTCTTTACGTATTTCTACACTGCCGTGACTTTTGATCCAAAACAAATGGCTCAGAATCTCTCAAAAAGTGGTGCCTTCGTTCCTGGTATTCGTCCAGGCGATGCAACAGAGAAGTATATTGGAAATATCGTAGGACGTATTACGCTTATCGGAGCACTCTTCCTTTCAATCATTGCTGTTTTACCGCTGATTATCCAAAAGATAACTGGTATTACGACAATTGCTATTGGGGGAACAGCACTTCTTATCGTTGTTTCTGTTGTTGTTGATATTTTGAAAAAAAGTGACGCACAGCTTTCAATGAAAGCGTATTAATTAAAAAATCCGTCGCAAGGCGGATTTTTTAGTGCGTTTAGGGAATTTATAAAAATAATATTGTATAATAAAAGTATGGAAAAACCACAAGTATTCATCATTATGGGTCGGTCCGGTTCTGGAAAAGGTACTCAGATTGAACTATTACGAACACACTTGAAAGAGACTCAACCGAATATAAATCAACAATATTACAATTGTGGTGATAAATTCAGAGAATTTTTCAAAGCTGACAGTCACTTCTCTCGTCTTGTTAAACAATCCATTGCAGAAGGTAATTATCAGCCTGATTTTTTCGCGACCACACTTTTATTTAGTGATATATTCAAAACAGTCAATACGACGGACCATCTCTTCTTTGACGGGTATCCGCGGTCGCTTGCTCAACTTTATGAACTTCAAGCACTCTTGGCGTATTTAGATAAAACAAATGCAATTGTCATCGATATTTCTGTCACCAGGGAAGAAGTTGTACGAAGAATTTTATTGCGGAGTACTGGGCGCGCTGATGACAGTAAGGAAGGTGCTCTGAAAAGGCAAGAGGAATACGATCGGGCTGTTGTGCCTGTCATGGAAGCTATAAAAACGGATCCGTTTTTTACGTATTTGGAAATAGATGGCATGCCGACGCCTGACCAAGTACACCAAAATGTTTTACAAGCATTAACAAATATCTTTCATGGATAAGACAAAGCACATTGTAATGTCTCTTGGTGGATCACTCATTGTTCCAGATCATATCGATACAGAGTTTGTGATTTCTTTCAAGCAATTTATTGAACGTCTCGTTGTTGAAGGATATACATTTACTCTTTTTACTGGTGGAGGAAAAGTCTGTCGTATGTATATCGAAGCACTTGAAAAAATTTCTGATAATAAGACGCAAGAAGAAAAAGATTGGCTCGGTATTTCTCTGACAAAAGTAAACGCATTGTTTATACAACAGATTTTTGGTGAATTAGCATGCGTGGATATTATTACCGATCCAAATATTCTTCCAACGACAACAAAACCTATTATCATCGGTTCCGGTTGGAAACCAGGCTGGAGTACAGACTATGATGCAGTGCTCTACGCAAAAAATGTTGGTGTGACACAAGTAATTAATATTTCAAACATTAGTCACGTCTACACAAAAGATCCAAAAAAATATGAAGATGCAGTACAGATTGAGAAGACGACATGGTCAGAATACCGCACACTTATTCCAGAGAGTTGGGAGGCAGGGCTACATTCTCCGTTTGATCCTATTGCATCAAAACTGGCTGAAGAATCTAACATCAGTGTGTCTATTTTAGATGGAACAAGAATTGATCAACTAGAAAATGTTGTTCGAGGGCTTCCATTTGAAGGAACACAGATTACAAAATAACTATGTCTATTTTTATTAAAACAGAAGAACAAATAGAGCTTATTCGAGAAGCGGGGCACAGGCTCGGTGCTATTTTAGCGTCTGTGGCAGAGCGTGCGGTCCCTGGTGTAACTGCACTTGAGCTCGACACGTATGCTGAAGAGTTAATTCGAGCAGACGGAGATGTTCCTGCGTTCAAAAACTACAAACCAGACATGCATCATAAACCATTTCCAAATTCTCTTTGTGTATCAGTAAATAATGAAATCGTGCATGGTATTCCAAAGAAAGATAAGGTTTTGAAAGAAGGTGATGTAGTATCACTCGATCTTGGTCTTTCTCATAAAGGATATTTTGCTGATCATGCAGTGACGCTGATTGTCGGTGATGATACAGGAACGGAGAAAGAAAAAAAACTCCTCAAAGTCACGCAAGATGCATTGTTTGCGGGTATTGATATGGCTCGCGCGGGGAACAGAGTTGGTGATATTAGCGCGACGGTTGGAGCGTTTGCTTCAAAAAATGGCTATGGAAATGTGAAAGAGCTCTCTGGTCATGGTGTTGGTATTCATATTCATGAAGATCCATATATACCAAATTTTGGAAAGAAGGGAACTGGAGCACTTTTGAAACCTGGTATGATTATTGCTATTGAGCCGATGTTTACACTAGGCTCTCCGGCAATAGATGTTCTCGCTGATGGATATACCGTGGTGACCAAAGACAGATCTCGCGCCGCACACTTTGAACATACCGTACTCATCACGAGCGGGGATCCAGAAATATTGACCCAAGTATCCTAACTGTTACAATTAAAATATGGAACCACAAAATCAAGTTACGCAAATTGATATAGAAAAAAAACCAGACGCTCGTTATGCAAAATATTTTCTGAGCATGTTAATTGTTATCTATGTCTCTTGTTTTATTTTCTTACTTTCTATCGCTGACTTGTCACGGATTCAACCACTAGCGGTGTCTTTCATTATTTTACTGAGTATCTTTGCAATACAATTTGGTTTATATAAATGGGGTAAATATAAAATAATGGTAGGAACATTGTTTGTACCGTCAATTGGTCTCATTTTCTTTCAATCACTAGGTTTTTTTGTGAGTTTTATACTATCCTCTTTTAAGGTGTATCTTTTTAATGGACCTGTTTTAGTAGGTGTAATGATGGTTATCATCTCATTATTATTATCAGTTATTTTATTAGTAAAATCTTCTCTCAAAACACTTTTTAGAATACAGATAGCGATTTTATTTTTTATACTATTGTTTTTCTGTATAACATACATGCGATCATTTTTTGGATCAAGAAATACTCCTCCTGCTTGCCCTCCAGGTCAAAAATGTATGACTTACTAAGTAGATAAAACATACTTAACTTATTGTGACTAACAACAGCGGGACGCCCTTCGGGCGCCCCGCTGTTGTTATAAAAACCTCTCCATGCTATTCTTGAAACTAATTGCTTGTCCTTTTATATTCACCCAAAAACTATATATATGAAGAATCAACGACTTACTTTAACGAACCTATCATCTATCACTGGCATGGCTTTGAGCTTTGTGTGTGGAATATGTAGTTTAGGAATGTTTCCTCTGGCATTTGATTTTTTTCGTCATGCAGTTGCACCACCGGACTATGTATTTCCTGTGCTTTGTTTTTTTGCTTGTATTAAAATGTGTAATGCAACAGTGACTTTGTACCAAAACAAAACATATGAGATAAACTGGCGAAAGATAATACTCCATGACTATTTTAAAGATTCTTGGGTTATGTGGATTATTTTAAACACACTGTACTACATCTGTCAGGGTGTCTTTGTTTTTTCAACGATTGTTATTTTATCAGCGAAACTCTCGGTCGTGACGGTGCTTTTAATAGTCTTTTCTACCTTCTGTATAGAGTATTATCTTGCCGATAGGGTGCACACATATATGCTCAAAAATAGGATAGACATAATCTTCACTAAATTTAAAAGAAAATCACCCCATTAGGGGTGTTTTTATTTGCCTTTTTTAGGTTTTTATGCTATTTTTAATCCATAAGCTTTGAGACGGCTTATGGGCAAAATCTTCAAAATGCCCGAGTTGCATAGGGGTTTTGGTGCATGATATACGCTTTTATCTTTTTAAATCGTGTATCACACACTAAAAATCCTTCTCTTCGTTCGCCTCAATCTACTGCGTGGAGTCTGAACCCGCACAAGGTATGGTGAACTATTAGAAATAATAGTTTTTTATCATGCGAAAATAACTATTGCTTCACTCTGTGAAGACATTTTTTATTTCGTTTAATTTTATTACAATATGCCAACAATAAGCCAACTCGTACGCAAACCACGTAAGAACGTTGTAAAGAAAAGTAAGGCTGTTGCACTCGGTAAAGGATTCAATACAATCCACAACAAACCAGTGTCATATCCTGCTCCTTTCAAACGTGGAGTATGTACAAAAGTAACAACAACAACACCAAAGAAACCTAACTCAGCGCTTCGAAAGATTGCGCGTGTTCGACTTTCTAATGGACAAGAAGTAACAGCCTACATCCCAGGAATGGGTCACACACTTCAAGAACACTCTGTGGTAATGATCCGTGGAGGACGTGTGAAGGACTTGATCGGAGTACGATATCACATCGTACGAGGACGTCTCGATGCAACTGGAGTAGATAAAAGAAGAAAAGGTCGTTCACTATACGGAACTAAGAAACCAAAGAAAGACGCTGCCAAGAAATAATTTTCTGAAATAGCAACTTAATTTGAAATAAATATATATGCGAAGAAAAGTAACAAATCGTAATATCCCAAAACCAGATATCATGCATGATTCACTCGTCTTGAGTAAATTCATCAACGGTGTTATGTGGGATGGAAAAAAAGAAACTGCACGCAAAATAGTGTACGGTGCTTTTGATGTAATCAAAGAAAAAACTGGTCTTGAACCAATGGAAGTCTTTACTATGGCGATTGATAACGTTGCTCCAGTGATGGAAGTACGTTCACGTCGTATTGGTGGAGCAAACTATCAAGTTCCACGAGAAGTTCGTCCAGAACGAAGACAAAACCTTGCGTTCCGATGGATTATCGCTGCTGCTCGAAATGGTAAAGGAAAACCAATGCACATTCTTTTGGCTGATGAACTCATCGGTGCAAGTAAAAAAGAAGGTGTTGCTGTGAAGAAGCGTGATGATACTCACAAAATGGCAGAGTCTAATAAGGCCTTCGCTCACTTTGCTTGGTAGAAAAAAGTCTAGCTTATTTTCTACGCTCTTTTTAAATTTTAACTTATTATAATTTTAATTTTATAACTAAACTATGGACACAAGAGACTATCCTCTAGAGAAAGTACGAAACTTTGGGATTATCGCGCACATTGATGCGGGTAAAACTACAAGTACAGAACGTGTGCTTTACTATACTGGTGTAAACCACAAAATCGGTGAAGTGCATGAAGGTGCAGCAACGATGGACTGGATGGAACAAGAGCAAGAAAGAGGTATTACTATTACTTCTGCTGCTACTACTTGTTTTTGGACACATCCAAAAACAAATGAGCAACTACAAATAAATATCATTGACACTCCAGGTCACGTTG
>CAZVHB010000002.1:90902-97023 GCA_964626965.1 uncultured Candidatus Saccharibacteria bacterium | reverse complement strand
ACCTCAATTCTTTGGACCAAAACCAAATGTCCTACCATTAGACGACTGGGTAATACGTACATAATGTAGCACAGAAAAAGCTAAAATTCAACGAAGTATGCGTATTTTGTTCTCTTCGTTAAATGAGATATACTATAGTATATGTACATGAAACAAGCACGACTGGAAAGTTTATCAGATGGAATCTTCGCGATTGCGATGACACTCCTTGTGCTGGATCTCAAAATCCCATATCTTGAGTCACTCAATTACTATTCTCTTTTTGGCTCCTTTATGGAACTCTTGCCGTATTTTATGAGTTACCTTACTTCATTTGCACTTTTGTATGTGTACTGGCATGCGCACCATTTTATCATTTCTATCTATGCAAAGAATCTGACCATCAAGCTTTCAAATATCAATGCAATCTTTCTCTTCTTTATCGGACTCGTGCCGTTTTCTTCACATATTCTCGGGCTCTACCATACTTCTATCTTTGCAGTGATATTTTTCTCATTACACGTTGCTGCAATCGGACTAGTGCTCTACTCTATGCGTCGGTATATAAAACATTCTGATTCTATTCACAATGTTGAAGTCACAGAAACCGAAGACCAGCATGCGCAAGCACGTATTTTGTTTCCCGTATTTTGTGCACTCGTTGCTATTCCAGTTGCATTCATAAATCCAACTGCGTCACTGTTTGTCATCACACTCGGTATTTTGTTTAATTATTCAACACGCAGTACAAAGATGACCTTTGGTATTTTAAAAATGTTTTATCCACGTAAATACAGGTAGAGCGTATGCCAAAAAAAGTATTCACAACGCTTGGAATCTTTCTTGTATTTACATTGGTAGTTTTACTGAGTTTTAAGTTTGACTCAAAAAGTAAATTCACCGCAATGGAGAGTAGTGGTAAAACAATTGAATTAAAGAATACTACTTGGGAACTTGTTGAATATACGGACGGCCCTGAGGTAAAGAATATGGTGGGAACAGATTGGATTCTACAATTTGATAGAGAGGATGGTTTTGTGCGTCTCTGCGACACACATCCATTTTCTTTCTATACTTTTAAAGATACTGTAAATTTTAATTTTACGAAAAAAAATGATACGACTTGCCAAGATGATACGATAGGGGCGAGTGAGGAGACCTTTTTTAGTTTTTTCAAAAGTACTCCAACAGCAGAGCGTGTGAGCGACTCAAACGGAAAATTTAAAGAGGTTCTGACGCTCACTGAAGATACAAAAAAGCTTATTTTCGTTCCGCGTACTACTATTGAAACAGGTGATGCACTCAATAAAACAAAAAACGTTGTAGTAACAGCGGAACTTTGTCCTCCTGTCTCAAAAGCAGTACCGACACCAACGTGCACTCCGTATGCTTCAGATTTTACAGTAGCTCCCATTGATCAAGAGAAAAGTATTACCACACCTTTTACGACTGATGCGAAGGGGATAGGTACAGTTTCCTTGCCAAAAGGAAGTTATCAGGTGAGTATGAAAACAAGCACAGCAAGCGTAACTTTTTCTCCTATTATTTTTTCTATTGCTGATACTTCTGATGCACCGTATCCTCTTGCACTTAAAGTTGTGAGTAAAAAATAAACTATGATACAAAGAATCGTGTACAGTCTCATACTTCTATTCTTCTTTTTTTTCCTACCTGTATGGATGGGTGCACTATTTGTAGTACTCGGTTGTGTTCTCTTCAAGAATTATTTCGAAGCATTGGGTGTTGTTTTTTTGTATGAAATAGTTTTTACTCCGAGTACTCGTCATTTTTCATTGTGGTGGGTGCTGATACTTTTGTGTGTTATCTGTGCTATAGAAGTAATACGTCCGTATGTAAGAAAATAATATGATCAGATTTAAACTACCTAAAAATAAAAAAAAGTACATGATCGAAGCCGATGAGGTTTTTTTGGATTCACGGAATTTACCCCATTTCAATAAAGAACGTTTTGAAGGGAAGATTGAGAAACCGATTTCAAAAAAGTCTCTCTATGCTTTTTTTGGAGTGATTATTTTTATCGCTTGTGTGTTTATTATTCAGCTGTATCGTGTGCAGATTTTACGAGGCGCATCTTTTTATCGGGCAAGTATTGAAAACGCACTTGATAAGGAACTCATCTTTGCCTCACGTGGAATCATCTATGACCGAGCGGGTGTCAGGCTTGCGTGGAATGAAAAGAGTCCCGATCAAGATACGTATCTCTTGCGAAAATATTCTCTCGTGCCGGGATTCAGTCATATTCTTGGGTATGTAAAATACCCAAAGCAAGACAAGAAAGGATATTTCTGGCGCCAAGAATATGTCGGTGTTGATGGTATTGAAAAACAGTTTAATGATATGCTCTCCGGAGTAAACGGTGCACGTATTATTGAGACAAATGTGAATCACACGAAGGTGAGCTCAAATATGCTTGAAGACCCTATCCCCGGTGAGAATGTCACACTCTCGATTGACGCTGAAGTAGAACAGATGATGTATGACTCTATTCAAAAAGTCGCGAGCGTTGCGGGATATGTTGGAGGTGCGGGAATGCTTGTCGATCTCTCGACTGGTGAGGTGATCAGCTCAGTGAGTTTCCCAGAGTATGATTCAAATATTATGACTGAGTCGATGGATGAAGAAACGATATCTGGATATTTCCAAAACAAACGACATCCACTTCTGAATCGAACCATCAGTGGTCTCTATACACCAGGGTCCATCGTCAAGCCGTTTGTCGGTGTGGGTGCATTGACCGAAGGCGTCATTACTCCAGAGACACGTATCGCTTCGATCGGTTCTATTACTATTGTGAATCCATACAACAGAGATATCAAATCTGTTTTTCGTGATTTTCGTCCAGATAACGGAGTGATCAATATCAAAGAAGCATTGTCTGTGTCTTCAAATATCTTCTTCTATAATGTTTCCGGTGGATATCAAAATCAAAAAGGAATTGGAATCGATAAAATTGGGTACTATTTTGATATGTTCGGACTTGGTAAAAAAACAAATATTGAACTCCCTGGTGAAATAGAAGGAACCGTACCAAGTCAAGATTGGAAACGAAAAACATTTCCAAATGATCCTGTCTGGAGACTCGGAGATACATACAACACCTCTATTGGACAGTACGGTGTACAGGTCACACCGATTCAGATGCTCCATGCCGTTTCTGTTATTGCGACCAAAGGAACTATTGTTCCATTTACATTAATTAAAAAAGATACAGCGCTTGATATATCAAAACTTGAGAAAGTTTTAATTACTGACAGTGTTTTTGGTACAATACACCAAGGGATGCGTCTTGCTGTTACCTCACCAATTGGAACAGGGAAACTTCTGAGTGAATCACCGATTCGTTTTGCGGTAAAGACAGGTACTGCACAAGTTGGTGCACGAAATGAATACATTAATACATGGATCATGGGATTTTTCCCATATGAAAAACCACGGTACGCATTTATCATGATGATGGACAGGGGGTCTGATGTGCAGGCAGCAGGTGCACCAGCTGCGTCACGTATGTTTTTTCAAGAGTTTGTAAAGAGTGCGTTTTATAAAAATCACATTGAAAACAATGACCATTAAAATCCTTTCGACAATCGACGCACAAAAGTGGGATAGCTTTGTAACAAACCCGATGCAGTCATATGCATGGGGTGAGTCTCGTCGTGCGCTCGGACTCGGTCTTGTACGTTTTGGCGTCTATCAAGATGAAGAACTTTCTGATGTTTTTCATATGACGCTTCATCGTATGAGTAAATTTCCATACAGAGTCGGTTATATTGCGAGGTCTTCTTTCCCAGATGAGAGTGTCTGTGAATACATAAAACAATACGCCAAAGAAAACAAAATTATTTTTGTAAAATGGGAACCGGATATTTTTGTGGAAAATATGCACGAAACAATCTCACCACTTCTTCATGTATCTTCGCAAGAACACTTTCCTCGATTTACTCAGTATGTTGATTTGCAAAAAACAGAGTCAGATGTGTTCGCGACTTTTTCACAGACAGTCAGACGCGAACTCAAGCTTGCCGATAAAATAGGTATTGTCATCAAGTCAGGCACAGACCAAGAACTCTACGACGATTTTGAAAAATTATTTTTCCTGACCACGAAACGTAAGTCTTATAGTGGTCATAGTCAGAAATATCATCGGATGGTTTTTAAATACATGTCAGAAGCGGGGATGACGCATCTTGTTGTTGCGTATCACGAGGGTGTTCCTGTCGCTTCCATGTCCGCATTTTTTGATAGAGAAAAAATATACTATATCTATGGCGGATCACTTGGGTCCCAGACCCCAAAAGGTGCAATGTCACAAGCTCTTGTAGAACTCGTCCGTTTTGGACAGACTCGTGGGCTCAAGTATCTCGACCTCTGGGGGAGCCTTCCTCCGACTTATGGTAAGAATCATAGTTGGGCTGGATTTACTCGTTTCAAACAAGCGCATGGTGGGGAATTCAAAGAGTATGTTGGCTCATATGATCTCGTTGCGTATCCATTTTTATATGGGCTCTATACGATTGCTTTTAAAATAAGAAAAAAAATCAATGCAAAAAGAAATTAGACTTATTCAAAGTGTTGATGCACTTGATCCAAAAGGCTCATACTTTCATCCACTCCAATCCTATGCGTGGATAAGAACACGTCAGGCACTTGGGATTCCATACGTTCTTTTTGGTATGTATGAAAAAGATACACTCATCTCAGTTATTGCTATGACTGTACATGGTATGGGTCGTATTCCATACAAAGTCGGCTATATTGCACGATCCTTTTTCCCAGATGAGAGTGTCTGTGAATACATCAAACAGTATGCAAAAGAAAACAAGATTATTTTTGTAAAATGGGAGCCGGAGGTGTTTGTAGACGAGACTCCTCTTGTTTCGCCACTTTTGAAAAAATCTCCTTTTCCTATTTTGGCTACCTGGACACAGGCGATAGACCTGACTCAAACAACTGATGCTATCTTCGATAATTTTTCCAAAACAGTTCGTCGCGATATTCGATTTGGCCAAAATACAAATCTCTTGACGGTGGAATCTGGTACCACTGACGAGCTTTATAAAGATTTTGAAAACTTATTTTTCAAAACAACGGTCCGTCAGAAATTTGGTGGACATAATCGTGCGTATCATAAAGAAGTTTTTTCTGCACTATCGTCACAAAATCAATCCCGTATTTTTGTAGTGAGTGATAAAAACACTGTGCCTGTGTGCGCGAGTGAAGTGTTTATGTTAAATAATACGGCATACTACGCGTATGCTGGATCACTCGGTCGCGACACTCCAGTCGGAGCAATGTACCTCCTTATTTGGTCTATCATTATGTATGCAAAAAATGCAGGATGCCAGACACTTGATTTTTGGGGGTCTTTACCACCAGAACACGACCCAAATCATGCATGGGCTGGATTTACGAAATTCAAAAAAAGCTTTGGTGGGCAATTCAAGCAGTATATGGGTTCGTATGATCTTGTCGCATACCCGTTACTCTATAGACTTTATAATATAGTCTTTTTCTTACGAAAAAAGCTTCGTCGGTAGGACATCCTTTCTTTTTGGGGCGAGTATGGTACACTCATCACATATGGATAACAAACAATATATTTCACCAGAAAAAAAGAAGGAACTTGAGCTCGAATTGATCGATATGAAAGGACCACAAAGACAAGTTATTTTGGAAGCTCTCCAATTTGCTCGTTCTCTTGGGGATTTGTCAGAAAATGCTGAATATCACAATGCTCGTGAAGAACAGGCACGTCTCGAAGAGAGAATTAGTCAGATAGAGATAATCTTAAGAGACTCACAGCTCGTGACTAGTCACCAAAAGACAGTTGTCTCAGTTGGATGTGAAGTCACACTTCAAAAGAAAGGACAGAAAGAAAAGAGTACCTATAGTCTCGTTGGTTCAGAAGAAGCTGATATTACACAAAATAAAATCTCAAACCACTCTCCACTTGGTTCTGCGATTATCGGTTGCAAGAAAGGGGATACTGTCAAAGTAACTACACCAAAAGGAATTGTAGAATACGAAATAATTGATTTTAAATAAGATAGTATAAGGGATTAGTATAAGAATAAGGAAAACAACAGCCGGGGGGGCGGGGCGCGGGCCGCGGTTGGTTGTTTTT
>CAZVHB010000002.1:55866-90892 GCA_964626965.1 uncultured Candidatus Saccharibacteria bacterium | reverse complement strand
ATAAAAACAAAAAACCAAACAACCGCCGCCCCCCCAACGCCCCCCCGGCTGTTGTTTTATTTTGTTGTACATTCTGTGCTATACTATTTGTATTATTTACTATAACCTGTAACCTAATCCCTATAACCTAATTTTATGGCCTCACTTGAAGAAATACGCGATGTGCGTCTCAAAAAAATTGAATTATTAAAAGAAGCTGGGAAAGATCCGTACCCAAGCCATACCAACCGAACCCATACTATTGCACAGACTATCGCTTCTTTTGAAGCTCTTGAAAGTGCTCAAAAAGTAGTCACTCTCTCAGGACGTGTTATGTCACTTCGTGCACAAGGTGCGCTCATTTTCGCAAACTTCTCTGATGGTACAGAAACATTCCAAATGCTTTTGAAAAAAGACGAACCGACTGAAGCAACTATCTTTGATCTCTTTTTCAATACAGTAGATATTGGAGACTTTGTTGAAGTCACTGGTACCGTGTTCATCACCAACCGTGGACAAAAAACAATCCTCGTCACTGATTGGGATATGCTCACTAAAACTCTCGCTCCACTTCCAGAAAAATGGGCGGGGATTACAGACGCAGATGAACGTTACCGAAAGCGATACCTCGATATTTTGATGGACCCGGAACTCAAAGACATGTTCTACAAAAAATCAAAATTCTGGGAAGTCACTCGTATTTTTATGAAAGAGAAAGGATTTTTGGATGTTGAAACTCCAACGATTGAAGTCACCACTGGTGGAGCAGAGGCAAATCCATTCAAAACCTACCACAAAGATTTCGACATGGATGTTTTTATGCGTATCTCTGTTGGAGAGCTCTGGCAGAAACGTCTCATGGCAGCAGGATTCGACAAAACATTTGAAATCGGCCGTGTGTACCGAAATGAAGGCACTAGTCCTGATCACTTGCAAGAATTTACCAATATGGAATTTTACTGGGGCTATGCCGATTATGAGATGGGTATGAAATTAGTAGAAGAATTATATAGAAAGATTGCAACTGAAGTTTTTGGTACAACAAAATTCACTACTCGTGGACACACCTTTGATCTTGCAGATGAATGGAAGAAAGTTGACTATGTTGGTGAGATAGAAAGTCGCACCGGTATCAATGTACTCGATGCAACAGAAATTGAAATGAAACAAAAGCTTGCTGAGCTCGGTGTACAATACACCGGAGAGAACCGCGAGCGTCTGACTGACACACTCTGGAAATATTGTCGCAAGTCTATTTCTGGTCCAGCATTTCTCGTTCGTGTACCAAAGCTCGTGTCACCACTTGCAAAAGCCTGCACTGATGACCCAAGACTCACTGAACGTTTCCAAGTACTCCTCGCAGGTTCAGAAGTAGGGAACGGATTCTCTGAACTCAATGATCCGATAGATCAACGCGCACGTTTTGAACTTCAGCAAAAACTTATCGAAAGTGGTGATGAAGAAGCAATGCAACCAGAATGGGAATTTGTTGATATGCTCGAACACGGCATGCCACCAACCTGTGGCTTCGGTTTCGGCGAACGACTCTTCTCATTCTTTGTAGACAAACCAATCCGCGAAACACAACTGTTTCCACTAATGAAGCCGAAAGAGTAAGAGCTAGGTTGTAGGTGAAAGGTTTTAGGTTATAGAAAAAAGCATCAGCGTGAGTCGATGCTTTTTTTGTTGTGTATGCCCGATTGAATCTTATTCACCTTCAGTGAAGTTAAAATCCCAGAATGATTCATCTACTGGAGTCAGTACACATTTGCTTTTACCGGTTCCACAATCTGGACCATCATAACTTCCGTACCAAATGTCACCCTTTTTGGTAAATTCATAGTTGATACCAGGTCGTCTTTCGTACTTTTTTACAAAAGTAAGTTTGTTGCCGTTGATTATGAAATCTGTAATTTTTGAATTACCCCATTTATCTGTCATTTCACCAGAAAAGGATTCTGCGTGTTCATCACCGCCAACTGCGCCGTTAAAGATTCCATGATGCATTGCCTCTTGAACAAATACAGCTGTATCTATACCAGGTTTGTTGCGAGTTGAAAAAAGTGGACCAGTTTGGAAAATAATTCCTTGGATTAAATAAATCGTGTTCATGTTTTAAGTAGTTTGTTTGTTCTAAAAATAACATCTACTTCTTATAAAGTCAACAGCCGATTCGCAAAGCGAATCGGCTGTATTTTTTTATGTGCTTACTCTGGATCTGACTCCCTCTCCTGGCTAGGAGAGGGTTGGGGTGAGGTTGTCGAAGTTATTAACAGTCAAGTGGGTCTTTTAGTTTGCATTGTGGGGAAGAGTGGAGTAAAATGTATACAAGTGGGAAGAAGTGGAGAATTAAATTACTCCTCTTTTGTAAAGTATCTGCTTAATAAAATAAGCAAAATCGGTATCGTAGTGGACTAATAAATATAAAAACTTATGTTAATCGGAGAATATATTCACTCAGTGGATGAAAAAAACAGAATATCACTTCCAATTAAATTCCGTAAAGAAATGGGGAAGACTGTTGTTCTATCACCAGGTCTCGATGCATCAGTTTTTATATTCACTACGAAAGAATGGGAAAAGATCAGTAGTCGTTTAGCAGAAGCATCTATGGTGCAAACAGACATTTTGCGTTTTAATCGTTTTATGTTTGGAGGTGCAACAGAAGTAGATGTAGACGCTCAAGGACGCGTGCTTATCCCAGATTTTCTTAAAGACCGAGCAGGTATCAAAGCAAAAGCTGCAGTAGTTGGAGTACAGAATCGAATCGAACTTTGGAATGATAAAAAATGGAGTGACTACAAGAAAGGTGTTGAACTCGAAGCTGATGGCTTGGCTCAAAAACTTGGCTCTGTAGGAGTGCTCTAGTACGGTATGGAAACAAAAGTACACATTCCTGTTCTTTTACAAGAAGTAATAAGAGAATCACACATCGCACCTGGTGGCATCTATGTTGATGGAACACTTGGTATGGGAGGTCATGCATCTGCTTTGTTTATGCACGCTAACAAAAATCTTACAGTTGTTGGTTTCGACAAAGACTTAGACGCACAAAAGATTGCACTCACTGCTCTTACACAGTGTGGCGCAAAACCACTTATCATACACGCAAGTTTTGCGGATATGAAAAAAGAACTTTTGGAAAGAACTATAGACTCTGTAGATTGTATCTTGCTCGACCTTGGGATTTCGTCAATGCAACTCGATACAGATACACGAGGATTTAGTTTCTTGAGAGACAACCCACTCCATATGAACATGAATCAAGAAGGCGACCTTACTGCGTGGGATGTTGTTAATGAATGGAGTGAAGAGACACTCGCTGACATCATCTTTGGTTTTGGTGAAGAGCGCTATTCACGCCGTATCGCAAAGAAGATAGTTGAAGCACGAAAAATAAAATCAATCGATACCACATTTCAATTGGTTGAAGTGATCAAAAGTGCGACACCGTTTGCTTACCACAAAGGCAAGATTCATCCAGCGACCAGAACATTTCAAGCCCTTCGTATTGCAGTCAACAGCGAACTCACCGAGCTCGAGAACGTGATTCCAGATGCACTATCACTTTTAAAAAGTGGTGGACGTCTCCTTATTATTTCTTTTCATAGTTTAGAAGATCGAATTGTAAAAAACCAATTCAAAAAAGCTCAAGATGAAGAATTGGGTACGGTCATCACCAAAAAGCCAATTATCGCTGGGGACGAAGAACTGAGAACAAACCCAAGAGCACGCAGTGCAAAATTACGAGTATTTCAAAGAGTATGATGTTTCAAAAATTTTTAAAACAAAAAAATAACGTGCATGTAGTTGCACCAAAATATGCGTTTGAAAAACGTCTCTTTAAAGTACTAGTGACTTGTTCCGTCTTATCTCTCGCACTCTACGTCTATTCACTTTCATCAGTGGTGTATGGTGTCGTTCAAAGAAGAACACTCGAAAAAGATATCACCAAACTCCATTCAGATATTGGCGGAGCAGAAGCAGAGTATCTCCTCGCAAGTAATACAATGACATATGATACAGCTACAGTACTCGGATATGTAAAACCAACGACTATTGTCTATGAGTCGCAAGAACGGGTTGCATTCAATGTCTCAAGATAGTAACCCAAAAACGGACACGTACACTGGCCGTTTTTTAATACTTATTATTATCATCCTTTCTATCGGTGGGCTTATTATCGCTCAGCTCTTTCGTCTGCAAGTTGTTTCTGCTAAAAAATATAATACGAAAGCCATGGGTCAGTACGTCGATAATTCAAACGCTGTTTTTGACCGCGGGACTATCTATTTTACCGAGAAGGATGGAACACTCATTTCTGCTGCAACTGTAAAAACTGGGTTTAAAATTGCAGTAAATCCAAGTATTTTGAAAGACCCCGAAGCACTCTATGCTGAAATACAATCTCTGACCAAACTATCCAAAGAAGAATTTATCACCAAGCTCAGTAAAAAAACAGATACCTATGAAGAAGTTGCAAACCGTCTGACTGACGAACAAGCGAAAGCTCTCAAAGCAAAAAAGATTCAAGGTGTGACGCTCTTTTCTGAAAGCTGGCGTAGTTATCCTGGAAAGACTCTCGCTTCACAAGTTCTTGGTTTTGTTGGTTTCAACAATGACGTACTCCAAGGTCAGTATGGACTTGAACGACAATACAACGACGTACTTTCTCCCCATGCATCATCTTCAGTAGTGAATTTTTTTGCTGAAGTTTTTTCAAATATTGATACAGGCGAGGACGCTTCTGCACCGCAAGTAGGAAATATCATCACCACGATAGAGCCCACAGTGCAGAGTTTTCTTGAGAAAGAACTCGCTCATTTGAAAGCTCAGTGGGGAAGTGAAAGTGTTGGTGCTATTATTATGGATCCAAAAACAGGAGAGATCGTAGCCATGGCAAATCTACCGGACTTTGATCCAAATAATTTTAAATCTGAAACAGATCCTCATGTATTTGCAAACCCTATTGTCGAGAGTGTGTTCGAAGTTGGGTCTGTTATAAAAATTCTCACTATGTCTGCTGGTATTGATGCGGGTGTTGTTACTTCTGACATGACATACAACGATACTGGGATAGTAGTACTCGACACAAAGTCTATCTATAATGCTGGGCGTAAAAGCTATGGTGTCGTATCGATGCAAGAAGTTTTGAATAAATCCTTAAACACAGGGGCAATGTTTGTGATGCAAAAACTCGGTAAAGAAAAATTTAGAGATTACTTTTATGGTTTTGGTCTCAAGGAGACGACTGAGGTAGATCTTCCAAATGAAGTTACTAACTTAACCTCAAACCTCGAGAGTCCTCGTGCTGTTGAATATGCGACTGCTGCCTTTGGGCAAGGTATCGCACTTTCACCGATATCAGCTATCCGTGCTTTTTCTGCAGTAGCGAACGGTGGATACCTCGTGACACCTCATGTCGTGAAGAAAATAAAATACGCCGATGGTACAGAAAAAGAAATCACCTACGAGAAGGGGAAGCAAGTGCTCAGTACAGACACTACGATCAAAGTCTCACAGATGCTTCGGAAGGTTGTTGATACCGCACTCCTCGGTGGTAGTGTGAAGCTTCCAAATCATACCGCTGCAGCAAAGACCGGTACAGCGCAGATCGCCCAAGGTGGAACGTACTTGAGTGATTCATACCTCCATACGATGGTGAGTTATTTCCCTGCATATGACACACGCTATATTCTCTTTATTTACAATATGAAACCAAATGCTGATGACTTTTCTGCAAAAACTCTCGCCCCAACTTCAATGGAGATTGGCCAATTTCTTATGACGTATTACAATGTACCAGGTGATCGAACCTTGGTTAAATAACACTTATATATATGAAAGAATTTTTTAAGAAAACAATTATCCTCCTCTTAACTCTCGAAGCTAAAGCAGTACTCAAGCGTTTTAAACCAAAAGTGATTGCGGTCACAGGGAGTGTTGGTAAGACCTCTACAAAAGATGCGACGTATACCATACTCAAACCACTCGTGAACGTGATTCGTAATGAAAAAAGTTTCAATGGTGATATTGGTGTTCCACTCTCTATTCTCGAGCTTCCAAATGCATGGAATAACTCTTTCAAATGGATAGAAAATAGTGTCAGAGGTGGTGCAAGACTTTTCCAAAAAAAATACGCACCATATATCATTCTCGAAGTTGGTGCCGACAAACCAAAAGATATTTCTTCTATCGCAAAATGGATCAAACCTCACTATGCTATCTTTACCCGATTTCCAGAGGTGCCTGTGCATGTAGAATTTTTTGATAGTAAAGAACAAGTGATCAAAGAAAAGAAAAGTCTCGCGACATACACTCGCAAAAACGGTATTCTCATTCTCAATCATGATGACCCGCATGTACTTGCGATGAAAGATGAATTTCCACACAATGTGCGGACCTACGGTGAAGATATCCATGCAGGTGTACGACTCAATGCATTTAGTGTTGAGAAAAAACACGGCACCTATACTGGTGTCGGAACTATTTCTTTCAAAGATCAGGTGCATCATTTCTCTCTTCCAAAAATCCTTGCAAAGACTCAATTACTTTCCGCACTTCCTGGTATTGTTATTGCTCTAGAAGAAGGGTTTGATTTTGAGCGTGCTTGCGAGGGACTTGCTGATCTTGAACCAACACATGGACGACTCTCAGTTGTTGACGGTATCAATGACTCTGTCTTGATTGATGATACGTACAACTCTTCTCCTGTCGCAGCGATGAATGCACTCGATGTACTGACCTCACTTCCTGAAGTCAAAAGACATATTGCAGTGCTTGGTGACATGATGGAACTCGGTACGTATGCAGAAGAAGAGCATCGCAAAGTTGGTGCGTATGCTGCACGACATACAGATATGCTTCTCACTGTGGGAAGTCGTTCAAAATTTATTCATGATGAAGCAGTAAAGAACAATGCAAAAAATGCACGTTGGTTTGATACAGCAGAAAATGCAGGGAAGTATATTACAGAGATAGCAAAACCAGGTGATGTCTTTTTGTTCAAAGCATCACAATCAGGACGTCTCGAACGAGCTCTTAAAATGTGCTTAAGAAATGAGTCAGATGCCGAGACCTATCTTGTCCGCCAAGATGCAGAATGGCAAAAGAGATAATTTTTCCACACACCCTCTTGAACTTGAAAAAACATTTTTTTATAATAAAAAAGCTCCGAGATGTCGGCGGGGTATATTAGTAGAATATAATACGTTATTATCTATGAAGAAAAAATTTCGTGAATATTCAAAAATAATTGCACTTGTGGTCTGTGTACTTTTGATTGCTGGGCTTGATACCTATGGTATGCCGAGTATGTTTCAAATAAAACGAGTGCAGGTGCAAGACACTGCGTCGATTCCGACCAGTGAACCGGTTGTCAAAACAGAGTCTACTCCAAATAGTAATTTTACGAGTGTCACACTTCCCGAGAATTACAATGGTGAAGTAACAACAACATGCGACGGGAACGTTTGTAAAACTAATACGAGAAAATACACAGAAGAAGAAATCAAAAAGATGCACGATGATGCATTCGCACAACAAAAAGCAATGCAAGAGTATATGATTGCACAACAAAAGTATTTTGATTCTATCTTCAAAAATCCATCTCCATTTCCAAGATTTCCACTGTTTCCTCTCTAGTGTATAAGTGAGATTATGTATTACCATACAGCGGGGCGCCTACGGCGCCCCGCTTTTTGTATTTGTTATTCTAAGCTCTCTGTTGTTGTCATTCCGGGCTTGATCCGGAATCCAGTTGTATCTCTGTATTATCCTCCTCTCCTGGCTAGGAGAGGAGTGAGAGGTGAGGTTGTCTATTTATGCTTAACTGTATTTTGTATTGTCATTCCGGACTCGATCCGGAATCCAGTTGTATTTTTTGTACTTTCTCTCGAATCCAGTTGTGCTACAATATCCCTATGTCAGACCAAAAGAAACAACCAAAAGAAAAAGCCCCAGCTGGATTCGAAGACTTACTCGACCGCGCTTTTGAAGATATGAAAGAACAAAAAAAGAAAGCCAAGAAAAAATAACTCTTCAGCTTTTTTGTATTGTCATTCCGGGCTTGACCCGGAATCCAGTTGTATTTACTATTTACTATTAACTACTCTCTATTAACTAGAATATGAACAAATACATTCAAAACCCAGACCATACTATCGACCTGCATGGCTACACAACAGCCGAAGCCGAAAGGGAACTTGGTGTACTTTTAAAAAATACCAACTATAAACATCTTCGGATTATTACCGGTAGCGGCGCACAACATTCCGGACCTGTACTTCGCGACTTTGTAAAAAACTATCTTAATGCACACAACGTACGTTTCAACACAGCAAAGCGTGAAAACGGAGGCGATGGTGCACTTGAAGTCTTCACTCGATAATACTTCTGTATTGTCATTCCGAACTTTTCTTGTATTGTCATTCCGGACTCGATCCGGAATCCAGTTGTATTTCTGTATTGCATCTTAATCCTCACAAAATTTTGTGTTACACTATACATATGAGAATCCTAACACTTCTTCTTATCACGTGCTTGCTCACATTGGGCGGGTATTACTATTATGAAAAACATTTTAAGCCAGCTCCACCTGCGCCTGTTGCACCAGAGGTAGTTGTACCTCCACCATTTACGTTGGCTGAAAATGACATGTATACACTCGTCGCTCCAAATCAAGCTGTCGTTGAAAAAGGTCTTCCTGTGCTTGTGACTGTCACAAACAAGGCAACTGGTGAAAGTTTTGTACTTCCAGAGCCTATCAACGCTTCTCTCGGTGGCTATGTAAAAAATGATACTGCAAAGACCACACTCTTTTATTCTGCCGGAACGAGCCAGATTCGCACAGCGCACCTGATCGATCTCGCAAGTAAACGAGAGTCACTGTACTTCTGTCATGTCGGTATGCCGATATTTTGGAAAACATATTTTATCTATGAAGATTGTATAACCTCAGACAAGCTCGATATTAAAGCTGGTATGGTAGAAAATGGCGAATACATGCCAGTAATCTACAAGATAGATCTCACCACTGGTGAGAAAACAGAAGTAATCAAATCAGATGAACTTCATACCTACAGTGTCGATCGAAATAGAACCTATGCTGATACAGATACAGAGCTCATCCTCCATATGACCTCAGTTGCTAAACTCTCCGACTGGGCAGATTTTACAAAATGGAAAGAAGGCGAAAAGGTGTTGAAAATAGATTAAACCTACAAAAACACAGGCGCAAGCCTGTGTTTTTGTAGGGTATTTATTATTCATGACAATTTTCAGTGGGTGTGTATTTAATCAAATGATAGGCAAAAATACCTGTTCGTTGTAAAATATATCTATGTCAAAAATCAAAGATTTACCAAAAATAGATAGACCCCGAGAAAAACTATTGAAATATGGTGTTGGTAAGTTGAATGATGCTGAGCTTCTTGCAATTTTATTACGAACAGGTACAAAAGACTTAAATGTTTTAAAATTAGCTCAAAAGATTTTACAAAAATTTGAAAATGAAAAGTTTACAAATATCACAATTGATGAATTAAAGACTATCCATGGATTAGGGTCAGTAAAGGCTTGTGAAATTATTGCTTGTTTTGAGCTTGGAAGAAGAATGTTGAAAGGTAAAAAATCATCTATTATTTTGTCACCTAAAGATGTTTGGGAAAGGATGGAAGATATTCGCGGAAGTAAAAAAGAACATTTCGTAGTGTTTTATTTAGATAGTAGGAATCAAGAAATACAAAGGGAGGTTATTTCTGTTGGAACTCTTAATGAAAGCCTCGTTCATCCTCGGGAAGTTTTTGAGAATGCAATCAAAAACAATGCTGCTTCAATTATTCTAGCCCACAATCACCCATCTGGCGACACAGAACCATCACAAGCCGATATTGAAATTACAAAAAAATTAATTCATGCAGGAAAGATTTTGGATATTAAAATAATTGACCACATAATCGTAACAGAGTCTTCTTTTTCTAGAATAGAAGAATTAAAATAAGTTATGACTGTACTTAATTATAAAAAAGAAAGAGAAGATGATGTATATAAAATAAAATCTTCAAAACATCCTCGTAAGGTAGTTGTTGCTGGACCTGGAACAGGTAAAAGTCATCTTTTCCAACAACTAATAGAAGAAAAGAAAAATGAAGGGAAGGATGATTTTATAGCCATTACTTTTATAGGAAAACTGGGAGATGCCTTAGCAGATGATCTTTGTGGTCTTGCTACAACCATGACAATGCACGGATTTGCCAGAAAATTTTTCTTAGCAAATATGAAAGAGTGGGAATACTACCCAGATATACATGACATAATTAGGGAAGATTTAGAAAACGAGGGAATTAAGGGCTACAAGATTGGAGACAAAAACTATAAAAAGAAGTCTATTTATTATAAAGCAGTAGGAAACGCTGATGTCGTTTACTATGCTGTCCAAATGTGTAAAAAAGATAATAACAAGATACCAAAACATGACTTAATTCTCATAGACGAATTTCAAGATTTCAATGAAGTAGAGGCTGATTTCGTTGATTTACTTTGTAAAAATAACGAAGTCGTCATTGTGGGAGATGATGATCAAGCCTTATATGGGTTTAAGGGTTCTTCTCCTGACTATATAAGGAATAAACACCATGTAGACAATAAAGACTTTGAAAGTCATACGCTTCGTTATTGCTCTCGTTGTACAGAGGTTATTATTAAATACTTCCATGCTATTGTGAAAAAATTTAATCTTAACGAGCCTGCAAAAAATAGAATTCAAAAAGAATATATTTGCTACACACCAGACAAAGATAAAGACTCAAAATTAAATCCTAAAATACATTTAATAAAAAGCTGTCCTAGTGGAATGATTGCATATAAAGTCAAAAAAGAATTGGAGGAAATTATTAAAAATCAAAAGATAAAAGATGTTTTAATTATTGGTGAAGGAAAGTCCTGTAAAGCAATTTTGGAAAATACAGCAAAACAACTAAGCAGTTATGGTTTCAAAAATGTAGATTACAGCAAAGGAGGAGATTTTATACCAACAAAACAAAACATTGTTGAAGCATATAAAATGCTACACAAAGACAAGGAGTCTTTGTTGGGTTGGAGAATATTAGGAAACCCAACAGTTCAGACTCTAAAAGATAGGCACCTACAAAACTCAAAAACAATGAATACTATTATTCATGAGACCCCGTCAAAAATTAAACTTATCACTGAGGCAAATATGAAAATGCTTCAAGATGATATTGAAGAAGCTCCTATCTTAGATAAGGACATGCGAAAGAGTATTTTAGTCCAAGAAACAAGAGGCAAAAATGTGAATTTACAAAGACCATTGGGTAATTTGAATATAACAGTATGCAATATTCTTAATTCAAAGGGGCTAGGAGCTGATGTTGTTTTTGTCATTGGTTTTGATGAAGGTAAATTTCCTTCCAAGGCCACCCCTGCAGACAGCGAAATTTATCAAATGCTGGTTGCCCTAACGAGAGCAAAAAAGAGAATTTACTTTATTAATACAATTAATAAAACAGTCTCTGGTTTTATAAAGTGCTTAGACTCAGTTGATTTAAAAGAAGAAGTGGTGTCATAATATTTGTAATGAATAAAGTATATCAAACAAAAGAAGAAGTTTTAGAACAATCAAGAATTATACTTGATAAATCTTTGCGTGAAGTCATACCGTCTAATGAAATAGAAGAAATTGAGAGGAAAATTCAAGAATATAAAAATAAGAGAAAAGGATATTTAGGAGAGTTGATTGAATGGTATGTATTTGGTAAAAAACCAGATGGTTTAAGTCAGGCTGATTTCAATATTGCTGGAGTAGAATTAAAAGCAACACCACTTAAAAAACATAAAAAAAATACATATTCTTCAAAAGAAAGACTCGTATTTTCAATGATTAATTATGATGAAATTGCAAGAGAGGAGTGGGAAACAAGTTCATTTCTTAAGAAGAACAAAGTTATTCTTCTGATGTTTTATTTATGGATTCAAAATCAAAACATTATAGATTATGAATTTAAGTATATTTATTTGCTCGATTTATTAAATGACTTGTCTGATGAAGATGTTTTTCAAATTCAGAGAGACTGGGAGTATATAGTAGAGAAAATTAAAAGAGGAGAAGCTCATCTTTTGTCTGAAGGAGATACTTATTATTTAGGTGCTTGTACTAAGGCAGCAAATAGTCGTGTTGTAAGAGATCAACCAATGAGCCGTACACCTGCAAAACCTCGAGCTTTTTCTTTTAAACAGCAGTATATTAATTATCTTGTTCAGACAAAACTGCTTGGTGAAAAAATAAATGCAGATTCTATATTTAAAAAAGAAAGAAGAATTGAAACAATAGAAAATGCAATAAAAAATAAATTTTCTCTTTTTATTGGGAAAACTGATAAAGAAATACTTACTGCTCTTAAGTCTGATTTAGGTGCAACCTCAAAAAGTTATAAAAGGTTAATTGTAAATAGAATTCTTGATATTAATTCAGACAATATTGCCGAGTTGGAAAAAGCAAATGTAACTCTTAAAGTTATCACCTTAGAACATGATGGTAAGTTAAAAGAATCAATATCTTTTCCGGCTTTTAAGTATAAAGATATAGTTAATGAACTTTGGTACGATGAAGAAAGTGAAACTATGACTGATTTTCACCTGCAACTTGAAACAAAAAAATTCTTGTTTGTAGTATTTCAGAAACAAAAAGATAATACTGATATTATTTTGAAAAAAGTAATGTTTTGGAATTTTCCAATGAATGATATCGATAAGGTGAGGACTATGTGGGAGGTGACAGTGAATTTAATTAGTGAAGGAAAAATTATTAAAGAAATAAAACATCAAAAAAATGGTAAAGAAAAGAGAATTACTTATTTTCCCGGTGTTAATTTTAATGGTATTGCTCACGTAAGACCACATGGAGCGAATAGTAAGGATGTAGATACTCTTCCGGTTCCTGACCAGCTTACAAATTCAAAAGAGTACACAAAGCATTGTTTTTGGCTAAATGCAGAATATATACAACACGTTATAGAAAAAGATCAAGCTTGATCAATCTATGTGAATCTGATAGAATGTTTATATGAAAAAAGTTAAAGTTGTAGAATTATTTGCAGGTGTTGGAGGATTTAGAATTGGATTAGACAATGCAAGTAATAAAGATATTAAATATGAGACTGTTTGGAACAGTCAATGGGAGCCTGGTGCGACGACCCAACATGCTTCCGAAATATATAAATTATGTTTCGGAGAGAATGGTCATTCTTGCGAAGATATTCAAGAAGTAATAGAGAAAAACTTTAAACAAATACCCAACCATGATTTACTCGTAGGTGGATTTCCTTGTCAGGATTATTCCGTCGCAAGAACAGCAAATCAAGCTAAAGGTATTTATGGTAAGAAAGGTGTTCTGTGGTGGTCTATCTATAATATTTTAAATAAAAAAGGTAAAAATGCTCCAGCGTTTTTGATGCTTGAAAATGTTGATCGTTTATTAAAATCTCCATCAGCACAAAGGGGTAGAGATTTTGCTGTTATATTAGCTTCACTTTCTGATTTAGGATATATCGTCGAATGGCGGGTTGTTAACGCTGCTGATTATGGATTTCCTCAAAGAAGACGTAGGGTTTTTATAATGGGATACAAAAAAGGTACTCGAGTTTTTAATTTACTTAAGAAAGAAGAAGATGTGAAAAATTGGATATATAAAGATGGAGTGATTTCTAAAGCTTTTCCTGTTAAGAAAGAAAGTACGATATTAAACAAATTTAAAATTGAAGGTACTCTGGAAAAGATATCTGAAAATTTTTCAATTGATAAACCATCAAAAAGTCCTTTTGAAATCTCTGGTGTCATGATTAACCGGAATATTTATACAATAAAAACCATCCCTGATTTCAAAGGTAAAACTACGTTACTTAAAGATTTAATTATTCATGATGAGGCTAAAATACCAGAAGAATATTTTATAAAAGAGTTAGATAAGAAGAGATGGGAATATTTGAAAGGAGGTAAAAAAGAGGAAAGGAAATCGAAAGATGGTTTCGAGTATAGTTACGCAGAAGGACCTATGGTCTTTCCTGACTCTTTGGATAAGCCATCCAGAACAATCGTAACAGGTGAAGGCGGAAGTTCTCCTTCTCGTTTTAAGCATGTGATAAAAACTAAATCAGGTAAATTACGTAGGCTCACACCTGTTGAGTTAGAGCGTTTAAATATGTTTCCTGATAATCATACTAAAATGATGAAGAACGGTAAACTTACTCCAGATGTAAAAAGAGCCTTTATTATGGGTAATGCTTTGGTTGTTGGTGTAATTGAAAAACTTGGAAAATCATTAATTAATTTTATGTAATTATGAACTAGCTAGTGATGAATAAAGTTTAATTCGGGAGTAAATCCCTCTTTTCTTGCTATACTATAGACAAGCGGCGCGACGGAGTTATCAGGTAAACGAGAACAGTATATGTCATTTATAATTGGAATTTTAATGGGGGGAGCAGTTGTGGTGTTTGCATTGCAAAATGGGGCACCGGTTATGGTCACGTTTTTGGGATGGAGTTTTCAAGGGTCAATTGGATTTATTGTGGTTGCGTCAGTACTTGCGGGTATTTTGATTAGTTTGTTGTTGTCTGCCTCTGCATTTTTTAAAGGTATGATGACAGAATCAAGATTGAATAATAATAACCATGCACTCCGAAAAGAGCTCGACAGTAATAAAGCTGAACTCGCACAGGACTAGCTAGGACTGTCCTAGCTAGTAGAGTATAATACAGATATGTTAAGACAAGATCCATTTATTACCGGCGAATACTATCATCTTTGGAATAGAGGAATCGATAAAAGAAATATTTTTAAATTACAAAGAGATTATGAAAGATTCATGATGCTTCTGTATATCGCAAACAATGAGGATGTATTAAAAATTGATAATTTAACGAATATTCTTCATAAAACGTATCCAGAGATTATGGTGATGGAAAAAGGTAAACCGTTAGTGTCAGTGGGTGCATGGTGTTTGATGACCAATCATTTCCATTTACTTGTTCGGCAGGAAGTCGATGGTGGTATCACAAAATTCATGAGAAAGCTCGGTACTGGATACTCAATGTTTTTTAATATTAAATATCAAAGACAAGGAGCACTTTTTGGGGGACCATTTAAATCAAAATGTATTAAGACAGATGATAATTATTTAATAAAACTATTTGCATATATTCATTTAAATCCTCTCGATATACAATTTTCTGGTTGGGAAGAAGGGATTACAAAATCATCAAAAGATATGAGAAATTTTTTGGAATCATACAGATACTCAAGTTATCAGGATTATGTTGGTATTGATATCGATAGAGTAGAGAATCAAATTTTAGCTAAAAATAATTTTCCCGACTATTTTAAAAATGCTGATTCGTTCAAGGATTTTGTGGACGGTTTCTTTATTAAGGAGGAACCCACTAGCTAGGACAGTCCTAGCTAGTGGGTTCTAAGTACGTATGTGGTAGAATGAGTATATGAAAAAATATATACTCACCCTCGTGATCCTTGTGATTTTAGGTATCGGTTACTGGCTTATTTCACCATTTTGGAGGACAACACAAGTAAATGAGGCACTACCAAATATGACAGAGATGTCATCAACTGAAGAAACAAATAAAGTGGTTACCTTGAAACAAGGTACATTTACTGGTTTTGACAAGATTCATACAGGCTCAGGTACAGCAAGTGTAATAGAGAGTGACGGAAAAAGGTACATTCGTCTTGAAGATGATTTTGTTGTCCAGAATGGACCGGACTTGTATGTGGGACTAGGTAAAAACGGCGTATACACTAAGGGGAGTGAACTCGCGAAATTGAAGGGTACTATGGGTTCTCAAAATTATGAATTGCCGGCAGGAATGAATTCAAATGATATACAAGAAGTCTGGATCTGGTGCAAAGCGTTTTCGACACCATTTGCCAAGGCAGTTTTGATAGAAAAAAATAATCACGTTGTTCCAAACGATCAAATTGTTGTAGAAACATATATCCGAGAAAATATCGCCACACTCGCACCTGAAGACGCAGTGCTCGGTGGTACCTGGTACGTGACGAGTGTCGTTGTTGATTCAAGCCTAAAAACAGGCACGATGTCATACGAAGATGGACACATAGCTGGAAGCGCAACATTTAGCTATAGATTAGAAGGTGCTACTATCATCCTTGAAAATATCGCAAAAAAGTAATTCTGGTATACTAACCTCATGGTAGAAAATCAACAGAACAACCCACTACACGGTAAGACGCTCGAGATGATCCTCTCGGGTTTGGTTGAGCATCTTGGGTGGGAAAAACTCGGCGAGAAAATAGATATCAACTGTTTTCAGAATGATCCGAGTATTAAGTCGAGCTTGAAATTCTTGCGCAAAACACCGTGGGCTCGCGAGAAAGTCGAAGGACTCTATCTCTATTTAGAAAGAAAAGGGAACCTCTAATGTATTACGTATATATTCTCAAGTGTAAAGATAAGACGCTCTATGCCGGTATCACGACAGATGTAGACCGAAGAGTCGTAGAGCACAATAGTACCAATCTCGGCGCCAAGTATACGCATGCTCGTAGACCGGTGGTGCTTGTCTATTCGAAGAAATTCAAAGACCGTTCACTTGCGTCAAAAGAAGAAGCCCGAATAAAAAAAATGACTCGAGCTCAAAAATTAGATTTGATTGCGAGCTGATTCTTACAGGTGTGTTTATGTGGTATACTGTATGTATGAAAGGATTTCACACAAATATAGAAAAAGATACGGTTGAAAATAATAATTTTAGAAAAGTACTCTATACTAGTAAACATAGCCAGCTTGTTTTGATGAGTTTGAAACCTAAGGAAGAAATCGGACTAGAAATACACACTGAAAATGACCAGTTTTTTCGTATTGAAAAAGGGGAGGGGTTGTGTGTTATTGATGGGCATGAATATATCCTTCGTGATGGAGATGCTCTTGTGGTACCAGTAGGTGCAAAACACAATATCACGAATACTTCAGAGACTGAATATCTCAAACTGTACACACTCTATGCGCCAGCACACCACAAAGATGGTATTGTTCGTGCAACTAAAGAAGAGGCAGAGCAAAATGGAGAAGATTTTGATGGTGTAACAACAGAGTAAAAAAATGAAATATGAACACGGCCGGTATTTTTTTTCTAAAAAATGCCGGCCGTGTTAGATTGAATACATGGAGTACACGCTCAAGAAAAACAGACGTTCAAAAAGTATGCGGATTATCGTCCATCCTGATGGGCGTGTTGTGGTGACTGTACCGTACAGAATGCCGACACTCCTCGCAAAACAGTTTGTGAGAGCGAAAGAAAGCTGGATAGAAGAACGCAAAGCATTGTTCCAACAGAAAGAAATAGATCGTATTGCTCAAGGTCTGCCGAAGCGACTGACTCTCGGTGGGGATAGGGGTGAATACACAAAACTCAAAGAACAAGCGCGTGCTATTTTAGAAAAACGTGTTCCGGAAATAAATACACTGTACGGATTTGTATACAAAGATATCACTGTCAGAAATCAAAAGACACGGTGGGGAAGTTGCTCGACTAAAGGAAATCTCAATTTTAATTACAAGGTCGCATTTCTCCCACAAGAGATGATGGACTATGTGATTGTTCATGAACTCTGTCATTTGACTGAGTTTAATCATTCAAAAAAATTTTGGGATTTAGTTGCGAAAGTAATCCCGAGTTATGTACACATTCGGCGTGAGATGAAAAAAATGTCGTTTTAATGTATTTCTTTTTATCGCATGATATACTAGGGTTACACAGGTCGTTTATTAGTTTTAATATAAAAATAATATGATGGGATTGTATGGTAATGGCTATGGGTACGCTCATATGGGAGGAGGAAGTAGTTTTCTCTGCTCACTCGTGATGATTGTCGTTCTCATTGACCTTATACTACTCGGTATGTGGCTTTGGAAGAGAATCAAAAGAGAAGATATGAAACTCTGTGGTTCTTGTGGAATGAAAGGTATGTGTGGCACAGGGAATTGCGGACACTGCAATACATGTGGTACCAAACCTTGTTCATGTGAAGCAAAATAGAGAAGCTAAAAATCAGAAGTTAGTTTTTCTATCGGTATAAAAATGGGGCGCCCTTCGGGCGCCCCATTTTTCTTTTTTATGTATTTACGCTTTCCTCAAAAACTCTGTCCGTAAAACCAACCCTTTTGCAATATCAGTATTGCATTCGATCAGGTCTTCATCGTCAGTCAGACGGATTTTGTGTATCTTTGTTCCTTGTTTGAGAACCAGAGAACTTCCTTTTACTTTGAGATCTTTAATAACAATAACACTATCTCCATTTGAGAGAATAGTCCCATTGCTGTCTTTTGTGATGACTGCATCATCTTGTTCTTCGTCGTGTTCCATAAGAAGAGTATACCATACTGGACTTTTTCCATTGTGGTATAATTGATATATGAAAAACCTTTATCTTCGAGCGACTATTGTATTGATGGTTATTGTTATCTTTGTGTTTGGCTTCATGTTCTACATGAAGAAAAATGTGCAACCCGTCCAACCAGCACCTTTTCCTACACATGTTCCATTGCCACCAGCTGAAGCACTTTTTTATAACACCGCACTCAAAACAAATCATGTTCGGTTTGTAGACAAAGTCTGGCCACCAATGGTCAAGCTTGATACTGGACTATTTAGTTGTACACCAACAGGGACTGAAATTACTCAAGGGGGACAGATAACAGAGAAAATAATTTCTGGTAAAAAATACTGTGTCACGGTCACAAGCGAAGGCGCTGCAGGAAGTACATACAAAACATACAACTATGTGACTCAAATGGGGAAGAATCTTGGGACACTGACATTTACACTCCAATTTGTTCAATGTATGAACTACGACGAACCAGAACAAACTACCTGTAAACTCGACCAATCATCACTGAACATCGACAAGCTCGCGTACAGTATTTTTACGAAAAAGGAATAACACACAGTCACAAATTTTAAAAACCACTCTTTAAAGAGTGGTTTTTAAAATTTGTGACCTTACCGGGAATCGAACCCGGCTTCCATCCTTGAGAAGGATGTGTCCTAACCGATAGACGATAAGGCCAAACAAATACGTACAGAATATATCATAATTTTGCTCCAATTTCTACTGTCATTGACATTACCCTAAAGAAGTATATAGTTTAACGAAACATACTTTAATTTTTAAAAATATATACCTATGCAAATACCGCAAACCCTCATTGAGCCAATTACTATTGCTGTCCTCACTCTCTCCAGTCTTTTATTCTTCAGCTGTCTTGAATACTCACTTCGAAAGAAAAACAAAATAACTAAAGTTTTCTTGTTGAATTGTGCAACCGTTTTTGGTTGTATTGTCTTTGAGTGCGTGATGAGGCTTTGGCTTCAGAATATCAGACAAGAATATCTTGGGTTTGGGATACATACATTGTTACGAATCTCGCAGGTACTTTTTATGTTTATCGGTTTTCTCATTTCAATACTTATTCTTTTTCCAAAGCGTGATACTGCAGAAATACAAGAGTAATCTTCATCCAAAATATCTTTCACCACCCAGTAGGGTGGTTTTTTTTATTGAAATAAATCATTGACAATAGCACACAAGTATGCTAGGATGCAATTAAAGGGAAGGCGAAAACTTACTAGAGTAGCCAAAAAAATAAAATTTAATACACATGCAACAAACATTGCAACAAGAACTCATTAAGTTCTTAGAACTAATCGGTTTTACTAATCCGGTTACTGATGGACCTGTAATAAGCGATTCTCCTAAAAAAGAAGGTGATCAACACCTTGGGGAAATGAATATGCTTGAAAAAACATGCTTCAAGCTGATTGAGGCAAAAAAAGCAGAGCACAAAGTTTTGCACAAAAAACTTGAGGCGACTAAACCTGATTCAGATGAATATGCGGTGCTCGAAAGAGAACACCAATTGTGTATCAAATCCGGTGACATTGCGCGAGAGATTATGTGGGGGTCTATGCGAACCCGTTTTAATTTACCAACTACTGCTACCGGTATTGCACTGAGAGATGGTGGTCTTATTGTCGCCACTACTGAGAAACAAGAAGATGAAATGGATGATTTTCCGTTTGGTTTGATGGGTGCTCTATTTGGCGGTAACATGATGGTTGTTAAAGTAGGTGTGAGCTAAGTATGAGTATTAGCGAACATGTGAAAAAGCTTTGGTTTTAAAAACTAGAGCTTTTTATTTTTTTGTATATAAAAAAATACCCCGTAGTAATACGGGGCTTTATTTTTTTTGGTGAATACTTCTTTAATTGCACAGAGGATCAACTGCCGGCATTTTTGGCAGTCCAGAATTTTCGATTTGTTTAATTAACTCGTCTTCTTCTTCTCTGGTGATCTCGTCCATCTCTCGTAACACTTTCATAATCTTAAGGAGATAGTACTGGTTATCAAATTTGCCGGTAAATACTTTTCGACAAACTATACTGGCATGTTTACCGCATCCACATTTTTTTATATACGCTTCTTTGGGTGCTTCTTCAGCCATGTCCATTAACATGCTCATTGATGTTGATGCAAAGAGGAGCGATTCCAAAAGTAAAGTAAAGCTTTTGATAGAATCAACAACATCTAACAGAGTCTTACCATCTTCAGATAACGGCATCTTTTGATTACGTAAAGTAGCATCACGCATTTTTCTGAATTCAGCGGGTTTAATCTTTTGCTTTTGGGCAAGGTCAACTAGAGCCAGGTAGATCTCTTCTTTTGAAGTATAAATAATGCTTTCTCCACCTGTAATAAAATGGATGGTGCCTTGAGTCCCGTCTTCGGAGAAGACTAATGTGTTTTCTGTGTTCATTAAATTTGAATTTTAAAAGAGCGGAATTACTCTTTGGTTTGAGTGCATTATAGCACATATATATAAAATAGCAAGTACATCTTAAAAATACAGTGTATTAAAAAAAGGTTACCGTTAGGCAACCTTTTTTTTGTATCGTGTATTGAGGTGTTTGATTTCTGTTTTGAATTCAGAAACAAGAAGATCTGTGTGTCGAGTTGCATAGGCATACTCGATTGCTTCAGTGCTCCATGATTCAATTGTATCAATATCATCTCGCGGGTCAATGAGAACCTCTTGCGCCCCTTCTGAGAGCCAAATAGACTTTTGTTCTGAACAGTTTTGTAAATAGTATATAAGTGACCGTTGTTCTGTTTTAATGAAATCAACTGGTCTCAATGGTACTTTACGTAATTTATTGAACTCGTCGATAAGCCCCATAGATGACCAGAGCCAATAGTACGGACCTTGTCCAATATGAGCAAGATCAGCATCTTGCATGATATGTGCATCTGGATTCTTGCTCATGCCTCGGTTCTTAAATACGGTTGCAAGAATTTTGAACTCTAATCTTTTTAAAGAAGAAACCTTGTTTAAATTCATAGATTCAAAATCTCCCACAGAGAAACTTTTAGAGAGAATAACAACTGATCTTTTTTCATCTTCAGAGGTCATGAATCCTTGATGTCCTGCGTCGTGAACGAGTAGAGCAAAGGCAATTTCAGTACATTCTTGTTTCGTGTATCCTTCAGCTTGTGCTATTTTGATGCCCATTTCTGTGGCACCGAGGATATGGTCAAAGTTGTGATACTCGTTTCGCTTGATGAGAGAAGATGCTTTGGTGATAATACTCAGTGTGATGTGTGTGGTACGTAAGATAAAGAAAATCTTCTTCCGGCTTTCTTTTTTTCGATAGGTGTTCTCTAAAATCGTGTCGATTACTGATGTTCTCATAATGTATGGTTTTAAGTATTCTCTTTTATAATATAATAAAATATTGTATTCGTCAACTTTTTTATAAACAGGTAGTATATTTGTATATTTTTAAAATTTACCTTTCTACTCCTTTGGAGTACAATGGATGTATGAAAAAAATCTATATGACGAGATGTATTCCTGGTGAATGCATCAAACTTTTGGAAGATAAACACTACGAAGTTACTGTGGGTACGAGTAAAAATCCACCGACTCAAAAAGAAATAGTAAAAGCGCTCAAAAAGAAACAGTATGATGCTGTGGTGACACTCCTGACTGACAAAATAGACAGTGCTGTATTTGATGTGAGTCCAGAAACAAAACTCTTTGCGAACTACGCTATTGGGTATGACAATATAGATATCGCCGAAGCATCAAACAGAGGAATCACCGTGACCAATACGCAAGGTGACTATGCAGACGGTATCGCACAACATACTATCGCACTTTTACTTTCTCTTATGTCACGACTTTCTGAAGCAGATCCATTTGTTAGAAAAGGAAAATACAAAGGTTGGGACCCAATGCTCTTTCTCAGTGAGACATTGAAAGGGAAGACTGTTGCGATTATCGGTACAGGAAAGATCGGGGAGCTCGTTGCGAGTAAACTCTATCATGGTTTTGGTGTTAAGATTCTCTATTTTGATATCACGCGAAATGAAAGAATGGAAAAAGAATGCAATGCAGAGTTTATTTCATCTGTAGATGACATACTTCCGCTCGCTGATGTGGTGAGTTTGCATACACCACTTCTTCCGACCACAAGGCATTTAATAAACAAAGAGAGACTGGCGAAAATGAAACAGACGGCGTATCTCATCAACACATCACGTGGTGCTGTTATGGATGAAGTGGCACTCGTGTCAGCTTTGAAGGCAGGTGTTATCCGAGGTGCAGGACTTGATGTGTATGAATTTGAACCAAAGCTTGCACGAGGGCTCGCCAAACTTTCAAACACAGTTTTGTCACCCCACATTGCATCCGCGCAGACAGAAGCCCGAGACGCAATGTCAGAAATCGTTGCAGAAAATATCATCGAATTTTTTGAGGGAAAAACACCACGTAATAAAGTAAATAAATAATATATATGGAACACACACAAGGAAGACTGGTTATCGTTAGACACGGTGAATCAGAATGGAATAAGAAAAATTTATTTACTGGAAAAACAGATGTTCATTTGAGCTCAAAAGGGTTTAAGATGTCAAACCATATGGGGACACTCATTACGGATTTGCATATTCAAAAAGTATTTACTTCTATGCAGATGCGCGCGATAGAGACAGAGGTGTGTATGATGACGAGTTCTGGTATGTATTGTCCGGAGACAGTCTATTCACCGGCACTCAACGAAAGAGATTATGGCGACCTCACTGGAACCAGCAAGAAACACGAGATAGAAGAACTTGGTTTGGAAGAAGCACAGAAACTCCGTCGCGCCTGGGAGTATCCTATACCACACGGCGAAACACTGAAAATGGTCTATGATCGAGTAGTCCCATTTTTCTTGGAAGAGATTGTACCGACGCTCAATACAGGGAAAGATGTACTTGTGGTATCTCATGGAAATACCATACGAGCTCTCATGAAATACATGGAGAAAATTTCTGATACAGACATCGAACAAGTCGAGATGCCTTTCAATGAAATCTTTATTTATGATCTCGATACATCAGGGTATCTCATCCGTAAAGAAGTTCGTGTTGTTGACGATAGTATGGCACTACCTGCTCGAAATATTGAATCCAAAACACAGATTGTCGCGACGCTCGGACCAGCCTCTGATACACCGGATGTTTTACGAGAGATGTTTCGAGTGGGAATGGATGTTGCGCGACTCAATTTCTTTTGGGCAACGCCAAAAGAAAATATCGAGCGTATCACCCATGTGCGAACTATTGCTAAAGAAAATAATACACACGTACTCATTATCCAGGATTTACCTGGCCCACGGATTCAGACCAAGGATGGACACACCTACGATGTCACCAAAATAAAAGCACTTTCAGATATTGATAGGGAATTGATCAAGCTCGGTGTTGAAAATAATGTGGACTACATCGCTGTCTCTTTTACTGGAAGTAAAGATGATATCATTGATTGTAAAAATGAAATAAACAAACACAATGGCGCACAGAAAGTTATTGCAAAAATAGAGCGAGCACTCGCTGTAGAAAATATTGATGAAATTATCGCAGTTTCCGATGCTGTTATGATCGCGCGTGGGGATCTGGGGACAGAAGTACCACTCGAGCAGATTCCTTTTGTGCAAGATGAGATTATTAAAAAATGTAAAAGTGTCGGAAAGCCAGTGATTACTGCAACTCAGATGCTTTACACTATGAAAGACAATCCATTTCCAACACGTGCTGAAGCAACTGACGTCGTCAATGCAGTGCTTGAAGGAAGTGATGCTGTGATGCTCTCAGAAGAAACAGCCAGCGGAAAATATCCTATTCGGGCAGTGTATATGATGCAACATTTAATTTTGGAAGCAGAAAAACATCTTGATCATCCAATCTATCATCCACTCTAATATGTCAAAAATAAAAAATCTTATTGCAACAGAAATACTCGACTCACGTGGTAATCCAACTGTAGAAGTTTTGTGTATGCTCGAAAGTGGAGCGCAAGGTACGGCCTCTGTTCCGTCTGGCGCGAGTACTGGGGCACACGAAGCCTGTGAACTTCGCGATGGAGATATGACCATTCATATGGGTCGTGGTGTAGAAAAAGCACTTGGTCATATTCGTGGAGAAATACTCACTACTGTGCAAGGTAAAGAGCTTGATCAAGAGACTCTCGATACTACATTGATCGCTCTTGATGGAACACCAAACAAAAGTAGGCTCGGTGCAAATGCAATTCTCGCCGTATCACTCGCTTTTGTTCGTGCATGCTCGAATGAAAAAAAGGTAGCACTCTATGAACATCTTGCTGATATGTATCGAGGGTCTGGTACTCCACATACATACACACTTCCAACACCAGCATTCAACGTAATCAACGGAGGGAAACATTCTGATAGTGGTATTTCATTTCAAGAGTTTATGCTCATTCCAGTCGGCTTTGCGACACTTGCAGAAAAAGTTGAAGTCGTAAAGCATATTATGGAGACACTCGAAAGACTTCTCATACAATATAAGTACACTGTCTCACTCGGTGATGAAGGTGGATTTGCCCCAAAACTTCCAATCAATGAACAAGCGTTTGATTATTTGAAACGTGCAATTACCACAGCGGGGTATACTACTGGCCAAGTAAAATTAGGTGTAGATGTTGCAGCAACCACACTATATAAAGACGGTGTGTATGTGATGGAAGGTCATGAATACACGAGTGATGAAATGATTATGCACTATGAAAAACTCGTTCAGACCTATCCGATTATTTCTCTTGAAGATGGATTACAAGAAGATGACTTTGCGGGTTTTGCGTTACTGTGCGAAAAACTTGGTTCTCATGTATGTATTGTCGGTGATGATCTCACAGTCACCAATACAGAGCGAATACAAAAAGCGATTGACATGAAAGCGATCAATACCGTGCTCATCAAACCAAATCAAATCGGAACACTCTCTGAAACACTTCATTCAATTAAACTGGCGAAAGAAAATAATATGAAAGTGTTTATCTCACATAGGTCAGGGGAGACAGAAGATACCTTTATCGCAGATCTCTCTGTTGCGGTAGGAGCGGACTTTATCAAAGCTGGGGCGCCTACGAAAAGAGAACGAATAGTAAAATACGAGAGATTGATTGAAATAGAAAACGAGCTTTCTCAGTAAGCGTAAAAATTAAAAATAATACCACTATTTACTTTAAACATAAATAGTGGTATTATTTTATCGAACCCTTAAAAACTTACTACCATGGCAAAAAAATTTTATGATGATGTGGTGCTCCCACCAGTCTTGAATTGGATTAATGAAGAAGAATTTAAAAAGCAATTTCACACAGAAGTTACCTTCGATGGTTTTACTTTTAAACTTTCAAGTTATTTTAAGTATCGTTTAAAGACGATTAAATTAAAGAGAAAGTATTTCACCAAAATCCATAATAAGAATTGGATTGCCAAAGGAGGTAAAATTTTATTGAAGCGACATAAGATCTATGTTAAATCAGATCAGTTTTTGTCTCTTGGTAGTTTAGACGTTGTGAAGGTGGTACGAGCCTTAATGTTTTTTCTCGCTGGAGCATATCGTTCAGTGCGAGAATTAGTTCTTAGTATTCCAAAACATCCAGATGTTGAGTATGATACAAAAATGGAAAATTTTAAAATGTACTCATCTTCGCCACTCATCGTGTCTGTTGTTTTTATTGAGGGGGAATATTTTTTTCAAATTGTATTACCCCTTCGTGATGTATCCAAAATTCAATACTATCAATTTGGAGTAGTAGATCCGATTGACCCAGATGATGAAGATATTGAGATGGAAGTGTTCTTTCCTTTATTTTGTTTTAAATCTGTGGGGTTGAATCGATAAATTTAATAAATTTTTTTTAAAAGGCACATTTATTTGTGCCTTTTTTATTTGATAATTTTTTTGTTATAGCAAAATGCTTGTCAAAAAATATTTGTATATGGTATATACTAGGTATATGGCAAAAGATTATTATGAAATATTAGGCGTATCAAAAGACGCTTCTAAAGACGAAATTAAAAAAGCATTTCATAAAGCAGCGCACAAATACCATCCCGACAAGAAAGACGGCGACGAAACAAAATTCAAAGAAGCAAACGAAGCTTATCAGACACTTTCAGACGACAGTAAAAAAGCAAAGTATGACCAGTTTGGTTCAAACTATCAGCAGTACGCAGGAGGAGGTGGAGCAGGATTTGATCCGAATAACTTTAATGGAGGTTTTGGTTTCGATTTCTCTGGTTTTCAAAATGGGGGTTTTCAAGGTGGTTTTGATGCAGGAGATTTAGGAGATATCTTCTCTGACTTTTTTGGTGGAGGTGGACGACAACAACAAACACCACGAGGACGAGATGTGAGTACAGAAATGACTATTTCATTTGTTGAAAGTATGTTTGGTATAACTCGAGAAATTTTACTGAACAAAACTGGAGTCTGTGATACCTGTCACGGAAGTGGTGCAAAAAAAGATACGAAGATAAAAAAATGTACAACATGTAATGGGCAAGGTGCGATTCGTGAAAATCGCCAGACGATTATCGGTGTAATGAGCACAACTCGTACGTGTACTCTATGTCACGGACTCGGTGAAATACCTGATGAAGTGTGTATTACCTGTAAAGGAAAAGGTGTCTATAAAAAACAAGAAGCGATAAAAGTTGCAATACCCGAAGGTATCGCTCATGGAGAGACACTTCGTATGGTGGGGCAAGGTGAAGCAGTGCAACGTGGGCAAAGTGGGGATCTCTATATTCGTATCAATGTTACACCTCATAAGATTTTCAAAAGAGAGGGAACACATCTTATTTATCCACTCTCGATTAAGCTGACCGAAGCATTACTCGGAGCTGAATATAAAATAGAGACAGTTGACGGGAAACCACTCACCGTAAAAATTCCCGCTGGTATTACTCATGGTGAAGTTTTACGTGTAAAAGAACAAGGTGTGCCATCTGCGCATCATAAAAGAGGGGATTTACTTATACCAATAAAGATCACTATTCCACAGAAATTAGGTAAAAAAGAGAAAGGGCTCATAGAAGAACTCCAAAAAGAAGGCCTGTAAAAATTCTAAATTATACATACTTAATGATAAAAGAAGGTAAAACAGGGCGCAGGCTTTGCCTGCGCCCTGTTTTTTTGCCCTTTTCTTGCACAAAAAGCTTAATTTTGTTATATTATTTGTAGATTTTTTAAAGAAAATCTACAAATTTGCGTATATAGTTCAGTGGTAGAATACTGTTCTTGTAAAATAGGTTTACATTGGTTCGATCATTCTAAATAAGAATAAATCGATAGTTGCTCTCGTGCGTGTATAGTTCAGTGGTAGAACGCTGTGACAAAATATATCCATATTTTGTTTGCCAGAAATTTTTGAAAACTTTGTGCGTGTATAGTTCAGTGGTAGAACGCTGTCCTGATAAGACAGAGGTCCTTGGTCCGATTCCAAGTACACGCACAAAGAGTTTAAAAATTTCTGGCCTGAGAAGGTCCTTGGTCCGATTCCAAGTACACGCACAAGGGTAAGTATTAATTCTTATTTAGAAGCTTGTTGCTAATGATAAGACAGAGGTCCTTGGTCCGATTCCAAGTATATGCACAAAGTTTACTCAGATGAAGTAAACAAAAAAAATATGGAAGAAGATACAATAAAACCATGGTGGCACGACCCCCTGATGTCTTTTTTTAAGATATCAGCATGGATTGTTGGGCCAATTCTTTTAGGAGTCATCCTCGGGGATTTTCTAGACGAAAAATTTGATACATCTCCGTGGATCGAGATTATTTTGACAGGAGTACTCTTTCTCTTTTCTGTATACCATATGGTAAAGGATGGTAAGAAGTATGAAGAAGAAATAGATCACGAGCTACACCCTGATCATGGTCACGAACAAATAACTGATAATACTAAAAATAATTAATATGAGCACTGAAATAATAAACACAACAGAAACACTCTTTGATCCGATTACTGGTGAGAAGTTAGCAGTAACTCCTGCAGGAACTGATCACACGAGTGTTGATGTCTCTCACACAACAACAAGTGAGCACACCCTGGATAAAACCCCAACTCTTTTTGCTGAACCAGTTTTCAAAAATGATCTTTTTCCTATTACTAATTCACTCATCACCAGTTGGGTTGCAGTAATTATTATTGTGATTCTTTCTATTTCTATCAAAAGAAATATCAAGAAAGTTCCTGGTAAACTTCAACAAACATTCGAACTGATTCTTGAGGGGGGATATAATTTGTGCGATCAAGTAACCAATAGTAGAAAATTATCAGAAAAGATATTTCCTCTTGCGTTTTCTATTTTTTTCTTCGTACTACTCAATAACTGGCTCGGTCTTTTACCTCTAACTGCTATTGGGGTAATACAAATACATGATGGACATCAGATGTTTGTACCATTTATTCGTGGAGGTACAGCAGATATAAACACAACACTTGCTTTGGGTCTCATGGCTGTTATTGGTTCAAATATTTTTGGAGTTTTTGCGATTGGTGGCTGGAAGACATTTAATAAATATTTCAACATACGAGCAGTTGGTAAGAGTGCAAAGAATATTAAAAAAGAACCAACAGGAGCAATTGTTGGTCCAATCAAATTTTTCGTTGGTGTTCTAGAGTTTATTGGTGAAATTGCAAAAATTGCATCACTTTCATTCCGTCTCTTTGGAAACATTTTTGCAGGTGAAGTATTGCTCGTGTCTATGTCGACACTCGTTGCGTATTTTGTACCAATCCCATTTCTATTTCTTGAAGTAATTGTTGGTATTATTCAAGCGCTCATCTTCTCTATGTTGACGCTGGTGTACTTTACTATTGCTTCACACGATCATGATGAAGAACATCACGAAGAGGGACATCATAAAATACACGCAGAAGTAGTCCACTAGTTTGGTGGATCTTCTGTCCATGCAATTTTAACTTTATGTTCTTATTGTGTGGACTGAAGATCCACTATATGGATCCACATTACAAGGTCATTTTATTAGTTAAAGAGTAACAGTATATGGAATTTAATATTATCCCACTTGCAAAAGCTATTGCTATTGGTCTCGGTGCTATTGGTCCTGCTATTGGTATCGGTTTAATCGGTGCTAAAGCTATGGAATCTATCGGACGAAACCCAGAAGCAGCAAGTAAAATACTCGTGCCTATGCTTTTGGCATCAGCGTTCGCTGAAGCGATTGCAATTTATGCACTCGTGATTGCATTCTCAATCAAATAGTAGTGTGTCCATCTAGAAACAAGAGAGAAGCGCTTCTCTCTTGCATTCTGGATAGACAATTAGTAGAAACATAATTTACATACATATGGAAGCACTTATAGGAACATTTCACATAGATTGGAAATTAATGGTCGCACAGATCGTAAATTTCGGTATTGTATTCGGAGTTCTTTTTTGGTTTGTTATACGTCCACTCTCTAAGACTCTCAAAGATAGAAAAGCAATTATAGAACAAAGTCTTTCTGACGCACAAAAAAATGCGATTCTCTTGAAAGAAGCAGAGACTGCACATGATGAAGAGGTTTCAAAAGGAAGAGCAGAGGCTCATGATCTCATTACAGAGATGAAAAAAGTTGCGGAGGAAAAAAGAGTTGAGATCGTCAACAACGCAGAAAAAGAAGTTGAGAAAATGATAGATGATGGTAAACGCTCAATAGAACAAGAAAAGAATAAAATCATGGACCAAATGCAGAAAGATATTGCAGAGTTGGTTATTTCCGCAACAGAAAAAGTAATAGGAGAAACAAAAGTAAATCCTGAAATGATACAAAAAACTATTGCAAATTTGAAGAAATAGTATGAATACAGAATTTGAAAAAAAAATTGCACACGAAGTTCATGATGCTTTGTTAAAATCAACTACAACAGAAGAAGAAGCTCATGTGCTTACTTCTCTCGTCAAGGTTCTTTCTGAAAAAAAAGCGCTCAATTATTCAGAAGGTATTATTTCTGTGTTGAAAGATTTACTCGACAAAGAACAAGGGATTATCAAAGTAGAAGTCACTGTACAAGAAAAAATGACTGACGAAACAAAGACACTCTTGACCGAGACTCTTAAAAAGATGTATTCAGCAGATGGTGTTATAATTACTGAACAAGTAGACGAATCTATTCTTGGTGGAATGAAATTAAAAATTGGAGAAGAAGTATATGACGCAACAGTAAAAAACAAACTTGTGCAACTCGCACGAAAATTACAAGTAATAACATAAAGAACGATGCAAAAAGATATAATTTTAGAAAATTTAAAAAAGGAAATCGCAAGTTTCAAAAGTGTCCCAAGTGTTGAAAAAATAGGTTATGTAACTGAAGTTTTTGACGGTATTGTGCGAGTTTCTGGACTTTCTGATATTAAAGCATCAGAAATGGTTACTATTGATGATAAGATCGGTGTTGCACTTAACCTTCAGGAAGATAGTGTTGGTGTCATTATGCTCGGTAGTACAGAAGGTATCAAAGAGGGAAGTGAAGTTAAAAAAACAGGTCGTATTCTTGAAATCGGTGTTGGTGAAGCACTGATTGGTCGTGTTGTTGATCCACTTGGTAATGCGATAGACGGAAAAGGTGATGTTAAGTCATCTACTCAATATCCTATCGAACGTGTTGCATCAGGTGTTGTGACGAGACAGTCAGTTGACCAACCAATGCAAACAGGTATCAAGGCAATCGACGCACTCATCCCAATCGGTCGCGGACAACGTGAGCTCATCATTGGTGATCGTCAGACAGGAAAGACTGCTATTGCAATAGATACGATTCTCAACCAAAAAGGTCAGAACATGACTTGTGTCTACGTCTCTATTGGTCAAAAAGATTCAAAATTACGTCAACTACAAAATCGTCTAGAAGCAGGTGGAGCAATGGAATACACAGTGATTGTTTCTGCGGGTGCATCTGATCCTGCTGCGCTCCAATATATCGCACCGTATGCTGGTGTGACTATTGCTGAATATTTTATGGATAAAGGTCAGGATGTGCTCATTATTTATGATGATCTTTCAAAACATGCTGTTGCGTATCGAGAAATCTCACTCCTTCTTCGTCGTCCACCAGGACGTGAAGCGTACCCAGGAGATGTCTTTTACCTTCACTCACGACTTCTTGAACGTGCATGCCGAAAAAACAAAGAATACGGTGGCGGATCTATCACTGCACTGCCTATTATCGAAACCCAAGCAGGTGACGTGTCAGCGTACATTCCAACAAATGTGATTTCTATTACTGATGGACAAATATTCTTAGAAACTGATCTCTTTTATAAAGGTATTCGTCCTGCGGTTAACGTCGGACTCTCTGTTTCTCGTGTTGGAGGAAATGCGCAAATCAAAGCCATGAAAAAAGTTTCTGGGACACTCAAACTCGACCTTGCACAGTTTCGAGAACTCGAAGCGTTTTCTGCATTCGGTTCTGATCTCGATGAAGGTACAAAACGCCAACTCGAACGTGGAAAATGCGCAGTTGAATTATTGAAACAAACACAATATACGCCGATCACTGTCGTTGATCAGGTTATTTCTCTCTATGCACTTTCAAAAGGATATCTCGATGGAATAAAAATCCCTGAACTCAAAACATTCGAAACAGAACTTATTTCATATGTGGAATCACATGGTGAACCATTTATCAAAGAAGTGACTGAAAAAGGAATGTGGTCAGATGACAGCGAAGCGTTACTCAAGAAATTAATTGTTGAGTTTAAAGAAGGGTTTTTGAGTAAATAATTTTCTAACTACTAACTAAAAACATGGCATCAGGAAAAGAAATAAAACAAAGAATAAAGAGTGTGAAGAACACGAAAAAAATCACCAAAGCGATGGAGCTGGTGGCTGCTTCGAAGATGAAAAAAGCTGTCGCTAAAACATTGGATTCACGTGTGTATGCACAGTACTCATGGAATATTCTCCGTAGCTTATTATCAAATAATACAACAGACAGTAATCCAGCTGATAAAGTGCTTGTGAAAAATAGGGAACTCATTGTACTCATTACGTCCAACAAAGGTCTCTGTGGTGCATATAATGCCCAAGTGATCAGAAACGTTATCAAACGTATAAAAGAAGATGACGGTGTTGCTATTGATTTTGTGACTATTGGTCGCAAGGGGGACCATGCAATGCGAAGAACAGGTCAGCAGGTTGTCGCTACATTTGATGTTGGTGAGACAGTGCTCTTGTCTGAAGTGATGCCAATAGTTGATTTCTTGGTGACACAATTCCAAACAAATAGATATGACAGAGTTCAAGTTCAGTACACAGACTACATATCAGCACTTTCGCAAAAACCAAATCTCAGACAACTCCTTCCTTTTAAGCTTGATGTAGATAATGAGAATGAAGTAAAACAAGAAGCAATAGATTTCGTTTTTGAACCATCATATACTGACATTGTTCCCGTCCTTCAAGATAAAATCATGCGTGTCTGGGTATACCAAATGATACTTGAATCACTCGCTTCAGAACAATCAGCCCGAATGCTCGCAATGCGTAATGCAACTGATGCCGCAGGAGAGATGATAGATGATTTGACTGTGAGCTTCAACAAAGCAAGACAAGCAAATATCACCAAGGAAATATCAGAAATTAGCGCCGGAATGGCAAGTGTCAGTTAGTAGATTAATTATTAAAAATTATAAGAAACATATATGAACGGAAAAATAAAACAAATCATTGGTCCAGTTGTGGATGTCGAGTTTAGTGAAGGAAACCTTCCAGCAATTTACAATGCATTGATTGTAAAAAACGGTGAGAAAGATATTATTCTCGAAGTAGAATACCACTCAGGTGAAAACATGGTTCGAACTATTGCTATGGATACCACAGATGGACTATCTCGAGGTATGGAAGTAATAGACACAGGGGCACCTATTATGGTTCCAGTGGGTGAAGCAACACTTGGACGTATTTTCAATGTTCTTGGTGAAGCTATTGATGATGGAAAAAAAGTTGATCAAAGTTCAAAATTACCTATTCATAGAAATGCACCAGAATATGTAGAACAATCAACCAAAATTGAAATTCTCGAAACTGGTATTAAAGTTATCGACCTGATCTGTCCTATTGTAAAAGGAGGGAAGGTGGGACTTTTTGGAGGTGCAGGAGTAGGAAAGACTGTGGTCATTCAAGAGCTCATTCATAATATTGCATCAAATCACGGGGGGTATTCAGTGTTTGCTGGGGTAGGAGAGCGTACTCGTGAAGGAAACGACCTCTGGCATGAAATGAAGGATTCTGGTGTTATTGATAAAGTTGCCATGGTGTTCGGTCAAATGAACGAGCCACCAGGTGCACGTCTCCGTGTGGCGCTTACTGGACTTACTATGGCAGAGCATTTTCGTGACCAAGAAGGTAAGGATGTGCTTCTCTTTGTTGATAATATTTTCCGTTTTACTCAAGCTGGATCTGAAGTATCAGCACTCTTGGGGCGTATTCCATCAGCTGTAGGATACCAACCAACACTCGCATCAGAAATGGGAAACCTCCAAGAACGTATTACGTCAACTGACAAAGGTTCTGTTACCTCTATCCAGGCTGTGTACGTGCCGGCGGACGACCTTACTGACCCAGCACCAGCGACAACATTTGCTCACCTTGACTCTACTGTGACACTTAATCGTTCACTTTCAGAAATTGGTATTTATCCAGCTGTGGATCCACTCGATTCATCATCTACAATTCTCGACCCAAATATTGTTGGAAAAGATCACTACGAAACAGCTCGTGAAGTACAGCGTGTACTACAACGATACAAGGATCTACAAGACATCATTGCTATCCTCGGTATGGAAGAACTCTCAGAGGAAGATAAATCTCTCGTGACCCGTGCTCGTAAAGTACAAAAATTCTTGTCACAACCATTCTTCGTTGCTGAACAATTTACTGGTGCCCCTGGTCAATATGTGACACTCGCTGATACAATTCGATCATTTAAAGAGATACTCGAAGGAAAGCACGATCATAAACCAGAATCAGAATTCTACATGAAAGGATCTATCGACCAAGTAGGAGAAAGTAAATAATAAAAAATATGAAGCTACTTAGACTCAAGGTTATCACACCAGAAAAAGTTGTTTTGGATGAGGAGGTTTCTCAGGTTACTTTGCCGACGATGAATGGTGAGATTACTATCCTTCCAGATCATATTCCACTCGTCACACTTTTAGGTAAGGGTGATATCGTTGGTATAAAGGATGGGGAAGCAATCCCTCTTGCTATTGTAGGTGGTTTTGTTAGAATCGTTGGCGACGAAGTAGCAATTATGGCTGACTTTGCTGAACACGTTTCTGTTTTGACAAGTGAAGAAATTGAAAAAGCTCAGGCTCGTGCAACTGAATTACAGAGACAATTTGAGAATAATGAAATCGTTGATTTTGAACGTTACGAAGCAGAACTCACTCGTAGTCTTGTTCGTGTGAGTATTGGAGATAAGTGGAAAGTAAGAAAATATAAGAAATAAAAGAAGAATTTCTCGTTTAAAATTTCTAATTTTTAATACTATAAAAGCGGGGGGGGGGCGCGGCGGCCCCGGGGTTTTGGTGTGGGTTTTTTTTGGTTTATAAAAAATGGGGTTTG
>CAZVHB010000002.1:44471-55856 GCA_964626965.1 uncultured Candidatus Saccharibacteria bacterium | reverse complement strand
AACTATAATATATAAAATTATTAATTTTAAAAAAACCCCCCCGCGGGGGCCCCCCCCCCCCCCCCCCCGCTTTTTGAGTTGTGTGTATTTTCGGTAATAAAAAAATGCGAGATGGTGTCTCGCACATGTATTGTTTAATTTTGATAATTTAAATCAGGGTAGTCTCTTTTGAGTTTAGTCTCTCTTCTTTTTTTTCTCTTCGCACTAGCATTTTTTATTGTATCAAATTGTAAGTAGCTGATACTTGTGTTAGTGTAATTGGTCCACAGTACTGCGGTTCCCGTAAGGAGATCCATCTCTTCTTCAGTTGTTTTATCTGTGATTATAATATACACATAATCAAATGCATCATCTTGCTCACTCATGGATTTAAGTGATTGAATATCGTATTTATTCCTGTATCTGTCTTTAAGAATCACACAAATATGGTCAATACTATCTTTGATTTCCAATGCGGTTAATACAAGTATCTTTTTCATATGTAAGGATTTGTCTTATTTATACACCTAAATCATCTTTATATCAAAGTTTTATAAAAGAGTAAAAATACGCTATACTCATGTTGTTATTAATCCACCTGAAATTTTATAGGAAGGTTGGAACGTTAGTCGATATTATAAGGTAATTATTTTATGAATAGTATTTTTTATAAGTACATCATAAAATTTTGGCGGATGAACATTACTCAATCAGGAACACTCTATGTCGTCGCTACACCGATAGGGAATTTAGGCGATATAACATACCGTGCAGTTGAGGTGCTTAAAAGCGTTGACCTTATTTTGTGTGAAGACACGCGTACCTCAAAAGTACTTTTGAACCACTATGGTATTTCAAATAAAACAAGTAGTTACCATGCTCACTCATCGAAAGATAAGCATGACTCTATTGTTGCAATGCTCGAAGCTGGTCAAAATATAGCACTTATTTCTGATGCTGGCACTCCAGGTATCTCTGATCCTGGATCACTGCTTATTTCTCATATTCGGATTCACTATGCAGATATTCCTGTTATTCCTGTCCCAGGTGTGTCTGCTATTACGACGCTCCTCTCTGTTTCTGGTTTTATGGGGAATGAATTTAGTTTTCTTGGTTTTGTACCACACAAGAAGGGGAGAGAGACCTTTTTTAAAAATATTGGTTCTATTGAACATACTGTTATTTTCTACGAATCCTGTCATCGTATCGTAAAAACACTTGAATCTCTGGCTCTCTATGAGGAAACACATACCATCACTATTGGACGAGAGATGACAAAAAAATTTGAAACATATACAACTGGGTCTATTTCTCTTGCACTCGAGCAGGTCAAAAAAGACGCAAACCAACAAAAAGGAGAATTTGTTGTCATGCTTATTCTGAAATAGAAAATCCCTACTGTCTATAACCTATAACCTTTCACCTGTAACCTATTCTAGTGTATACTAAGTACATGAAATACATTCGTTTTTTTGGAATTATTGCAGTGATCTTGTTCATCACTCCATTTCTTGGAATTCCACAATCAGTCAAAGACTTTATAAGTATCATCATCGCATGTCTGCTCGGTGTGTTTGCATGGGCGCGAGTACAATCTATCCGACACAAAAGAGAAATAGGTGGTCATAAAAAAGAAGACCAAATTCATTTCCACGAAAGTATGGAAATGCAGAAATAGTATGGAGACGGTAGTAACACCAAATCGTTCTTCTGGACACATGAGAAATCTTTTTACTGTAGGTTTTCTTTCACTTGTTCTTTTTTTTGGTGGATTTTATCTTGGGTATGCTCAGCAACCAGCATCTCTGAAAATAAAAAGTGTGCTCAATCAAGAATCACCAACAATGCCTATTGACGTGGCGGATTTTGAACCTTTCTGGAAAGTATGGAATATGCTCAATGAAAAATATCCTGATGCAAAAAATGTATCCAATCAAGAACGAATCTATGGTGCAATACAAGGGCTTGTGGCTTCTACAAAAGATCCATATACCATGTTCTTTCCTCCTGACGAATCAAAAATATTTAATGAAGAGGTGAGCGGTAGTTTCTCTGGTATTGGTGTAGAGATTGGTGTAAAAGATGGATTACTGGTTGTTATTTCACCACTTAAAGGATCGCCTGCTGAATTAGCTGGAATTAAAGCTGGTGATGCATTTTTCCAGATTGATGGGTTTACTGTGTCTGATATGACTATTGATGAGAGTATTAAACATATTCGTGGAGAAAAGGGGACACAGGTCACTGTTACGGTTATGAGGAAAGGAGAATCTCGGCCGCTGGATATTGTGGTTACTCGAGATACTATTAGTATTCCAACTATCGATGAAATTGATCTAGGTGATACCTATCTTATTAGTCTCTATAACTTCAATGCTTCTTCTTCAGAACTCATGCACAAAGCACTAGTTAATGCGAAACAGAAAAATAAGAAAAATATTATTTTAGATTTACGAGGTAATCCTGGAGGGTACCTAGACTCAGCTGTATCTCTTGCAAGTGAGTTACTTCCAGAGGGTGATGTTGTAGTGACTGAAAATTATGGAGAAAATAAAAAACCACTCGTTCACCGAAGTTCTGGGTATGGAACTATACCAACTACTGTGAAGATTGTAGTACTCTTAGACGAAGGATCTGCTTCAGCATCTGAAATCGTTGCTGGTGCACTTCAAGATCATAAACGAGCAACAATTATTGGACAAAAATCTTTTGGGAAAGGATCTGTCCAGGAGCTTCTCTCTGTGACGAATGAGACGTCAATCAAGATTACTATTGCAAACTGGTTGACGCCAAACGGTAATACAATTTCAAAGAAAGGTATCACTCCAGATATTGAAGTCAAACAAGATGAAGTAAGTGGGGGTGTTGAAAATGATGCAATGATCAGTCGAGCGCTTCAGTTTTTTGCAACAGGAAAATAAAAATAAGATACAAGAATAATACAGAAATACATATGAAAGTAATCATGCTACAAGATATAAAAAATGTCGGACGAAGAGGGGAAGTAAAAACATTCCCTGATGGCTATGTGCAAAATTTTTTGCTTCCAAAAAAACTCGCCGAAATAGCGACACCAGAAAAAATTAAAAAAATAGAGAACGATAAAAATTATAAAGTCGGTGAAAAAGAAATCCAAAAAGATCTTCTTATTAAAGAAATTTCAAAACTCGATACACAGGTACTCACTATTTCAAAAAAAGTAAACTCTTCTGGAACACTCTTTGAAAAAATTCACGTGAAAGATATTATCGAACTCATCTCACTTCATTATCATACAAAAATTCCAGAACAGTATGTTCGTATTGCAGAACCGATTCGTTCAACGGGAGAATTTTTTGTGTACTTAGGAGATCGAAAAACTCTCGGTAAAGAATGTTTACTTACGTTTGTCGTTAAGGGTCAGTAAGAAGAAAATTAAAAAACACTCAGTAGCGAGTGTTTTTTAATTAGATGACATGAGCTTGTTTTCTTCGAGTAGTTGTTCCATCAAAGTTTGTTTTTCTCTTGCTTGTGAATGAAACAGTACCTGGTTTGAGTGCGAAGAGTGTGTAATCACTTCCGACTCCAACGTTTGTTCCTGCCATGATTTTAGTACCACGTTGTCGAACGATGATTGACCCAGCTTGCGCTTTTTGTCCTGCATAGAGCTTCGTACCCAGATACTTTGGATTAGAATCTCGCAGGTTTCGGGCCGTTCCGGCCGCTTTCCTATGTGCCATAGTGTATTTCTCTGATTAATTGGTTATAATAATATATATAATATTGCGTATATCTTGTATGGAGATTGTAACAAAGATTAAAAATAAAATCAAGGACTTCAGTGAAAAAGAGTCAGTTATGAACGCTTTTAAAATAGGCAGTATTTTACTGTTGATGATTATTTCATTTACTTTTGGAAAATTGTCAAGTATGGGAGGGGAGAGGACTGTTAGTAAAAATGTCTCTATTTATTTACCTAGTGGCGACCTCTATAGTAAGAATAACGCCCCAGTCAGCGAAAATCCCCTCACAGCGTATGTTCTTGGTGGGGCGACTGATTCCTACCGGGCTTTACAAGGACCAACTGTCACCGAACGAGTTACTGCTGTTGAAAATAGCCCAGAATACGCTCAAATGGTCAGTTCTAACCCCAACTCAAGTTTGGGGTCAAATGCTGCAAGAGAGGGTATTTTTGGCTCAAAAAATGGGACTACCTACTACACTATTGGTTGTAAGAGTGGCAATCGAATCAAGCCAGAAAACAAGGTCTATTTTACCTCAGAAATAGACGCTCAAGATCAGGGGTATAGGAAGTCTAAGCTTTGTAAATAAACATATGTATAAGAGATTAGTACCTATGAGGACACATAGACAAACAAGCGGTCGGGCAAAATGCTCGACCGCTTGTTTTTGTAGCTTTATTTTAAAGGGGAATTAATATAGCTAGTGTCGCACAATATATCTTTTACGACGTATATTATATTTAAACATGTTTAAATATAATATACGTCGTAAAAGATCACGTCGATTTTGCAACGTTTAGAATACAACATCGCAAAATCGACTCAACTTCCCTTCGTCTATCATATCTTTTATCTCTATCTTCACTTATATAGAGATAGCAGTATCTCTATCCTGCTTCCTACACCCCCACCCTCTTTAATGTCGCAAAATATTTCTCCAAGTAAAAACTTTGGATTAAATTTTGCTCTAAAGGGTACTAGGGTACCTTTAAATTTTGCATTAAAAAACACTCTACAGAGTGTAGAGTGTTTTTTAATAAAGTTTCCGGTGGTTAGAGTAAGTTGAGGAACATAAGAAGCGCACCGATGATTGCCATATTTTTTGTAAAAGCGATGGTTTCATTCATCTTGGTTTGTGCGTCTTTTTCCATCCAGAATTGGTGCATCTGGTATGTTGCTGGGATCATAAACGCAATAAGGAGTATTGTTCCGAGTTGCATTTCAAGTCCAAGGACAAAACTAACTCCGCCGAGGATGAGCATCGCACCGCTCAAGCTCACCATCATTTCTGGTTGTGGAACTTTTTTGTGCTTTGCGTATCCAACCATGCTTTTATAATTTGCAAAGTGACCGTATCCATTATAGATAAAAAATAGTCCAAATATAATTCTTCCTATTGCTCCGAGTGTTTCCATAGTGTTACTCTTTTAATGTTTTCTAATAGGTTAATTGTATCACAAGATTTTAAAAATAGCCTAAAATGAAAAAAACCTCAAAATTTATTGCTAAATTTTAAGATTATTTTCATGAGACTCGCAACCTCTATCAGTATTGCTACTGAGTGACTCTTTCTTGCGATTGAGTCGTCAAACTTCCGAACCTCAGATTAAATATACACTACCCTCTGGTTCCCTGCAAGGGGTCCAGTGGAGTTTTCCACAGTTTTGTAAAACAACACAAAATATGTTAATTGTCTACTAAATCGTTTGTTTGAGTCGTTTGGGTATCTTGCGCATGAGTGACTTCTTTTGCTTGTTCTATAGCACTCTCTCCTTTCTTAAACATGTTGGGTTCCTTTTTATTCCCACCAAAAATATCTTGCCTGAAGATAAATAAACATATCAAGAAAAAAGCGATGAGCATCGAGAGGATCATCGTATAACTTCCCTCTTCATTTGTTGTATGAAATAATTTTCGCATGGATTATTCTACAATTGCTTCAAGTAGTTTATCGAGATTAAGTTTTTTCTCAGCAGAGTACTGAACGCACGGCTGCCCGACAAGATCTTCGATCATCTTAATCTGTTTTACGTATTCAGATTTTTTTATTTTGTCTATTTTATTCACGGCAACAATAAAATTACGATGGTGTTCTTTTAAGAGTGATATCATGTACAAGTCATCTTTACTCGGTCCTGTTTTACCATCGATGAGCACGACAATTTTTTTGAGAAGTGGATCGGTTGTCTCAAAGAGATAGAGTGCGAGGAGTTCTCCCAGGTGTTTTTTCGTAGCGCCTGATGCGCGTGCATAGCCATATCCAGGAAGGTCCACAAAATACAGTGCGTCGTTGATAAGGAAGAGATTGATCTGTTTTGTTCGTCCTGGAAATGAACTCGTCTTAGCTAAGCTCTTTCTGTTCGTGAGCGCATTGAGCGTGCTTGATTTGCCAACGTTTGAGCGTCCGATAAAGGCATAATGAGGATATCCATCATCAAAAATATCTCGGACGGATGTTGAGCTTTTTATGAATACTGCTGATTTGATACTCTTTAATTCCATTAATGTGAGTATACCATTAATGTGGGGAGAATAAAAAAAACCGCAGAATGTTCTGCGGTGTTTTGTTTTTTCTTGTGCGTAAATTAATTGCAGTTAATCCTCATCATAGGGATTAATTACGAATAATTCCTCACGGAGTATGATTTCCGATAAAATCCGGTCAGGAGCAATAAATCGGTCTATTTCAAGACGTGGAGTTAAGTCCACGTAACTGTACGGTTTATTCACTCCGGAGACAATTCTCTCACCTCCCCATGTCTTAAGATGGTGGTACTCAATGTTGGATCTATTTACCTTGATTAAATTTCCAAGAATTGAAAATTCTTTACCGGCAAAAATACTCTCTGGTGCGTATTCGTACTTTAATTCAACACCACCTGTGTTGTGAAGGTTTAGATTTTCATAAACTTCTTTGAATTGAAGACTCACACTAGAAAAAGTATTTGAGATGTCAAAAAAGTTTTCATCTTTATGTATTCGTAGTATGGGTATTTCACCGAGTACATTGTCATATCGGTAGAATACAGGCTCCTCTTCCACCTCAGTTCTGTATTTTTCAGTACAGTAAAATCCATTAGGTTGTAATGAGGTGACAAACATTTTTTTATCCGTAATGATTGGTCCATGTTGATTTATCCTCTGTGTGGCGAAGAATATTGGATATTCTTTACCTAAACAGGAAGCTACGTGTGTTTTGAACGCAGGTAATTTTTGAAAGTATTCATCATTGAGCGTGATGAGAGTACTCGGGTGTATTCCTTCGGGAATTGCTATTTTTTTTGTGTAAAGTACCATGGTGTATGTGTTTTTGATTTGATAGTATTATACATTATTTTTTTATTTAAACAAGACTAACTGTTTTCCTAATTTCTCTGGATTTTCGTCTGTTTTTATGTATAATATTCATATTGCTAGAGTAGTTGGATATGCCTTGTTACGCTGTCTTGGTAGGCTCAAGATACAACATGCCTTGTTATGCTGTTTTGGTAAATACAACCTACTCGCAACAAGTATGATAAAATATACAATATATGCCTTGTTAGCTCAGTTGGTAGAGCAACTCCCTCTTAAGGAGATGGTCGTAGGTTCGAATCCTACACAGGGCACAAATTAGAAACACCCATTTAGGGTGTTTCTAATTTGTGCCCTGTAGTAAAGTCCCTGCGGACTTTACGTGTAGGATTCGAAGAGCTTTTCCATGTTTTGAGGATTTCAATCCGACAAAACAGGAAAAGGTGTACTGCGGCTGTAAGCCGAGAATCCTCTATTGGGTTTAATTAATCTCTCATGAACTCACTAAATAAAAACCCTAACCTCATCGTCATCTGTGGACCAACCGCCACAGGTAAATCAGATTATGCTGTAGACCTTGCTCGTGAAATAGACGGCGAGATTATTTCTGCTGATTCACGCCAAGTGTATAAGGGTCTTGATATTGGTTCTGGAAAAATCACCACAAAAGAAATGCGTGGTGTCCCCCACTATCTTCTCGATGTTGCCAATCCAAAACGCGTGTTTACTGTTTCTCAATACAAAACACAAACTGAAAAAGCTATTCAAAAAATTCTTAAAAAAGGTAAAACACCAATCATCGTCGGTGGTACCGGTTTCTATATTGATGTCGCACTCGGGCTTGATCTCCCGGAAGTACCACCAAATCAAAAACTCCGAAAAGAACTTGGGGGTAAAACAACTGAGGAACTTTTTACTCTTTTACAAAAGAAAGACAAGACTCGGGCACAAACAATTGATAAAGATAATAAAGTCCGGCTCATTCGTGCACTTGAAATTATAGAAACGCTTGGTAAAGTCCCAAAACAAAAAAGAGTTTCAAAATATAATGTTGAATATATTTATTTAGATTTTCCTGACGAAGTACTCAAAGAGCGTATTCATATTCGCCTTCTCAAGAGAATAAAAATGGGGATGTTGAAGGAAGTACAAAATCTCCACACAGAAGGTGTCTCTTGGAAGCGTCTTGAAGAACTTGGACTCGAGTATCGCTACCTCGCACTTTACTTGCAAAAAAAGCTGACCAAACAAGAAATGTTAGATCAACTTGAAATGGCTATTTGGCATTATGTGAAACGACAACGAACGTGGTTTAAGAAGTATGGAAAATAAAAAAACAGCTTTCGCTGCTCTTTTTATTTGCGGGCGATGGAGGAATCTCGATTACCATGCGCGGGTACTTTTCGATTGAACTTCTCTCCACTTGTTCAGTAATGAAAAGTCTTTCAATTCCTCCACGAAAGCCAAGCAGTTGGCTTTCTATCTTCCTGCGGGCGATGGAGGAATCGGACCCCCGCCAAAGGTTTTGGAGACCTTTGTACTACCACTATACTAATCGCCCGTGTTGCTGTTGTAAACTAAAAGAGCGATATCATAATCGCTCTTTTATAGTATCAAAAAAATAAGGAAAAATCTACAAAAAAGACTATTTCTTTACTTCGTTAAATACAACGTGTTTTCGAGTAACCTTGTCATACTTTTTGAGCTTGAGTTTGGTTGTCGTAGTTTTCTTGTTTTTACGAGTAAAATACGTTGTTTTTGTTTCTTTGTTTTGTACTTTTACGAGTCTATCTTGTGACATATGTATTATATATACATTATTTTTGATTTTTTAGCAACCCCGTGATGTGTCGTGGAATGAGCGGGTTGAGTCTGGTTACGAGTTCGTAGTTTATGGTTCCGGCTAGGCCTGCTACTTCGTCTATAGAAAGGGTCTGTTTGCCTTGAGTTCCGATGATCGTCACCTGTTCCCCACTCTGCACCTGCTTTATATGAGTTACATCTACAATACACATATTCATCATAATACGGCCCACAATAGGCGCAAATTGGCCCTGTACGAGGACTTTTCCACGACTAGAGAGAGTTCTCGGTAAGCCGTCATAATACCCCACAGGGAGGATTGCAATCGTCATATCAGTCTTTGCTCTGTATGTGCAGTCGTATGCAATATATGCATCTTTTGGTATCTTTTTTACTTCTGATATATACGTATGAAATGAAAGTACTGGTTTGAATATGTCCCCCACTTTTTTTCTCGCTTCATCTGATGGGTACAATCCATAGAGTCCAATACCGAGTCGTGCGATGTCGATAGAATATTCTTTGTGCCGGATATTTCCAGCTGTTCCAGAGATGTGTACTAATGGCGTGATGAGAATTTGTGCGAGCGCGTTTTTCCATTCTAAAAGTTGTGTAAATTGTTTTCTTGAATAGGTATCAAATTCTTTTGTTTCAACTCCAGAAAAATGAGAGTAGAGACCAACAGGTGTGAGATTATTTTTCTCTATGAGTGTCACGACAGGAGAGAGTTGTGATTTTAAGAATCCCTGACGATGAAGTCCTGTGTCTACTTTCAAATGCCACTTGAGTTTTTTGTTCTGTTTGTATTTCGTTAGTGTAAGAAGTTCCGGCATACTCGAAATAGTGACAGAGATATTTTTCTTGATTGCAAGGTCCCAATACTCTGGAGGAGTGTTGCATAAAACAAGAATTTTTTTATCAGTATGCTTGCGTATTGTGACCGCGTCTTCGAACGAAAATACAGAAAACCAATCTACTTGTGGAGCGTCTTTGAGAACCGTGATGAATTGTTCAAGCCCGTGGCCGTATGCATTGGCTTTGATTACACACATAAGCTCTGTCTGTTTTGGGAGAATTTTCTTGAAATTTTTTACATTCGAAACAAGTGCTTTTGCATCTATGTCTATCCATGTGTGATGTACAGGAATCTTTTTCATCTATCCATCATATCACAAAACAAAAACCACCCAAAAAGGTGGTTTTTGTAAGGTCATTATTATTTTCTTAATTATCTCCTGATCCAGGAAGTGCGTCGATTATATGAGAGACATTCTGTCCTGTCATGTTTACAACTACTTTAGCAAAATTTGTGTAGTCTGAATCTTTAATACTTACAGTAAATGGAAATCCGTCTGTATTTTGATTGATCTCAGTTTTTGCGTAAGATGGTCCTTTCCCTGAAATAGGATCTATTTTGTAGAACACATCAAGTCCTGACCAGATACACATTGCGTTTGGTGGACATGGGTGATTGTAAAATCCAGTGATGGTGAGTTTGTAATTTGTATCAGCAATAACGTACGTGCGGTCTTTATAGATTTTTGTTGCTGTGCCCAGTGCTATTGTCTGATTTTGATTAATAACAGGGGTAACGCCGTATATATCGACTTTAGGTCTATTGTACTTATTTGGAGCTGGAAGATACACGATTTTGCATTGTTCTACATTACGTATTGTTGCTCCTGTATTTGTCTGAGCACTTGGAGTATCTTCTCTGTGGATGAGTTCCCCTTTGCGATTAAATGTTGCATATGTACCACCTCCAGTTTCAGTAACCGCATCAAATTCAACTCGATAAACTGTTTCTCTTTTGTAGAGGCATTCTTCAATTTGTCCTTTTGGGTAAAGAGTAACAAGTTTCTTAACTACTGCTTTTTGAGAGTTATTTGGATTTTCTGGGTTGGTCGGATTTTCAGGAGTTGTCGTTGTGCAATCAATTGTTTTTATCTTTGCACGAGTAACTGGACCAACATAGCCAGTCGCAACGATATTGTTTGCTCTTTGGAAAGAACGTACTCCAGTGAATGTTGCTTTGCCAAAAAAACCAGTAGTCATACCACGCATGTCTCCTCTTTCAATTAAAAAATCTTGTAAGATTGAGACGTCATGATTTGTCTCTGTGTCTTTCGAACCATAATGAAGATTGCGAGTAATATCAGCACAAGCCACAGTGTCATTTGGATCAATATCGCCTGCAATAGGCATAGTAAAACCAGGGCGGTTATCGTCTCTTTTGTTCTGTTCTGCAAGGGCAAAATCTACGCTTGGGATGACAAATGCCATCAGTAAGAACGCTATAATAAATTTCTTTTTCATAATAATTTTATATGTTTAGTGATAAAAAAGTGCTGGTAACGTCGAAAGTATACGTTATCAAGTTTTACCAGTACATCTCTACTGACGTGGTGCGTCGGGATATATTACCAGTGGCGTGGTGTCTAGAAATATGCTACTATAGAAAAGTACTTTTATGTACAGTTGCGTCGGTGGCAGAGTGGTCAATTGCATTTGACTGTAAATCAAACGTCTCCGGACTACGAAGGTTCGAATCCTTCCCGGCGCACAAAAGAAAAAATCCCGTGTTATA
>CAZVHB010000002.1:0-44461 GCA_964626965.1 uncultured Candidatus Saccharibacteria bacterium | reverse complement strand
CCCCCCCCCCAAAACACAACACCCCCCGCCAAAAAACCCCCGGGAATTTTTGCTTGTGTGCGCCGGAGAAAAGTACCTGCGTACTTTTGGTGAAGGATTCGAAAAGGTGGAGTATATCATTTTGACCAGAGGGAAAAATGATGCGACACCTGTACAGCGGCTGTAAGCCGAGAATCCTTATTACTCACTTTACATGAAGCATTCGACTCTTCTGGTGATATTTAAATTATTATTGAGTGCTCCCCACCACTCCTCTCGTCACCGGACCAAAATATCCAATTGCAGGAGTGATTTTGTTCGCTTTTTGGAACTTGATAACGGCTGATTTAGTTGCAGGACCAAAGCGAGTTGTTTCATTGTTTGGTGAACCAGGACCAGTTGTACTGACAGTGAAGCCATGAGTATTGAGATACTGCTGGAGAGCTTTGACATCTTCATTAACTTCTCCGTAAGAGAGGTTGCGGGTAAAGAGTGGTGTATTAGTCGTTGGTTGTACCTCTGGTTGTATTATTGATTCTACTGCTGTTTGTACTGTTGGTTGTTTTGTTGTTGCGTACTTACAGAGACTTGGAGTACTTCTTGAGAAGAAGTTATAGTTTGTAGCTTCTGGGTCCTTGCAACCGTAGTTAATACTAGAATATTCTTTACATCCTTTTGTTTTAAATGTAGCATCTGATCCCGTAGCTAAGTTACTTGCAGCATCATTTGATTTTACTCGATAGTGATATGTGTTACAAGACTCTAAACTTGGTAAGGTGACACTATGACTCGTCACTCGAGGTGAAGTGTCTGTTTCGCTCGTTGTTGTTCCGTATGTATCAGTGAGACCATAGTCCACAATACTTGAACCAAGTTCATCAGTGGTAAAGGTGATGACAGAGGTTGTTGATGTTGGGGTTGCTGTTATGGAGGAGAGGGTTGGGGCTGTAGTATCTAGTGAATACGTTGAATAATAAATATCCCACCCACCAGCAGAAGTTTCATTATCTGTTCCAGCACCAGGGTCAAAATCTGTAGTACCGTTATAAAATCCTGTTAGATATAGTTTAGACCCTGAAGCATATAATTCATATAAAATTTCATCAAACCAGTTTACTTCAGTGGCACTCCCAAAAGTCTTAGAGACAAGATACGCATCATTCGCATCAAAGACGCTAAAAAATTGATCGTACAGTCCGTTTGAAGCTATGTTATCTGTACCACCTGTTGGGTTAAAATCTATCGTTCCATTAAAGAAACCCCCGATATACCATCTGCCATCAGCATCAAAAGTGATTGTATTTACTTCATCCATGAGTACTCCACCCCATGTGTAAGTAAAGTCATAGGTTCCATCACTTTCAAATTTACTTACATATGAATCTTCACTACCAGCAGAAGTAATACTATTTGTCGTACCACTTGGATCAAAATCGACGGTTAGTTGGTATGAACCAATTATGTATACGTCATTACTTGGACTTACTCGAATATTGAAACTAAAATCGTTTGTTGTACTTCCCCATGTTTTTGTCCAGCCATATGTACCATCGGCATTATATCTTGTAAGAAAAGCATCATCGAGTCCAACAGAAGTCTGGTTATCTGTACCTCCAGTAGTATCAAAATTAACAGTGTTACGAAAAACTCCCGCTAAATAAATATTACCACTTGAATCAAGGGCTATATCGTTTACTGTATCTCTATCGGTACTTCCCCATATTTTTGTCCATACGTATGTACCATCAGTATTAAATTTAGTAAGATAGGCGTCGTAGTTTCCTGCACTTGTTTTACTATCGGTTGCACCACTTGGATCAAAATCTACAGTACCACTAAATTTACCTGCTATATAAATAAAACCATCCACAGATGAATATTGAACAGTATGGAGACGGTCATGACTAGTCGAGCCCATCACCTTGGAGTACGCATATGTACCATCTGAATTTAATTTAATCAATGCAATATCAACGCTTCCTGCACTCGTGTAATTATCTACCCCAGAAGTAGGATCAAGGTCTACTGTATTAGCAAACTCAGTAGCGAGATAAATATTGTCACTTGAATCAAAAGCAATACGATACACACCATCTGACCCAGTACCACCCCAAACTTTGGTCCATGCATACGTACCATCTGAGTTAAACTTGGTTAGAAATATATCAGCACCACCAGCGTTCGTAAAATTATCAACCCCAGCTCCAGGGTTGAAGTCTATCGTACCAGTACCGAAATTTCCTGCAATAAACAAATTCCCCTGACTATCTTTTTCTATCGTATTTCCATAATCAGTTCCTGTTCCACCTGCAACACTTGTTTCTACGTATTGTGGAAGGTCTAAAGCGGAAACTTTTTCTGTTTGAATAAATATCCCAATTATAAGTACAACGAAAAATATTTTTATAGTTGATGAATTTTTTATGATTTTCATATGTATACATATTATCATACAAAATTATATTGTACATACATCCAATACTATTTGAAAATATTATTGGATGTATGTCCAACTGTCTTGATCATAAAACACCTGTTTATAATCAAACGATACTGCATTAACGTAATTGATCAATCTCTCCGAAAACGTATCAATGAACACTCGTGGAGAATGCACGTCTTTTTTATTTGGGTATGTCACAAATATACCAAAGTAGACAAATCCATCTTTTGTTTTTATTATTCCGGCGAGTGTTTCGTGATTGTATATAAAACCAGGCTTGACCAGGAGTTTTGTTTTATCCGGCATATTTTTCATGCGGTTGGACATCGAACCACCATCGAGTCCGGGAAATACGAGAAAATCTTCCACTCTTATATTGTTTTTAATCAAATACTCGTGTAAATGTTTGAGCACGCGAAGTGTCAGAGCGCAGGTGGTCATATTGTCATCAAGACCTGAACCCGTGTAAAAAGAAACACTCTCCTCTCCGACTCCATAGGTCTCTTTCATGTATTTTTGAAATGCGTCGTGTCCACCAAGTTGCATAAATATTGTATGACTGGAACTATTGGTCGAGAAGATATTGGTTTGTTTAAATAATACACCGAGTGGTGGTGATGTGAAAGTATACCTCTCACCGATACCTGTGTACGCGTACGCCCGGTAAGTCACTGTAGCTTTTTTTGCGAACAGAGAATTTTGCGCTACGAAACGCTTGAGGTTTATTTTTGATTGAGTTTGGTTTGTGCTCCAGTTGAAATAGAGATTGGTGAACACCACATGCTCAATTTTTTTATTCACTAGTTTTTTATTGGTTGAGAGAATAATTTTTTTTAAATCTCCGTCAGTAAAGAATGGATCAAAATTTCCGTTGATATAGAGCGTCGTTCCCTTTCTTAAGATGTCAGTTTTGTATGTATGGTCATGACCGAGTTTTGAGAGTGCATAATCTTCCAAATAAATTTTTGAAACTGAAGCAGGAATAATCTGCTTATTAATGTTTACAGAAAACAGATTTTTCCCTGTGTCATCGGCGACACATACGGCTTGGTTGTCTGGGTTGAATGTCGGGTGCATTGCGAGTTCCCTATTCCAAATATCACCGAGTGTGTCGGCATGTGAAATAGTCGGCATGCAAAAAACCAGTAGAAGAAAAATACTTAAGAGTATTTTTCTTCTAGAAACTTTTTCTGGATTCCGGATCGAGTCCGGAATGACAACAGGAAGAGTTGTTGGATTTATTTTTTTAAGCATTCACTTGGGTCTCGGTGGTCTTTTTTACCCGAGCAATTTTCTCTCGTTTCATTTCAACAAACAGTTCATTGTTTTTCATAGAGACATAGACGATATCCCCTTTCGCTACTCCTTTACCTAAAATAAAGTTTGCAACAGGATTAAGGATTTTTGTTTGAATGAGTCTATTGAGTGGTCGTGCACCAAAGTGAGGGTCATAGCCGAGTGTCGCAAGATGTACAAGTGCTTCGTCTGATACGACGAGCTCGACTCCTTTCTCTTTGAGTCTCTTTGCGACGGTGCTCACACGAATAGAAACGATATTTTGGAGCATCTCTTTTGAAAGGACATCAAAGAGGACGACTTCATCAACACGGTTGAGGAATTCTGGACGGAAGAAGTTTTTGAGAGATTCCATCACTTTGTCTTTCATTTGCTCATAGCCACTCTTTTCATTTTGGGTAAAGCCAATTGTCTCCATTTTTTGGATGAATTCAGAACCGAGGTTCGAGGTCATAATGATGATCGTGTTTTTGAAATTCACCACGCGTCCTTTACTGTCGGTAAGTCGTCCATCATCAAGCACCTGAAGGAGGAGGTTGAATACTTCTGGGTGTGCTTTTTCTATTTCATCAAAGAGAACGACACTGTATGGCCGGTGACGGACTTGCTCGGTGAGTTGTCCTGATTCATCATGGCCGACATAGCCTGGAGGAGAACCGATCAGTTTTGAAATGGCGTGACGTTCCATGTATTCACTCATGTCTACGCGGATGAGAGATTTCTCATCGTCGAACATAAACTCAGCGAGTGCTTTGGTGAGTTCTGTCTTTCCAACTCCTGTAGGACCCAAGAAAATAAATGAACCGATTGGTTTATTTGGATCAGAGATTCCCGCACGTGAACGGCGAACTACTGCCGCAACTTTTTCAATTGCTTCGTTTTGTCCGATAACACGGCGTTTGAGTTCTTCTTCCATACGAGAGAGTTTTGCTCGTTCTTCTTCAAGCATCCGAGTGAGCGGAACTCCGGTCCAACGTGCAACTACTTCGGCGATATCTTCACTGGTGATTTCTTCTTTCAAAACACGGCGTGATTTTTGGAGTTTCTTGAGGCGGAGCATTTTTGTCTGGAGATCTTTTTGAAGATGTGGAAGCGAGCCATAGCGGATCTCTGCAGCACGTGCGAGATCTACACGCATTTCGGCGTTCTCTGCATCGAGTTTGAGACTCTCTATTTCTTTTTTAATGGTCCGAATACCATCAACGAGATCTTTTTCATTTTGCCACTTTAAAGAGAGCTCGCTCGTCTTTTCTTGGATGTTAGCGATTTCTTTTTCGATTTCTTTGATACGAAGTTTTGTTTCTTTTGAGTCATGCATTTCAACTTCTTTTTTCATCGCTTCTTTTTCTATTTCATATCGCATGATTTTTCGATATGCTTCTTCGAGTGGTGCTGGTTTGTTTTCGAGTGATAGGCGCAACATTGAAGATGCTTCATCGATCAAATCTACCGCTTTGTCAGGAAGATATCTGTTTGTGATATAACGAGAAGAGAGACTGACCGCTGAGACGATCGCATCGTCGGTTATGTGGACACCATGAAAAATCTCGTACTTTTCTTTGAGTCCACGAAGAATTGCCACTGCGTCTTCGACGCTTGGTTCCTCAACATAGACAGGCTGGAAACGTCGTGCGAGTGCTGGATCTTTTTCGATGTGTTTTTGGTACTCTTTAATAGTTGTTGCCCCGATTGCGCGAAATTCACCGCGAGACAGAGCCGGCTTGAGCATATTTGCTGCATCAAAAGAGCCTTCTCCTGCACCTGCACCAACGAGGGTATGGATTTCATCAATAAAGACAATGATCGAGCCTTCAGAGCGTTCTATCTCTTTCATGATTGCTTTCAGGCGGTCTTCAAATTCTCCACGGTATTTTGTTCCGGCGACGAGGAGTCCGAGGTCAAGCGAAACGAGCTCTTTGTTTTTGAGAGATTCTGGAACATCGCCTTTTGATATACGAATAGCGAGTCCTTCAACAATAGCGGTCTTCCCTGTTCCAGCTTCACCGATGAGGATTGGATTGTTTTTAGTACGACGAGAGAGTATTTGCATAATGCGCATGATCTCAGTGTCGCGACCGATAACTGGATCAAGTTTATCTTGTTTCGCCATCTGTGTGAGGTTGCGAGTGTATTTACCGATCATACGGTATTTCTTGTCACCACTTGCGTGAGGTGTTGCTTGTTCACGAATTTCCTCCACAACACTCATGACTTGGTCTTTGGTGAGACGGAATCGTTTCAAGATTTCTTGTGCCGGAGATTGGACTTCGAGGAGTGCAATGAGCATGTGTTCAGTTGAAACAAATTCATCTTTCATAATCGCCGCGTCTTTGGTCGATTGCTCGATGACGTTCGCGAGGTCCGGTGTGAGGTACATTTGGTATGACTGTGATAGTGTTGTGCGTTGTTCTGGGTTTTCGATACTCTCGAGAATTGAATCTGTTAAAAGCTGAACATCGATTTCGAGTTTTTCCAAAATTGAAATGACAATAGACTCATCTTGCAAGATGAGTGCTGCGAGCATGTGGATACTGTTTACGTGGTTCTGCCCACGTTCAATAGCCAGTTCGTGAGACCGGCGGATAGCTTCTTTTGCTTTAGTTGTAAATTGGTTAAATGGAGGCATATAAAATAATGTTTAATTATAAAGGAAAATACAGACAAAATCAGTTGTTTCTTTACTTCTCTAGTATAGCATATGCGTCAAGTTGGGAAAATAAAAATAACCACCGATAAAGCAGTGGTTATTTTGAGAAATTATTTTTTATCTAATTACATGTATTTGTCTGGAAACTGTATGTACCAGTTGGGCATGTAACAATTGCTCGAGTAGATGTATTTTGTTTCTGGAATATATGCATTTTTATACTTAATACAGAAAAACCAATAAATAATCCTCCGTAGAGTAAACCAAATCCAAGTGTGTAGAGAATATGCTTAAGAGTTTTTCTCGAAGCTGGTTTCCATAATAAGAAAAGTATTATTGGAATAAATAATACACTGTATATCTGGATGATACATGAACCATCGTCGCAATACATTGGAAATCCTAATACTTTTATAACCGTATAGAGACTTGCAATATAAAAAAGTGCTAAAAATCCAGTAATAATTTTCTTGAAGATCATCATGTGTATATTATTACATGTGTGCAATTCAATATCAACTTAATTTTTCTGCAGTAATTTTAAAATATCTTTTAATTTCTTTATCACCACATCCAAATCCCGTTTTGTTGTCTGACGGCCAAGAGAAAAACGGACAGAGCCGTAGTTGAGTACATCAGCTTTACCTTCGTAAAGTGCTTTCAAAACATGTGATACTTCCCCACTGTCGGCTTTGCAGGCAGACTTTTCGGAGACAGCAACACCTTGTGCGTCGAGATAGATGACGATTTGTTCGCTCTGATAACCGATGAATGAGACGTTGATGTTGTTTGAGAGTCGCTCTGTCTTGCTTCCATGTACTTTGATTTCAAAATTTTGTTCGAGCTCTTTTATAAAGTAGTCGCGAAGTTCTGCTAATCTTTCACCTTCTTTTTCTTTGAGACTTTCGTTTATCTCTACTGCTGTATTAAATGCTGAAATAAGTGGGACATTTTCGGTGCCGGCGCGGAGGTTGCGCTCTTGTGAGCCACCAATGAGTATAGAATCTATTTTTGTTCCACGCTTTATAAACAGAGCGCCGGCACCTTTTGGTCCGTAGATTTTTGAACTGTTTATGGTGAGTAGGTCTACTCCGAGTTGTTCCACGCCAATTTTTTCATAAACAAAAGACTGACACGCGTCAGTGTGAAAGTATGGATAGTTTCTGTACGTCTCATCTTCTTCTTTGTGTTTTTTGTGATGACGAATAAGTTTTGCTATTTCTTTAATCGGTTGAATGGTGCCGATTTCATTATTTGCATGCATCACGGAAACAAAAATAGTTTCGACGCGAAGGAGTTTTTTAAATTCATCAAGATCAAGAATCCCGTCTTCAGTAACTGGTGCATACGAAACTTCAGCCATGTTACATATCTGCACGTACTGTGCTAATTCAAAGATTGCTGGGTGTTCTATCTCACTCACGATGATGTGCGCTGTTTTGTCAGGATGAGTATGTCTGAATGAATTGAGTACTCCAAGGACTGCCAAGTTGTCTGATTCAGTTCCGCCTCCAGTAAAGATGATTTCATCAGCATGAGCGCCAATACTTTTTGCAATGATTGTTCGTGCGTTCTCGAGTAGGATACTCGCTTGAACTCCTTCTTTGTGGACTCCACTGGCATTCCCAAAAATGGTCTCCTGTACGTATGAAAGCACCTTTAAAACACTCCCATCGATGGGGGTGCTTGAAGCGTAATCGAGGTATATTCTTTTGTTTGGTTTTGTGAATTTAAACATGTTTTTGTGTTTTGTCATTCCGGATGAGGTGAATTGCTCTGCAAGAGAGTATGCCCTGGGGTACTCGATCCGGAATCCAGAATATTGTCTTAATGTTCATTTTTATTACCTGGATACCGGGTCAAGCCCGGTATGACAGCAACAAGGGGGTACATCTTGAACATTGCAAAAAATCCTTTTATAGTATATATTTTTTAGTATATGATGACAACTACCCTCCTCTACATAGCCCTTTCACTGGGCCTCATCCTCATTATTTGGAACACAATAAGCGAAGTCCGTATTCGCCGTTTTATGCATGGTTCCAATGGTAAAAGTCTCGAAAAGACAATTGTAAACGTCCTCCATAAAATGGACCAAATAGAAAAAGAAAATCAGACCCTCGTGCAGAAAAACACAGAACTTGAATCAAGACTCAAAAAATCTATCAGAAGTGTTGAAACAGTCCGCTTCAATCCTTTCGCTGATCAGGGGTCAAATCAGAGTTTCGCAACTGCCTTTATTAATGATGAGAAAAATGGAGTAGTCATCTCGACGCTTTTTGCACGTGATCGAACAAGTATTTTTGCAAAGCCTATCAAGAACGGGCAAAGTGAATATGAACTCACCACTGAAGAAAAAGCAGTACTAGAAAAGAGTGTCCTATGAGTACACAATCAGGTAAAAATCTTGTAAAGCGACCACCGGTTGTCGTCATAATGGGTCATATTGATCATGGAAAATCTACACTCCTTGACTACATTAGAAAATCAAATATTGTCGGAGGAGAAGCTGGTGGAATAACCCAGCATTTGTCTGCATATGAAATAACTCACAAAGATGAAACTGGAGAAATGCGCCACATCACCTTTGTCGACACTCCAGGTCATGCTGCTTTTTCTGGTATGCGTGAACGTGGTGCACAGATAGCTGATATCGCAGTACTCGTTGTTTCAGCTGAAGACTCAGTCAAAGCACAGACACTCGAAGCTCTCAAGACAATTCTTGATGCAAAGATTCCCTACATTGTTGCAATCAATAAAATAGATAAACCAGGCGCACAAATAGAAAAAGTAAAAAATGACCTGGTGGAAAAAGGTGTCTACCTTGAAGGATATGGAGGTGATATTCCCTATGCAGAAATCTCTGCAAAAGCTGGAACGAATGTTGACCATCTTCTTGACCTTATTCTTCTTGCAACTGACCTCAACGAACTCACCACGGATACCAAAACGGACCCTATCGGAATCGTTATTGAATCTCACCGTGATGCAAAACGAGGCGTCATTGCAACGATCATCATCAAAGACGGTGTTTTGGAAAAGGGGTCATTTGTTGCAACAGAAACAGCTTCTGCGCCAACTCGTATTATGGAAAACTTTCAAGGTGTTGCGATACAGAGCGCACCCTGCTCTACTCCTGTGACTATCACAGGATTTTCTGACCTGCCTCAAGTCGGCGCATTTGCCATGGTTTTTAAAAACAAAAAAGATGCCGAGAAATACATCCTTGATGAGAAAAACAAACTCGGACAAAGTCAAACTCAAAAACATGTAGAGCATGCGCAAGATGTCTATGTCATACCACTTATCATCAAAACTGACGCTGGTGGAACAAGCGAAGCTGTCAAGCAAGAACTTACTCGGATTGAGCTCGACAATGTAAAATTTAAATTCATCAAAGAAGAAGTTGGTGTGATTAGCGAGAAAGATATTCGTATGGTTGAAACAGATCCTGAGATTATCATCATTGGGTTTAATGTTGGTATTGAAAACAATGCTCGCATACTTAATGACCAAGTCAAAGCTCGTATCATCAACTTCCCTATTATCTACAAAATCTCTGATGAACTTCAAGAACTCATAGAAGAAAAAAGACCTCGTATTACGACAATCGAGAAACAGGGTGTTGCTCGCGTGATTAAACTCTTTAGTCAAGTAAAAGACAAATACGTTCTCGGGTGTAAAGTTACAGACGGTACGCTTACTCAAGGTAATACAATTCGAATTATGCGAGAAGAGGTTGAAATCGGTCGTGGAAAAATAACTGAACTCCAACACAACAAAATTAAAATGAAACAGCTTGATGCACCAATAGAATGCGGAATACTCGTCGAAGCAAAGTGTTCTATTGAAGAACGTGATATTTTAGAAGCGATTAATGAAGTAACTGACTAATTTATGATTGAAAGAAAAAATAGAGTCGAAGAAGAGGTCAGGAAAGTTGTTGCGACGTATATCGAAAAAGAGAGTAATAAAGATGCACTTATTTCCGTCACTCGTGTTACGCTCTCTGACAAAATGAATGCAGGAATCGTATACGTGACAGTCCTCCCAGAAAGTAAAGAAGAAGCCGTCAGATTTTTCCTCACTCGAAACGGCGCTCATATCAAACAGTACATGAGAAAGAAAGTCCCTCACCTCAAATCCCCTTTTCTCGAGTTTGTGATTGATACTGGTGAGAAAAATAGATTGAGACTCGATGAGTTATCAAAAGAGCTAAAAGATGATAAGATAAGTGAATAGTTTTACTTCTTATGTAAAGAATTAGAATTATTTACACACGACCCAGTCGCCAAGTGGTAAGGCAAGAGTCTGCAAAACTCTTATACGGCGGTCCGATTCCGCCCTGGGTCTCCACAGTTATACCTGTGACTAAATCACTTGCCCGAGTGATGGAATGGTAGACATAGGGGACTTAAAATCCCCAGGCAGCAATGCCGTGTGGGTTCGAGTCCCACCTCGGGCACAAATTAAAAAACCTCTTTATGAGGTTTTTTAATTTGTACCCGAGAACGACTCAACTGCTTGAGTCGTGTGTGGGACTCGAAAAGCTTTTCCATGTTTTGAGGATTTTAATCCGACAAAACAGGAAAAGGTGTACTGCTCCTGTAAGGAGAGAGTCTTCTTTAAGTAAACTTATTTAAATTTAGCACTCCCATGTCCAGTATGTTCACTTAATTTTTCCCTTGCTTTAGATTCATGGATTATTTTTCTTGTTTTGTAATCTTTAATAATTTCAGCATACGAATCATCTTCTTTGTCTAATTTCCTAAACAGGAAGACTCCATTTTTTGTTTTTTGACTGGGTTGCCATCCTATTTTTGTAAGTGACTTGAATCTTCTAAATAAAAGAGATTTAACTTTGGCTTCTAAAAAATCTTTTAGTTCAGTAGTTTCTAGTATTGTTAAAAATACTTTGTTAGGAGTATTTTTGAAACAAAATAAACAAAACCTAGATTCTCTGTTTATGATTGAGAAGATCTTTCTAGTGCCACAGTTCTTGCATAATATTAGTGTAGAAGTGTTTGTCATTATTTTACCCTCCCCAAACTCCTCTCCTTTCCGAGTATTTCCATAACCACAAATGGCTCTGGAGATTTTTCCATACCTGTGAGAGAAAAACGAAGTGGCCAGAGAACGTCTCCCCTTCCATATTTGTCTGTGAGTGGCCAGATTATTTCTTTAATGAAATCTTTGTTCCAATTTTCTTCTGAAATAGTTTCCAAAAGGACACGGACTTCACTCAAATGTTTTTTCGCTTCATCGAGTGTAGAATTTTTCCAAGCGAGTTTATTTTCATCAACAGTAATATCATCAACGATAAAACCAAGTTCACCTGCATGTGCCATTTCTGTAATGTCGCTCCATTTTGATACTCGTTCGGTGAGTGTCTCGAGTGCGCGAGAAATAATCTCTGTACTGTAGTATGGTGCTTGTTTTATATTCTCTGGTAAAAATTCAGTAACAGCAGTGAGTTTGTCTTCATGAGAAAGTGTCTTGATGTGTTCTTTGTTCATCCAGTCGAGTTTCTCGTCGTTGAATTGTGCACCTCCTTTCTGGATTCGTTCAATATCAAAAATTTGCTCAAGTTCTTTTTCTGTGTAAATTTCTTTTTCACCACCTGGGTTGTATCCCAAGAATGTGAGGAAGTTGAATAATCCCTGCGGAAGATATCCGTCAGTTCGGTAATCTAAAATATCTCGAGCCCCGTCTCGTTTTCCAAGTTTCTTTTGTCCTCCGTCTCCTAGAATGTGTGGCATGGAAACAAATACTGGAGGCTCTTTTCCAAGGGCTTCATAGAGTGCGAGATATTTTGGAGTAGAAGAAATAAATTCTTGCCCACGCATGACGTGAGTCACTTCCATTTCTATATCATCAATTAAGTGTGCAAAGTTGTATGTTGGATAGCCGTCTGATTTGATGAGGACAAAGTCATCGAGTGCTTCTCCACCTGCTGAAAGATCACCAAAGACGACATCATGCCAGTATGTCTTTTTAACTTCTGTGATTTTGAAACGGAGTGTTTGACCGATTCCTGTGAATGGAATTGATTCAATATTTTCTTTTCTGTGTTCTCGGTACAAGAATGGGCGGTTTTCAGCATCTGCTTGTTGTCTGAGTGTCTCTGCCTCTTCTTCTGTCATTGGGTCGACATATGCATGACCACTTTTAATCAGTATGTCTGCGTATTTTCTGTAAATATCAAGACGCTCTGATTGAATATATGGTGCATGAGGTCCGCCAACTTCTGGTCCTTGGTCCCAGTGTACTCCGAGCCATGTGAGTGCCTCCATGATGTGCTCTCTAGAGCCCGAAACTTCGCGTGCTTTGTCTGTATCTTCGATTCTGAGGATAAATACACCATTGTTCTTTTTTGCCCATAAATACGCAAAAATAGCTGTTCTTACGTTCCCAACATGCATAAAACCAGTTGGACTTGGGGCAAAACGAGTGACTATTTTTTTAGGAGAATTCATCTATAAAATATAGCTTATTTTTAAGGCTAACGCAAAAGGTGCTGGACGAAGTCCAGCACCTTTTGCGTGCTGCTGTCATTCCGGACTTGATCCGGAATCCAGCATGTGTACTATATACTATGAAATTTTCTGGACCCCGGATCGAGTCCGGGGTGACACGTAACAACGAGCGAGACTATTCTTTCTGGTGTTCAAGTGTGATACGTATCAACTCTTCTGCAATAATTTTTCCAGCATTTGGATTTGCATTTTTTGTTGCTGCTTCTACCATATGTTTACATCTCTCTTTATCACCCAAGATAATGTCGATTTCAGTTTTTAAGATAGTGACGTTGAGGTTAGCTTGTTCTATGACAATCCCCGCCCCTGTTCGTGCGTACTCGTATGCATTTGTCTTTTGATCACGACTGATTGTTTCAGGTATTGGGATCACGATACATGGAACCCCCCAGAGTGCAATTTCTGCCAGAGAGGTTGAACCAGCTCGTGTAATAACAATATCAGCTGCTCCTGCTGCCATTTTCATCTCAACAGGGTTCATGAGTCCAAAGAGTGCATAGTGTGCGAGGAGTGTTTTGTCTTCCACAACAACATCAACAGTATTTTTTACAACTTCGTAATTTTTCTCTCCTACCTGGTGAATGACCTGATAGTCTTTGAGGAATGTTGTAAGCCCATCAACAATCACATCGTTGATATATTCTGCGCCTGATGAGCCACCAAGCACAAATACTGTTTTCTCAGTCGATTTGAAATTAAAATATTCATGCACATTAACATTTCCTTTTTCACGAATATTTTTTCTAATAGGTATTCCAACATAAGCAAGCTTTTCAGCTGGAAAATAACTCGCAGCGTTTTTATGTGCGATAGCAATTTTTTTAGCAAATTTTGCTGACCATAAACTTACTCGCCCTGGTATCGTGTCTGATTCATGAATAACTACAGGAATACCAAGCACTCGTGCCGCAAAAAGTGTCGGAAAGCTCGCATATCCACCTTTTGAGAAAACTACATCTGGATAGATAACAAAGAGTTTTAAGAGTGCGATAAGACACGCTGGTATAATCTTGAACATGTCAAAGAAATTTTGTATTCCTCCGTTGAGTCTATTTTTCCCTGCGGGTACGTGGACATACCGGATACCATTCTCAAAGAGTGCTCTTTTGTCATACGGAGCATCTGAAAGATAGTACAACTTTATTGGAAGCAGTTTTTTTTCATCAATGATACCCCTTATTTCTTCAGCCACTGCAATGAGTGGGAAAAAATGACCTCCTGTTCCTCCTCCGGTTAAAACAATTTTCATATAGTTATTTTACACTATTTTTTTTATACTGCGAAATGTGAGTGATGATACCGATAGCAAATAGTGTTATAGCAATAGAGGTTCCACCTTGGCTCATAAAGATAAGCGGTACCCCCGTAAGTGGAAATAATCCAACAAGTGATGCGATGTTGAGGAATATTTGAAATGCAAAAATTGAAATGAGTCCAATTACCAGAAGCCTTGAAAATTGATCAGGTGCATGATAGCTGATGCGAAGTCCTCGGATAATGAAAGCAAGGTATAAAAGAATGCAGATCGTCGTACCCAAAAAGCCCGTTTCTTCACCTATCACAGCAAAAATAGAGTCTCCGTGTGATTCTGGGAGATAGCCAAATTTTTGTACACTCTGCCCTATCCCTGATCCAAATACTCCGCCTGTTCCAAAGGCGATGAATGCTTGACGGAGCTGGTATGATGCGCCTTGCACATCAGCACTTGGGTGAATGAATGTTTCAATACGTTTTTGGATGTACGGTGTTGTTTTCGCGAGTACACCAAATACAACTAATCCAAAAACAATCACGACAATAAAGTGTTTAATGGGTACACCAGAAATAAACAGCATCACCCCTCCCGCAATACACATCAAGATAAAGCTTTTTGTGTCAGGCTGAAGAAATAGGAGTGTTGCCATAATTCCTAAAATAATCAAAAATGGCAGTACTACCCGGACGAAAGAATGCATTTCTTTTTTCATCCACGCGAGCCATGCCGCAAAGTAGATGATAAAGGCAATCTTGAGAATTTCTGCTGGTTGAAATGAAACTGGCCCAAGTGATATCCAACGTCTCGCTCCACCATGTTCGAACGAAAGTCCTGGAATCAGGACGAGTACCATAAGTACCAGAGCACTTATAAAAATAGTGAACGCATGTTTTTTCCAGAATGTGTATGGTATTTTAAAACCAACAAAAAATAAAATACTTCCACACCCAATCCCTAGGACAAATTGATTGATGACAATACTATGAAAAAGTTTTGGGTTTTTTGCATAGATACCAAGTGCTGCCGATAAAAAGAAAATAATACCTACACACAAAAGCGTGATTACAATTCCAATGAAAAAAGTATCAGCTTTTTTAAGTTGTGCGTTTTTGTATTCCATAACTAGAGGAGTGTTATAATAACACCAGTAATTGAACAAAACACCGCAACAATCCAGTAACGCATCGTTACTTTGTATGCTGGCCAGCCAAGTGCTTGAAAGTGATTATGTAAAGGTGCAATAATGAAAACTTTTTTCCCTTTACGTAATTTTTTCGAAAGTATTTGAATTAAACTTGATGCGGTTGTAACAAAAAGCGGTAGTGCGATGATCGCAAGTACGAACACCTCTTTGGTGAGGAGTGCGATAACACCAAGTGTGATTGTGAGTGACATACTTCCGGTTTCCGATAAGAAAAATCGAGCTGGCGGAATATTAAACCATAGGAATGCAAGTATTCCTCCGGTAATACTCAGGCACAATGCTGCCAAATCTGCTTGTCCTTGAGAAAAAGCAATAACTCCATATGCGGTAAACATACTCGCAAAAACACCACCAGAGAGTCCGTCAACACCATCGATAATACCTCCACTATAGAGCGCCGTTAACAGTACAATAGTTGCTGGAATAATAAGCCACCCAAGATACAACGTGTGACCAAAAAAAGTGTGTACTTCACGGTAATCGAGTTTGTAGAAGAGCCACAACCCAACAAAAAGCGCCACGCAGAAAACAAAACAAAGTCGCGTAACGAGAGAGAGTCCACCTCCTTTGTAGTTACCTTTATCAACACAGACGAGGTAGTCGTCGATAAGTCCAAAAAGTGCTGTACCAATAAATACCGTGAGTGGTATCCATGTCTGAGCTCGAGAAAAATACGAGAGTATTTCAAAATATGAATCAAAAAAATATTGTAGTAGAAAAATAGAGAATATTACAATAAACACACTTCCCCAGATCACCGTTCCGCCCATTCTCGGCACTTGTCGCTCTGTATCATTGTGAAGTGCTTTCGTGAGTGTCGCTTGTTGTCCGTCAGTTGTCATTTCAACACTTTTCTTTTTCCACATACGGTGTTTGTATAAAAAGTTAGAAATAATTGGTGTGATGAGAATACCAACAATACAAGTTAAGATACTTGGTATAAATAATTTTATTATATCTGCTACAGGTGTCATCATATGTTTGTATATTCAGTTAATAATTCTCTGACAATTTTTTGTTCATCCCAAGGGATTGTTTTTCCACCAATTACCATAGTCTTCTCGGCTCCTTTTCCGCATATGCATACAATATCATTATTTTGTGCAAGCTGAAATGCTTTGATGATACCCTCTTTTCTATCTTCAATGAGAAATACGTTCTGTCCTTCAATTTTTTTATCTGAAATAACATACTGTGCTATATCGTCTATTATCTCTTTTGGATTATCATCATACGGATCAACGTTTGAGAGTATTACAATATCCGCCATATCTTTTGCGAGGAGACCCATTTCTTTTCTTTTTGTTTTGTCTCGTCCGCCACCTTCTGCACCAAAGAGAATTATTATTTTTCCTCCGTCTTTCTTCATTGTCGTCAGTGTCTCGAGTAAGTTTCGCATAGAGAGTTTCTCATGAGCGTAGTCTATGTATACTTGGAAATTTTGTCCAAGTTCTATCTTTTCCATTCGACCTGGGATATATGTCAGTTTTTCGATACCTGTTTTGATATCCTCTGATGAGATCCCACATATTTTTCCTATAGTTGCAGAAACAAGAGCATTTTGAATGTTAAATATTCCAGGAAGTTGTACGTGGATTGTTTCATTTTCAAAAACAAATGTACTCTGTTGTATGTTGATTGACCCAGTTTGATTGAGTTCGCTGTAGCTGTAGAATATTTTTTGATCGATAGGAAAATTGCTGAAGTGTGATACATCTTCAGAATCCTTGTTGAAGATACCTGTTTTTTTAACACCTATTTTCTTTACTTTTGATTTTGAAATAAATTTAAATAATCGACTCTTTGTTTTTCGATATTCTTCATATGAATTTTTGTGTGATGCAAGATGTTCGGGGCTGAGGTTAGTAAAGACCCCAATATCGTAGTTGATACCAAGATGCCTATATTGCTTGAGTCCCTCTGAGCTGACTTCAAGAACTGCGTGTGTGCATCCCGCTCGTACCATACGTCTGAGTATTTTTTGTGTATACCAAGGACTCGGCATGGTCATGTGCATGTCGTTTTTTATTTCTGTTTCTCCGATGTAGGTATGTGCTGTTCCAATAAGCCCTGTTTTAAAATGTCCACCATGCGTGAGTACTGACCAAGTAAATTCACTTGTACTTGTCTTTCCTTTTGTGCCAGTAATACCAATCACGATTAATTTCTCTGATGGGTTGCAATACAAAAAAGAAGCCACGAGTGCGTTGCATTTGTGGTAGAAAGTCAAGATGCTCTCAGGTGTTAGATTTTTTATTTGTTTTTTGATAAGGCTCTTCATTATTACGATGATGTTTACTCTAATGTGTATGCTTCTTTGTAACTTGCTTCGTATTTTGCTGTCACTTCATTAATACTATCGGTGAGGTGTTTGATATACCACATGAGTATTAATGAAAATACAACAAATAGTACTTTGTACCACTTCCCTACGTAGAAAGAGAAGAAATCATGATTATTGTGCATGTTCTTCCTCTTTTATTTCAGCAAATACTGTTTCGAGATTTTTAATTGTTTCTTCGTACAGAGGTAATTCACTGATGTGTGTGATTCCTAGATACCGAAGTGTGTCTATTGTTGGTACGTAGATGTATGAACGACTGTCTTTTTTGTTTTCTCTCTTTTCAACAAGTCCACGTAAATACAAGTTTCGAAGGATGAACGAAGAGTTTACTCCGCGTACATAGTCTATCTCACTTCGTGTCGCACCATTTTTATACAGTACGATTGAGAGTGTTTCGAGACTTGCCTTTGAGAGTTCACCACCTCGTTCTTCTTTCTCAATTGTTTCAAGAAAATCTGATACGGATGGATTGGTCCCAAAAGCGAGTTCGCCTTCCGACTCTACAACAATAATACCAGTCTCATGTGTGTACTGTGATTTGAGAGACTCGATGATAGTCGAGAGCTCTTCTTCTGTGATACTGAGAGTCTCTGTAATATATTTTTTTGAAAGACTCTCACCTTTTATAAATAAGAGTGCTTCAACAAGATTTTTTTTATTTGTATCCATGATTATATTGTGTGAGTGATAGTACTTTTTGCAACATTCATATCACCGAATGCACTTTCTTGGTCGGCCACCAAGATACCTGTTCTAATAAGTTCGAGTATCGCCAAAAATGAAATGAGCGTAAACACTTTTTCTTCTTTTGAATACACTTTTTTTGATCCAGTAAATTCATTGAAAGAAAATGATGACAATGAATCAACTTTATTTTGGATACGTTCCATAACTTGTTCAAGTGTAATAGTCGTACGGACTTTGATTTCAGGGTTACTCTCCACTGTTTCTATCTTCGGAGCTTTTTTCAGTATATCTTGTATGCATCCATAGAGATATTCACTCGTCATATGTGCATCTGGAATAAATCTCGCTTCTTTTTTCTGTTCTTTCTTGAGAGTGATGATGTGTGTATCGAAACGTTCGGCAACGGTCTTTGAGATATCTTTGTATATTTTATAGACTTTTAGTCGTTCTTCGAGGTCGTCTATCGTGACTTTATCTTCTTTGGTTATATCAAAGTTTGGAAGGAGTGATCGTGATTTGATGAGGAGCAGTGTTGCAAGTATGACCAGATAGCCAGTGATTTCATAATACGTCTGACTCTGACGTTCTTTTATTTCGGTTATATATGATGCGTATTCTTCAGCGATCAGTGAGAGAGATATTTCATTGATAAATAATTTCTTACTTTCAATTAAGGACAACAAGAGGTCGAGCGGTCCTTCGAACGTCGTCGCTTTTGTAATGAAACTTGTTGTGCCTTGTACTGTATCCATTATTTTTTATTATATCTCTTTTTTGATAGATATCCCAAGTTCAATGAGTTGTTTGTCGGCAACTTTTGATGGTGCTCCCATCATAAGGTCGCGTCCTTCACCTGTTTTTGGAAATGCGATTACTTCACGGATGTTTGGTTCATTTTCGAGGAGCATCACAATACGATCAATACCTGGCGCAAATCCTCCATGTGGTGGTGCTCCGTAAGTAAATGCATCAAGCATATGTCCAAATTTTGCTCGTTGTTGTTCCTCACTAATATTAAGAAGATTGAATACTCGTTTTTGAACTTCACTTTGATGGATACGAATACTTCCTGAAGATAATTCATAACCATTGAGAACTAGATCGTATGAATTTGCTCGAATAGACAAGAGATCTTCTCCCTTCATGAATTTTTCTTGATCTTCTGGGTTTACTGCACAAAAAGGATGGTGTGCTGCTTGAATAGTTCCATCACTATTTTTTTCAAACATGGGAAAATCAACAATCCAGCAAAATGCTAATTCGTCTCCATTTGTCTTATCTTTTCTTAAATCAGGTTTATCACTTCCATGTTTTTCCATACTTTCTGCGTACGTGAGACGAGGAAATGGTATTGTTGAAATTGTCTTTTGTGGATAGAGTGTTTGAACTAATTCAATAAACATTTTCTCTGTGTACGTTAAAATTTCTTCCTGTGTTACAAAAGACATCTCGTAATCGAGTTGTGTAAATTCTGGCTGTCTGTCTCCGCGTTGGTCTTCGTCTCGCATACAACGTGCAATTTGGAAATATTTTTCAAAACCGGCTACCATGGCGAGCTGTTTAAATTGTTGTGGTGATTGCGGAAGTACGTAAAAATTTCCAGGATGAAGACGTGATGGAACGATGTATTCTCGTGAACCTTCTGGTGTCCCCTTCATCATCATTGGAGTTTCTATTTCTACGAAATCATTTTGATGCATATAGTTTCTAAAGAAAGAGATTATTTTGTCACGCATACGTATATTTTTTTGCATTCTCTCTGAACGCAAATCTAAATATCGGTATGTCAGACGTACATCTTCACCCACTTCTCGTGTATCAGATCCAATATCAAAAGGCATTGGTTCAGACGCGTTGAGAATAGTAATGTGAGTAATCTCTAGTTCTATAGAACCATTCTGTTTATCAGCTTGCACGTTCCGCTCTGGTCTTTTATTGACGATACCAGTGATTTCTACAACGAATTCACTTCTCGTTTCTTTTGCGACGAGAATTGCTTCTTCTCTATTTGGTAACACAACACCTTGGACTTTTCCTGTGTAATCACGGAAATCAAAAAATACCATTTTCCCTTGGTCGCGACGTACGTCAATCCAACCTTGGATCATTACTTCTTCACCTGTGTGAGACTCGAGGTCTCGAATTAAGATTCTTTTGCTCATATTTTTATAAAAGTCGAAGAGAAAAATCGCCTCTTCAAACTTACAATTACTTTGTAAATTTGCAGGGGCGATCTTTTAAAGTTCGCGGTGCCACCCTACTTTTTCGACTTCATTACTGCTGTGACGGGCTTACCCGAGAGATTCTACTAACCTTTTTAGGGTGTTCTTTCTCTGTCCTCCCCAGTGTCAGCTGGATCAGTGGATGTATCTATTCTATCGTATTTTTACTAAATATCAAATACCCCTAGTGTGCATTATCCAACAACCATTCATATGGAATTGAGAAAATTGTCACAATAACTTGTACTGGGAAAAAGAAGATTCGGAAAATAGAGTACACAATCATATCTTCGTTTTTGAAGGGTGCGATTTTTTTGGTGAGGAACATAAGAAAAAAATTCATTGGAAGATATATTACCCCAAATACAACAGCGAGCATTTGGAAAGAATAATGTCTAATGAGTTCAGATTGCATAATCAGTACAAGTACTACAAGCCCAACCCAAAACCAGACATTCGCATAAATCTTGAAATAGAAAAAAGCGATAACTGCTCCAATGACAAAAATAATTTGAATAATCGTTTTCATATATTAAAAGTAATTAATTTTCATTTTCTCACGAACAATTTCCATGTTCATCTCAGCAATTTTTCTTGTTTGTTTAATTCCTTTCTCAAGTATCTCATCAACGAGTTTTGGGTTTTTTTCATAGTACGCTCGTTTTTCGCGAATAGGCGCAAGCATATTGTCGAGCACCTCAATCAATCTTTTCTTAATAACAACATCCCCAAGTCCTCCTTTTGTATAGTGTTTCTTTAATTCAGTAACTTCTTTTGTATTTGGGTCAAAAATATCGAGATAGGTAAAGACAACATTTCCTTTTACTTCTCCCGGGTCTTCGACATGAATATGATTTGGATCAGTGTACATTTGCATTACTTTTTTAGAAATTGTTTCGCGAGTGTCTGAAAGGTTGATTGTATTACCGAGTGATTTGGACATTTTTGCACCACCGTCGAGACCTGGAAGACGTACAGTATCGCTTAATACTGCTTTTGTGTGTTCAAATGTATGTCCGTAAAATCTATTGAACGTATCAACGATTTCATTTGTTTGCTCTATTTGTGGTAATTGATCTTGGCCAACCGGAATACTATTTGCGTGACAAAACAAAATATCCGCAGCTTGTGAGACTGGATACATAAGAAATCCTGCTGGAACTGTATCGCTGTATCCTTTCTGTTTCATTTCATTTTTAACTGTTGGATTTCTTTTGAGGCGCGCAACAGTAACAAGGTTGAGGAAAAAAACAGTAAGTTCTGCAATCTGAGGAATAGTTGATTGTATAAAAAATGTTGTTTTCTTTGGATCTACTCCGCAGGCAAGATTGTCGAGTACAACTTCGCGGACATTGTCGCGTACTTTTTCTGGGTTGTCGGCATTATCTGTGAGGGCTTGCACATCTGCGACCATATAAAAAGCCTGATCAGCTTCATCTTGAAGTTTGAGTCTATTTTGTATTGATCCAACATAGTGCCCTAAATGAAGCTTACCTGTTGGTCTGTCGCCTGTTAAAACGATGTGTTTTTTATCTTTCATATACGAGAATTATTATACCATGAATAAAAAAATTATTTTCCCATCATTTCCACTTCCCTATCCCCATAAAAATTTGGTCGAATATTTCAGTGTGTTACACTGGCTCTATGTCACAAGATTTACATGTTCCACCACAAGATCTCGATTCAGAAAAAGCTGTACTCGCTTCTATCATGCTTCGACCTGAAGCATTGTATGAAGTTGATGATCTGCTTATCTCTGATGTTTTCTACGCCGACAAGCATAAAATTATTTATGGGATCATGATAGATCTTCATCGAGAAGGAAATCCTATTGATGTTATCACCCTCACTGCAAAACTTGAAAATCTTAAAAAACTTGATGCTATTGGTGGAAGAAGTTATCTGACTGAACTTGTCGCATCTGTGCCAACAACAAGTAATGCTCGTTACTATGCAGAATCTATCTATCAAAAATACACTCTTCGTCGTCTGATCAATGCATCAAACACGAACATTAGTGATGCTTTTTCTCCAGGTGATAGACCCGTAGATGAAATCCTCGATCAAGCTGAAAAAAGAATTTTTGATGTTGCGTCAAATACCAAAGGACAAAAATTTATTCCTCTTAAAGATACCCTTACTGGTGCGTGGGACCGTATTGAAAAACTACACGAAACAAAAGGTGCACTTCGTGGTATTCCTACTGGATTTAAAAGTCTCGATAAAATGCTTGCTGGGTTTCAAAATTCAGACCTCGTGATTTTAGCTGCTCGTCCGTCTATGGGTAAGACAACACTCGCCCTCGACTTTGCTCGTCTCGTTGCAACCAATCATAATATTCCTGTTGGAATTTTTTCACTTGAAATGGATTCAACACAGCTTGTCGATCGTATGCTCGCAGCAGAATCTCGGGTGAATGCGTGGAATCTTCGTACAGGGCAACTCTCGACCGACAACGACTTTTCTCGATTACGTGATGGACTTGATCGTCTTTCTCGTGCGCCGATCTATATCGATGACCAATCTTCAAACACAATTTCTAAAATGCGTTCATTTGCACGTAAACTCAAAATCGAGCATGGACTCGGGTTGGTTATTGTTGACTACCTCCAGCTCATGGCGACCAGTAAAACTCATGACTCTATGGTGAATCAAGTGACCGAAATCTCTCGCTCTCTCAAAGGTCTCGCTCGTGACTTGAATGTTCCTGTTATTGCCCTCTCACAGCTTTCTCGTAACGTTGAACAACGTGGAGGTAAACCAAGACTATCTGACCTTCGTGATTCTGGATCTATCGAGCAGGATGCTGACGTCGTTATGTTTATTCACCGAGAAGATAAATATAACGAAAATTCTGACAGAAAAAATATCGCTGAAATTCTGATAGAAAAACACCGAAATGGACCTGTTGGCAGTATCGAGCTGTATTTTGATGATAAGACAAGCACCTTTCTTGAGCTCGATGAAAATATTCCAGCATCAAGTGCTGCCGGCATCAATAGTACGCAAGGCGGATTTGGTGGTATATTCTAGTAATGGATCAGAATAACAACTTTCAAAATCTCATACAGTACTTCGAAGAATTTCCTGGAGTAGGTGCCAGACAAGCAAAACGTTTTACGTACTTTTTGATGAATAAAAATAATTTTTTCATCAAAGATTTTACTGATACAATTCTCAATCTCAAACAAGTATCAAAACAATGTGGATCGTGTATGCGATTTTACTTTGGTGATGCAACGTTTTGCTCTATTTGTTCAAGTACTGAACGAAATCAAAATCAGTTAATGATTGTCGAAAAAGATCAAGATGTTGATTCTTTCGAAAAAACAAAATCATACAATGGAAAATACTTTGTCCTTGGGCGCCTTCTTTCACTCATTTCCAAAGAAGAAATAAAGATGGCCAGGCTGACTCCCCTTTTTGAAAAACTTGAACAGAGTGTGTTAAGTACTGACGCCTCTTTAAATATAGAAGAAATTATCTTAGCGTTCTCAAGTACTCCAAACGGAAATTTCACCGACTCATACATGCGACAAGAAGTCTCAAGAAATTTCCCGACAATGCAAATAAAAAGTCTCGGGCGTGGTTTTGCCACCGGTTCTGACCCAGAATACGCAGACAATGAAACCCTCTCTCTCGCACTTAAAAATAGAGCATAATAAAAGACCTCCATTTCTGGAGGTCTTTTATGTATAGCTTACGCTATTTTTGTGATTTTGATTTCGAAGAATGGTTGGCGATGTCCGTTTTTCTTTCTGTAGTTACTCTTTGCTTTGTATTTCAAAACAATAACTTTTTGTGCTCGGCCGATTTTTTCAATAACGCCTGTTACTTTTGCCCCATCGAGGTATGGTGTACCGATAGAAGTATCTTTTCCATCATCAACAAGAAGAACTTTGTCAAAAATGACTTCGTCCCCTTTTTTGTAAGGGTTCTTACTATCGCCTTTTAATATTTCAGTACGAAAGACAGTGTCTTGTGACACTCTGTACTGTTTCCCCCCTGTTTTTATTACTGCAAATTCCATAGGTCTATATTACTCTTTTTGGGTAGAAAAGTCAACTATATGGGTCAAAATCTTCTTAATCTTGAACGACTCATCCCTCTGTTGCTTTTTAACCGCCAAAAAGTAACCAAAAATGCTCTCGACCAGCACTTTTTTAATAGTCACGAAACTCATACTCTCTAAAAATACTAACTCGCCTGTACTGCTCAAACCGAGTATTTTTTACTGTGCAACGTTCGTATTCGTTTGTTCCTATGGTAAAAAAGTACTGAGTCGAAGAAACGCAAAAAGTGAAAACTCACTTCGTTCAGACAGTTCCCTTTTTAACACCTCTTTCGGGCTTTCGATTATGGCTAGATTTCAGAAGTGTCGAAATACAGGAGAACAAGAAGCGATTATCTTGTCCTTTGGAACGTCCGTATTCGTTTGTTCCTATAGTAAAAAAGTGCTGAGTCGAAAAATACAAAATAAAAAAACCCTGTTTCGAAAGAAACAGGGTTGTCTGTATTACGTTGATTTATTTAATAGGTCTCATCAACCTCAATCATCATCCAACCTTCGGTTGCATCTACGTCCTTTTTGAGCCACACACCTTCAGGTGTGTTGAATTGATCAGGATGAGATACAATTGGTTCGACACAGAGATAAGGCGAATTTTCTTCATTCCTCCATAACACTATTTTAGAATTAGGTGCCTCAGTAAAGAGTCCTCCGTAGGTAACTTTCGCATTAAAGTTACTTGAGATAACGTTACATCCATCATTGAGATGGATCCCATTACGCAGCGGCATATATTCTGTCCCTACACCTTCATACACATGACCATCAGATGGAATATTTTTAACTGCGTTGAAGTGTATTTGTAGACCATTATCACCTGCATTGAAATACGGATGAAGTCCGATCCCAATAGGAGTATCTGCCCGCAGAAAAGCGTCTTCTTCTACGTGACTGATTGTTATTTGTTGCAGAAATCCATTAGGTAAAAAGAAAATTGTAGACAAAAGTTTGAAGAAAAATGGAAATTCTTTGTCTGAGATAAGAGGACAATACGTCTGTTCGTACTGTATGAGTGGAATCATTACACTCGAATGAAGTCCTTTTAAGACTCCAAATTTTTCTTGCAAGTATAGCGCTTCTACTTCTTCTAACTCATCCAGTTTTTTTAGTTCTGATTTTCTCGTAATTCCATGTTGAGGAAGTTTGAGATTCCCTATCTCTACTGGAGGGCCGAAATTTGGAAAACAGATATGGCTTCCGCCACGTAGTTTTAATTTTCCATTTTCTTCGATTACTTGTTGAGGCATAAAAATATGCTTGTCGCCATACTGAAATGACGTGATATTCCCTCCATAGGAGTCAGTACCGATACTGATAAGACCGTGTGTTGTTATCATGCTGTTAATTTTTTCTTTATTATACATTTTATTGCTCATTTAGTCAATGTTGTGCTCATACTATTTTGTATAAAGTAGTATACCCTACAAAAGAGGTATGCTATAATCATTTTATGATTTCAAAGTATACGTATAAAAAACTTGTTTGGATTGATGTCGAACGCCCAACATCTGAAGAAATAAGTAGACTGAAAGAAGAATATAAGATTCCACCACTTGTGTGCGAAGAATTACTAGAAAAAAGTATTCGTTCAAAAGTAGACAGTTATGATAATTTACTTTTCATGATACTTCATTTTCCTATTAAGGATACTAAAACTCAGACAGTTTCTCAGCAGGAAATAGATTTCGTTGTTGATCATAACTTTATTATTACTGTGCATTATGAGCCAGTTGAAGCATTACATATATTTTCCAAACAATTCAATAGTGGATCACAACTCGAACGAGGTAAAGATATTCCTCACGCTGGGTTTCTTTTTAAATTTATCTTAAAAGAAATATACTCACGAATTAGTCAATCACTCTATGATATTAATACAAAACTCAATACTATTGAAGAACATATTTTTTCAGGAAGAGAAGAGAAAATGGTTTTTGCACTCTCTGATGTAAATCATATCATTATTGATTATTCACAAACACTGCGTTTTCACAAAGAAACACTCCAATCTTTTCATTCAGCAGCAAAAGATTTCTTTGTACCAGATTTTTCTTACGAACTTGTACGCATTATGGCAGAGTATAATAAAGTTCAATATCTACTTGATGGGCATAAGGAAATACTTGTTGATTTAAGAGAGACGAATAATTCTCTTCTTAATACAAAAACAAACAAAACCGTAAAGAAGCTTACAGGGTTATCTTTTATCATGCTCCCTCTCACTCTTATTGTTGATATTTTTGGTATGAACATGAAAATGATTTTCATAAACTCAACTATTGATTTCTTCATGATTGTGGGTTCTATGGTTATTATTGCAGTCGGTATGTATATGTATTTCAAGCAAAAGAAATGGTTTTAAAAATCTACAATTCATTTTCTCGAAGTGTGGAAGATTTTATCCCACTTGAAAACCCAAAAGTTGGCTTGTATACGTGTGGGCCAACTGTGTATAATTTTCCGCACATTGGTAATTACCGTGCATATATCTTTGGGGATGTACTTAAAAGGACTCTCCTTGCGCTCGGGTACGAGGTAAATCATATTATGAATATTACTGATATTGATGACAAGACGATCCGTGATTCTATTAAAGAAGGAAAGAGTCTGCTTGATTTTACTGACTTTTATACACAAGAATTTTATAAAGATAGAGATATGCTCGCGATTATTCCAGCCGCACAATATACCAAAGCAACTGATCATATTCCTGAAATGGTGCTCATGATTGAAATCCTCTTACAAAAAGGGTATGCATACAAAACTCCTGATGGAAGTGTTTATTTCTCTATTAAAACTGATCCGGACTACGGCCGATTGAGTAGAATTGATATGAGCTCTTTGAAAGACAACGCAGCCCACAGATTGAATCAAGATGAATATACAAAAGACGATGCACAAGATTTTGCACTTTGGAAAGCATGGGATGAGAATGACGGCGAGGTATTTTGGGAGACGACTCTTGGTAAAGGGCGACCCGGTTGGCATATCGAGTGTTCTGCAATGAGTACCAAATATCTTGGTACAACGATAGACATTCACACTGGCGGTGTCGACAACATCTTTCCTCACCACGAAAACGAAATAGCTCAGTCTGAATCTGTAACCGACAAACCTTTTGTAAATTACTTTCTTCATAATGAGCATCTGTTGGTTGACGGCAAAAAAATGTCTAAGTCTGAAGGTAATTTTTACACTCTCAGGGATATTATCCAAAAGGGCTACAATCCCCTCTCATATCGATATTTTTGTCTTCTCGCTCATTATCGAACACCAACGAATTTTACCTGGGATGCACTCACCGCAAGTCAAAATGCACTAGAAAACTTGCAAACATTCTATGCACTGAATATGACTCCTCACACCAATCATATTCATGAACCTTCAAAACAAGCATTTCTTGAGGCACTCAGTGCTGATCTGAATACTCCTCTCGCGCTTGCTACCGTATTCCAAACGATCCAAGATGATACATTGTCAGATGAAGTAAAAATCGGTACGCTTAGCTATTTTGATTCTGTACTCGGTTTTGATATCGATGGGCTTATTCCAAAAATGACAGAAGAAATACAAAAACTGATTGAGACTCGAGACACTGCTCGTATCAACAAAGACTTTGCAACCAGTGATACGCTCCGTACTGAACTAGAAAATCTCGGCTTGAAAGTTTTTGATACCAAAGAAGGCACAAGAGTGATTAAAAAGTTTTAGTCGAGTGCTCGTGGTAGCACTGTGGTTTTTCCCAAGAATCAATAACAACGGCACCTGATGTATCACCAGGTGCCGTTGTCGTCTACTGAAGATTAATTTTTTATTGCATTCATTAATCGTGTAATTCCGATTCCTGCACCAAAGCGCGGAAAGAACTTAAGGTTGAGAAACTCTTCCAATTCTTTTTCTACTCGTTCCTTTCCAAAAAGGTTAAAGAGTGTTTGTGCATATGATCCTTCTGAAATAGAATAAAACTGTTTCCTCATTTCTTCCACATCACAACTTCGCTCTGCACTACCGATGGTTTCATTACCAGCTACAATAACATCGATTTTGTTTGCATAACTACCATTTCTTTTCATGTTCCAAAAGGGTGACGTATAGAGTGGAAATGTTTCCAAGAAAAGCACACTACCAAAATCATGGAGCATTTTGTTTTCTTCTGTGTGGCTTATTTCATCCACTCCGTACATTGTTTTCATATCATCGTATTTTTTGTAAAAAAAATCACCCATCGTCCCGAAGCCTAAATGAGTGAGTAGTTCTATTTCCAATTTTTTCAAATCCTCAATGTCTCCTCTCGATTCAAATTCAAACATGGGAAAAATGACTTTATGTCGTCCAGGAATTGGATTTTGTTCATTACGAAAACTGGTTGAGACGCAGAATACTCCTGCTAATTCTGGTTTAGTTAAAAGCTCGTACTCAAGCCACATTTGTCCTGTCTGAGGAAGCGGCCATATTTCACCAGAGTAACTAAACGTCGCGACGGTTGACGGATCTTCGCACGCTGCCAAGATGCTCAGTCTATCCTGGGTATGGACTTCGACAAATCCCCGACTCAAAAAAAATTCTCGTAACTTTTGCACTGTTCTACTGTAGAGTACAATGTCTTCTGTTCCTTTGTAATTATGTATCATTAATTTACTCTTATTATCCTAATAAAAAAGCCTGAGGTTCAGGCAAAATAAAAACCCCATAACGGGGTGGTAATGAAACTGAAAGTTTCTAAATATATTGTGCGCAATCTTTTAATTTGATTGCTATTAATTTGTTCTCGTAAAATTCGACTCACTAATAAGAAAGTATACTTGATATTTTTTTTATCACAACACTACTTTTCCACAGTTTACATTGTGAGTTTAAATCAAAATGACCCAAACTCTCTATAGGGAGTTTGGGTCATTTTATCTTTAGTTGTTTAATAGACGATCGATTCTTTAACACTGCAGTGTTCCGCAACCCATACTGTATCAAATTCAGACAGCTTATGTCTTGTTCCTTCGTAGATATAGTATGACTTGTTTACGGGTTCGCATGGAGTGGTGACACAGACGATCGGCATATTATCAGTAATTTTTTCTGTAGGACACGCTTGAATTGAACCATCGAAGTAGGCTCTGCAGTATGGTGGATTCATAGTACTCATACAGGCCATCATGGTACACATCATTGGCCCTTTGGGTGACGTACGACTACAGCTATTACATCCATCGTACCAGTTTTGACAGTTCGCTGGTGGAATATTTGGGTCAGGAGGAATGGTGCCTGTACAGAAGTTGGAACGAAGGGATCCTCTGGTGAGTTCTCCAGCAAAGCCTGTTTGTGGAATACTGTAGTTTTTTTGATATGATTTCACTGCGCGAAATGTTACAAGACCAAAGTACCCTGTTGGTGTAAGATGGAAGTATCCAGCAGTTTTAAGTGTTTCTTGTAATTCTAGAACCTTTCCTCCTTTTTGATTATAATACCCATCCCCGAAACGGAGATTTTCTGTAAATTTGAAACAACCAAGGCGACTTGGTGTTGTTTCGACTGCATGAGTATTAATAGGAGCGACAAAAGCTCCACTAAGACACAATATACCCACTAAACCTAAAATTATCTTTTTCATATATGTATTGACGTATCTTTTGAGTAATCATTACAGAGTTTCCCGACTGTGTTCTTTTTTATAATGTTTCAAATATGACACGATGATAAAACTAATAATAACCATAAGAAACCAAGAAGATATTTTTTGTACCGATACCGCGTTCCACACCACCGCTTGATCTGGATATTGCCATGCGCCGTAAAAAGTCGCGATATTTTCAGCAATCCAAACAAAAAATCCAATCAATGAGAATCCGAGGATGAGTGGCATATGGTATGTTCTCTTGTGTGGGGTAAAAAACACTTTTGTTTTAAAATACAGAACTACAATCAATGGGATAAGCACTATGTACCGAATATCTAATACAAAGTGATTAGTAAAAAAGTTTATGTAAATAAGAATTCCCAATATGAGTGAAAGTGTGTATGAGGGTGGGTTTTTGAGTTTCAATTGCAACTGTTTCCAGGCACCGGCGATGTAACTTCCCACCGCTGCATACATAAATCCACTATATAATGGCACGTGCGCTATCTTAAAGTAACCCATTTCTGGATAAGACCAAGATCCAACACTCGGGTGAGTTTTGTATATCTCCAAGAATAATCCGATTACATGAAATAGAACAATAGTCTTCGCTTCGTCTTTTGTTTCAAGTTTAAGTGCAACCAGACAGAATTGAATAAAAACAGCACCAATAAATAAAAAATCATACCGATAGAGCCCAGGAATTGAAATATAATTTGAAATAAAAAGAAGAAAGAGAAAAGAACCTGCAAAAAGTGCTGACTTAACTTGCTTCAGAGTAAAATAGGAGAGTTCTTTTATTAAAAAAAATATTTTATTCATCATCACTATCACCAACAACACCAGACTCGAGGGCGTCAATGATCTTTTGGATTTGTCCTTGCATGATTCCTGGAATATTTGACCAAGAAGTTTTGATGCGATGGTCAGTCACGCGGTCTTGAGGAAAGTTATAGGTGCGAATTTTCTCACTTCGATCAGCTGTACCAATTTGGTTTTTACGGTCAGCTGAATATTTCTTTGCTTCCTCTTCCTCCTCTTTTTGTTGAAGTTTTGCTGTGAGGATCATCATTGCTTTTTCACGGTTTGCGAGCTGACTTCTCTCTGAGGTAGAACGAACATCGATTCCTGTTGGTCTGTGGATGAGCCGTACTGCTGTTTCCACCTTGTTGACGTTTTGTCCACCAGCACCACCTGAACGAGAGTATTCCATATCAAGGTCTGTTGGATTAATTACGAAGTTTACCTTCTTTCGAATAGGAAGCACTGCCACTGATGCAGTAGATGTGTGAATACGGCCATTTTTTTCTGTTCCTGGGATACGCTGTACTCTATGCACCCCTGTTTCGTAGCGTAGTTTTTTATAGACATCTTTCCCTTTTACTTCAACTGATGCTTCTTTGTATCCACCGACGTTATTAGTTGATTCGTCGAGTCTTTTCCAAGACCAGTGCATTTCTTCGGCATAGCGTTCATACATATGCGCGAGTTCCCATGCAAAAAGAGATGCTTCGTCTCCTCCTGCTCCTGCACGAAACTCCATGATGATTTCATTCGGAAATTCCTCCTCTTCTTTCTCTGATTCTAGGATTTGTTCTATTTGTGTTTCTACTCCTTCTCGCTGTATTCGAATATCTTCGAGTTCCATCTTACCCATTTCCGTAAGGCTCTCATCATCGAGCATCATCTCGCGTATTTCACCTTCTTTCTGTTCAAGACCCTCATATATTTCAATGAGGTGAGTTGTTTTGTAGTTTTTTTTGAGTTCTTCTCTTTGTGTGAGTTCGATTGACATATGAGTAAGTATAAAATATAAATGCTAAATTATAAAGTAAGTTACAAAATAAGAGCGGAAAGCCTTTGGCTTTCCGCTCTTATTTTAATTAAGAAGTTATTTATCTGTCTTCTTTTCTTGACGTTTTTTGAATTTATCAACACGTCCAGCAGTATCAAGTACTGTTTCTTTTCCTGTATAGAAAGGATGAGAAGCACTAGAAATTTCAACACGAAAAGATGGGTATTCTTTACCATCTTTTGCAACAGCTGTATCTTTCGTGTCTACAGTTGACTCTATGAGCCATTCTGCGTCACTTGATGCGTCTTTAAACAAGACTGTTCTATAATTTTTTGGGTGGATATCTTTCTTCATGGGCTTAATATATCACATTTATTTTAAAAATACAAATCTGAGGGTTGATTCCCTATCTATTTGATACACCATATTTTTTAATGTAGTCAATATCATCTTGGATTTTAGCAACACGGCCCATCACGCTTTTTCCATATGAACAGCTCGTTCCACCTGTTCCGTAATATTTACATGCGGCCTTAATTTGTGATGCATAGCTTGATTTTGCTCCAATATCTGAGAGATATGTAGCAGAAGCCATAATCGCATCCGCCGCTGCCCATGGATTTGCTGAAGATTTTCCGAGTTTTGCTGCAACACGTCCTTCAACAAGCGCCCATGTTGAAGCGATGAACTGAGCAGGTCCCATTGCTCCTCCCCATCCAGCAACTCCTGCAATTGGACAAGAAACAACAGTTTTCATTGGGTCCATACCTAGTCTCTCTGTGATTTTCAAAAATGGTGGAACATCGCGTGTCGGCTTCATAACATTTGACCATACTTTACCTGCGGTACTTACTCCAGCGCCAGTACTTGTGTTGGTAAGGTAACACTTTCCAACATTAGCACCGAGAGCTGATTCTTGTGTGAGTATGGCGAGTATCAATGCAGCTGGTGTCCCTGTTGCAGCTTCTGCATTCTGTGCGTATGTAACTGCTGTTCCAAACGGAATAGCAGAAGTCGCGCCTCCAGCAAAGTTAAAGAGGCGAGCTTTGATCTGAGATGCTTTTGCTTGGTTTTCGGCGAGAATTTTTTCGAATTCTTTTTCTTTGTTTTTACTGAGTGAAAGAAGTGTTGCTCTGTAAGCTTGGTCACTCTCAACTTTCTTTTTGTTCTTTTCCAATTCTGCTTTTGCATCAAGCTCCGCATCCTGCTTTTCTTCGAGATCTACTTTCTGCTCCTCAGTGTCTTGTTTTGTGTCTTTTACTTCAAGTACAGTACTTCGGAGTGCTTTTTTAACAGCAGCGAGTGAGTCTACGTCTCCATAAAAATCAGAGAGATCTTTACCTGATAAAATCAGATGGATCATATTTGCGTCATCAAGCTCGTTTGTTTTTCGGATCAACTGAGAGAGTGAACTTCTTTGATTATCAATTTTACCTTCAAGGTTGGTTATTTCCTGACTTTTGGTTGAAATTTGACCATTGAGCTTTGTAATCTGTAGACTTTTGGCTTTGATATTGAGCTTAGATTTGTCGATCTGGTTTTTTAAATTAGAAATTTCGTTCGTGAGGGTTTTTGAGTTCCCTTTTTGACTATCAAGCTCTTTTTGTTTTTGAGCGATATCTTTTTCAAGTTGCTTGAGTTCTGCTTCGAGTTTTACTCGTTCTTCTGGGGTGACTTGAGCAAGAGAGATATGAGAAACAGAAAAAAACACTACAGTGAGTATCGTTGTTGTTATAATAATTTTTTTAAAATTCATATGTATAGTATACCTAAAATGTAATTAACATGCCACTCAAAGAAAAGTCCCGTCAGCACATACGTACTGACGGGACTTTTCTTGTTTTGTTACAAGATATTATTCTTCAACTTCTTTCTTTCCTTTCTTTTCTACTTCAATTGAAGCAAGATCAACTGGAGCAGTTTCTATTTCTTCTTTCATTGTCGCAATAGATGCAACAATATCTTCTGCTTTAACAGCTAATTCTACTCCTTTTGGAAGAACGAGGTCTCCTGCGGTGATTTGACTATCGAGATCAATAAGTGCTGCGATATTCACTTCAATTTCGTGTGGGATATCTTTTGGAAGTGCTGTAATTTCAATTTCGTGCATTACTTTGACGAGGTTTCCGAGTCCTGCTTTTACAGCTTCTGAAACACCAGTAAAGTTAAGGTGTACAGCTACATTTGTTTTTACATTTGCATCAACTGCCAAGAAATCAACATGGTGAGTGATACTCTTCACTGGATCAACTTGAACTTCATGAATCAATGTTTGTATATTTTTCCCATCCAACACAAGGTTTATTGGAGAAGATTCTCCTGCTTCTTTGAATATTTTATCAAATGCTTTCTTTTCAAAAGAAATACTTGTATTCTCGATATTAGCGCCATAGACTACACCCGGAACCATGCCGTTACTTCGCATGTGAGCCACGTTATCAGCCTTACTTCGCTTTGTTACGTCTAAACTTAACATTGAGCTACTATAACACATTTTTTTATTTTTTAAAAGCTACTAAGAGAATGAGTTGTGTTGTCATTCCGGACCTGATCCGGAATCCAGTTGTATTTAACTAAATCAATCTTCCCTACTTTTTTACCGGAAAAAAGTAGGGCGAAAAGCCTCGCATTGTTCTCTCTTTTCTATATAAACGAAACTCGAAGTTTCTAAAACAGGATGGCACGCTTTGCGTGCCATCCTGTTTTAGTCTTTATCATTTAGAATTTGGCATTTAGCCCTTCTTCCCTATTTCTTCTTCCTAATTATATGATCATGCAAATATTGTTTTGTTCCAGCAAGACCGGCTCCGAGTGCTACTTTTTTACCAGGATTAAAGATATTAGTCGGGTCAAAGAGATTTTTTGTTTGCGTAAATAATTCGTAGATTTCTTGACCATACATTTGTTCGAGATATGGTGTACGAACGAGTCCGTCATTATGCTCTGCTGTGATTGAACCTTTATATGATAAAACAAGGTCGTATACTTTTTGAGAAATCTCAAGGATCTGATCAGCTCCAAATGGAGAGTTGAGATCCATCAGTGGAATGATATGAAAATTCCCATTTCCTGCGTGACCCGCAATCGTATAAATGAGCTTGTATTCCTTAAGAATCGCTTCTATTTTTGGTAAAAATTCTGGTAAGAATTCTGGCTTCACAATAATATCATCAATAAATGGCGCAGTACGTTTTCCTTGTACGTGCTTTCTGAGCATATTGAAACTCTCTCGACGTATCTTCCAGTATTTTTGTGCTTCTTGTGAATTTTTTGCAACACGCATTTTGTAGCCATAGTGTGTTACTTTGTCTTTGATAGCTCCGAGCTGTTTTTTGACTTCAGCTTCATCTTGACCTCCGCATTCTACAAGGAGGATAAGTTTTGGTACTCCACCAGTGATGAGCATTCCTGTTTCTGGTAAGAAAGAAAATCCAAGTCGCATTGCTCCCCAAAATCCCATTTGTTTGAAAAAATCAAAAAAGAATTTTACTGCAAGCTTCATACTGTAGTCGTCATAACTTTCGATACTCTCTGGGTTAAACGGAACTATCTCAGCGACAATATTTCCGAGATTTTTTAAATCAGGAAGAAATACTGCAAGTAAACTTGAATATTTTTCTGTTGGAATAATTCTAAATGTAATTTTCGTGACGATACCGAGTGTTCCTTGTGAACCAACAATAAGTCTACAGAGGTCAAACGTCCCTGTTTTTTTATCGTACACATTCCATAAAAAATACCCTGCAGAGTTTTTTGAAACGTCTGGTTTTGCTGACATGATACTGTCGTAGTTATCATCAATAAGTTTTTTGAGATTTTTGTAGAGACCTCCTTCAAAATTTTCTTGCGCGCATTTTGCTTGCAGTTCTTGCTCTGTTAGTTTGGTGACTTCATAGACATTCCCATCAGTAAAAACTACTTCGAGTTTTTCGACGTACTGTTCTACTTTTCCGTACTTGATCGTCTTCTCTCCTGCGCTGTTATTTGCAACCATACCACCAACTGCACAGATTTCTCGAGATGCAGTATATGCCGGCATGATACGTTCGTGTTTGAGTGTTTCTTTTTCAAAATCTCTATAGTAACAACCTGGTTCAACCACAGCGTGTGTGTCTGTGACTTCTATCACTTTGTTTATATAGCGAGTAAAATCCATAATAATAGATTCATTAATAGAGCCTCCAGACATGCAGGTTCCAGCACTACGCGCAGTAATAGAGAGATTCGGAATACCCTTCTTATTCTCGCGGACAAAATTTACGACAGCTTGAACATCTTTTGTGTCTTTTGGAAACACGACGACTTCTGGTACTACTTCAAAAAGACTCGCGTCGTGCGAATACTTTTCTCGTATTTCATCACTTGATTCGACATCTCCACTAATTATTTTCTTTAATTCTTCTGGTAAATTCATCCCGCTTAGAAGCAGATCGCGATCAATGAGCGATTTTGCTTAATTAGATTGATAATATTTTGATACTTATTTTTCATATGTTTTATGTATAATTGCGATCGCGGCTTCTAACGGGATTCATGTTATTTTTTTGTACTGTCATCCTGAACTTTAGGTGAATTGCTCTGCAAGAGAGTATACCCTGGGGTATGATTCAGGATCCAGGTGTATATATTTCAAAACTCTGGATTCCGGATCCGGGTCCGGAATGACAGATTCTTATAAATTACTAAACACCTTTAGTTTTTGAAGTACCACAGCTTTAATCGCATCTTTTGCTTGTGGGAGATATTTATACGGAGCAATTTCGTCTTTATGAGTATTTGTGAGACTGTCGATGAGTGCATTTTTATAGGCAACACGAATTTCTGTGTTGATGTGCACGATAGCGACACCAGCCTCGATACATGCACGGACGTCGGCATCAGTATTGCCGGATGCACCATGGAGTACCATTGGAATGCCGGTTGCTTCATAAATTTCTCTGACTCGTTCTGGATGCAGTGCTGGTTCACCAGATTTGACCATACCATGAATATTACCGACAGATGGAGCAAGAAGATCGATACCAGTACTGTCTATAAAATGCTTTGCGTCTTCTGGTTTGGTCATTGTAGCTTCACCCGCTCCTTCTGGAACACTATCGAGCATTTTTGAAGATGCACCAATGAAGCCAAGTTCAGCTTCGATAAGTATCTCTCGTCCAGTTCTATGCGCCAGCTCACGAGCGTAGTCCACACACTGCTTTGTAATTTTAATATTTTCTTCAAGTGGAAGTTTGACGAGGTCAATAATGGCCATATCATATCCCGCATCGAGTGCTTTTTTAACCGCTTCAAATGAATAGTGATGATCGGCATTGAGAAACACAGGAACTTTTGCAGTTTTTTTAAGAACTTGGACAATAGCTGAGAGTACTTCAATATCAATATAATTTTCCTCGCCTTCTGTTGCACCAAGAATAATAGGAACATTTAGTTCTTCTGCTGCTTCAACAATGCCGTGAATAGCGTCTAAATTCGACACATTAAAATGCCCGATAGCGCGTTTGTTCGCTCGGACATCTTGAATAAGATTCTTTAAAGATTTTTCCATGGCTTTATTATACTTTCTCGTATAAATAAAAACAAACCCCGATCAAATGTCGGGGTTTCTAATTTTACTTTACAAACAAAATACCATCCTTATTTCTCCTCAGATTTCAGGAAGTAAAATCCCTTACTTAAAAGGTATTCTTCAAATAACCTTATTCCTTTTTCACCAATATTCCTGAATTTCCAAAATTCGTCTTTGACTAAAAACAAAAAATCATATAGGAATATTTTATTCTCATAAGCTTTTGGTTTATAGAAAGGAGGAGGATTAATACCCGCTGCTCCTGACTGGTCATAGCAAAGTTCTATAATAGTACATATCCTCCTGGCAGTTGCTCTACTCTTCTTTGATTGAAAATCATAAAATTCTTTTAGAAAAGAAAAAAGTTCGATTTCTTTCGTTTTCTTCTTTAAAGACTTCAGACTTACTTTTTTGGGAGTCTGTTCTTTCAGTATTTGAGTCGCGTTTTTGTGTCGCAATATAATTTCAATATTTTGAGGCACATTAGAGTGATAAAAATCATAGAGCCCTAAGGTCTTATTTTTTAGACCGTAGAGCCTAATTTGCTCTTCAATAATCTTTTTTGAATCAATAGTAAAGACAATTTCTAATTGAGGACGTGTTTTTTTACTCATTTTTAAGTTTTTTATAATTGTATGCTAAATATTCATATTTGTCAAGTAGTTATCTCACTCCCTTAAAGTGATATAATCTCTGTATGGGATCCCGTTAGAAGTCAGGTAGTTTACTGTATGTGAGCGGGTACAAAATGTAAGTGGGGAAAAATATTTTATTAAAAAGTAATTTAAGGACGGAAATCTCAGGATTTCCTACTTCTAACGGGATGGAAAATAAAAAATATGATTTCGTAGCCATCGGTGATATTGTCACTGATGCATTTATAAAAATAAAAGACGCGGCAGTACATTGTAATATTAATAACGAAAGTTGCGAACTCTGTGTTCGTTTTGGTGACAAGGTTCCATATGAAAGTGTCACAGTTATTAAAGCAGTTGGTAATAGTCCGAACGCCGCAGTATCTGCTGCTCGCCTCGGAGTATCATCTGCGCTTATCGCAACTGTCGGAGCAGATCAAAATGGAAAAGATTGTCTTGATCAACTTGAGAAAGAGCATGTCGGTATCGAATATATGAAAATGAATACTGAATACCCGACGAACTATCACTATGTGCTCTGGTATGACGTAGAGCGAACTATTCTTGTTAAACACGCTCCATTTCCCTACTCTCTTCCTATCAACATGCCTGCACCAAAATGGCTCTATCTCTCATCTATGGGAGAAAATTCTATCGACTATCACCATGAAATAGCAGCATATGTAAAAGCTCACCCAGAAACAAAGCTCGCTTTTCAACCTGGGACATTTCAAATGAAGCTCGGTGTTGAAGCGCTCAAGGATGTTTACGAAGAAACAGATGTCTTTTTCTGTAATGTTGAAGAAGCACAGCGTATCCTAAAGATAGAAGAACATGATAAGGTAAAACTGATGCAAGGATTGATGGGTCTCGGACCAAAGCTCATTTGTATGACTGATGGATTCAACGGAGCATACACGTACGATGGGACAGACGCGCATTTTATCGGTATTTACCCACACACTCCATTTGAAAGAACTGGTGCCGGGGATGCATTTGCTTCGACGTTTACTGTTGCACTTCTTCTTGGGATGAGTCCTGATCAGGCATTATCTTGGGGGCCGATAAACTCTATGTCAGTTGTGCAGAAAATCGGTGCACAGGAAGGACTTTTGAATCGACAACAATTGCTCGACTTTTTGTCTAAAGCACCAGAAGAGTATAAAGCTAAGAAAATAAATTAGTATGGAAGAAGGACCTAAAAAAGGATACGTAAAAATGCCGTTTCAAAAACCAGAAAATGTGGAGGGTCCGTCTGCCGATTATTACGATATTCGTTTCGACGAGCTGGAAGTTGGGCAAATAGATGACATGGTAAAACAAGCAGTTGATGATATGGCTCATGACCGACATAAATTGAAAGATTGGAGCCCAGAAGACGAAGAACAAAAACCAGAATAATATAAAAACACCCACTGCTGGGTGTTTTTAGTTATAATCTTTTCCAAATGCATTCCATGGAAGCTCTGCTTTATCCTGAAGTCCAGCTTTTTCTATTACCCATTGCGTAAAGGTATTTGAATTTGGGCCGGGATATACTCTATATTTATTCAAATATGAATAATTCCATAGTATGCTTTCAATGTGTAGGATAAATTCCTTTGCGTCTTCTCCACTTATTTCATACACACAACTTGATGGAAATTTGAGAGTACTTTTCCAATAATTTAAAAAACCAAACACAGACATACCTTGTTTTTCAGGGACACTATTTATGTAAAAATAATTTCTACTTTTAGTATTTTTGTAACAGTGAATTTCGTACCGGTGTACACCAAATTCTGGTGACTGAAGAACAACCCAAGTGTGAACTGCGAAACAAAGCGGAAATGTGATTGGTGTTGAATATATTGCAAATCGATATGCCGGATTCTCCATTTTATCCAAGTAAACTATTTACTGCTTTTGTAATACCATCTACACCGAGTCCGTAGTGTTCGATAAGTTCAAGAGGTGTACCTGATTGACCAAACTTGTCGTCCACTCCAACAAAAGCTTGTCGTGTCGGGTGATTTTGTGCGAGAAATTCAGAAATGCAACTTCCAAGTCCACCAGCTTTTTGGTGTTCTTCGACACTAACAATACCGAACTTTGCTTTTTGTGCGAGTTCAAGGACGAGTGTTGTATCAAGTGGCTTGATAGTGTGAATATTTACAACAGTAATCTTCTTCCCTACTTCGGTAAGTTTTTGTGCGGTAAGAATTGACTGATACACAAGTGCGCCAGTTGCGAAAATGGCAACATCTACGTCTGTCGTGTCTCCAAATACAACGTATCCTTTTCCTATTTCAAAAGGAGTCTCAGCTGTTGTGATAATAGGTGTCTTCTCACGCGCTAAACGCAAGTATACGGGTGTTTTACATGCAAGACATGCCAATGTAGCTTTTTCCGCTTCAATACTGTCACAAGGAGAAATGATAGTCATGTTAGGTATGACACGAGTGATTGCGATATCTTCGATAGCTTGGTGTGTTCCACCATCTGGTCCAACAGAGATTCCTGCGTGAGATCCGGCGATGATAACCTTGCGGTCGTTGTAGCAGATAGTAGTGCGAATTTGTTCCCAGTTACGCCCAGGAGAAAACATCGCGTATGATGAAATAAAAGGAATTTTATCCATCGCTGACATACCTGACGCAACAGAAGCTAAGTTCTGTTCAGCAACACCGATTTCAATAAAACGATTCGGAAATTTTTCTTTAAAAAGATGCATCTGAGTAGATTCGGTCAAGTCAGCACAAAGAGCCACGACGGATTCGTTTTGTTCACCTGCTTTCAAAAGCCCTGTTCCGTATCCTTTACGAATAGGTGCTTGTTCGACATCAGTGTTAAATATATTTTGATTTAAGTTTGGATTAAGCATTTTTTCTGTACTCTTTTTTGATCTTAAAATAATTCTCGTTATTTCTTCCTTTTATTAGTTCCACTGGATATTTTTTCTTAACTTTCTCAAGCTTCTGTAAAATAATTTCTTCTATGTCTTCATTTAAAATGATTCCCATTTCAATCGCATAAATACAAATATCAGCAATTTCATCTTTTAATGCTTGGAGTTTTTCCGGGTTAGCTTTTAGCTCTTTAATCGATAAATCCTTCCATTGAAATATTTCTAGGAGTTCAGCTGATTCGATACTTATTGATTTCGCTAAATCAACTGGTTTAAGTTTATCCCAATTACGTTCTTTGAGATATGTTCTTATTTCTGTTTGAGCTTTAATCATAAAAGAGTTACTACTACTCGTGTTCACTTATAATTTTACCACCCAATGTGCGAAGTTCTTTGAGAGCCATATTTGCTTCATCTTTATTTGGAGCTTTACCGTGCCAGTGATAATCACGTTCAAATTTTTTGACACCTTTACCTGGAATAGTTCGCGCAATAATCACTGATGGTTTTTCAAACACTGCTTTTGCTTTTCCTATTGCTTCGTCAATTGCTTCAAAATTATGCCCATCTATTTCTTGTACATGCCAGTTGAATGCTTCCCATTTTTTTACCAAGTCATCAAGTGGCATGATGTCTTCGGTGTATCCATCAATCTGAATATTGTTTCGGTCAACGATTGCTATGAGATTATGAAGACGCTCTTTCCCTGCAAGCATGATTGCTTCCCAGTTTTGTCCTTCGTTGAGTTCCCCATCACCAAGCATACAGTAAAAGAATTTATCTGTTGTAACACCGTTGTCTATTCTATCAGCGAGTGCCATACCAACAGCTTGTGAAAGTCCTGCGCCGAGTGGACCACTTGAAGTTTCAAGCATTGGTAAATATTCTCGATGAGGATGTCCTTGGAGTCGTGTTCCAAATTTACGAAGTGTCAAAAGTTCTGATACTGGAAAATACCCAGCGTGCGCCATTGTTGGATAGAGTACTGGGGTTATATGTCCATTTGAAAGGACGAGTCTGTCTCGATCAGCCCAAGCTGGATTCTTTGGATCATGATTGAGTGCGTGAAAATAGAGATACGTAAAGATGTCAGTCATACCAAGTGGTCCTGCTGTATGTCCTGAGCCTGCTTCTACAAGCATTTCAATGATACTTTCTCGAATATCATTTGCGTGTATTTCGAGGTTTTTTATTTGTTCGTCAGTCATAAGAGTAGTATATCGTATTTATTATTAAAGCAAAACAATAGTATCATTGTTGTCATACCGGACTTGATCCGGTATCCAGTTGTATTTATTACATAGTCCTAGATTCCGGATCAAGTCCGGAATGACACAGGAAGTCTCTTAATTCAAAATTTCCTCCAATTGACGAATAGTCTCTTCTTGGTCTGCTGAAGTGTAGATAGTTGAGCCAACAACAAATCGAGCGATATTGTACTGTTTGAGCTTTTTGAGGGTGTTAAACGTAATTCCTCCATCCACAGTGATGTCTATGTTTGGCGCAATTTCTCGCACTCGTTGTATTTGATCGATTGCTTTATCACTAAATTGTTCACCTTGTACACCGATATGATCAATACCCATACACTGCACAAAAGAAATATATTCAATAAACGGAGCGAGGAGCTCGACGTCAGTGTCGGTATTTATAGCAATACCGATCTTCATCGTTTCAAAATAGAATGGATCGAGATTTTGTAAAAATTCCAAGAAAGATTCACGATCTTCAGCTTCTAGATGAAAGACAATATTTGAGGGACCAAGAAGAAGCCAATCAGAGAAAAAGAGTGTATGAGCATTTTTGACCATCAGGTCAAGTTCGTAGTTTGCACTATCCCAGTATGGAAGCCCAGCATCCTGCATGAGGATCTCTTCGTATTCTTCGAGATTTTTTTGTGAGTACGGCCACGTCTTATGTGCTGTGTAGATACCATCACAAACATCGAGCTGAACGAGCTTTACTGCGTCTTTTACCAAGCCAACACATGTCTGTATATTTTGATAACTATCAACAAGTATTCCTGGTACTATTTTGTGTTCTATATTTTCGTTCATGTATTTTTTCTTTTTCCTTATACTTATACTAAACTCTTATACTTACTTTGCATCTATTTTTTCTATTCTTCTCTGTAGTCGTTCTTCCTCAATATAGATTGTGCCAAGAAAAATTTGTACAGCAGTCTTCACATCATTTATCGTCATAAAACGAGCTCCAATAGAGAGCACGTTTGCATTATTATGCATTTTCGCAAGTCTGACAATTTCAAAATCATTTTGTGAGAGTCTTCCTGTAATATCTACCGCAGTAGTTGGGCTTTTTGGTCCATAAAATACTGCGCAACGCACACCAGGCACACGATTTGCTACCATTGCTTCACCTTGTCCTGATCCACCAAAAATAATCCCGATACTTTCAGGTTCTTTAGCAATACGCTCTGCAAGAGGTTGAATAAAGTCAGGATAGTCATCATTCGGTTCATAAAATAGCGCACCAATGTCTTCGACTTTATAACCTGCTTCTGTAAGTTCTGCTTGAATCGCTTCTTTAAGCTCAAAACCAGCATGATCAGAGGCGAGTAGAATTTTTTTCATATACAGTGATTATACAATATAATCTTTCAAAACACACACTTTATCGGAAATATAGTACACACCGTCAAAACAGTCATGGGCATCTATCTGAGACATGAATTGTTCTTCAGATTTAAGGGCCTCAATATATGAAGCGTCAAGAACTCCTTGAATAATGAGGATTAATTTTTCTGTATCTATGTGGCGTTTTTTGTAGATCGTACATTTATGTTGAAGTGCTTCAAGAATCGGTTTCCCCGTAAGTGTCACTTCTTTACTATATGCAACTGGCGACATGTCGTACTCGCGGGCATGGGTTAATTGGATCAATAGTGGTAATTCGATATTAGTATCTGTATTATTTTCTGAAGTAAGAATAACATCAATTCCAAGAGCGTCGAGATCTTTGTCTTTTCTCACTTCAGTATATGAAAAACCATATTTGTTATTGATATATTCGGCAAATGGCTTGCACCAGAGCATTTCGTTGAGTGCAAACGGCACACGAATACTTTGTGAGTTTTGTATGTGTGATTCTAATTCTTGGAAGGTCATATGAGCTAGTTTGTAGGTGTTAGGTTACAGGTTATAGTAATACATTAATAATACAAAAAGAAGGCCGAGCCCCCAAACCGGGCTCGGCGGTTTGTTTAGTGTTTAAATGTTTTTGTTTGGTTTGTTTTTTAAAAAATTTAAGTTTTGTTGT
>CAZVHB010000001.1:120981-134264 GCA_964626965.1 uncultured Candidatus Saccharibacteria bacterium | reverse complement strand
CTGCCACCCCTGCTTTGCAAAAGCAGTGCTCTACCAGATGAGCTAACGGCCCTTAAATACTTTATTATCATAAACTAAAGAAGAAAATTTTGCAAACCAATATTGCTTTTATAGAGAGGTATCCTATAAATCAACTATTTAATATATTTGACACTCCTGCTTAAGACTGGTAATATAAACAAAAAACATAGATTCACTCATTTAAAAAAATAAATATGAAAAAAAGAAAAGCCGTATACCCCGCCAGCTTTGACCCTATTACGAATGGTCATTTAAATATCATCGAAAGGGTGTCTCCACTATATGATGAAGTTATTCTCTTCATAGCTGTTGATCCGAGGAAGACCTACCTGTTTAGTCCTGAAGAAAGATTAAAGATGGTAAAGCAATCAGTCACTCATTTTAAGAATGTCACAGTTCAGATTTCCACCAATTGCTACGCAGTTGAGCATGCTCAGAAACTTGGCGCACAGGTACTCATTCGTGGGTTAAGAAACATGCAAGATATGGAAGGTGAAGAAATAATGGCAACAGAGAATAGAAGTATCTGTCCAGAGATTGAAACTATCTGGATTCCTTGCTTGCCTCACTTACGACATGTGAGCTCCAGTATGATCAAAACTCACATTGGGGCCGATAATAATTGGAAAAAACAAGTAGCTCGTTCAGTACCCAAAGAAGTAGTGAAAAAGCTCAATGAAAAGTACATTTTCACTAAAGCGAGGAAACACTGGGATTCACTGATGCGTGATTTAGGTATCACAGATTATGAGGTATCTAATTCCCTCTTTGAGAGCCTCATCCGTTCTTACACTGGATCTGATCGCTTTTATCACAATCTTGAGCATATTGTAAATATGCTTGACGCTCTCGAGAAACTCGAGGTTGCTGATATTAAAAATTATAACGCTCTCCGAATGGCCATCTGGTATCATGACAAAATATACGAGACAAAGACCAAACGCCATAGTAAAATTGGTAGTAATGAAGCCAGGAGTGCTTATCAAATGGAACTAGATATGGAAAAGTTGCATATGTCTCCGGGTTTCATTAAAAAAACCAGTAAATTAATACTGGCAACAGAGCATAAAAATAAGCCAGTGGAATCTGATGCCCGTATTTTAGTTGATTTGGATTTGATTATATTTGGAATGTCAGAAGAGGTTTTCGATGAATACGAAGCTGGGATTCGTAAAGAATACGCGTGGATGCCAGATAAGGATTTTTATCCAGGCAGAAAATTTATTCTGGAACGTTTCCGTAAGAGAAAATTTATTTATTCCACAAAGCTCTATCGACAAAAATACGACCATCAAGCAAAAGATAATCTTAAGCGTTCAATTGAAATGCTTCAACTGGCTCAATAAAAATTAATTCAGTAAAACACCCACCACCGCTCTTAAAACAAGCGGTGGTTTTTTTATTCATTACCAATCCCCCAACTTGTACCCCACATAAACCCCTAAAAAGCTTAAAAATCAAATCATTCCCAAAATACTTGACAAAATCAAACTAAAGTAATATAATAGAGAAAGTTCATAAAGTACATGATTTTTAGCTCTTTTTGAGCTATAATCAAGATACTTGTTGAAGTAATCTTATTACTTAATTTAGTCGTTTAATTTTATTAATTTAACTTAAAATACATGAAAAAAATATTTAGTTTTATAACACTTTTCTCTGTTTTAGCACTGACTTCAACTGTACGTGCTGAAACTATGCCAGTTCCTGAAATAGAGGGATTGGTTATTATGAACGAACCTTTAGATGATGGAACACCTCTAGTTGAGGAAGTTCCTCTTATTGTGAGTCTGATTCCAGAAGATATTTTAATTGATGAAGTAGAGGATATTCTTGTTGAAGAATCAACACTAGACCCTTATTTCACTATTCTTCCATATGACGCAGTAACACCAACACAGAGTCTTACTCTTACAGCACAAAGTAACCAGACTTTCACAAGTCCTTCTACTTTTACTGTTACAGCAAATGGAACATATTCATTTATTGTTATTGATAACCAAGGAACAGGAACAATCTACCCAGTAACGATCACAAACATCGACACAACTGCTCCTATAATCACTCTTGGATCATACAACACAGCTTCTACAACTGGTCCTATCACTGTTACAGCAACAACTAATGAAGAAGAAGCGACACTCAATGCAACTTCTCATACATTTACTGAAAATGGCTCATTTACCTTTACAGCAACAGACGTCGCTGGAAACGTAGCAACACCGGTAACTGTGACTATTACAAACATTCGACGTCCATCTAGTGGTGGTGGTTCAATTGGATCATACCCAAGACCATCTATAGTTACAGGTTCACTTCCAACTACCGTAGGTCAAGTTTTGGGTGCTGAAAAATTTAAATTCAGTAAACAAATGTTTTACCATGATCAACATGAAGAAGTTACAGAACTCCAAAAAGTACTTATGTCTCTCGGACTTCTCAAAATCAAAAATGCTACTGGATACTTTGGACCACTTACAGTAAAAGCAGTACGTGAATACCAAGTTTCCCATGGTATTCGTTCAACAGGAAACGTTGGACCACTTACCTTAGCTGAACTCAATAAGTAATATACACATAGAATCCTTATCCGCTCTTTCGGATGAGGATTTTATTGTTTATACTATACTCATATGATTAATTTTCTTAAAAAACATTTTATTCCACATGAGGGCAACGACCATAGGCCTCATTTTCTTCGAAGAGAGAGTATTCGTAATATACTCCTTCTTGTCGTGTTTTGTGAACTCACCACATTTGCGCTTCCTTTTGTATCGAATACTGACTGGGCTCAAAAAAACTCCCAGCTCGCAACCGTACTTCCTGCAATCCTAGCAACTCTCACAAACCAAGAACGCGAAGCACAAAAACTACAGCCACTCACTACTGATCCCCTGCTCACACAAGCAGCAGAACTCAAAGCTCAAGATATGGCTAACAATGGATATTTCGCACATACAAGCCCTGCGGGGCTCACACCATGGTACTGGCTTGAGACTGTACGCTATGACTATCAGTATGCTGGAGAAAATCTCGCGATCAATTTTAATGATTCAAAAGATGTTACCAATGCATGGATGAACAGTCCAACACACAAAGCGAATATCATAAAAGATAAATACACACAAGTTGGAACAGGAGTTGCAACTGGTCTCTATCAAAATAAACCTGCAATCTACGTCGCTCAAGTGTATGCTCGACCATTTCCACCAGGGCACGTGAAGGTTGTACGTCCGACAGGAATTGCGCCTGAAACAAAAGTACCAACACCAGCTGAAACAAAAGTTCTCGGTGCGGAAATAGAAGTAATAGAAAACGTCTCATTTTGGCAATCACTTTTTTCATCTCCTCGAAATACCACTCAAACTATTCTTTCGATTATTTTTTTTGTTGTAGCACTCGCACTTCTTTTGAATAGTCTTATTAAGATCCGAAAACATCACCCAGACTTAGTGATCGGAGGACTCCTTATTCTTTCACTTATTGGTGCATTTTTGATCATCAACTCTTACTTGAGTAGTAAAGATATGCAAGTACTCGATAGTATTGAATATACGCAAGAGGAAGTTCAAATATAAATCAACTCAGTTACATACAAAAGGCGCACCCCGCAGGGGTGCGCCTTTTGCAATTTTTCTATTTGAGGATATGTTTTTATTTCTGTATACACCCAACCATTTCATTGGCGGTCTTCACTGTGGTGACACCCCAGTTCCCCGTACCACGAGAGAGTCCGTATGGTTTAAGAATCTTTGTTTTATATACAGTCTGATACGCTTTAATCGCATTAAACACTTTAAGATTGTAGGAATTTTCTTGAAGATTTGCTCCCATCAATAAATTGAGGTACGTTTGTATTCGTGTCAGCTGTTCACCACCTGTTGTTTTATACTTTTGAACTCCAGTAAAGAACGGGCAACCAATATTCTTTGCACAATTCATGGCATTGATTTTTCCTTTTGTGTAATTCCCTACATTACCAGTAGTAGTCTTACCACCAAAGGGAGCAATGATTTCATCCCAGTATTTTACTTGGAACCTGTTTACTGCGGCCATGTCGTCTATGTTATAAACGCCATCGAGCACCAAACGCTCACCTTCATATGTGTTCAAGAATGTTACGAGGTTGTTTACATCAGCAGGAAGATTGTCTTTACCAAGTACAATTGGATATTTGATAATCGCAGTACATTCAGCTGAAGGAATAAGATTTGGGGCAACTGGAACTACCGGGACCACTGAGGCAGGTACAACTGAAGCATTGCAAGGTTGCCCTGTGGTGGTACTATAGAGCTGTCCTGGCGCACAAACTGGAACAGTAGTTGTCACACAATTTGGATAAATACCTGTTGTACCTGCCCAACATACAAGTGGAGCACCTCCACCACCTCCACTACTACCTCCAGATGACGCAGAAGCTGCTGACATAATAAATTCTGTCACAGAGAGTGTATTACTCGCATTTGTAGCAACATCTGTAACGATAATAGTACAGTTTGAGTATGTTCCATTAGAAAGCGATGAAAATGTGATTGTATTACTGCCAACAGATGCTGAAGTGGTTCCACTTGAACAACTTCCTCCATACGAGATGGTTCCCGCTTCATCAGTAGTGAATACATAATTTGGAGTAGCATCAGTGCTTGGGGTCGTCACAGGAGTAACTTCAGAGATCACTGGTGCTGTGGTATCGATAATATTGTTTGCATTTGCACCAAGTGAACCAGAAGCTCCTGGAGTTGCGAGTGTGAGTGTTGCATTATGAGCAACGACATCACGAATTGTCGCACCATTGAGCGCAAGCGCCGTAGTTCCGGTGTAATCCAAATCAGAAGCCGTATCTCCTGCTTGAACTGTGTACGTAAAGACGAGTGTTGTACCAGGAGAACCAGAGACATAGTTGATTGTTCGATCTGTCGCACCAGTCTCAAGAGTTAATTGTGGTGTCCCACTTGCAACTGTGACCGCTTCAGAAAACACAACATGGATAGTTACTGTTTGACCGAGTTTGTATGCACCGCTTGTTGGAGACGAAGTGACGTTTGAAACAGTCGGTGTATTTATATCAACAACAAAGGTTGTCACAGTGAGGAGGTTTGAAAGATTTCCAACTGCATCAGTCACACGAATTGTACAGTTACTGTATGTACCGTCCCCAAGTGTTGAAAATGCAATTGTATTACTTCCGACAGATGCAGAGGGTGTTCCACTCGTACAGCTTCCACCATAGGTGATTGTTCCCCCTTCGTTCGTGGTAAAGGTATAGCTCGGTGTTTGATTTGTCGTCGGTGTCGTCACTGGAGTAACTTCAGATATTGTCGGTGCAGTTGTATCAATCACCAATGCCTTGTTCGCAGCAAGGTTGGTTATAGGATTAAAGTCAGTCATCGCATTTGAAGATTGATCTGCAATAGTTCCAGAGATGGTATTCACTGTAAGGTCTGATGTTGTATCTCCTGTTTGGACTGTATAGTTACATGTTCCGGTTGATGCGTTTGAGACAGTGAAAGTACAAGTCCTGTCTGTGGTTCCTGTTTCAAGAGTAACAGTAACGTTACCGGTTGAAGTTACTGCTTCAGAGAAAGTCACATCGATGTCGATGACTTCACCGACAGTGTATGATCCATTTGTTTTGTCAGAAGAAACATTGGTGATGGTTGGGGCAGTGCCATCACTAGTAGTAAAGCTCCATGCAGTTGTGCTTGCAATTCCAGCATAGCTATTTGTCGCTACATCATCAAACGCAGTTGCGTCAACAAGAACATAATACTCTGTTAATCCAGTGAGTGTCGTAGATGGATTAATGGTGATAATTGCAGTACCTCCACCAGTCACAAGCCCGCTTGTAACATCAATCGTTTCTACCGTTGTATTTCCAGTTGTTGTTTTGATAGTAATATTTCCTGTACCCACAGTAACTGGTCCATCAAAGGTCATAATGAGATTTGCATTAAGAGAAACTCCTGTTGCATTATCTGCAGGTGAAAATGTCGAAATACTTGGGTTTGTTGTATCGATAACAATTGCATGATTAGTATTAATATTATTTCCAGTTGGAGTAAAATTAACGAGCGCATTACCAACCTGGTCAACGATAGTACCAGAAACAGTTCCGGATAAGTCCGAAGTAGTGTCACCTGATTGGACTGTGTAATTACATGTTCCAGTTATACTCGTCACCATAGCAAAAGAACAGGTTCGGTCTGTGTCGCCTGTTTCAAGTGTCACAGCAACCCCACCGCCTAGATCACTCACTGCTTCAGAAAATGTGACATCAATATCAATAACTTCACCGATAGTGTACGTTCCATCAGCTTTATTTGTGGAGATAGAAGCAACTCGAGGTGCATCAGCATCAACAGTAAATGATGTGACTGAAAGAGGTGTTGATGCATTTCCTGCCCCGTCAGTTACTGTCACAGTACAATTACTGTGAGTTGCACTTGAGAGTGTATTAAAAGAAATTGTATTTGACCCAGAAGAAACAGAAGCAGAAGATGTGGTTGAACAGTCTCCACCATAAGACGCAGTACCCGCTTCATTTGTAGTAAACGTGTAACTTGGTGTCGGATCCGCAGTTGGAGTCGTCACAGGAGTCACTTCAGAGATTGTTGGTGTGGTTGTATCGATAATAAGTGCCTTGTTTACAGCAAGTGATCCAGCACCAGGAGAACCTCCCCCAGGTGCATAGAGAGTAAGAGTCGCGTTGTTGTTTCCTGCATCTCTAATCGTCGCACCATTAAGCGTTAGTGATGTTGTTCCAACGTAGTCAAGATCAGAAGAAGTATCCCCTGCTTGAATTGTGTATGTAAATGTGAGTGTGGTTCCAGGAGAGCCTGAGACGTAGTTGATTGTTCGGTCTGTGGTTCCTGTCTCCAAAGTGAGTTGTGGAGTTCCACTCGCAACAGTAACTGACTCAGAAAAAGTTACTTGGATAGAAATAGGGTCACCTAAATTGTATGAACCATTATCCGTTGATGAAGTAATATTAGTAATAGTTGGAACAGATGCGTCCACAACAAATGTAGTAACAGCGAGCGTATTACTCGCATTGGTCGCAGTGTCAGTCACCGTAATTGTACAGTTACTATAGGTTCCATCAGAAAGTGATAAAAAAGTAATTGTATTACTTCCGCTTAATGCTGAAGTAGTTACACTTGAACAACTACCACCATAGGTGATGGTCCCCGCTTCGTCTGTAGTGAAGGTATAGTTTGGAGTCGGATCAGAGGTTGGCGTAGAAACTGGAGTAACTTCAGAAATAGTTGGTGCAGTTGTATCAATGACGAGTGCTTTGTTTACCGCAAGTGACCCAGCGCCAGGTGATCCTCCACCTGGCGAGTAGAGTGTCAAGGTTGCGTTGTTTGTAGCTGAATCCCTGATAGTTCCACTATTTAAAGCAAGTGATGTTGTACCAACGTAATCCAAGTCTGACGATGTATCTCCTGCTTGAATCGTATACGTAAATGTGAGTGTTGCTCCAGGAGAGCCAGAAACATAATTGATTGTTCGGTCAGTACCCCCTGTCTCAAGTGTTAGTTGAGGAGTACCAGTCACTGTTACTGATTCAGAAAAAGTTACTTGTACTGAAATTGATTGCCCAGCTTTATATGAACCATTATTAGTGGATGAAGTAATATTCGTTACTGTCGGAGCGGTCAGATCAATCGTAAAAGAAGTTACTGAAAGAGGACTTGATGCATTGGAACTCGCATCAGTCACAGTAATTGTACAGTTGCTGTACGTACCAGCAGAAAGTGTCGAGAACGTAATAGTATTACTTCCAACAGATGCAGACGTCGTTGCAGAAGTACAACTTCCCCCATAGGAGATAGTTCCCGCTTCATTTGTGGTAAACGTATAGCTAGGTGTTTGATTATTAGTCGGCGTTGTAACAGGAGTTACTTGAGAAATAATAGGAGCGGTTGCATCAGCACCAAACCAGCCTGTCGTTCCACCATCAGTTGATGAAGAGTTCGCTGGACTCAACGGCAATGTAATTCCACTCGAATTATCTACAACAGTAGAGTTAGAAACGTCAAGATAATCTCCAGAAAATGTAGAAGATCCCGTGAATGTCAAATTCGCAGGTGTAAAAAAACCATTCGCAAGAAAAATCATATCATTTGCATCTGTACCATTGAGTACTAGTGCAGTTGAGATAGTAATATCTCCATTAATAAAAATAGAACTATTGAAATCATCGGTATTTTCTACGCGTGAGAGTGTTGAAAAAGTCGTCGCACTTGTTGGTGTAATTGTTTGAGTACCACCATTACTATTATTTGTAAGATTAAAAGTACCACTATGAGTAAATGTACCCGCATTAATAAAGTTACCTGTTAAGTTTATAGTACTACTCCCAGCATTGAGAGTAGCACCTGATTGAATCTCAAGATGACCACTTATATTCAAAGTTCCACCTGGAGAAAAAGATGCCCCCGGATACACATATAGTACTTTACCAGACGCAAAAGTTGGAGTCGCACTGTTTGTATACATAGCCGTAATATCTGGATCATTATTGTTTGCGGTATCTAGATCAGCTAGTGTTACTGCCGAAGTTCCATTTTCATTTCTAATCACAATATAATCCTGGTAAATATCCATATTACTTAAATTTGAAGTATCACTATGAATAACAGTCACACCTCGGTTAGAACCACCCTCAACAAAAAGGGTAATTATACTACTTGAAGAGAGCGTCACTCCTGTAAAAGAAAATTGCCCATTACCAGTTGTTGTATATGTCTGAAGTGAACCCCCATCAACAAGCAAGCTTACTTGTGTTAGAGCTGGGATTGGAGATCCACCAAATGCATCTTGGCGAGCAGTCCCAGAAACAGTTGCAGCAGATACTTTTACTGGATTACTAAAAAATAAACCGACAACGAACAGAAATGCCAAAATTATATAAGCTCTTTTAGGTATTCTGGGAAAATTAACTCGTTTCATATAACCACAGTCTACCACATCTTAATGCAGACCTAAAGGGACTAAAAATAATAAAAAAGCCTACAGAATAGAGATTCTGTAGGCTTTACATAAGACAATAGCATCCTTTTTACGGATGACTCGAAAATATAAAATTACTGGCATTTTGTTCCACGATAGCACCATCAAGTAAATCAACATTTCCATCACCATTAATATCTGAATCGACATACCCAAAGAGAAAATTGGTAACATCAGATTCTAATTCACCCACATCAAGGAGATCAATATTACTATCTTGATTAACGTCTCCAGCCCACATACCCCACACATTAAGTTCGAGTTCCTTCATATTACCACCATAGGCTTTTGCCTGAAGAGAACTAAAATCATAAGAAGTAGTGTTGTTACTAATAAAGACTGGTGCAGCACTCCATGTTTCAATTGCATTTCGATGTTTAACCACAATATAGTATGATCCGGGAAGTGTGTTAGGGAAAATAGCAGTGCACAATCCATTCACTCCAAGGATACACTGAATTGCTTTAACTACTCCATATGGAGCATTTACATTATGAAGTTCCACCGTCACGGAATCAGTGATAGTGGAATCTGTACTAACCCCCTCATTCAAGAGAGTCGGAACCATAAAGCTCCCTCCTGAGTAATACCCTTCTATGAAAAGCTTGAGATCGACGACAATTGCACACACTGCTTGTATCTGTATAGCAGAAGTGCGTGTGCAACCAATCGCATTAGTACCTGTCACTTTGTAGATAGTAGTAAGTGTTGGACTCACACTGATTGTTGGACCAGTTCCAATAGTTGTCTCTCCTGCTTTGTACACATACGTTAATGAACTTGCTGATGTTGCAGAAAGAAGTACTGGGGCATCAGTCGTTGAGCAATAGATGGTATTCGAAGCAGTGAGTGCTACTGGATTAATAGCAGAAAGTGTAATTGGTTTTACACTTGAATTAACAGACGTTGCCCCACAACTCACTGTACAAAAATAGCTTCCTGATTGGTATATCTTTGGAGTAGTATATGTATAGTTCGTTGCACCAGCTATTGGTACGCCATTTCGTTTCCACTGGTAAGTATAATTCCCCAACAAACATGTATTTGCTAAAGAGAACGTAATTACAGAACTATCGCACAACACATTTAATGATGAGATTGTAGCTCCTGGACTCGGTATTGGTGTGGTACATGCAGCACTTGGTTGAGTTAAATTAATCAGATAATCTTCTGTTTCACCGAAGCCGTAAGATGCACACGGGTTAAGTGATACACCGGCTAATCCTTCAACGACATTTAATCGTAATCTCGTGAGACCAGGTAATGCCAAGCAAGGAATAAGAACAGTCCCTGTAATAATTCTTGGTCCATTAATTGGTGTTGGCTCAAGAAAAATTTGCTCACCTGGATCAGAAAAAGAACTGTTATGATTGAAATCAATCCAAATAGAAGTTCCAAAAGAATAATACGGGGCAGGAGGTACATCACAATCATCTACAGAAACCGTAAAAGTTGTGGTTGAACCGATTTGAATAGAAGCCAATGCTCCAAGTGAGGTAAAATTTGAATATTGATTCAACGTAGAACCAGCACCAGGAGCAGGAACAACACACGTAGATGTATTTGTTACTCCATTGATTGTAAAACTAAAAACATCCTCATCAGCATTGGAAGCAGGTCCTGAATTACAGTAACAATTAATAAATGACTCAATCACTATTGTTATTGGAGTCGATGTCGCTGTTAAACCAGAATTCATGCATGTCACAGTACAAAAGTATGTTTGTGTTGCAGTGAGTTGTGGTGTTGTATACACAGCTCCATTCGCTCCGACGATAAGGCCATTATTATCATACCATTGATATGTAATACCAATTCCAGGAGAAAAATTTTGCAAAGATACATCAACTGTTGTTCCACTACAAATTGCATATGTTCCGGTTGAAAGATTGCAATCTATATTTCTTACTACTGTGGCACCTGGACTTGGAGTACCCGAACAATTCGTGTTTGCTACAATGTTGATAAGATAGTCTTCTGTTTCACCCCAAGAATAAATAAGGCAGGGATTAGTTACAGGACTATTACCTTCTACTACAATTACTCTTACTCCAGTAACTCCGGTCAGAGAACTCAATGGAATAGTGATAAACCCTGTTTTAGAATACGCACCCGCAGTAGGAGATACAGAAGAGTACACCAGTTCACCTGGATCAGAAAAAGAATTATTGTGATTAAAATCTACAAAAATAGAAGACTGGCTCGAGTACGTATGATTTGCACACTGCCCAACTTTAATTAAAAATGGGACATTCACTCCCTGCTCAACGACCTGTGGTGTGAGATACTGGAAGTTTGAATATGCATTCGGTGATGAATTTACACCACCCCCTGGTGTGAGACAATTAGAACAATTATTCAAAGCACCAAGTTGAAATTGGACAATATCTTCATCAGCGCTTGAAACAGCCTGACTTGAACAATAGCATCCATAGCTTGGTGCCATAGGCACAAAGACGGGTGCTGATGTACTCGTGAGACCAGAAGCTGAACAAGTGGCGGTACAACGATAATAGAAATCTTGACTCTGAGTAGTGGTAAAAGTAGACGTTGTTGAGATATTCGTTACATTTGTAGTAAACAAAGCATCACTAGCACTTTGCCAAAGGTACGTGACACCAGTTCCTGGAATTGTATTTTGAATCGAAAGTGTAAACGGCACATTCAAACAAACATTTGCAGCACTTGAGAGTGCTGGTCCTGTTGTTGGTACACCAGCACATGCTGGTGGAATTACATAGGTAATTCGAATAGTTGGACGGGCATTGCCGTAGTTTGCTGTCTGTAAGAGACTCAGATTATTTAATGCGGTTGTTGAAGCGATACCTATCGCTTTTCCTGTAGCAGGTAGAAAATAAAATCCAAAGGCCCCAGTCGCAAATCCAAGTTTACTCCAGTCAGTTGCGATCTGAATATTTCCACCGGTATAGGTGAACGTATCAGTGAGTGGAAATTGCAACCATGTATTTGTACCCGAAGGTACAGCATAGGTCGTACTCCCGAAAACTTGAGTAGCAGAAGCAATCAATGAACCCCACTGTGTACCAGTTGTAAGTGTTGGAGAATTGGTATTCAACATGAATATGTTAAATGCATTATTCCCAATAACACTTGCAGAATCTTTTTTTAACCATTCGACTTTTGTGATCTTCACACCTGACGGAATACCTAATTCTGTACCCGTGTAAATATACACATGTCGAGAATAATTCAACAGACCCGCATTCCCGTTATTTCGATAAATCGGGCCATAAGACCAATTTGCCGTACCACTAGTCGGACCAATAACTACTGTTTGTGGTGTTTGTGCGTGAATAATTTGGTACAAAGGAAAAAGCAGAAAAAAGAGCAGTACAAACTTGCTTGGTGGGCAGACCCTGCCCAGAGAGATGTTTTGTGTTTTCATAATTTTATAATTTTTTGAAGTTAAAAAGACATATAAATATTCAAATAAATACTTATATGTCTTTTCAACTTGTTTTTCAAAGATATTTTATTTGGTCAAATCATACCACAAAAAATAGATTATTACAATATTAAGATAACCCGTGTTTGTAAAACAAAAAAGAGACTGTATACTCATACTATATGGAAGAAGCAACAATTTTTTTTACAGATAATAAACCAATCTTTATCGTACTTCATGTACTGAGTGTGATTTTTGGTATGGGGGCAGCACTCGTATCAGACTTACTTTTTAATTTCTACACTAAAGACAAAGAACTCTCAAAAACCGAACTCTCTACCCTTTCACTTTTATCAAAGATAGTTATCATCAGTTTACCGATTATTATCCTTTCCGGTGTGGGCATATTTTTTAGTAATATAGAAAAATATATTCACTCAGCAAAATTCTTGGTCAAAATGACAGTACTTGCAATACTCCTCGTAAATGGATTCGTACTTGATAAATACATTTGGTCACACTTACTCAAAAAGAAATTTTTTACATCACTTAAAGAAAAGAAATTTAGGCAAATATCTTTTATTTGTGGAACAATTTCGGTTGTCTCATGGCTTTTCATTTGTACGCTGGGTGTACTCGATAGTGTATCTCTTTCATATTGGATAATCTTAGGGGTATATGGAGTACTTATTCTTGGTGGTATTCCAATTGCCCTCTTCATTGAAAATCGAGAATTTGAGAAAAAGTAGTATAAGGGGTTAGTATAAGAATAAGGAAACACGGAAAAAAGTGGCGGGGGGGGGGGGGGGGGGGGGGGGGCGGGGGGGGGGTTGGAAAAAAA
>CAZVHB010000001.1:71845-120971 GCA_964626965.1 uncultured Candidatus Saccharibacteria bacterium | reverse complement strand
CCCCCCCCCCCCCCCCCCCCCCCCCCCCCCCCCCCCCCCCGCCACTTTGTATAGTCATAAGAAAAATTAATTAATTGGTTTAAGAAATTTCTTTGCTCGTTTTTCTTTATGAAAGGTAATAGAAAATCGGTGTGCTTCACTATTCACTAGGAGAATTTCTTTTTTGTATTTTTGCGCACAATTTGTATCTCCTAAAATATCTTTTGGTTTATGTCGAACGTCCTTGAGTACCGATACAATCGGGATTTTGATTTGATAGAATTTTAATACCTGCTCTGCAACATGTATTTGAGCTACTCCCCCATCGACGACAACAAGATCTGGTATCCCCCATTCAATATGTCTAAATCGTCGCATGAGTATTTCATAGAGTGCTCCTGTATCATTTGCACCTGTTTGAGTTTTGATCAAAAACTTTTTGTATTCAGATTTATCAACTTGCCCATTCACCATAACCGTCATCACTCCCACCATATCTTTCCCACCGAGGTGCGCCACGTCATAGCCTTCAATACGAATTCCTTTTTCATCACCTGCGTGCACTTCAAGGAAATCAGACTTTATGACAGCAACATCGTTGATATGTGTCAGTGCAAAAATTTGCTTCTTTATTATATTTGCTTCTTCAAAACGCAACTGTTTCGCGAGTATTTTCATATCATTTTCAAGACCTTTCAAGATATCTTTTTTCTTTCCTTGGAAAAAGAGCACGATATTTTTAATATTTTTTTTGTATTGCAAAAGTGCACTGGTATTACTGGTGTCTGGAGTCAGGCCGAGCTGTTTATAAAATTCATATTTGTCTTTTTGAATAGATCGATTATCGATATAGGGAAAAATACGACGAATAATCCGAAGTCCTTCTTTTATAGCTCCTCCATTTGAAAATGGACCAAAGGTATATTTTGGCTTAAGGCTTTGAAGTTCTTTTTCTATCTTCAGTGTCCGCCCACGAATAACAAGCACTTGAGGGACAGTATCATTTGTGATGATTACATAGTTCCAGCTCTTGTCATCTTTCTCTTTTGTATTATATTTTGGTCGATGTTTCTTAATCAGTTCAGCTTCAAGCAAGAGCGCCTCAAGAGCAGTGTCTGTTTCAGTAAAATCCACATGCGTCGTAAGCACCACCATATCACCGATACTCATACTTCGTTTCTCAGTGATATCTTTTGAAAAATAGCTCATTACTCGAGAACGCAGCGATGTAGCTTTTCCGATATACAAAATCTCTTTATTTCTAAGGAAAAAATAGACACCTGGCTTATCGGGAAGTTTAGTTTTCTTCAGCTCTTGACTTTTCATGATATATAGTATATTATATGTTTAAATAAAAACTTGTCAATTATGAGTGTAAATGAAATACTTTTCTCCATTATTGCCTATGTCATGTCTATGATTTTCAACATGACGATTTATAAACAAACCTTAAAAGATCTCTCGAAAGAGGATCCATGGTTAGGCCCTGTCTTTACATTTTGTCCGTTTTTAAACACACTCGGAACCCTTGGTTGCCTATGGGTAAACACAGAACGTAAGACGTCCTTTTAATTGTGCGTATATATAAAAAAATCCCAAGATTCGTTCTGGGATTTTTTATTTGACTATCTTTTATTTAGGTAGTATTCTAAAAAGAAAACGCAATTTTGCACAAAAAATAAAAAATAATTTTATGAAAAAACAAAAGATATTTTCAGCCCTTTTAATTTTTACTTTTATCTATTTTGTTTACATATGGCTTTGGGCAATAGAGCCTGTAATCATGCATTCACAACGGACAAGCAAACCGGCCAAAACAATCTCTTTCAAGCATTGGAAAATATTGCAATATGAAATTAATAACTCTCAGTCAGTTGGAGTTAAGATTCATACGTATCTTACATATCCAGGCATAAAAATTGGAGAAATCATAACTAAGATATTTTTTTAAAAGTGTACGCGCAACTACAAAAGGCTGCCCACTGATTACCAGCGCAGTCGGACCACCTTATATACACCAATTAGATAGCAATAAAACTCGGATAACTCCGAGCTTTTTTATTATCTATTTCTTCCTCAACACTTTTTTTAAGTACTGTCCGGTGTAAGAATTTTTATTATTCGCGACTTCTTCAGGTGTTCCTTTAGCCACGAGGTTTCCACCCCCGACTCCACCTTCTGGACCAATATCGAGAATATAGTCAGCGCATTTGATAATGTCCATACTGTGTTCAATAAGTACTACGGAGTTCCCTTTATTCACGAGCATATTGAGCACATCGAGAAGTTTCGCCACGTCATCATAGTGCAGTCCGACAGTTGGTTCATCGAGTAAATAAATTGTTTTTTCTACATGAGGACGATACAGTTCAGATGATATTTTAACACGCTGTGCTTCCCCACCGGAGAGCGTTGTTGCGCTTTGTCCGAGCTTGAGATAGTTGAGCCCGACATCGTTCAGTGTTTTTAATCTATCATAAATAGCTGGAATATCTTCAAAAAATACCAAAGATTCTTCGACAGTCATTTGAAGCACATCGTAGATATTTTTCTTTTTGTATTTCACTGTAAGTGTTTCTTTATCAAAACGTTTTCCATTACAAACGTCACAGGTCACATAGACAGTTGGGAGGAAGTGCATCTCGACAGCAATTTCGCCATTCCCTTCGCAGGCTTCACAACGTCCACCTTTCACATTGAAAGAGAAACGATTTGCTTTCCACCCGCGAAGTCGTGCATCGTCAGTCGTCGCGAACATATCACGAATATGAGTAAATGCGCCAGTATACGTCGCCAAGTTTGAACGAGGTGTACGACCAATCGGTGACTGATCAATAAGAATAGCTCGAGAGAGATACTCTGTACCAGTAAACGATGCGCAGTTAAATACTTTTGCTGTTCTGTATTTTCGTTCGAGTCGTGCCTGGAGGTTTTTGTGGACGATCTCATACATAAATGAAGATTTCCCAGATCCAGATACACCGGTAATACAGACCAATTTCCCAAGAGGAATTTCCGCCTGCATATTTTTTATATTAAATACATTTCCATTGACGATTTTGAGTGAGCCTTTATCTTTCGAACGTCTTTCATCTGGAATTGGAATTGAAAGTTCGTTTCGCAAATAGCCGAGGGTTCTACTACCACTCGTATTTTTCTTTGCTGACAAAAGGTCCGCCAAGTATCCATCGGCAATCACCTCTCCACCATGAACACCAGCAAGTGGACCAATATCAATTATGTAATCAGATGAATAAATAGTATCTTCATCGTGCTCTACGACAATGATCGTGTTGCCGAGATCGCGCAAATCAGTAAGTGTATTGATGAGTCGTTCGTTATCACGTTGATGGAGACCAATCGTCGGTTCATCCAGTACGTAGAGCGCCCCCACAAGTCGAGAACCAAGCTGTGAAGCAAGACGAATACGTTGTGCTTCTCCACCGGAGAGTGTATTTGCACGACGATCAAGTGAGAGGTATTCAAGTCCGACGTTGAGCATAAACTGCAAACGGTCGGTAATCTCACGAAGAACAGGTAGTGAAATATCTTTTTCATTTCCTGTGAGTTTGAGATTTTTTATAAACTCTTGTGCATTTTTGATCGACATCGAAGTGAAGTCCACGATATTTTTTCCAGTTTTTAAATCACCTCCGATCATGACGTGAAGTGCTTCTGTTCTGAGACGTTTTCCATCACAGGCACTACATTCATCAAGTGCTGCAAAGTATTTTGTTCCGAGTCCGTTACATTCAGGACATGCACCATATGGTGAGTTAAAAGAGAACAGTCGTGGTTCTATTTCAGGAAATGAAAATCCATCATTCTTACAGGCAAATTTTGCTGAGAGAATAAATTCTTCACCTGTTTCAAAAGAGATGGTAACAAGTCCATCTGATTCTGTGAGCGCTCGCTCCACAGCTTCTGAGAGTCGCATACGAGAACCCTCTTTATCATCTTTAAATTCATGAAGTGCGAGTGTGTCAACAAGGACATCTATCTCGTGCTTTTTATTTTTTGAGAGATCAATACGATCGCGAAGACTTTTCACCACTCCGTCAACGCGAACTTCGCCGAATCCTTTTCCAAGTAAGTCATAGAGCATCTGATAGTGCTCACCTTTTCTTCCGCGTAATAATGGTGCGAGTACTGTGACTTTTGTTTCGTTCCACCTTACTCCCATCAATTCTTTATTTTTGCCAGTATTTTTTTTGAGATGCGCTTGTACTTTCTCCAAGACAAAAGCAATGATTTCTTCATTTGAAAGTTTCTTGATTGGCTCACCACACTCTGGACAATGAGGAGTACCCACACGTGCATAGAGCACACGGAGGTAGTCGTAGATTTCAGTAATCGTTGCGACAGTTGAGCGAGGATTGTTCGAGCGGGATTTTTGGTCAATCGAAATAGCCGGAGACAATCCGGTAATTTCATCAACATCTGGCTTTGGCATTTGGTTAAGAAATTGCCGAGCATACGCCGAGAGAGACTCGACATAGCGACGTTGTCCTTCAGCAAAAATAGTATCAAAAGCGAGTGATGACTTTCCACTCCCTGACATACCAGTAATAACAGTCATGGTATTTCGAGGAATTTCTACGTTGATATTTTTGAGGTTATGTGTTCGCGCACCTTTAACGGTAATGTATTCAATAGGGTGAGTTTTCTTTGACATAACGGTATCATACCACACAAACCCCTATCAAAAAAATCCTTATATAAAGGATTTTTTTGATAGGGGTTATTCTATTTTATTTAAGTGGAATTTTTACCTCTTGCATACCCTCCACATATGATGCAACTTGATACTGGCCAAAGTAGATAGTTAATTCGTCCGGAGTAAAGGTATATATACTAAAGTTTTTTGAGTCTGGTTCAGTACCAGAATAAATACTATCAATAATAAACTCATACTGATCATGATCATAAACAAGGTCATCGATTGATTTTTTATACTCCACTTCGGGTGCAAACCTTATAAGTAATTGCTTGCGAGATTCTTCAGAGAGAAAATCAAGAATACTCGCTTGTTCTATTTTTTTATCTTTCAAAATATCTGTAAGCGTGAGTGTTTTTTTATTCTTCACATCATAATTAAGCGAAAAGTAATTTTCAAATCCATGTGCCCCACCCTGAAACGCACCGTACAAAAAGAGAACGCTCACATAGTCATCATTTACTTGAAATGGAGTATATTTTCCATACGCAGGAAATTTATCATCTTCAGAGAGCATGAGAGCAGAAAATGACTTACCTGCATTTGCCTCATCGGTTTCAAAACGAGCCTTGAGATTTTCTTTTGAAATTTTATTATGCTCAGTAATAAATTTTGTATAAAATTCACTTATCTTACGGTTTTCTTTCACATCAATATTTTTAAGTTCCGGATATTCTATACCGATAGTCGTATATTGATTACTCTCTGTGATTTTTTTAGTGTAAACATACAGAGGATTCACCATACCCGGAATAGGAGTATTTTCCGGTACCATATTTTGAACAGGTGGAGTCACGATTTTTGGTTTTTTGTAGAGAGACCAAAAATGAAACCCCAGCAAAATCATTGTTGCAACAAGAAGAAAAAGATAGATAGGTCTGACACGTTGGTTTTCCATATATAGTAAGTATACTCTTTGCTATTTTTTTGCCAATCGATCTTTCAACACAATAATCTCATCACGTAAAATCGCGGCGGTTTCAAAGTCGAGTTCTTTCACCGCAGTGTTCATTTCTTTTTCTTTGAGCTTGATCAATTTCTTTGGATCTTTTTTAAATACAGCCGAATCAATATCAAGATTCATCATCACCGCTTTTTTGTGTTCACTCTCGAGTTCCTGTGTAATATCATGAATTTTTTTCAAAATCGTTTTTGGTGTGATACCGTGAGCTTTATTGTATGCAACTTGTTTTGCACGACGTCTATTTGTCTCGCCAATTGCTCGATCCATAGAACCGGTCATATGATCAGCATATAAAATAACATGACCTTTTACATTTCGAGCAGCACGCCCAATCGTCTGAATGAGCGATGTCTCGCTACGCAAAAAACCTTCTTTGTCAGCATCCAAAATACCGATGAGTTCTACCTCTGGTAAGTCGAGTCCTTCTCGGAGTAAGTTTACACCAACAAGACAGTCGAATTCGCCTTTCCTGAAGCTGGTCAAAATCTTGATACGGTCAATCGTCTTGATATCACTATGTAAATATTCTGCTTTTATTTTTTTACCAGATTCTTCTTTTTGATCTTTCAAATATACTGACAAATCTTCTGCCATTTTTTTTGTCAGTGTCGTCGCGAGCACTCGTCCGCCACCGGAAATAGTTTTTTTAGCTTGCTGTATAAAATCTTGAATCTGCCCAGGATATGCGCCTTTTTCTATCACTGGTCGAATAGTAATTTCAGGATCGATCAATCCTGTTGGACGAATGACCTGTTCAACAACCTGCGCACTTTCTTCTCTCTCATGTGTTCCTGGTGTTGCTGAGACATACACGACTTGTCCGATACGTTCCGCAAATTCTGGATATTTAAGTGGTCTGTTATCTTTTGCAGAAGGTAGTCGAAAGCCAAATTCAACGAGTGTATTTTTGCGAGATGCATCACCCGCATACATACCGTGAAGCTGTGGGAGTGTTACATGAGATTCATCGATAATAGTGAGAAAGTCTGGTGTTCCGTCTGCTTTGTGTGGAAAATATGAAATAAGCGTATCAGGTGGTTCACCTGCTTTTTTACCAGAGAGGTGTCGAGAGTAGTTTTCAATACCAGAACAATACCCAACTTCTTTAATCATTGCAGTATCATAATTGGTTCTTCTTTTAATACGATCTGCTTCCAAAAGTTTGCCTTCTTTTTCAAAATGTTTGAGTTGTGTCGCGAGTTCTGCTTTGATACTTTTTACAGCATTTTCTCTTTCACTTTTTTGCGTCATAAAGTGTTTTGCAGGAAACACAAAAAAATCTTTCAAGCTCGCAATATTTTGTGATGACACAGTCGCGTACTTTGTAATTTCACTCACCGTATTACCAGCAAATTCTATTCTATACCCATCTGTTTCGGACACTGGCATAATATCAAGCCGTGAACCAATCGCGCGAAATGTTGCAGGAGTAAGGTCAGCGGTCGTACGCTCGTACTGCATGTCGAGAAGTTGCTTCATCAAATCTATCCGCGCAACCTTTTGTCCGACTTTAATATGGAGATTTTTTGCTTCGTATTCGACAGGTGAACCCAAACCATAGATACACGAAACAGACGCAACGATAATCACGTCAGGACGAGTGAGGAGTGCCTGTGTTGTCGCATGACGAAGTCGATCAATCTCTTCATTGATCGTGGCATCTTTTTCAATAAAGGTATCAGTCACCGGCATGTAGGCTTCTGGTTGATAGTAGTCATAGTATGAGACAAAGTAATGAACCGCTGCATCAGGGAAAAATTCACGAAACTCTTGCGCGAGCTGAGCAGCGAGTGTTTTATTGTGAGCAATAACAAGGGTGGCTTTACCCCACTGTTGTATCACATTCGCCATCGTAAACGTCTTTCCCGAGCCCGTCACACCAAGGAGTGTCTGTCTATCATTACCCTTTTCAAGTCCTTTGAGGAGCGCCGAAATAGCCTCCGGTTGATCGCCAGCCGGCTTATATTCACTCTGTATATTGAATGGACTATTCCTTTTCACACTCACAGTGTACGCGAAAATAGGAAATAAAAAAAGCGGCCCATCAGGACCGCCATAAGTAACTTCTTTACACGATGAATGTTCCAAGCAAGACCGTGTGTGTCCTTTTTTGATCGTAACAAATAAAAACACAAAGCTACTCAATAAGTTAAGTTAATGAACCAGCAAAATCCTCAATACAAAAAGCCATATCATGAATGAGTTCGAGTTGTAATGCACCATCTTTTGTGAACCAATCACTCGCATCGTGTCCGCCTTTTTCCAGTATAATTTCTGGCTTCTCCTGAACCTCGTATGAATATAAATGATAGATGAAATAACGTCCCTCATGAAAAACGTAAAAAGGTTTGTAGTACATGAGTTTCTGTAGATCAAGCTCGATACCTGTTTCTTCACCCGTTTCGCGAAAGATCGCAGCTTCAAGACTTTTGTCTCTTTTTTCAACTTTGCCACCTGGTGCACCCCATGTTCCACCTTGCGGTTTATGTAAGGCTCTTTTTAGTAACAAAAAAGATTTTTTATAGTGGATCAAAATTCCAACAATATCGAATTCAGATTCGAAATTTTCTGGTTTTTCTAAGTAAATCATTTTTTTAAATTTTAATGAGTATACCCTTAAAAATCTAAAGGTGCAATTATGAATACAACTCTACTTTTATCTTCTTCAAATCTTCAATGATATGCTCATCTTCTATTTTTAAAAATCGAGGAAAGGTTTTGCCATCTTTAGTCACCTCTTCTAAAAACATTTTCAGTGGTCGCACATCGTAGTGCTTGCCGGCTTTATAGACTCCGGCTTCGACATAAAGCGGTGCGTAAATAACCATAGCGGACTCTTCTAAACCCTCCACCTCGGTATGATGCCCAAAGTTGATAATCTCATACGCGTAATTATTCACCGGACCGAGCGGGTTATGTTTGTAGTGGTAATAAAATCCACCAATTTCTAAATTGTGTTCCATATTATTTTTTATTTACTATACCTCCTTATAATATTTTTCGCAAAATTCATTTTTAAATTCCATAAATCTATCCTCAAGAATAGCAATACGCATATCAGCAACGAGTTTGTTTATAAAATATAAGTTATGAATTGAAGTGAGTGTACCTGCGAGCATTTCTTTTGCACGGAACAAATGTGCTAAATACGCAGATGTAAAATTCTGACATGTATAACAACCACAGTCTTTTTCAATCGCTTCAAATGTGGTTTTATATTCTGCATTCATCAAATTAATTTGTCCGGTCTTGGTGTATGCTGTTCCATTTCTCGCAATACGTGTCGCAGCGACACAGTCAAAAGTATCACACCCTTCTTCAACACCGAGAAAAATATCTCGAGGTTCGCCGATACCGAGGAGATGTCGTGGTTTTTCTTCAGGTAAGATTTCATTGACCCATTTTACGGCAGTAGAAAGATCATCTTTCGTAAATGAACCACCGATACCGTATCCATCAAAAGGAAGCTCAGCGTGGAATTGTGCTGAGTGTTTTCGTAAGTCTTCGTATCGCCCACCTTGGATGATACCAAAGAGTGCCTGTCTCTGTGAATTGTCTTTAGACTTATGATAATTCAGTGACCGCTTTGCCCAACGATGTGTTCGCTCGACTGACTCTTTTTGGTATTCATACGTATCGTTTGGTGCAGTGCATTCATCAAAAGAGAAAATAATATCAGCACCCAAATCATGTTGGATTTCCATTGATCGTTCTGCGGTAAAATAGTGGATAGAGCCATCGATTACTGATTTGAAGGTCACGCCATCTTCACCGACATGAGCAAGCTTTTGTTGGTCTTCTTCCATACTTCGCACTGGTAGAAAATTTGATGGATCATGTGCTTCAAGTACTTTATTGATTCCCTTACCAAAAGCAACACCAAGAGAGAATACTTGAAATCCACCAGAGTCGGTCATCATAGGACCATCCCATCCAGAAAAAGAATGGAGTCCTCCAGCTTCTTTAATAGCAAGGTTACCTGGTTGCAAGTAGAGATGATAGGTGTTTGCTAAAAATGTTTGCGCACCAAGTTCACGAAGTTGCGCTGGAGTTACACCTTTGACGGTCGCTTTCGTTCCCACCGTAATATACGCCGGAGTTAAAATATCACCGTGAGGTGTTTTTAAAATACCAGCTCGTGCATGCGAGTCGGTACTTTTTTTTATGATTGAAAATGTGATTGGTGATGGCATATAAATAAATATGTATTTGTCATTCCGGACTTGATCCGGAATCTAGTGACTACTTGCAATTCTTGTTTAAAAATCTGGATTCCGGATCAAGTCCGGAATGACAGCCTATTGTTGTATCTCTATCTTTCAATATAGACGTGATCAAGTGTCAGAATATTTGTCGGAAGTGTAATAAAGAGTTTCTTGTTTGCATTACGATCATCAAAAGTAATGTCTCGGATCACCCCAATGATGGCATTTTGATGCGCTGGATAAAGCACCCGGTCACCGAGTGCCGTATCAATTTCTTTCGGAACTTCAACGATCATATTTCCCCCACCACGACCGACGAGCAACACATCATAGTTACTCCGTTCAAGACGTGCGTTCGTCTTTGTGTTTGGACTCGAGAATAAAATACCAGTCGACGTATTCGCTTCAGCTGTATCTATCGTACCCAAGAGTGAAATTTCATTCACTGCAATATACGCACCAGCAAGCACCCCATTTGTTTGTCCTGCATCCAATAGAAATGTATCGTACGGTGATTGATTTGGTTTTGAAATAATAGACGCGCGAACAAAATCAACAACAGACTTTGCTGGAAAAAGAGTACTCCACATAACGGTCTCACTTTTTTCTTTTTGTAAATCGACAAGCAATCCTGCAAGTCTTTCATTTTCTTGTTTAAGTACACCTACCTCTTGCATCAGTTTATTTTTTGAAAGTGGAAGTGTTTTTGCGGATGCAGCAACCTCAGATGCAACTGTTGCAGTCTGCACTACGGGATGTGTTATTCGTACAAAAAAAGATCGTACCCCTTGAGAAAAAAATCCTACAAGTATAATACATATCAAAAGAACAAGGAATACAATCCACTTCGTGTGTGATTTCTTTTTCTTATTTAAGAATTGCATCGCCATCTACTCGTATGAGTGCTTCTTCAAACACTTCTAAATTATCTAAAATAATTCCACACCCCCTTGCAACTGCAGTGAGCGGATCTTCAGCAACATAGACCGGAATATTGAGTGTACTCTGAAGGAGTGTATCAAGTCCACGAAGGAGCGCCCCACCACCTGAGAGAATAATTCCACCTTTCATAATATCACCGACAACTTCAGGAGGAGTTGTTTCGAGAATTTCTTTTACACCATCAACAAGCACTGATACAGACTGACTGATTGCATCTTGAATATGGAGTGATGAAAGAATAATTTCTTTTGGAAGGCCAGTAGTCATATCGCGACCACGAACAGGAATTTCATTTTTGTCTTGCAAATATGCTGAGCCAAGTGCGATTTTAATATTTTCTGCAGTTTTTTCCCCAACGAGTAATTTAAATTCTTCTTTCAAATACACAATAATATCGTTGTTGAATTGATCACCAGCAACTTTGAGATTCTTAGATTTGACGATACCTCCGAGAGAGATCACCGCAATATCTGTCGTTCCTCCACCGATGTCGATAATCATAGATCCCACTGGATCATTTACCGGAAGACGAATACCGATAGCTGCAGCCATCGGCTCTTCAACAAGGTAGACTTCACGTGCACCAGCAGACTTTGCTGCATCGTACACTGCGCGACTCTCGACGTTGGTGACACCAGATGGAATACCAATCACGACACGAGGACCAAGAAGTTTTCTTGAAACAGACTCAGTTTTACGAATGAGATATGAAAGCATTTCTTCAGTTACTTCATAATCAGAAATAACTCCATCAACAAGAGGACGGATTGCTTTGATATGCGCAGGTGTACGTCCGAGCATTTGTTTTGCATCATTTCCAACAGCAACAATCTGACCAGTCTTTTGATTGACTGCAACAACAGAAGGCTCATTGATCACGATACCGTGATGCTTCAAATACACGAGCGTATTTGCAGTACCCAAGTCTATACCAATATCATTTGAAAATGCTTTTTTTAATCCTCCTATCATATTCTGTCTCTGTGTTTAGCTTTAGTTAAAATAATCGATCGTTTCTGCAATACTTATAATACTCACGTCAGTCCCATTTCTTTTTTTGATTTCACAACCACCTTTTTCAAGACTTTTTTCTGACACTACCACACGATACGGCATACCAAGTAGGTCTGCGTCATTTAATTTTTCACCAATAGAAAGTCCTGCTCGATCATCGAAAAGTACTTCTACATTTTTAAGATTGAGTTCACCGTAGAGTATTTCTGCTTCTTTTTTTACTTCCTCACTATCACCAAGAAGTACAAGGTGTACTTTAAATGGTGCAACAGCTTCTGGCCAAACAATTCCCTTTTCATCAGAAAGTGTCTCGACGATAGTTCCCATCACACGAGCTGGACCAATACCATATGAACCCATAAAGACTGTTTCGTCTGTTCCGTCTTCATTTTTGTAACGGAGTTCAAGTGCATCTGAGAATTTTGTTGCAAGCGTAAATATGTTTCCAACTTCAACTGCTTTTTCTTCAATGAGGTTTTCTTTAGTGAGACCGAGACTTTCAATAACTTCATCTGTGTACACTTCCTTATTGAGTGCAATATTTTTTTCTTTATCTATGTAGATAATATCCTCCCCTGCGTCAGTGATTGTTTGAAATTCATGAGAGAATTTTGAAAAAGATCCACCTGAAGCAAAAGTGAGGTATGTCGTATCACCAAGTCCAACACGGTTAAAAACATTCATGTATGCAGTTTTTGATTTTTCATAAAAAGCATCATGCTCAGTTTTATCTTTAGAAAATGAGTAGAGGTCTTTCATGATAAATTCTCGGGTACGCATGATACCAGATTTCGCACGAGTTTCATTTCTAAACTTTGTTTGAAATTGATACACATATTGAGGTAAATCTCGATATGAAGAAATAAAGTCCCCCATCAATTTTGTAAGTACTTCTTCATGAGTAAATCCAAGTCCGAGCTCAGTATCATTTTTTAATTTTGTCTTAAACCAAATATCTTCTTCCCACCTGTCTGTTTTTTCCCAAATTTCTTTCTGCTGAAGTGCGGTCAAAGTAACTTCTTGTCCGCCAATTGCGTTCATTTCTTCGCGGATGATTTGAATGATTTTATTTAAAGTACGAAGACCAAGTGGTAAATATGCATATACACCGGCCATTTCTTTGTAAATAAAGCCTGCACGAATAAGGAGTTGAGCGTTTTTCGACGTCTCGTCGGCTGGATTTTCCCTTTTTGTTTTAGTGAAGAGTTGACTTTGTCTCATACGAACACTATATATGAAATAAGGCTTTTTTACAAATTTGATTAGTTAATAGTTTCTAGTTTGTAGTTTGTAAAAAAATACAAAAAAAAACCGGATTCGCAAGCGAATCCGGCAGGACTTGTATAGCCAAACCATTTTATTTTAAATCAAAATTAATGATACGATTTTTCTCACGTCCAAACTTCACATTACATGTAAAACTTTTAGGATCTGCTTGTTGTACTGGATCGTCAATATTAATAATTTCGCTTTCATAGAAATAGAAATCTTCTCCCTGAAAGTGCGACTGAATCAATGCACCAGACTCTTTAAGATTATCCTTAAGAAGGATGAATAAAATTGAAGACGCATTATCATTGAGATCCTGTTTCGTGTTAAACGCAATCAAAGCAAAGCTTTGATCAGGATGTAAATACTTTTTGATAATATTTTTATCCTCAACTTTCTTGTTTTTTAAGAAATCATTAACTTGATTTTCTAAGTGATTTTCTGTGGACATATCTACATTGTTTTGATGATGTTTAGGGGCAAAATATACCATCAAACATCATCAAAACAACATTTTTCAAAGTTCCAAACTTTTCCAAATTTTAGAATAATTAAGTAGATATGTCAAGCTCGTCAAATCCCCTCTTTTATGCTATAAATACTACAGATTCCGTGGAGAAAAAGCCTATAGAATATAGGGATTTTCTCTGTCATTACGCTGAAATGCTTATGAACGGAGTCCGCTCTCTCGAAAGGAGCATTAATTAATAGCCCTCAAGCAAAGTAACCACTTTGTCGGGCAGAAAGAAAATGTCAGATAAAATTATCGAAGGACTTTTCCAAGCTGGATCCCACTTTGGATATACAAAAAGTCGCCGTCACCCAACAGTGGCAAAATTTATTTACGGTTCAAAAAACCAAGTCGACATCATTGATGTTGAACTTATAGAAAAAAGTCTCGAAGCTGCTGCCTCATTCATGAAAGAGCTTGGAGCAAAAGGTAAAACTATCCTTTTCGTTGGTGTAAAACCAGAAGGAAAAGAAACAGTAAAACTCGGTGCTGAGAGTATCGGTCAACCATTTATCACAGAGAGATGGGTTGGTGGAGTACTCACAAACTTCTCAGAAATTACAAAACGAGTACAAAAACTCAACGACCTCAAAAAACAAAAAGAAGAAGGAACACTCGACAAATACACTAAGAAAGAAAGACTCCTTATCGACGAAGAAATTGCTCGTATGCACAAACTCTTCTCTGGTATTACAGACATGAAAAAACTTCCAGATGCAGTATTTGTTGTAGACCCACGACGTGAACACATTGCTGTGACAGAAGCTGAAAAAATGCTTATCCCAACAGTTGCTCTTGCTGGAACAGACTGTAATATCGCAAACATTACCTTCCCTGTTGTTGCAAACGACGCATCACTATCAAGTATTACATTTATAGTAGAATATTTAGTCGAAGCTTATAAGAGTGGATTTAAATCAAACATAAAATAATATATGGCTGAAATTACAACAGAACTTATAAAAAAATTACGTGACGCAACAAGTGTATCTGTGATGCAATGCAAAAAGGCACTTGAAGAAGCAGAGGGTGATTTTGATAAAGCTGTGCTTATTCTTAAAAAGAGATCAAGTGAAGTTGCTGCCAAAAAATCAGATCGCGAAACAGGTATGGGAGTACTCGTTATGCGCAAAAATGAAAACAAAGCTGTTATCGTACAACTCAATTGCGAAACAGACTTCGTTGCTAAAAATGAAGACTTTGTAAATCTTTCAAACAAGCTCGCTGATATGGCGCTTACAGAAGGAAAAGATAAAACAATGGAAGATGCAAAACCGCTCATCGACGAAGTTATCCAAAAAGTAGGAGAAAATATCGTTCTTGGTGGAATTACAGAAATCACTGGCTCACCTATCAGTGGGTACGTGCATGATGGACGTATCGCAAGTATCGTTGCTCTTTCAAATGGTGGTGACGAAGCTATGGCAAAAGATCTCGCTATGCACATTGCAGCGATGAATCCAGAATACAAAGAAAAAACCGATATTCCTACTGATACACTCGCATCAATCCGCACTATTGCTGAAAAAGAAATGAGTGAAGATGAAGCAATGGCAAACAAACCAGAAGAAATGAAAATGAAAATCCTCGAAGGAAAAGTAGAAGGATACCTCAAAGAACGCATTCTTATGGAACAACCATTTTTCAAAGACACTTCAAAATCAGTCAAACAAGTACTCGGAACAGTTGCTCTTGATCAATATGTTCGTGTAAATATTGGGTAACCATATGACTATTTTTCTTATTGGACTCATACTTGGATCAATAGCTGTCATAGCAAGTATTTTATACTACCAACACAGACATATTCGTATCTACGCTGATGAAAATGGAAATATCAGAGACGAAGGACACAATCCTTTTAGCATGCATAACATAAACAAGATGTCGGTTACTTTTCACTCTGTAATTAGAGACGAAATCAAGACAATGCTCGTGTTAACACTCAAAGTACTCATCAGACTCAAGAAACTATCGAGAAAAATGCTCGATAGAGGGATTAGTAAAATCGCCCATAAAATATTTCCTGATGAAATATATACTGGGGCGATAGACGAAAACATGATTTTGAGTCATGTAGAGGAGCAGAAAAAGAATGGAGAGAAAGGTCAGATACATTTGTAAAAATTATTTATTTTTGCTATACTAGTTTCATATACAGAATGAATTATATATTTATATAGACATTCACTCTGTATATACTTGCCGCTTTAGCTCAGTTGGTAGAGCAACGCTTTTGTAAAGCGAAGGTCCTCAGTTCAAGTCTGAGAAGCGGCTCCATTAATAAGAAAGCCTCGCATCTATAATGCGAGGCTTTCTTATTCTACTTTTTTCTCCAAAATTTTCACCTCAATAATCCTCGCTATGATCCAGACACCTAAAATAATAAACAATGTTTTGTATCCCATAATCTGGAGCGCTTTTTCACCCAAGAAATATGCGAGTGTTCCCCAAAAGATGCACCAGAGTGTCACGGGTAAAACACTGATTGTCATAAATTTTTTGTAAGAAAACTGAAGAATACCGTAAGAGGTAGCAACAAGTGATCCGAGATCAGGGTGATGATACGCTACCCATGCAGTACTCTGCCCATACTTCTCTATTTTCTCTTTTGTACTATCGAGTGTTTTTTGCAGACCAAAATGGATGAGAAATTTATACCACCCGTACCGACCAAGGTAGAAATCGATTGTAAAACCTATAAGAAAGCCTGTGATGACACTGGCGACAACAAACACTGCTTTCCACGGATTGCCGATTGAGAATATAACACCGAGAAATATTACCAGACCACCTGGTGCATAGACACCTAGAACAAATGCTGATTCAAAAATAGCAGCTAAAAAAACAATAAGGATTCCGTACGAATCAAAGTAAGTTTTGATGATTGGTATTAATTCTTTTTCAGATGGTAAGTTCAAGAGGGTCCAACTGAAGTCTATGAGGAGAATAAGGCCGAGTATACACAACGGACCAATAAGGAGTTTTCCATACTTACTCATGTATGTTTTATTTTTTGTTTTCTTCTTCAAGCTTCAAAAGTTTCGCTTTCTCAGCATCCTGTTTCTTCTTTTCTAAAACAAGTGCAGGAAGAAGCTTTTCTATTTCTTCAGCTGATTTGAAACCGGTATAAGTATCTTCATTAATCACAAGTGCTGGAAGTGCTGTGTCAGAGATTTTAAAAATATTAATCAATGTCTGGAGGGCAGAAAGACTTGAACTGTAATCAAATGAGTAGACGCGGAGATCTGGATATTTTTGACGAAGTTGTGTGAGAACAATAGACTGCTTGTCACACTCCGTACAATTTTCTTTTGTTGTATAAAAATAGAAAATTAATTCAGTATTGATCTTACACTTTTCTTTCAATTTTTTTGAAAGCAAATAATCTTTGATTTGCAAAATACCATAATAACGCTTTAATTCATTTACATCCTCTTGATTTTTTATGTTTGCTTCACTATAGGTTATCTTATCAGCAAGTTCGTTGAGCTCTTTTGAGAGGGTGGATTTTGATACATCCCTACAAGAGAGTTCTTGAAGTAATTGAAATTGAGTTTCATTTGAAAGGATATCAATAGATATCTTATCTTGAATTTTCTTTACTTCATTTATCTTTCTTTGATTAAAAAAGCTTGAGAGTGTTCCGGCGGTAATAAACACTGCGAGTGTAATAAAAAAAACGATAAAATATCGGCTAATGTCTTGTTTCTTCATCATATAAACTAGTATAACATTTATCCGTTTTTTTTGACAGAATTAAATACCTCGTGTATCTCGTTCGGTAGTCCAGCTTGCTTCGTAGGTACGAAGAGCATTGTAGATAGATTTGAGTAGCCATAGTGGCGCAACGACAGAATAGATAAAGAAAAAGTAGAAAATATTTCGATTAATAAGAAGTTTTCCGTAGCGTAATTTTTGCCCCAGAAAAAGTGAGGTAAAAACCATAACATAGACAAAGAGTGTCATGAAAAAAATAGTCTGCGATGGAGCGTAGAAAAAATCAAACTTTGGTAGTGTAAAAGAAAAACCAGACTGAAACCCAACGACACTAAAATAGGTATATTTTTGATACAAGAAATTAATTAATTTATATACAGAAAAAGATGTCAAAAAAAGCACAGAAAGAATAGATAAAATCCCTGACGGAAGTGTAATAAATCCTACGTTTCCGTATCGAGATTTGAATAGAAGATGTCTGTAATCAAAAGCATTTTTAATAAAACCATAAATCCAACGAACACGCTGTTTGTATAAACCTCGAACTTTATGCGGACCGATTGTATAGACATACGCATCTGGAGCATGTTCAATCTTCATATGGTTGTGATGCATTCGAAGTGCAATTTCTTGATCTTCGGTATTATGAGCGTGTTTATATGGACCGATTGTATCAAATACAGTTTTTCTAAATATAGAAAATGGACCAGGAGTAACATGTATAGCGTTCAGCATACCGAGCATTTTTTTGATATAGATTGAATAGTCATACTCCACCATTTGTGCTTTTTGGATAATTGTTTTTGGGTCGCGAATAAGAATAGTCGGGGCTACTGCCATAACCTCAGGCGTATCAAAATACGTCATGATTCGTTTGAGCGCCTCTTCATCAACTTCTGAGTCCGCATCAAGACACCCCACGAAAGGAGTTGTTGAGTGTTCTAAGCCGAGATTATTTGCCGTATACTTACCACCATTTTCTTTTCTAAATATTTTTATCTGAGGATTGTCTTTATACTGTTGCATTATCTCCCATGTATCATCAGTTGAACCATCATCAACAATAGTAATAAAAAGCTTGTCACTTGGGTAATCCAATTGCAAGAGAGAATTGACTGTTTTTTCAACATTTTTTGATTCGTTGTATGCTGGTACGGTAATAGTTACCGCTGGGTAGTCAGGGAGTGTAATTTTATCAGTACGAATTAAAATATCTCGTTTTTTCTGAAAGAAAATAACGAGCATGAAAATCTGCACATACAAACTAATGAACGCAAATATATAAAAAAATAGCTCTGAGATGCTGAACATATCTATGTGTAAGTATACCACAAAATACATGATTTCTAAAGTAATTACATACTCCTTGATGAGTTGTTTTTTATAGAGGAGTTGCTATACTTTTGTTATGGAAACAGAAGAAAAAAAAGATGTTCAGCACACTGAACCAACAAAAACAATTACAAATAATAAAACAAGTCTAGGTATTGGCCCAGCAGTTATCATCGGAGCGTTGATTATTGCAGGAGCAGTTCTTATATCAAAAGGAGGAGTACCTAAAAGCACCAGTACAAATGGTAGTTCAAAATCAATTCTCTCAACACTCGATATTAATGAGAAAAAATTTAAAGCATGTTACGAAGCAAAAACAACAGAACCAAAAGTTAAAGCAGATATAGCAAGTGCTGAAAAAGCAACAAAACATATTCCTCAAGATCAAGGACGCGGAACACCATACAGTGTTGTTATTACTAAAAGTGGTGCAAAAGCAGAAATAGCTGGAGCATATCCAATCGATGCTGTAAAAGGAATCTTAAACGGTCTTCTCTCTGGCGCAACAAAGAGCCAAACTGAAATTGATATCGATCCAGTAACAGACAAAGACCACATCATTGGATCAAAAGATGCAGACATTGTAGTTATCGAGTATTCTGACCTTGAGTGTCCATTTTGTTCACGATTCCATACAACAATGCATCAAGTGGTGAAAGACTACGATGGTAAAGTTGCATGGGTATTCAGACATCTCCCACTCGAGCAATTACACCCAAATGCATTTAATAAAGCAATCTCAGCTGAATGTGTTTACGAACTTGGAGGTAATGAAAAATTCTGGGCTTACATTGATTCACTCTTCAAAACGTCAGAACCAAAAAAACCAGTATTTGATCCAGTAACAGGAGACAAAAAATATTAAGAACAATGTACAAAAAAGAAATAAACCACAACCGCGGCGCCCCAACGCCCCCCCGCTTTTGTGTTATATGTATCTTTTATCTAATCAAAGTAATGCTTGAGTCGTGCAATCTTTTCATTCGCACGAAGCTTCTCATGAACTTTAGCTTCAATCTGTCGAATACGTTCACGCGTCACATTGAATTCAAGTCCTACTTCTTCGAGTGTATGTTGCACTCCATCAACGAGACCGTATCTCATTTCGAGAATCTTTCTTTCTTTTTCAGAAAGTTCTTGAAGTGCTTCGTTGATATGATCTTTTAAAATACGATGTGACGCTTCTTGGTCAGGACGAAGAATTTTATCATCAGCGATAAATTCTCCACGTGTTGATTTCTCATCATCATCCCCTATTGGTTGTTCGAGTGAGAGTGTGTCTTGATTGATATTTTCAATGATATGAATTTTCTCAACTTCAACTCCCATCTCTGTCGCAATTTCTTCTGGAAGTGGATCACGGCCCAAATCTTGCGACAGACGACGATATACTTGTTTATATTTAGAAATAGTTTCTACCATGTGCACAGGAATACGGATAGTTCGTGACTGGTCAGCAAGTGCGCGAGTAATAGACTGACGAATCCACCATGTTGCATATGTACTAAATTTATATCCTTTCGTCCAATCAAATTTCTCAACGGCCTTAAAGAGACCAATATTCCCTTCTTGAATCAAATCAAGGAGTGTCAGATCGGCACTCCGTCCAACATATTTTTTCGCAATAGAAACAACAAGACGGAGATTCGCACGAGCCAAGAGTGTTCGAGCTTCTGTATCTCCAGCTTCAATACGTTTTGCTAATTCTCGCTCTTCATTCGCATGAATGAGCGGATATGCACCAATCTCCTTCAGGTACATTTGAATAGAGTCATAGGAAGACACATCTTTACCAAGCTTGAAGTCTTTTTTCTTCTCTTCTGGATCCATATCAAGGAGATTTCCTCCTTCTAGGATATCAATACCAGCGAGTTGTAACTTACTGTACAATTCTTCCAAAAAGAGAATATTGTTCTCAATATTTGGGAATGCTTTCAGTATCTCATCGTAGGTTATAAAATGTCTTTTTTTTCCTTTCGTAATGATGTCTTCCATCAATTGATCTTGATCTTCAAGTTTTTTACCACCTTTAGCATTAAGAACAATTTTCTTATCTGCAGGCTTCACTACCTTCTTAGCTACTTTTAGTGCAGGTTTTTTAGCTACTACCTTTTTAACTATCTTTTTAGTAACTTTTTTGACAGGTTTTTTTACAGGTTTTTTTACAATCTTCTTTTTTTGAGGAAGTGCCTTCTTCACTATTTTCTTTACAACTTTTTTAACCACTGTCTTTTTAGCTACTTTTTTAATAACTTTTTTGACAGGTGTTTTCACCACTTTCTTTTTTGTTTTTGTTGTAGTTTTTTTAATCATAGTATTTAGTTACGAGTTTGAGTAATTTTTTTAGTAATTAAGGCGACCTCTTCTAATTTTGCAGATGAATCAATTCCCAATAATTCATCAGATCTTAATTCATCTTTTAATCTTTCAAGTTTTTGTCTATAAAAATCTCTTTCAAATGCTTCAAATAAAAACTGACTATCTTTCACAAGGCTCACGTTATCAGTATAGGTTTTCTCTACGAGAAACATGAGTTCATCTTTTTTTATTTCAAATTGTTCTTTCTGCAATTCATATTCTTCTCCTAATATATCTCTCAGTTTAGATTCAAACAGTTCTTTGTTTGTCTCATCACCTATATGTTCGAGATAAAAAAGAATTCCAAACAATGTATTAATAACGGTATTTGTCTGTGTTTTTTTCTCTGGAACCATCTGAGTATAGTGAGTATTGTCTGTCTTATACTTCTTGAAATCATCAAGGAGCGTTTGTTCTGCAATTCCGATAAGTGTCGCTATCTTTGAGAGTATATGAGCTTGTTCAATAGAACTTTGAATATAGAGCACGAGTGGCCAAATCTTTTCAGAAATACTCTTGTAAAAGATCCGCTCAGATGTATTATTTTTTAGATAACTCACAAAAAACATAATCGCATCTTGTTTGGTATTGATCAATGTTTGGATTTTCTCTGGATGTTCACGTGCGATATCAGCCATGTCTTTTCCTCCTGTAATCTCAATACAAAATACAGTAAATCCAGTCTGGAGTGCTTCAAGCGTTGCTTTATACATTGCTTTAATCCCCGCTTTGTCATTATCGAATGCAAGATAGATACTATCTGTAAATCGCTTAATGATACCGAGATGAGACACAAATCCTTGATCATCATACGTGTCTCCTGAAAAAGCAGTACCGGAACTTGCCACAACTGAGTGCACACCAGATTGGTGTGTCATGATCACATCCATTTGTCCTTCCACCACAACAACTTTCTTTTGTGTTCGAATTGCATCTTTTGCCTGATAGAGACCAAAGAGTACTTTTCCTTTATTAAAGAGAATTGTTTCTGGCGAGTTGATGTATTTTGCTTCTTTTGGATCCGTACCAATAGTTCTTCCAGAGAAACCAATCACGCGCCCATTTGTATCCATAAAAGGAAACATAATTCTATTTCTAAAGCGATCGTATCTTTTATACTGACCCATTTTAATGAGTCCGGCATCTTCTATGTCTTTATCGGTATATCCTTTTTTTTGTAAATGAAGGTACAGTGTTTCCCATCCATCTTGAGCATATCCAATTCGATATGTTTCGAGAGTACTCGGAAGCACTCCTCTTTTTTGTAAGTAACTCACCGCATTTGGTGTACGATTGAGACTGTCTACAAAAAAGAGCGTTGCGTCTTCCAAAATGGAGTAAAGGATTTTTTTAGAATCTCCAAGTTCTTCGGTCTTACTATATTCAGTTAAAGGAACTCCGGTTTTTTCAGCTAATTGCTTGAGCGTTGTTTTAAAATCGATACCTTCATACTCTTGTACGAAAGAAAAGATATCTCCTTTCTTACCACAACCAAAACAATAGTAGCTATCACGTTCAGTAGAAATATAAAACGAAGCAGACTTTTCAGAATGAAATGGGCACAATGCCTTGTAATTTTTGCCGGCTTTTTCAACTTTAATGTACCCTTCAATACATTCTACAATGCTGAGCCGAGATTTTATTTCTTCTACGACTGCTCGTTTCATATATATTATTCCTCTTTAGGTAAATCTCTTTTTTTAAATCCAGTACCGGCAGGAATCAATCCTCCGATAATCACATTTTCTTTGAGACCTCGAAGTCGATCAACTCCACCACGAACAGCGTTATTGATGAGCACGCGGTTGGTGTTTTGGAATGATGCCGCAGAGAGCCAACTTGTTGTTGTGAGTGACACATCTGAAATACCGAGGACCATAGTGTCTCCTTTCGCAAGGATACCGTTCTCGTCTTCAATACGTGTATTTTCCTCAATCATTTCAATGAGTTCTACGATTTCCCCACCTGAGAAATGAGAATCACCAGAAGATTTTATCTTAATACGTGAGAACATTTGCTTGATGATAATTTCAATATGTTTTCGTGAGATAGACGCACCTTGAAGTTCGTACACTTTGTTAATTTCATCAATGATGTAGTCTTCAGTAATTTTCTTACCACCGAATTTAAACACTTGTGTAATATCAGCAGATCCATCAGTAAGGCGTTGTCCTGCGACAACGATGTCGCCTGCTTTGACTAGTGGATTACGCTTGAATGGAACTTTGTATTCTGTAGAGTTACCAGTTTTACCGTCTACTTTATCTTCAAGAACAACAATTGTTTTTTCATTATCTTCTTTTCGGATCTCAAGAATCACACCACCAAACTGACAAATAACAGATGGATTTTTTGGTAGACGTCGTTCAAAGATTTCTTCAACACGAGGAAGACCTGCAGTAATATCAACGTTCGCAACTCCACCAGAGTGGAATGTTCGAAGTGTGAGCTGTGTTCCTGGTTCTCCAATCGCTTGTGCAGCGACGATACCAACAGCTTCACCAACATCAACGAGCTTGTTGCGTCCGAGATCAAGTCCGTAACACATTTGGCAAACACCATGAGTTGTTTTACATGCGAGTGGTGTACGAACAAGAGCACTTTCAATACCGATTTTTTCAATAGTAAGAGCATCTTCTCGAGAGATGAGTGCATTTTTCTTGTAGATTACTTTACCATCCTTGTCTTTAATATCTTCAAGAAGAATTCGTCCACGAATATTTTTTGAAAGTGGAATTTCAACTCCCATAACATTGTCTTTTTTCGCAATACGTCCTTCTTTTGTTTTACAATCAGTCTCAGTAATCACCACGTCTTGCGCAACATCAACGAGACGACGTGTGAGGTATCCAGCCTTCGCTGTTGAGAGCGCTGTATCGGCAAGACCCTTACGAGAACCGTGAGTAATAATAAAGTATTCAATAGGAGAAAGTCCTTCTTTGTAAGATGGAATAACTGGGAAGTCAATTGTTCGTCCTTGTGTGTTTACAATCAACCCTTTCATACCAGCCATCTGTGAAATCTGACCAACAGATCCGCGGGCTCCAGAGACGACCATGTCGTAGACTGAACCAGCACTGTTAAGAGTTTCTGGAATAAGTTTTTCAATTTCTTTTTTCGCTCGTTCCCAGATTTCAATTACTTTGTGATACTTTTCATCTTTAGATAAAAGTCCATCGTTGAATTGATCGATTACCACAGTTTCTTCAACACGTGATGCAGCAACAATAGCTTTTTTACCAGCTGGAATTTTCACATTATCAAATCCAAATGTTGTACCTGAAACAGTAGAATATTTAAATCCGAAATCTTTAATCTTGTCGAGAATTGGTGGAGTTGCATCAATACCAACTTGAGTGATCACTTCATCAACTAAACTAGACATAACTTTCTTTGTAATTTCTTTGTGGATGTAAGGAAAATCATTTGGCAAGATACTATTGAAAAGAAGTTTTCCAACAGTTGTGTCAAAGAGTCCGCCTTCAAATGCAGCGTAGCGAGGTGATTCATTTGCAAGCACTTTGATCTTTGCACGGAAGCCAAGAATACCGTGTTCATATGCAGCAATTGCTTCATTTGGACTAGAAAAAATTCCACCTTCACCTTTCTCACCTGCGATATCTTTAGTCATCCAGTAACATCCAAGAATAATATCGTTTGATGGGTTGACGATTGGTTCCCCAGACTGAGGTTTCAATAGGTTTTTGTTTGATGCCATCAGTTCTCTTGCTTCTGTTTGTGCTTCATCTGAAAGCGGACCGTACACAGCCATTTGGTCTCCATCGAAGTCAGCGTTGACAGCCGCACACACGAGTGGGTGGAGTTGAATAGCATTTCCTTCGATAAGAATAGGACGGAATGCCTGAATACCGAGACGGTGGAGTGTTGGCGCACGGTTCAAAAGAACATGCTTTCCATCAATCACCTCTTCGAGGATTGCCCAAACTTCTGGAATTTCTTCTTCAATGAGTTTATTTGCACCACGAATATTGTAAGCAAATTCACGAGAAATAAGTTTTGAAACAACAAATGGTTTGAAGAGTTCAAGTGCCATATGTTTTGGAAGTCCACATTGACTGAGTTTGAGTGTTGGACCAATAACAATAACAGAACGTCCAGAGTAGTCTACACGTTTTCCAAGCAAGTTTTGTCGGAACAACCCTTGTTTTGATTTCAAGTTATCAGCGAGAGATTTGAGTGCTCGTTTTTGTGATTGACTCATTGCTTGAGTGTCATTTTGACTTGCAATTGAGTTATCAAGGAGTGCATCTACTGCTTCTTGCAAGATACGTTTTTCGTTACGCAAAATAACATCTGGTGCACCAATTTCTTTCAATTTTTTCAAACGATTGTTTCTGTTGATCACACGTCGGTACAAGTCATTCACATCAGATGTTGCATGACGTCCACCATCGAGCGCAACCATAGGGCGGAGTGCTGGTGGAATAACAGGAAGCACGGTCAAAAACATCCATTCTGGACGCATGTCAGCGTGGAGCATTGAACGAATGAGAGCCAACCTCTTTTCGAGTTTTTCTTTTTCAGTAGCACTTGCCTTAAGAACGAGTGCTTCTGTAATATCATGCAATTTTTGCAAATCAATATTCTTGAAGAGTGTGTAGATTGCTTCAGCACCGATAGATGCATCAAAACAAGTACTGTATTTCAAACTGTAGTGATGATATTGAATTTCATTGAGCACTTTTCCTTCGTAGATTTCACCAATTTCTTTCTTTGCTGTTGCGAAAAGAGTTTTGAGTTTTTCTTTATCTTCTTCACCTTGAATACTCTTTGCTTTCATTTTGAATTCTGAATCTAGGTCAGCCAAAAGTTGTTCTTTTTCTTTTGCGTGTACCTTTACGATAATGTATCCAGCAAAGTAAATTACTTTTTCCAAATCAGTCACCGTAATATTCAAAAGGATAGACATACGAGATGGAATACCTCGCAAGAACCAGATATGTGCAACAGGAGAAGCAAGTTCAATATGCCCCATACGTTCACGACGTACAACACTACGAGTTACTTCAACTCCACATTTTTCACACACAATATCCTTATAACGGATACGTCGGTATTTTCCACAGTAACATTCAAAGTCTTTTTCTGGACCGAATACACGTTCGTCAAAGAGACCACCACGTTCTGAACGTCCTGTACGATAGTTGATTGTTTCTGGTTTGGTTACTTCACCATATGACCAATCCTTGATTCTCTCAGGAGAAGCTAGGTTGATACTGATCGCGTCGAATTCTTTTGTATTTATATTTTTTGAAGACATATAATTTATTCGTTTACGAGTTCATTTCCAATTTCTTCGACTTGATTTTGGTTGATAAGATTAATGTCGAGTGCGAGACCACGGAGGTAGTTGAGCATAACAGAAAATGATGCAGGAGTATTTGGTGTCTTGATTTCTTCGCCTTTAATGATTGAGTCAAAAGCAGCAGTTCGTCCCATGATGTCGTCAGACTTGATCGTGAGCATTTCTCGGAGGATGTGCGCTGCACCGTATCCTTCAAGAGCCCACACTTCCATTTCTCCGAAACGCTGTCCTCCACCTTGAGCTTTACCTCCGAGTGGTTGTTGCGTAATAAGAGAGTACGGACCGATTGAACGCATGTGAATCTTGTCTTCCACCATGTGGTGAAGTTTCAACACGTGCATGATACCGACTGCGATATCTTGGTCAAATTTGTCTCCAGTTCGTCCATCGTAGAGTGCAATACGTCCGTTTTCTGGAATACCTGCTTTTTTCAATTCTTCACGAATTTCTTCTTCGCCTGCTCCACAAAATGCAGGAACAACAGCTTGGTACCCGAGAGTATCAGCAGCGAGCCCTAAGTGCATTTCAAGAATCTGTCCGAGGTTCATACGTGATGGCACACCGAGTGGTGTCAAAATAATATCAACCGGTTTTCCGTCTACTGTATATGGCATATCTTCTTCTGGAAGGATTGTTGAGATAACACCTTTGTTTCCGTGACGTCCAGCTAATTTATCTCCAACTGAGATATTTCGAAGTTGTGCAACTTCAATAACAATTTTTTTGATGATTCCACTTTCAAGTGAGTGACCGAGTTCTCGTGAAAATACTTTCACATTAATGACACGTCCTTTCTTTCCATGTTCAACACGAAGTGATGTATCTTTTACATCACGTGCTTTTTCAGCAAAGATAGAGCGGAGGAGTTTTTCTTCTGGAGTAAGTTCTGTTTCTCCTTTTGGTGTAATTTTTCCAACGAGGATATCGTTTTCTCGAACTTCAGCACCAACACGGATAATACCGTCTTCATCAAGATCTTTGAGTTTTCCTTCTCCGATATTTGGAATATCACGAGTTGTGAGTTCTGGCCCAAGTTTTGTATCACGAACGAGACAGACAAATTCTTCTATATACATAGATGAGAATTTACTGTTCTTCACGAGTCTTTCTGAAAGAATAATCGCATCTTCAAAGTTTGCACCGTTCCATGGCATAAATGCTACGAGTACGTTTTGACCAAGCGCGATTTGTCCTTCTTGAGAAGATGATGTATCTCCGATAACTTGTCCTTTCTTAACTTTTTCACCGAGAGAAACAAGTGGTCGTTGGTGGAAAGAAGTAAAGTTATTTGTTCGTTCAAAGTTCACAAGCTCTTGTGTATGCTTCTTCCCTTTGTCATCTTCAATAGTGATATGTTTTGCATCAACTTCAGTAACGGTGCCATCGCATGTTGCGAGCGGAAGTCGTCCTGAATCTTTTGCCGCCATCGCTTCCATACCAGTCGCCACGAGTGGAACGTCTGGAATAATACAAGGAGTTGCTTGCTTTTGCATGTTTGATCCCATGAGTGCACGGTTCGCATCATCATGTTCCAAGAATGGAATCATAGAAGTCGCAATAGAAAATGCTTGGTTTGGAGCAACATCAATAAAGTCGATTTTTGATTTTTCGATAAGTCCTGGTTCTGTGTGGATACGAGCTTCTACTTGTTCTACAAGAATATTTCCTTTACTGTCGTATGGAGTAAGCGCATGAGCAATACTGTATTTTTCTTCTTCAAGTGCGTTCAAGTAAAGCACTTCACCAGTGATGCGTCCTTTTTCTACTTTAGCGTATGGTGTTTCGATAATTCCATATTCATTTACCTTTGCATATGAAGACATGTGCAAGATAAGACCAATGTTTGGTCCTTCTGGAGTATGGATAGGACATACACGTCCATAGTGAGATGTGTGCACGTCACGAACTTCAAGACCTGCTCGTTCACGAGTAAGTCCACCTGGTCCAAGCGCTGAGAGAATACGGAGGTTTTCAATTTCAGCCAAGATGTTTTCTTGGTTCATGAATTGAGAGAGTTGGTTTGTAGTGAAAAATTCTTTCACACGAGCCTGAAGTGGTCGTTGGTTGATCACGTTGATCGGCATCGTTGTCATTGTGTCCATCGTTGACATACGATCTTGCACATTTCTTTTGATCTGTGTCATACCAACACGCATTTTTTGTTGGAGGAGTTCTCCGACAAAACGCACACGTCGTTGTCCGAGGTGATCAATATCATCTGCTTTGAGTTCTGGTTTTGTATTTAAATCGTAGATATGGTTCACCATAGTAACGATATCGTCGATAGAGAGAGTTCTTCGATCGAGTTCAGTTTTGTCGAGAGATTTGTTGAAACGTTGATTGAAACGGAAACGTCCAATAGGAGAAAGGTCATATCGTTCAGATGACAAAATAGCCGTGAGGAATTCACGTGCATTTTGCGCAGTTGCAAGGTCACCGTCACGGAGTCTCTTGTAGATTTCGATAGCACTTCCATTGACGTCTTTTGCTGTATCTTTTTCGATAGATGCCTTAATTTGCTCCAAGTATTCACTGCCTTTAAATGCTTTTTCGATTTGTTCGTTGGTTTCAAGACCCATCACACGAAGAAGAGAAATGATTGAGAATTTTCTCTTCTTGTCTACACGTACATAGATTCCATTATCAGTATCGGTTTCAAGTTCGATCCAGACACCACGTGCAGGGATGATTTTTCCACCAAAGTAACGCTTGTCTTTAATATCTTCTTGAGTAAAGAAAATACCAAAAGACCGTGCAAGTTGTGGAACCATAACACGTTCTACTCCGTTGATAATAAATGTTCCGTGAGCAGTCATCAACGGCAAATCAACAAGAAAGATTTCTTGTTCTTTTGTTTCGCCGATTATTTTATTGACGAGTTTCACACGAGCCTTAAGCTGACCATCGTAGGTTACTTTATTTGCTTTCGCAAATCGTTCGTCATACTTTGGCTCAGAGAGCACAAATGAACTAAATGAAAGTTCAAACTTTTTAGAAGAATAGTCACTAATTGGTGAAAATTCCTTAAACACTTCCTTCAACCCTTCACGCACGAACCAGTCGAAACTCTCGAGTTGGTTCTCGAGCAAGTTAGGAAGTGGTGCAAGCGGTGTTTTATATTTCGAGAAGTACTTTTTCTCTTTGGACACATGATGCATATAATAATCTCTCTTGTATTATGTATTTCTCTGTGCGACGCAATAAAACAGCAAAAAGCCAAGACGGACAATCTTTGGCTATTAAAATATCTTTATTTTTGGGTATTATTGTGTGGCAATGAGAAAAACAAAGGCTTATAAAACCAAAGCAGCTTACAATAACTCAATCAAAGCTCTAGTACAGTAAACATACCGTATTTAAGAAAAAAAGTCAACTTTCTTTATTCTTTTTTACCTTGGATGCAAAAAAGAACCAAAAAACATCAAGACACACTGAACTCTTTCGCCACACCAAGCCCAAGAAAACATTAGAAAAAAATTTTAAATTCTTTTTTCCATTTTGGTCTATAACCTAATATAATATACTGCACAGAGATTTTAACTAAACGTAATATCACAACAAAAATTACAATTGTGAGAAGCGAGTACCCAAATGCTGCACCGAAAGTATCTTCATAATGACCATAATAAGAGTAATTACCACCACTAACATAAGTAGAACTATTTTCTGACCACACCACGGGCACAATCCATAAGATTTGCAAATAGATAAATATGTAAATAACCTTGAGTAATCGATACCACCATTTTTCTTGATTGGTAGATGTTAAATTTGTCTGACGATCAGAATTTTGATCTACTAAATGAAAATAAGCATGTCCACAATTAGTACAAAATTTATTATTATCTTCTATTTTCCTTCCACATTCAGTACAATACATATTAATTTAAAGAACAATCTTGCTTACTAAAGTAAGTAAAGTAATTTTTTTCTGTATCTACATCTAAATACGAGTACTCAACATTAATGTCCTTATTTAAGAGATTCTTTATAGCTTCGTCACCACAGACACCATCTAATAAAAGACTCTTTAATAAATCATTGCTAAATTCAGTGGAGTCTATACCTGTAAGGTGATAATAATATCGGATAGCAGTAGGTTCAGCTGTTACATCGATAAGGGTGGTAACATCATCCATTTTACTTGGAAGTATTGTATCAGCTTTTACTTGTTCAACTATTTCTGCTATTAAAGATGCTTTTGAAGCATTATCATCCTGACTTACAGAGGTTTCTCTCTCACCAGAGGAAAACCCCATCACAGAGAAAATAATTATAGCACCAATTAAAAGAGCACCGACAATATCCCACACTTTTTGAGATTCTCTAAATTCTTCAACATCTTTATATTTTCCACTTCTCCAAGCCCACTCTCTTCCTTTAGCTCCTAAAATAAAAATATACACAATATTAAATATCGGTACAAAAACCAATAGAGAACGATAAACTCCATGCGAAAGTCCCCAGATCCATGTTAACCCCATGGCACCCCAACTCCAACCTTTAATCTCCTCTGGAATAATTGAGTTCTCACCTTCACCAGATCGCTCATCGTACTCATCAGTATTTTTTATTTTACGCATTTTACGTCCGATATTTAATCCGAGTACAATTCCTACTGGAATAAAAAGAACCAACAATGCTAGAAATATAGGGATTAACATATTAAGAACGCTAAGTAGTGTGCTACTTTGATTACTCACACCTAGTGTTCTTCCAACAAAATAGACTACTCCATACAAACTTAAAATAACAAAAAAAGAAACTACTGGGGCGATTAAATAAATATTTTTTCTTTTGTTTAATTTTTTTAATACAACCTCAACATCCTGAATTTTATCTACCTTTCTATTTGAAAAAGAATCTCCGCATTGACCACAAAATTTCTGTTCCACACTTAATTTAAATCCGCATTTTTTACAAAACATGTTTTATTTATTTTAAAAAAATAGTTAATATCTTTCTTATAAAGTTTTGCAAAAACTTGAAGTTCGACAACATCAACCCTTTGCTGACCTGATTCCACATTAGAAATATGAATTGTGGATGTTTGAGTTCCCTAGCGACTTACACTTGAGTCAATCCTGTTTCTTGTCGAGCTTTACACAATCGATCAACAAAACAGACGTACTCTTTAGTGTGAATTGACTTAACCACATACTACTATGGTCTATCTAAATAATCAATATCCAAAATTTAAAGATTGAACAGAAAGGTAAAATACAAAGCAGCGGAGCGTCCTTCGGGCGCCCCGCTGTTTTGTATTTTATTAGAAATGAGAAATTGGATATTAGGAATTTTTTTTCCTTTCCTCTATTTTTTTGTGATTTCCAGACACAAATACCTCTGGTACTTTGTATTTTTTACCTTTATACTCTAGCACTTCTGGTCTGGTGTAAAATTCATTCGAAGAAACACGTTCTTCCTCACGAGAGTCAAAATTACCAAGTACTCCTTCTACTTGCCGAGACATACAGTCGATCATCACGAGTGCTGGCAATTCCCCACCAGTAAGCACATAGTCGCCGATTGAGACTTCTTCCGCTTTGAGTATATTTTTTACACGCACATCGATTCCCTCATAACGTCCAGAGAGAATAATAATGTCGGTATATTTTTTAGTCGCATTTTTTGCATACACGGTGTTAAAGAGCGTACCATGTGGACCGAGTAAAATGATCTTAGTTTTTGGTTTTGTTGTTTCTTTTTTTGTTGGTTTTCTTTTTTCTATTTTCTTGAGAATTGAATCTACACAGTCGAGCACTGGTTCAGCACGAATCACCATCCCCGGACCCCCGCCATACGGCCTATCATCAACAATCTTTTGTACATTTCCATCAGGCCAGACTTTTCGATATTTTCCTTTTACGAATTCACGAGGATTATAAAAAGACACAGAGATTTTTTTCTCTTTGATTGCCCGCCCGACAATAGAGTCAGACAAGTACGGCTCACAGATATTTGGAAATAGCGTCACTACGTGAAAACGAATCATGTTCGCAGTATATCGCATTTACACCTTTCTATAAAGCATACAAAAAACTCACCGAAAGTGGTGAGTTTTTTGTTACCGATTGATATAGTACAGCTTCTGATTCTGTATTATATTTAAATATTTTTCAAATCTTCCATCGCAGCATCAACTGATACACTTGAGGCAGTTTTCATACCTTCTGGTTCGTTGATCTTGAGATTGATTCGCGCATTGTTTTTCATTCCAATGACACGAAGGAGGGTTCGAATTGCTTTCGCAGTATTACCCATGCGGCCAATTATCTTACCCATATCATTTGGGTTTACAGTGAGTGTAATAAGGACGCCCATTTCATCAACATTCCGTTCGATTTTTACATCATTTGGATTGTCAACGAGTGCCTTTACTACGTACTCAAGAAATGCTTGATCGTTATGCATTTTATTCGTTCTCGGTTAGAGCAGCTTCGACTGTGTTACTGCTTGAATACAGTATAGCGAAGTTAAGAAAAGAGTCAATTAAAAAATAAATAGAAACACACAGTATTGTGGAAAACAAAATACCCTTTCGGGTATGTTTGTAAAAATTATTTTTTCAAATCTTTTTTCTTTGATGTTTTACTTTTGAGTGGAAGAACATTTTTCTTTGTACCTTCGATTACTTTCTCAGTCACTAAAATGTTGTGAACTCGCTCTGATACTTGTGCACCTTGTGCAATTGCTTTCTTAACTGCGTCGCCGTCCACCATTACTTTACCACTTTTTGCTTCCATTGAGCCGAGTACTTTGGTAAATGAACCAGATTTCTTAACTGCTGTTTTTGAATCAGTCAAAACAATACGAAATGATGGGTCGTTTTTTCTTCCTGTTCTTTGTAGTCTTATCTTTAACATATAGAACCATACTACCTTATTTCGGAAAATAAATCAAATAGAGGCTTCAACACACTTGAGAACCTCTCTAAAAAACCACCACATTCTATTTGACTTTCGTACAGTCTTATGATATAAACAAATCCAAGAAGATCTTTAAAAAAGACCTAAGATTGTTTAATTAAACATGCGCTTATTTTGAGCTCATGTAAATTAAACAATTTTATTTCACAAAAAATTTTAACAAATGAAAAAAGTAAACGCCTTTATTCAGAAAGTAGCTCCCCACTTAGGAATGCGCTACAACAAGTTTGGCCTCGCTGAACTTATAAAACAAATCCTTAACCTGGCCTACAAAAAAGGTAAACTTGGCCGAGATGAGTATGAAGGACGAAAAATCCATGAGCAGATACTTGAAAAGTTTTTTTCAAACATGGAAACAGATCTTGGAGCAATACAGAGAAGTCAAAAATTGTTTGCCCATATGATAGAAGACACTCCGCTTATTAACTTCCTTCTGAGCCATGGATACCCCGATCTTGAGTCACGAAGAAGGGATGACGACGATGAATATTCATCAAAGAATGACGTAATAGTTCTGGACACAGTAAACTATTTAAATGGCCTCTCCAAACTTATCGCAAAAAAACCAATCTACGCTCCTTTCAGAAAAATAATTTCCGAATACACCCAACTGTCCTGGTTTAAGCAAATGGAACAACTGGTTGCCAACAGTAAGAAATATTCTAAGTATAGTATTAAGACAACATTGAGTATTTCCCTTGATCGCGACTACTACAAAGACCAGAAATCCTACAAAATTTCATCTGAACAGTTTGTTTTGAATTTCGTTTCCGGCAGTACCTCAGTACCAATGTTTAACCGCATGGGAGGATCGATCAATATCAGAAAAACAAAAAGAAAATTTACTATAGATGACATTAATGTAGAACAAGAAGCAAGCACGCTACACTACCGCGATTGGCAAAGATTAATTTTGAAAGCACTTAATAATGATGCAAAATTGTTAGTACCTTTAAAAAAGGAACAGAAAATCATTATGAATTTTGAGCTAATCATTAATGCTGACACAGGAAGTACCCACGCTCTGGTAAAAGTAAATAATGGTAGAACAAAAAAACTTTCCTATGTCTTCGTAAAAGACAGTAAAGTACATGGCGGAGGCGACTTTAATTGGGTTAACGGAATAAAAAACACAGGCCATAACCCAATAAAAAATACTGATTCATTAGACAGGCTTAATTCTAAGAAGAACGAGCATTTGTTCGTTGGTTCCCGAAAATTCATCTATTCGTACAGAAACGAATTCAGAAATTTATTTTCTTGTTTAGATGAATTAGTGTTAATGGCTGCTATAGTAAACTTCTACCATGCACATAAAGGAAAATGGGTTATGCCAAAAATGAAACCGATGGAATCAATGCTGACAGATATCAAAGAAGGCTTGAACCCGTTATTCTTCCAAAAAGGTGCCGGCGTATCTATTCCTAATGATTTCCTGTTAGATGAAACAACTACAGGATTCCTTATTACTGGAGCAAACACTGGTGGAAAAACAGGTTATACAAATATGTATGCCATCAATCAGATGCTCGCACAAGCAGGATTACCTGTATTCGCGAGTTCAGCAACAATGGCCATCAAAGATGGAATATTCTGTCATTATGTTGAAAGTGACGACATTGGGGTAAATTTGTCTAGATATCAAAGTGAGCTGCATCGTTTGCATCAAATTATCGAAGAGATGACCAAGTACAGTGTAGTACTTTTTGATGAACCATTCAGTGGCACAGGTGTAGAGTCTGGTACCCATCAAGCATACGAAGTACTGAAAACATTCACCAAAGTGAAGTGCGCTTGTATTATGAACACTCATCTACACCCTTTAGTAGGGATAGTTGGAAATAATGGAACTTCTAGTATTTCACAAATACATTTTTTGTTACCCAACCCAGAAAATCCACTACCGACAGACTACAAAGTACAGCCCGGAGGAATCACTGCTTCATACGGTGAACTTATCGCTCAAGTTGAAAAAGTTGACCACAAATCAATGATGAAAACTCTGAAAAAAAGAAAGGTTGTTAAATCAATTCGTTAAAATTATTCACAATTCAAAATGCCCCCGTTCTAAACAAACGGGGGTTTTATTATACCCTGATGTATATGTGCTATAATGCACTCGTGATTAAACCTCCAAAAACAGAAGCTGAGATACTCGAGCGTCGAGAATACAAGAAAGAAATGCGGATGATTGCCAGAAATCCTGACCTCATCACCTTCCCTGCTCATATCAAAGAAGAGCTCAAAAAAATTCCCGAAACAATTACAGACGCAGAAATTAAAAACCGTCGGGATTTTCGTCATATACCAACCTGCACGATTGACCCAGATGATGCAAAAGATTTTGACGATGCGATCTCATTCCAAGTCCTCCCAGATGGAACAAAAGAAATTGGTATTCATATTGCAGATGTTGGACACTACGTTGTAGAAAAAACAAAGCTCGACAAAGAAGCATACAAACGCGGGACGTCTATCTACCTAACAAACACGGTTGTACCAATGCTCCCAGAAAAAATATCAAATGATGTCTGTAGTCTCAAAGAAAAAGTAGACCGACTCACCTTCTCTGTGGTAGTTATCTTCGACAAAAAAGATCACATCATCCACACCTGGTGCGGAAAAGGTGTCATTCATTCAAACAAACGATTTACCTACAGCGGAGCTCAAAAAGTAATCGATGATAAAGCTGGACTGTACGCTGAAGAACTTCTAGAACTCAAACGTATCGCGGACACACTGATGAAAAAACGCGAACAAGACGGCGCACTCTTCCTCGAAGATGTAGAAATTCGTTTCGTCTATGATAAAGATGCAAACCCAATTGGCGTTCAGCAAAAAGTCCGTCTCGACACAATGAAACTCGTCGAAGAATTTATGCTTTTGGCTAATAGAACTGTCGCAGAACAATTTGGAAAAGACGAACCATTTGTCTATCGTATTCACGATAATCCAGATAGAGAGAAACTCAATGCACTTCATGATCATGGAACAGAGTATGGTATCGAGATACCAAAAAAACTCGACAACCACACACTCAACCACCTCATCCAGAGTATTCATGATGAGGACCTCCGTTCACACTTTTCAAAGATTATTATGCGTTCTATGGCAAAAGCAGTGTACTCAAGCAACAATATTGGACACTATGGGTTGGCATTTGACCAATACACGCACTTTACTTCCCCTATCCGTCGCTACCCTGACCTCATTGCACATAGACTTCTCCTTGCAAAACTAGAGCACAAACAAAAACCGATTGACGTCAATGAATTTGAAAAGAAGCTCATCTATCTTTCAACGTGTGAAAGAAAAGCCCAAGACATAGAACGTGCAAGCACCAAAGATATGCAGATAAAATACATGGGTAATTTTATCGGGAAAGAACGTGTTGGAGTGGTAACAGGAATCACCGAAATTGGTATTTATGTTTCTGATAAAGAATCACTCTCTGAAGGTTTCATTCACCAGCGGACACTCGGCCGAGATTGGAAGTGGAATGACAAACAACTCTTCTGGAAAAATGAAAAAGTTGGTAAAATAAAAATGGGAGATCATATTACTTTCAAAGTTGAGAAAGTAAATTTCGACAAAGGTTTTATCGACTTTAGTCTATGCAAGAAAAACTAATTATTTTTTTACAAAACATACACACACACTGGAATGACTTTCGTGCATTCACAGAAGAACACAGAAAAAATTTACTCGTGTGGATATTTTGCTGTATCTGTCTGTTTGTTATCTTTCCTTTTTTGCAGTCATATATTTCATTTAATCAAAAATACGGGTACAAGAAACCAAAACCGGCACCAGCACAAACAGTAGGCCTAGAAAACGAATTAGCTAAAGCCCAAGAGATCATTGAACCAGAACGTATTGTCTTTGAAAAAATTCCAGAAGAATCCTTCCTTCCACCATCTAAAGGAAAAGTAATCCGTGTAAACCTCTACACAATGACACTCAAACGCTACGAAAATGGAACACTTCTTGATACAAAAAAGATACTTAAAAAAGGGGCTACTGGCAGTCTGTGGGAAATACCTTCTGGCTCTTACCCTGTCTCCAATGCTGTTGAAGACTACTACTCAGTGAACGCTGGTGCGTGGATACCATATACGCTCAACCTATTTGGTAACTACTTTATCCATGGTGAACCACATGATGCAAAAGGAAGAACACTCGCCTCATCATTTAAAAATGGTGGAATAAGACTCAGTAATCAAGATGCAAAAACAGTCTTTGATTGGGCTGACCCAGAAACACGTATCTCGGTCTACAGTGATAGCACACTCGTCCCAGCTCCTATTTCAACAGAATCAGTCTATGTCGCATCAGATGGAACCATCAAACCAAAAGTAAGTGCTGAGGCATACATCGTTGCTGATATCGACACAGGAGAAATCATTTTACAAAAAGACAAAGACCATCCATACGCCATTGCATCAACATCCAAGCTCATGACAGCAGTTGTGTCTCTTGAGAATCAAAATCAATTTGACTATGCAACAGTCACAAAAGCAGCGATCAATGCATATGGTTTTTCTGGATATATTCCAGGTGAAAAAATAGAACTTTCAAATCTTTTAAATCCAATGCTCCTCCCTTCTTCAAATGATGCTGCTGAAATTATCGCCGAACATTACGGACGTGATGCATTTTTAGCTAAGATGAATGAAAAAGCAAAAGAACTTGGCATGGATAATACCAACTACGAAGACGCAAGCGGACTCTCTCCAAATAACAAAGCATCTGCTCATGATCTCTTCAGGCTTGCACAATATATCACCAACGAAAAGCCAACTATTTGGGATATCACCAAGAGACGCATCTACAGTGCTCAGGGTCACACCGCAAAAAATATCAGTCAGTTCTTGAACGACCCGACTCATATTGGTTCAAAGCCGGGATTTACTTATGAAGCAAAACAATCAAACGTCGGTGTCTGGGAACTTCAACTCTCTGAAATCACCAAAAGAAAAATAGCGATTATTATCCTTCGTTCAAATGACAGATACCGAGATACACAAAATATTCTTTCATACTTAAAAAAACAGGTTACCTATGGGCGTGATGGAAAATTTGTCATCACCGGGCCAAAAGACAGATCAAAAGAGCTTGTTATCAGGCTTGCTGGAGATATCATGCTTGATCGCGGGGTAAAGTATTCAGTAAACAAAAATTTTGGTGGTGACTATACACGACTGTTCACCAACCTTACTTCATACAAAGATGCTGATATCTTCTTTGCAAATCTCGAAGGACCAGCAAGTAATCAAGGAAAAAATTTGAGGAATCTGTATTCATTCAGAATGGATCCAAAAGTGCTCCCTGAGCTCGCTGATGTCGGTCTTGATATCGTTTCATTTGCGAATAATCATGTTGGTGATTGGGACAAAGACGCATTCACAGATACACTCACACAGCTCGACACAGCGGGTATCTCATACACTGGAGCAGGTATCCAAAAAGAAAAAGCTCAAGAACCAACAATCATAGAACGCAAAGGGCTCAAAATTGGTTTCCTAGGATTCTCAGATGTTGGGCCTTCATGGCTTTCAAATATGGACACAGAAGGTGGACATGGAATCAATATACTCAACACAGACACGTTTGATGAACTGGTAAAAAATGCTTCGGGGAAAGTTGATGTGCTTGTGGTTTCAATACACGGAGGAAATGAATACAGTACAGTAACCGAACGCCAAAAAGAATTCGCGCATCGCGCAATAGATAACGGTGCAAAAATTGTTGCTGGGCATCACCCGCACGTTGTGCAACCTCTTGAGGTATATAAAGGAGGTCTCATTGCATACAGTCTCGGTAACTTTATCTTTGATCAAGCATTTTCAAAAGAAGTTTCTCGAGGTCTTACACTTGAAGTAACACTCGATACAGATGAAAAATATATCAAACGATACGACACGTACATTACCGAACAAGATGCATACTTTGTACCCGGTAAACCATTTAAGGAACGAGTGTTGGAAGAGTAAGCAACAGAAAAAGCACGACTTACAGTCGTGCTTTTTCTGTTTTTATATATAAATAGATTTAGCCTTGTCGAGCGTTTCTTTTTGGGTTCTTCTTATTCACACGAAAAAGCTTTCCGCGTCTTTTGACCATGAATTCCCCTTTTTGGAGGTCTACTCGCTTTAATGATGTCTTTATCTTCATATACTATATGTACCATATTTTGTTTTAAATTTCAAGTAATAGATGAGGATAATAAAAAACCACGCATTCTCATGCATGGTTTCTTGCCTTAGAGGCGATTTAATTTTAAACCACTGGTACGAGTGGCCAAAAGTCTTTGTCCTCATTTGTAGTAGCACCATTGTTAAACGGGGCGCTGGAATGAGTTATCAAAACTGTCCCAACCTCCAATTCAAAAACGTGGTAATGGAATGGTGGCATGTAGATACATTCACCTGCTTCCACCGTACGGATTTCCGACTCAGACACAGGGTGCCCATATTTATCCACACGGGTAGTGGTGAGAGTACCCCCACCAGACCAAACCAGAAAATCTTCGGTTTTGTTTTTGTGGTAATGGTTACCCAGTGGCCCAGTACTACCTGTAACAGTAATCACATTATAATTACTGTGGGGTAAATTAACATCTTTAATGCTCCTTCGTTCATCCACGTTAGCGAGCTGAAGTCCTTTAACTAAAGACAGGTTTGGTAATTGGTTTTTTGGATTCATTTTTCTTAAGTTTTCAATTTTGTTGCCTACTCTATCAAGTTTTCGGCTTCCCTTTAGTTACATATTAGCATACTTATATAGTATTGTCAAATAAACACACATATAAGAAAAAACCATATCTCTATGGCTTTTTAATAAATTACCTATTTCGTACTAGAAAAATACAAACGAATCTTTATTTGCCACAATACTATTATTTATGGCTAATTTTTGTAAAATAACCTGCTTTTTTGTGCTATCAATAATCATCTGAAGTATACAACGAGTATACGGAATCGATCCCGCCTTATGTTTCGTGAAAATTGTTATTTCACTAAAATTTTGCATATTCATGCGTGGTCCATTAATCCAACCGGTCATAAAAATAAGTGCTTCTTTCATGTCTGTTGTAATCAACTTTTCTGGATCAATCTTATGCGAATCAATTAATTCATCGAGAATCGCACGCAGACTTTTAGTCTTCTCTATCATTCTATACGGAACGGGGATATGAGTAAGCGGAGCCTCTATCTCATCTTTTTCAGTTGGTAAAAATGCTTCAATATGTCGTGCAATTATAATGGGTGCATACCCATTTTTAATAGCGATATCTCTGAAGGAAAGCAGAAGTGGGTGTTTAGTATGTTGGTTTTTTAATGAATATCTAGCCATGGGTATGAGTTTTATTTCTTGCACTATACCACATACAACTTGATTTGCGTATTCTTCACACAAAAACGGGACCCTCTGAGGGTCCCGTTTTGTATTTACTACAGATTAAAGATATTTTATTTCGCGTATTCTTCTGCTTCTTCAAATTTAATAGAGAGAAGTTTTGAGCCTCCATCAGCACCGACAGTTACTCCGTACAATATCCCTGCTCGAGACATAGTCTCTCTGTTATGTGTCACCACGACGAGCTGAGATACTCGGGAAAGGTTTTCTATCATATCTCCATAGCGACGTGAGTTTGCTTCATCAAGTGCTGCGTCTGTTTCATCAAGCACTAAAAATGGTGGTGGATTTACCTGAGACATCGCAAAGAGAAGTGCGATAGACGTAAGTGATCGCTCTCCACCGGAGAGCATACCGAGTTCTTTGACTTTCTTCTGTGGAAGAGACACATGGATATCTATCCCCCGTTCAAATTCCATTTCAGTTTCATCCCCCGTTGGTATCGCGATATCTTCCATATCGTCCCCTTCTTTTTTCTTTCGTTTATGTTCCACAGAAAGAGAGAGCGATGCTGTTCCTCCACCAAACATCAGTGAGAAGAAGTTTGCGAATGAATCATTAATTTTTTCTATGCCAGTTTTGAAATCAGTATCGAGTCGGACTTTAAGATCAGCAATCAGTCCTCGTAATTCATTAATAGAGTTGTGGAGGTCAGAGAGCTCTCGCGCAAGAAATTCATCACGCTCTTTTGTAGTGTCATATTCTTTAAGAGTATCACTTCCACCGAGTCCACCTGATTCTTCAAGTTTTATCTTTACACGTTCGATTTTGCGATGCAGATCAGTCTGTGCCGACGCATCAAGAGATACTGTGCCGTCGATTGATTTCCAGTCAGTTGGCATATCCATACCCAAAAGTGCAATACCTTCTTTGATTTCATTCTCAAAATTTTCTTCTCGGAAAAAAATATTTTTTTCTTCTTGCGAAAGATTCTGGAGGCGTATTTCAAGTGCTTCTTTTTTAGCAACTATTTCATAATATTCTTTATCAACATTGGAACGCTCTCTACGCTCATCTGACATTTTTTGTTCTATCTGTCGTTTCTGATCAGTAAGTGTTCCCGCCTCATATTCAAGTACTTGTATTTTTTCTTCAATCAGAGAAATTTCTTGAGTGATTTGTTCGAGATGTTCACTGTTATCTGTAACAGGATGGCTAAATTCCGTATCCTCAAGCGTTGAGATATTTTGCATCAAATGCACTTGGGCATCATGAGCAGTGGTATGGATAAATGCAATATCAGTCGATTCGATAATACGTCCTAAACGTCCACTAATTTCTTCAAAACTTTTTTTAACAACAGACCCCGGGAAAAACTTTTCTTTTTTCTCTTTTGGTTCAGGTACACGTGTGAGTGCGTCCTTTGTTCCTTCTAGCCGTCCAAGAGATCGCTCAAGTTCATTTTTGAGACGACTGTGTTCATTTATTTTATGAGTAATCTGATTATATTCGTCTTGAAATTGTGAAGCATAGTCACTTTCTTTGTGAAGAGATAATGTTGCAAAAATATCAGATACAGACAGCAGTGCAGAGTGAAGTTCTTGCTTCTTGGTACGAAATTCTTGTTTGAGATTCAAGATGCACGCATACTCAGATTTAGTATAGGTTCTGTACAGGTCAACCAATTCATTCCGAAGTCCCGCTGCTTTTTCTATTTTCTCAACTTGTTTTTTGAGATAGACAAGATGTGGTGCGAGCTCGCGTTTGAGCGCCTGAATCTCTTTTATATTAGTCTCTGTTTTATCGAGACGTCGTTCTGTTTCTTTTATTCTAAATTGGTATATCTTCAAACCAAGGGCGTCCTCTATCATGACGCGACGATCACGCGCATTTGCAGAGAGGATTCTATCTGCTTCACCTTGAGAGATAATATGATGCCCAGAAGCTCCAATATTGACTGAGGAGAGGAGTTCAATGATATCTTTGAGTCTTACCTCTGTGTCATTTATTCTGTATGTATTTGCTCCGTCAGTAAAAACTTCTCGACTAATACGTACTTCATCGAAGCTCAAGAGTTTTGTTTTTGTATCACTTGTATCACCGAAATTAAAAAGCTTCTGTTTATTATCAAAAGTAATGGTCACAGACGCACGAGAAAGCGGCGCCAGTGTTTTTGATCCTTTAAAGATGAGATCACTCCCCCCTTTCCCACGGAGTGATTTGATAGATTGTTCACCGAGTACAAAACGAATTGCTTCGACGACGTTTGATTTACCAGAACCATTAGGACCAACAATACCCGCAACAGGAGAATCAAAAACCAAAACAGTCTTTTTTGCAAAAGACTTGAATCCGGCTAATTCGATACTCTTCAAAACCATATAAAATAAGTATAAACCCCCACACCTATATTGTCTATATATACAAAGTAAAAATATACAGTAAGGTGTACAAATATAGGTGGCGGTTAAATTGATAAATCCTAAATTAAAAAGAAAAAACACCGGGGTGCGGGTTTCCAACCCGCACCGCTTTACTGTTATCTTATTTTTAATTGAGCATTTATCATTTAGCCTTCCTCTAGTCCATCCACTTCTTTGCTTCAATCGCCAACTGTGCTGCATTTTGTTCAGCCTCTTGTTTAGATTTACCTTTACCAGAAGCGATAAGGTCAGACCCAAAGAAAATTCCGACACTAAACTTTTTATCATGGTCAGGCCCAGATTCATTGAGGACTTTATATGATGGGGTGACGTGATAGACCTCTTGAGCTTTTTCTTGTACAAGAGATTTTGCATCACGCCAAAGCTTGTGCTTGATGATCTGTTCGATCTTAGGAAAGAGATATTTCTCAATAAAAAGCTTACATGGTTCGTATCCTTGATCGAGATAGAGTGCACCGATAAATGATTCAAATGTATTTGCGAGGATGTGCATTCGGGCTTTACCGATATCTTTACTTTCACCTTTTGAGAGAAGGAGATATTCGTTCATACCGAGATCTTGTGCAACACCACCAATCACTTGTGTATTTACAAGTGATGATCGAAATGCGGTTAGTTCACCTTCTGGTGAATTTGGAAAATTCACATATAAGTGCGTAGTAACAATGAGTTCAAGAACTGCATCACCTAAGAATTCGAGACGTTCATTGTGTCCGTGTTTGAGATTACTATTCTCATTCAAGTAAGAACGATGTACAAATGCTTGAATCAGTAATTGCGGGTTTTTAAAATGGATATTCAGTTTTTCTTCAAATGGAATGAAATTAGCTTGCATGATATTTGTCTACGAGGAGTGTTATTGCTTTAGTAATAATGTCTGAAATATTGTCATATATTTTTAATTTTGAAACTTGATCGAGGGTAAACCATTTTGCATCGTCGAGTCCACCTTCTGAAGTAAGCGTGATTGGAGTGTATTCAGTATGCCCTAGAAAATACACAATCTGCCTCAAACTTTTACCATTCGTTGGATGATTTGCGACATAGTCGATAGAACCGACTTCTTCTTCTATTCCAATATCAAGATTCATTTCTTCTTTGATAGCACGTGTGGCTGCACCTTCAGGATTTTCTCCTTCTTTTACACCACTACGTGATAATGTCCAGTACCCAAACACATCGTGAACAAGTCCAAGATGAATTTGACCATCGACAAATGAATACACAACAGCACCAGCTTTCACTTCTTTTGGAAGTGTTGCAGGATCCACAGGGGCTTCGTCACGTACTGGTTTCTTTTTTGAAATTTGATCTTTACCTGGTTCGCCCATTTCTCGGTACACAGCACCGAGTACACCGTTGACGAACTTACTTGAACTCTCTCCACCAAAAGATTTGGCAAGTTCGATAGCTTCATTGATCACCACTTTAGGAGGAACTTCTTCGTGATTACCAAACAAAAGCTCAGCGAGTCCGAGTCGGAGAATATTTCGGTCGACAACATTGATCTTATCTATCGGCCATTCAGGCGCAGCCTTCTGGATGATTTCATCGATGATTTCTTTTTTGCGAGTGATATTCTCAACAATCATTTCCATAAAAGGAACATCATCAAGCCCTGGTGCAAATTCTGCAATATTACGTGTAAGAATATCTCCAATTTCTTGCTCTGGGTTACCTTTAAAATCCCACTCAAAGAGTGATTGAACAATTACAGATCTAGATAAGTGACGATTTGCCATACTCTGATTTTAATGAAAGAACTAACTTATAATAATAAATACACCGAAGAATTGGTGTATTTATTTTGCTTTTGATTGACGTTTTTCAACTTTCTTTACAACATCAAGTACTTTTTTACCACGATAAAGACCTGTTTTAAGGTCAGCGTGATGACGCAAGTGAGTTGCTCCAGTTTTCGCATCAGTTGTTACGTTTATAGCCGTAAGTGCGTGATGTGAACGTCTATTTGCGGTGTGTGACCGCGTATGTCTCATTCGGATTACCATAGAATATATATACCATATCCGAGTTGAAAAGACAACTCGATCCAGGGAACAGAAAAAGAGGGAAGCCTTCGGCTTCCCTCTTTTTAATGTATCTTCTATTTACTACTATCTATTTACTACTCACTGCTTAAATATACTTAAACTCATTAAACGCCGCTTCGTACATTCGAATAGCCTGATTTATCTCACGTGGAGTAAATTTAATATCTGGTTGATGGGCAATCTGATTTCGCATCCAGTGTGCCTTTCGAGCAAAATCCACATTCTTAAAAAATCCTGGATCAGCATTTTTCAATCGTTCTCCAAGCGTCTCTCCTTGAAACCCTTGAATATACGTCATCATATCTAAAATCACATCAGCTTCAATAATGGCAAGTCGCCAATCTGATTCATTAGGTGATGTTGCGTGTCGTAATACTGATTGCCATTGATGACGACCAGGATGTTCTTCACCTATTTGTACACCACGTACACCTGATTCTCCTGGTAGCCTATCTTGAAAAATTTTTGCAGGTGGGGGTGCTGTTTTTACTTGTGAATTAATCGCATTTGGATCTCTCGGCATGACAGACATATGCGAGCCTGGTATCGGAGTGTTTACTTCTTTTGTATTAATATGATGTGTTTCTGGCATCTTTGAAAGTTCATCCAAACTCGGCGCAGAACGCATTTCTTTTACATCAACATGGGTTCGTTCTTCATGTGCAATTCGCTCTTCATCACTCACCTCTTGGTGTGTATCTTGTGCATTAATGGAGTGTGTTTCTACATAGGTAGTATGTAAGTCTCTTTCGTGTGTATGAGCTTGGTCATTATGATCAGTTGCATGATAGACATGATTTTCATGTTCTTTTTCCATTTCAAGTAATTTAAAAAATAACCATGTTGCAAATCCCGTAAGTGCTACAGTAATAATTCCTGCGAAAAAGCGAAGTCGAATAAACAAATCATTTTCGAAAAGAGAATTGAATCGATCATTGAGTGCAATAAAAAATGATGTTGTATCTTTTTGAAAAATAAGAGCAACAAGAATAAGCGCACCTACGATACACGCAACAGTGAGCCATATAATAGGACCGAGTCCATGCCCTTCGTCTTCGCCATGTCCTGTGTCTTCTGCCATGTACTTATTTTAGTACACTTTCAATATCTTTACCAATAGTAAAAAGATTTTCTTCATTAAATGCTGGACCAATTAATTGAATTCCAAACGGAAGTCCTTTCGTATCCATACCAAGTGGAATAGAAATAGCAGGATCTCCAGTAATATTTGCTGGCACAACAAAAATATCTTCCAGATACATAGAAACTGGATCTCCTGATTTCTCACCAAATGCAAATGCAGTTCCAGCAGTCGATGGTGTCATAATAGCGTCAACATCTTCATACACCATGTTGAGTTCTTTTTTAATTTGTTCTTTCATAAGAAGCGCCTTACCATAGTAGGCATCATAGTACCCGTGAGAGAGTACATAGGTCCCAAGAAGAATTCTTCGGCGAACTTCTTTTCCAAACCCAGTCCCACGAGTTTTGCTATATACATCAAGGAGTGATGGGTGTTCTTCTGAGTACCCATAGCGAATACCGTCAAAACGGGCGAGATTGGATGATGCTTCTGCTGGCTGAATAATATAGTACACAGGAAGTGAGTAAGAAATATAGTCGAGCGTAATTGGTACTATTTCATATCCCTCATTTTTGAGCATTTCTATGGTTTGTTTAAATTTCTCCAATACTTCAGCCTGTACTCCCCCACTTTCAAAAAAGTGATATGGTACACCAATTTTTTTCTTGAGATCTTTTTTATAGGTTGCACGCATATCAACAGGAACAGAAGTACTATCATGTGTATCGTATGTCGCGAGAAGATTGAAAGCAATTTCTGCATCAGTAACCGTCTTGGTCATTGGACCGATCTGATCGAGGGAGCTCGCAAGCGCAACAAGTCCAAAACGAGACATCGTTCCATATGTTGGCTTGAGGCCAACAAGGTTACAGTACGATGCTGGCTGGCGAATAGATCCACCAGTATCAGATGCAAGTGAGAGAAGTGCTCCATCCATTGCCATAGCAGAAGCAGGCCCACCTGAAGAACCACCAGGAACACGAGTAACATCGTATGGATTTTTTGTTTTCCCAAAATAACTCGTTTCAGTTGAAGAACCCATGGCAAATTCATCCATGTTCGTACGACCAATAATCACTGCACCTTGTTTCTTGAGATCTGATACAAGTGTACTGTCGTATGTACCAACATAATTTTCGAGCATCTGTGAACCACACGCTGACACGTGCCCAGTGTAGAGCATATTATCTTTGATCGCTGTTGGGATACCAGTGAGTGGTGTTGACGTACCATCATCTATCATTTTTTGTGCAGTCGCGATTTGTGTATCAAGATCAGTAAAAATCTCAACATATGCGTTGATCTCACTATTTCGTGCACGAGCTTGAGATACGTACGTATCGACAAGCTCTCGCACAGTAATTTCTTTACTGACGAGGAGTGCATGTGCTTTTTCTATTGTTAGGTCTTTCGGATTAATCATTATTGATAATTTTATTTACTTCTAAATAGCCATTTTTTTCTTTCGGGAAATTTGCTTTGATACGAGACTGAGTATCAAAATTACTGTCGTGTGCAACATCTTCTCGGGTAACATTTTGCACCACTGGTATTGTTTTCTCTCCTGTTTCAATATGTGCGTTTTCTATTTGCTTGATATAGCCCAAAATAGCATTCATATCATTAGACAATGCCCCTGCTTCTTCATCTGTAACAGCAAGCCGTGCAAGCCCTGCGAGTTTTTGTATGTCTTCGGTATTCATATCAATAATCTACCACAAAATAGGCAATAAAAAAACCGCTTATGAGGCGGTTTGATATTTCATTAATTCAGTTTCTATTGATTGCCTCACTTCATCCATGAGTGTATCCGTAGTTTTAAAATTTCCATCAGTATCTTTAACTAAAATCTTAGGCTGATACGATATGGTAATTTTTGTCGGCGAAATCCACCATTTTAATTCGTACCATTTTTTCTGTTCCGGGTGGCCCTTAATTGGTTCTTTGTATGTATCAGAACCATCAATTGCAACAGGGATAATATCTCGATTATTTCGAATAGCCATAAAAAAAGTACCTACAGGGGTTTGTTCTTTAGGAACGAGTAATGACTCAACCCAGGGGCGCTTGCGTGTTCCTTCAAAAAAAATGACAATAGAATATCCTTTTTTAATAAACTCACCCGCTTTCATTACAACTTTATTGAGAGGCATTAAAACAAAAAAACTCTTTAAATACGTATACACAGTATTGAGAAATTTATTTTTTAATGGTTTCTCTCTTTCAATAAAAATACATGAAATTCGAGCAAATAAGCTGATTGGAAAAAACTTAATAAGATTATCTCCGGCAACCACTTGCCACAATGTTGTACGCGCAAATAAATTTGCTAACAGATAATCAAATGAGCCTCTGTGATTCGGGGCAAAGATACATGGTTCTTTCGGCCTTTCTCCTTTCTCGATAATCTGCACTCCGAGTAGAAAACATGAGGTTACCGAGAAAAATCTTAAAATCCTGAAGGCTAATTTTCTTGTATAACTGAACCTATTGAGGATAAACATAGCAGGTAACGTAATGCATGAATTTGCTAATACAAACAAGACGAAATTAAAAGCAATGATGATAGTCAAAATTTTATTAATAACAATATCAAGTTCTTCGTCAGGAAATGTGACATGGACTTTCAGTGAGGCAAGAAAGCCAATACAGAGGACGATGAGACACACATGGAAACGCCACGTGATACTGTCCGTATAGAAAATGTAGAAAAATGAGAATAGTGGTATACAGACGAGGATAACGGAAGTCAGTAAAAGAAAAAACTCTTTTACTCTATTTTTTAAGAATTTTTTCATTTTTAAAATAATTTGTTTGTTCTTACTGTACACTAAAATGAGAAAAAGTCCAGACATACAAAGAGGCGCGGCGGGCTTGGGCCGCCCACGTTGGTTTTTTTTTTTAATAAGGGCGTTATGCGGC
>CAZVHB010000001.1:0-71835 GCA_964626965.1 uncultured Candidatus Saccharibacteria bacterium | reverse complement strand
AAAAAATATTTTGTTTGTTTTTCGTTAAAAAAAAATTCATAAAACGCCCACAAATAAAACCCGGCGCGCCCCTATGCCCCCCGCCTCTTTGTATTGTATTGTCATTCCGGACTTGATCCGGAATCCAGCAAATATACTATTTACTCTTTTTTACTACCTTTTTTGCAACCTTAGTCACTGCCTTAGCAACAGCTTTCTTTGCAATTTTGACATCTTTAACGATTTCTTTTTTTGCAACAGCAGCTTTTTTAGTAACTGCTTTTTGTATTTTTTGTACGTCTTTCTTGATTTCTTTAGCAACAACAGGAGCGCCTGCTACAGCAACATTTCGAACTGCATTTTTCAATTCTGCAAAATCTCGCATTATTGTATCAAACTTAACATTGAGGGCATCCATTTGTTTCTTGAGAACTTCAGAACCATCGGCCTTTGGAGCAGATGAAAAAGCTGGTCTGTCATCACGCATAGGACGACTACTGTGTGATGGTCGGTCATTTCTAGGTGAGAATGATCCTCGGTCACCTCCACGATCTCCGTCTCGTCCACCAAAAGATGGTCGGTTATCGAAATCACGGTTTTTTGCAAAACAGTCGTTACAGTACACAGGTTTGCCTGTTGTTGGACGAAATGGTACTTCACAAGATTTGTGACATGAATCACAGACAGCTTTAAAACTCTCTGTACTTCGCTCTTCGCGACGTCCACCAAAAGATGGTCGTCCTCCACGGTCGCCACCACCAAAACTTTTACCTCCTCGTGATCCACCAAAAGATGGCTTCCCGCCAAAACTTTTACCACTACTTCTTCCACTATCTCTATCCTTTCCAAAATTTCCCATATTGTTTTATGTTACTATTAAACCTTATAACGCCCGAAGTTCTGTTCGGGATTCCGACTTCATGTCAGAATTTATAAATCTTGACTTACTATACCTTTTTATTGCATAAATAGCAAGCCCCGCACTACATTTTCTTTGAAAATGTAGTGCGGGGCAAATCTTTATATTTTATTTTAAAATCTCATCCCCTATTTCATACGCTTCACCTGCACCCATAGTAATAATGATATCCTTATCGGTCAGTGTTTCTTTTTTGTTTTTTAAATATGTTTTTGCTTCATCAAATGACAACGCTTGAATATTCTCTTGATGAATGGCTTGCGCGAGAATTTCAGAACTGATTGTTCCATCATCTACTTCACGTGCTCTAAATATCGGCAAAAGAATCAGCTTATCTGCATCAGCAAAACAAGTAGTAAATTCAGTAAAGAGTGCTTTTGTTCGAGAAAATAAATGCGGTTGGAAAAAGACGTGAAGCTTGTACTCACCTTTTGGAAATTTCTCTCGAAATGCTTGAAGACTGGCCCTGACTTCGGTTGGATGGTGTGCATAGTCGTCGTAGACGAACGTTCTCTGTGTTGTTACCCCTTTATACTCAAACCGACGCCACGTTCCCGGGAATGTCGCGAGTGCTGTATCAACAACCTCTTTGTCGTAGTCGAGCAAGTGCCCAACACAGTACGCGAGTGTTGCATCGACTTGGTTGTGTCTTCCAGGAATCGTCAGTACGCGTTCATAGAGATATTCTTTGTAATCAACGACAGTACAGACGACGTTTTTTATAATATCCTGCACATCTGTATTTGCAGTATCACAGACAACGTACCCGTCAGCAGGGACTTTTTCGACGAGTTCTTTGTACGCACTTTTTATATCATCGAGATCTTTGTAGTAGTCTACATGATCAAGATCGATATTGGTGATGAGTACAATATTTGGATGAAGATTTAAAAATGCACGATGATACTCATCTGCTTCCACCACAAAATACTTACTCTTCCCTTGAATAAAATTTGACTGCGTTCCTTGCAAAAAACTTCCAATGACGACTGTTGGATCAGCGCCGAGTTTCATCAACATATGTGCAACCATACCGGTGGTTGTTGTTTTCCCGTGTGAGCCAGAAACAGCGATCGTATACATATCTTTTGATACAAGTCCGAGCATTTCTGGATAGACGAGAGATGGAATAGCGAGAGCTTTAATAGCTTTTAGAAATTCTGGTTCAAGGACTTCAATAGCCCGAGAGTAGACAATGAGGTCAGTGTCACTTGGTATTGCATCAATACTTTGTCCAATAGACACAGTGGCTCCGAGTTCACGCAAATGTGCGATATTCTCACTATCTTTAGTATCTTGACCGACAACGACTTTGCCCGCTTCTAGCATCATCCGCGCAATCGCCGAAATACCAATACCACCAATGCCGTAAAAAAATACTTTCTTGAGTTGTGATATTTCTATTTTTTCTTTGTTGTCATTCCGGACTTGATCCGGAATCCAGCCTGTATTTTGCATATTCGCAGTATACCAAAATCCACCCATTTGAACGAGGGATTTACATCATTTTTATTGTTGTCACAAAATTATACACATCTCCTCGTCTATGACTCGGAAGTGATATATCATCGTGTGTATTTCTTGAATCCCAAATAATCGGTCGTGCAATGACATCTGCAAGCACATTTTTAAATTCAAAAAATAGTCTGTCCCCTTCATAAGAAAAATAGGTATCACCAAAACGTGTTTGGATTTCGTCAAAACAAAAATCTTTTTGTATTTCAAAACGATGAAGAAACGGAGCAACATAGACAGTTGTGTGTTCCATATCAAATACACTTTTCATATGTTCTACTATTCCAGACACAAGACCACGCCAACCACAGTGTACTATTCCCACTTTTTTCGGAGAAATAAAACAAACTGGTGCACAATCTGAAGTACCGATTGCGAGTCGGACATCTTTTTTTTGAGTACAGAGCCCATCACAATTTTCAAGACCCTCATCACCATACACTATCTCTAGAATGTTATTTGTATGTGCTTGAATAGGTTTTATGACACTGACATCAATAGTTTCTTTATTTGGAAAAATACATATTTCTGCATTTTTAATAATAAAAGGAATGTGATTCTGAGTGTCTACTTGAATATCCATACTACTTCAATTCCTTAATTATTTTCTCAAACTGATCACCACGGTCATATTCATTTTTGAACATACCAAAAGATGTGAAGCCTGGAGAGAATAAAACAATACTTCCTTTTGTTGCACGAGTGAGAGCTTGCTTAACTGCATCTTTGAGTGTTTTTACTTGATTATAGGTACCTTGTTGTAATACAGAAATGAGTTCATCCGTTCCTGTACCAGGTAACAATACAACTTCACCTGCGTATTTTGAAATGAGTTTTGGTAAATTTCCAAGTGGGATACCTTTGGTTGTTCCACCAAAAATCAGCACGATATGTTTATCAGGAAAAGATTGCAAAGCAACAGAGAGCGCAACCGGTGTTGTGGAACACGTGTCATTATAGATAGAGATACCTTTGTAATTTCGAACGAATGAAAGTCGTCCGTTCACACCTTTAAAGTTTTCAAAACCTGTTTTAATATCTTTGTCTTTCAGACCAAACGCGCGGAGTGCTTCGTACGCACACGCAGCGTTTTCTCTGTTGTGTTCGCCCGGAATGAGGAGCTTCCAATTTTTTGGAATACTCTGCGCATCAGCTTTAATGAGCGAGCTCTTTGGTTTTAGTTTTTTTATTTTTGCATACACGCTCGCACCTGCAACACAGACGTCATCTTTTTTCTGATAGCTGACAATATGAGACTTGTCGAGAAAATATGCATCCATAGAACCTTTGTAGTAATTCAAGTGATCCTCCATGAAATTTGTAAATACAGAAATGTGCGGAGAAATTTTTGCATCGCCGAATCCTTGCAACTGCCACGATGAAAGCTCGAGCACGAGTGTATCACCACTTTTGATAGTTTTCAAAAGTGGAAGTACTGCAGTCCCTTTGATATTACCACCAAGAAATACACGGCCACGTCCTACTTTTTTTAATGTGTGATAGATGAGCATTGTTGTCGTAGTTTTTCCTCGTGTTCCAGTCACACCAATAACCGTGACGTCTTTCGGTGCGAGTTTCAAGAACAGTGATTCATCCATTTCTACTGGGATCCCTTTTTTTTGTGCGTGAGCAATATAGATAGAATCAAGCGGTGTTCCTTGTCCTTTCAAAACAAAGTCACAGTTTTCAAAATCCTCAAGCCTGTGTTCACCTAAATGATAGGTAATATTTTTATATGACTTCAATTCTTTGAGAGCTGGCAATAAATCAGACTTTTTCTTGAGGTCAGTCACGAGCACTTGTGCCCCACAAAGAGAGAAAAACTTGATACATTCAATACGTTTCCCTAAAAGCCCAAGTCCTAGAACGGTTATTTTTTTGCCTTTAAAATAGTCTACATATCCTTTCATGCACAGAGTATATCATAGAAAATGGGGCGCCCGAAGGGCGCCCCATTTTCTATTTATTTTACTTAAATCGTTTTGATTGTATATAATCTTCCAAACTTCCATCATCCCTATCATCATCTACTTGAAGTGGTTTTTTAGAATGAGTCGCGGTCATGGTTGGAAAAACTCCTCTTTTAAACTCAGCACCTTTTATCCTGCTGACATACCTCTGTGTACGTCTCTTTGCCCAAAAATAAAACAGAAAGCCGATCAAGATACCGAACAAGAGAAGAAATACTACGAAGTATGGAACAACAAAACAAATCCAAAATGTATTTGCAAATGGATAGATAGTAACTGGATTCATACTCTGCGATACTGCACTGATAGTAATCGCATGTTTATAAAAAAGATTTTGCTTGGCAACATACGTAATCGCATCGGTCGTAAAAATAGATGCCATGTTTTTTGAAAGGACTTCTGTCACATCAGTATGAAACGTTTTTGCAAAAGAAAGCCAGCTTGGATTTTGGATATCAGTTTTGAGAGTAGTTACATCGATAGACACTTTGTACAAATAGTTCACAGGAATAAGCCCGAACAGTCGCGCAGGTTGCAAGTAGTCCATCTCCAGCATGTTTTCTTTTATCACTATCCGACGAAGTCGTGGGTCAGCATGAATAGCTTGATCTACAACACTTTTTAATTCATCAGCTGTATCAATAGACACACCACCATCAGTCAGTGTCCAAGGAATAGAAGTTTCTCCCCCTGCCTTACATGCATCATCTACTGCTTTTACATCAAGCTTTAATTTCTGAGAAAATAAATTACTTAAAAAAGAAGTGTCTTGTTTCGGGGTTTCAAAAAGATCAGTTGGTGTTGTAACGATAGTTTTTGTTTCTGTCTTTTTTGAATCCTCAGCAATAGATGATACTGGTGTTATTTCACCAACACCATAGATTTTTGGTTCTCGATAGTCAGGTCCATACGGATTGAGAATAACAGTGTTTGATTCATACTGTGCATACGCAAAAAAACTTGGGAAAAAAAGAATAGTTAGAATAATTGTTTTTTTAAAAGTATGCATGTATGAATAATAAAAATATGTTATTCTTTGATATCTTCTTTAGATGCCGTAATTTCCTCTGGTTGGATTTCAACATCGGTGACTGTCTCTGCATGAATATGAACAGTAGTAGCTTCTGAAGTAGATTCAGTCTTACCCTCTTTTGCTTGATACTGTGCATCAAGCTTTTTGTAAACATAAACGGTCGCAAGCTGAACAATAGGGATAGTAATCATAATACCAACAAAAAAACATACAAATCCGAGCAAGATGAGCAAAAATGAAATCACAGAAAAATACACAAGTTTCCATCTATTGCCTTTTGTTATTTTCAAACTGTATCTGACATTTTCAAAGATTTTAAAATTATGTTCAAAAGAAATGTAATAAGAAAAAAAGAGACTCGATACATAGAACACTACCGCAACTACTGCAGCGATAACAACGAGTATCATTACAGGTAACAGAGCTGGAGAAGTTGTAATAACTACAGCGAAGAGACCACCAATGATAGCGAGAGGAATAAATGCAGGAAGTAAATACAGGGCAAAAACAAGTCCAGTTTTAAAATATCTCCATGTTTCTTTACGAGTCGCACAAAAAATATTTTTAGAAATAGAGATAGTGTGATGATTATTAACCATAAGTATTGTTTTAATCATACTTGCAGACAAGAAAATACTGACAACTGTCCCAAGGAGATTTATGACCATAGCCCCTGTTAGACCAACTGGACTTTTTTCTCCTCCAAGATAAGAGAATACAACTTGTATAATAATAAGTACAGCAAAATACGGTAATAAAGACTTCCATTGTTTTTTAAATGTCTCCCAACCGTAGGAAAATGCTTCTTTGATAGAAAATGATGAATTCATGAAATGTAATAATTAAACTAATACAATTACAGTATAACAAATACGATATTTTGTGAAAGGGTTATGTGCCCGCATTGTCATTCCGGACTTGATCCGGAATCCAGGATGGATCATTCCAAAACTCTAGATTCCGGATCAAGTCCGGAATGACACAACAAGTGAGGTTGTGCGTATTATAGAGAAATTAATTTTTTAGTTGTTTTAGTCAAAATGAGCGGTTTCTTACCTTGGACCACAATCGTATCTTCTATCCTTATTCCGAGCTTGTTTTTGATATAGATACCTGGTTCAATAGTAATCACCATAGCATCTTTCAAAACTGGCTTAGTACGTTTTTCATAGATAATCGGTGCTTCGTGAATTTTTCGTCCGACACCGTGTCCGAGGGTATGAATAAAATATTTCTTAAGCGAATCAAGTGATGAACGCACAGACGCATCAATATCACTACAACGCACATCAGACTGAGAAAGCTTGATACCGAGCAACTGCACATCAAGTATTTTTTGATACAGTTCTTTTTCTTTTTCTGTTGGTCCACCTACATAGATAGTACGAGTCATATCAGAACAAAATCCGTTATACCGAACACCGAGATCAATAATAGTAAATCCGGCAAGTTTTTTATCAGTCGGTTTTGGGTGAATGTCGTTCCCTGCTCGGAAACCCGAAGTCACAATCGGCGGAAAACTTGGGCGAAGATTTCTGTTTTTTATGAGTTGTAAAATATATTTTTGTAATTCAATCTCAGTACACGCTCGATTTTTTTTCACATACACAATCACCTCTTTAAAAATCTCGTCGGTAATCTGACACGCAGTTTGTATGTTTTCTATTTCTTTTTTTGTTTTAACTAGAGCCATACAAACAATTATAAATTATAAATTCCAAATTATAAAGAAATAAAAAAACCATAACCTGTATCAACATACAGGTTATGGAATAAGTTACTCTACTATTTTCTTTACAATAAACGCACGATAGCCATCCCAATCATCGACAAAAAATACAACGCCTTCTGTCCTCCCAGCTGGAGAACGAAAAATACCAGGATACCGTCTTCGCTGACGTCTGTCATCAGCGGGACTTGGATAACTGTATTCACACTGTGAAGGGAGCACGATACTCACATACGGAGGTAATCCATGTTCGATCAACTTTTCTTCTGTTAATTCAAAATGAATTTTTTCAAGAAGCTCAAGACTTCGATGCTCAACAAGACAAAAACCGTAATAGTGAAAATAACGAATAAAGCCATCATCAGCTGTTTCGATGAGCTGGTGTGATCCTTCCCAAAAAAGGAAGTATTCGTCACTATCAATAAAAAATGGGATAACAACAGAGGAAGTATGGAGCTCTACTGAAGTATAGGGTGATACTTTATGTGACATGTATTGAGGGGTTTTAGGTTCACCTCCATAATACCACAACAGTATGTCCGCACCAATTGTGTGTTATTTTTTACAAAACTTCTTTTGATACTGCAAAACCAAGTCTTTATCTTTCACTGAACGAAACATCCACCAGCGTAATGCGCCATCTCGGTCAATTTTACCGTTCGCATACGAGTACGCAGAGCGGAGGACGTACAGAAACGCCATATGCATGTGAGTTTTGTAATGAGTGCAGAGCATGTCATAGACTTTTTCTGGTCCATGCTTTTGTAATTGTTTTATCGAAGTCACACCGATTTTTTCCAAACGTTCGATGGAACGTGGACCGAGATTTGGTAACTCATACAAATCTGATTTTGCTGTAGTTTTTTTCATACTAACCAAAAATTTTCTTCCTCAAAACTTCTCTGTACTCAGGATCATACTTTGCACGAACAAGATGATGTTTCATAAACAAACTCGCAAAATCAGGTCGATCAACTAAATCAATAAATTCATCGAGCGTCAGCCATAAATCTTCAAGAGGTCGCTCTCCACGATCGAGAGTCTTCTCATGAGTCTTTTTACAATCACGAGCAATATAGACTACGTCTGTGACACTCATCCGCGGATAGAGTTCATATATATCAAAAAGTTCCCAGTCGTCACTCGTGAGGCCTGTTTCTTCCCGTAGTTCTCGTTTTCCAGTTGCGAGTGCATCAATATCTTGTTTCTCAGAAAATCCAGCTGGTGCAGAAATATACGGTGGACGTCCCGGCTGTTCTTCCTTAACCACCAAGATTTTATCACCCATCACAGGGAGTGTTACGACAACACTTGGTCTACTGGCGAGTTCAAAGGTCGCAGTAGTACCGTCAAACATTTCTTGTTGCCACTGATGAATATCAAAAATAATCCCTTCAAAGACTTTTTTTGCATGTGGTGGAATAACAGGTTTCATTACTTGGATATCATACCACACAAGCGCAGAGTGTGTTTAGAGATTTATCACTTCAGGCCCTACCGAAGGAAACCATTCTTTACTATATGCAGTAAGCACTGGATTATCTTTTGTCACCAATATCCGCACAGATACCTCTTCACCTCCTGGATGGAGCATGAAACGAAAGAGATCAGTTATGATTGAGTGCTGGGAAATAATCTCGGAACACTCTGGATATACCTTTCGAAAAACATCTTCCACTATTCCATAATGAGTACAACTCAAGATCATCGTATGAGGATGAGGATAAACCTGATCTTTAAAAGAACTGATTGATTCGGTCGTATCTCTTTTTTCTTCTATCAACAATGCAAGATTAGTCGCGACGTACTCATCGACTTTCGCGTCAGGAAAATTTTTAGTAATGCCATCTCGATAGAGATGACTTTCAATAGTGCGTAGTGTTCCAAAGACACTGAAGTGTGTATCTTTCTCAAGTGCGTCGATAGTCGGTGTAATGACATCGATAAGTAATCGGTCAGGATGCTTTACCTTGTACTCGAGCGCCAAAGTTTCATACACAGTCGCAGAGAGCGTATTGCACGCAATAACGACAATATCGCAATTTTCTTTATCATATAAAAAATCGATAGCAGTACGAGCAAAGGTAAATAGTTCTTCGACAGGACGTGGACCATAGGGTAGATTTTTCTCATCCCCCAAAAAGACATATTCGTATCCCGGAAATACTGTTTGTACATAGTGCATTAAAAAGAGTCCTCCTAATCCAGAATCATAGAATCCTATTTTTTTAACACTGTGTGCTGTGTGCATAGAGAAACTATAGCACGCGCTAGGTTATAGTTGATAGGTATTAGGTTATAGGAAAAATCAAACAGCGGGGCGCCCGAAGGGCGTCCCGCTGTTGTTGTTTTGGGTTTTTTGATTTTTTTTTTTTTATTCCCCACCCACCCCCCCCCCCCGCCCCCCCCCCCCCCCCCCCCGCTGTTATGCTTTTCGTATTTCTCATTTAGTATTTATAATCCTTCCACTTTCATGCCTCAATAACCACGCTTTTCTCTTAAATCCTGCACCGTATCCACCAAGTGTTCCATCACTTGCGACCACACGATGGCACGGAATAAAAATATAGTGTTTATTACTCGCAACTACATTCGCAACAGCACGAATTGCTTTTGGTTTGCCTGCGTATTTTGCCAGTTCCTTATATGAAATAGTCTCTCCATAAGGAACACTAAAGAGTACCTCCAAAACTTTTTTTTGAAATGGTGTACCTTCTATATCAAAATCAGCAAAATCCATATCGTACTTTTTCTTGGAAAAGTAATTCTTTATATTTTTTTGGTATTTTTTGAGGAGAGTACTATTACCTGACATTACGGTCATCTTCCCTATTGGTGTCTCAACTTCAATTGTTTGCATCATAAAAACAGTGTATCATGTGAATATGAACAATAACTACCACTTATTACTCGTCCATTTCCCTATTGCACTGCTCTCTTTATATGCGTTTTTAGAAATGCTCTCCCTGTCAAAATACCTTCGTAAAAAAGAATCTTTAGAAGTCACCAAAGGAATACTTCTCGTTACTGGAGTTGTTTCTGGATTTCTCTCAGAAACAACCGGTGAGATGATAGAAGACATTATCAACAGAAATGATATGCACCTTCGTGCAACACTCGACCTCCATCAAACATTTGCAAGTATAACTGTGGCAATTTTTTTAGTACTTGCAATATCATATCTTATTTCATTCATGGAGAATATGCCACAAGTGAGAAACTCAAAAATATACACACTCATCAGATCAAAAATCCCAGCATTTCTTCTCAGTTTTATTTTCTTGTTTGAAAAAACAGCTGTTCGAATCATACTCGCAAGTGCTGGTTTTCTCTCAGTCATGATGACTGGCGCACTCGGCGGAATCCTCGCAAATAGTTGTAGTATTGACCCAGTGACGGTACTCGTCTGCAAGGTCTTCAGCCTCTAATATGCTACTATAGCAGTAACGGAAGGGTGGCAGAGCGGTTTAATGTACCACCTTGGAAAGGTGGCGTGCGGGAAACCGCACCGGGAGTTCGAATCTCCCCTCTTCCGCATATAAACACAGAAAAATCTATTTCTCTAAAAATATGGTATTATACGGTAGCATATTTATATACAAAAGATGAAAGTAGATATATTTATCATAGCAAAAGGTAATACTACCGCGCTTGTTTCAGAACACGGTGAATTACATAAAAAAGATACTATTAAAAAACTGCTCACTCAAGTGGAGCAAGTTGGTTTTTTGTACAAAGAAAAAAAACCGAAACTCGTCATGATGGGAGAAGAATTATGCATCAATGCAGTACTTGCCTTTGCTTCAACACTCGGAAAAAAAGGACACCTCGAAGCAAGCGGATTAAAAGAAAAAGTTTCTTTTACAAATACAAAAAAATATACAAAAATTACAATAACACTCCCTTTTAAGAAAAATAAAAATAGTATTATTTTTGATGGAATTGGTTTCGTTATTCTCCCGAAAAAAAATAAACAAGACATCTCAAAAAAGACGGTGGCGCAATTATGTAAAAAATACAAACTACCCGCATTTGGAATTATTCTTTACAAAGACGAACAAATCTTCCCAATTATTTATGTACAAAAAACTAACTCCTTCGTCACAGAAACAAGTTGTGGTTCTGGAAGTATCGCATTCAGTATATACACAGGCATCCAAAAAGTAATTCAACCTACTGGTGAAATCATAGAAGTCACAAAAAAGGGAGAAACGTTTTCAATCCGTACAAATGTGGCAAAAATACATTTATAAATAGAGAGTAAATCCATCTTTCATGTCTTCTGATATAGTTCTCTGTAAGAAGATTTTTTTAATATCTTCAGTATGTGCTGAATCTTTCATGATTAAATGAAAAGCATGACGCAATTTTTTAGTATCTCCAGACTGAATCGTTGCATAGTCACCAAGCAAAATATTAGTCGGTATTTTTTCTACTTGATCAGTTTCACTATTTTCTCCAACATCACGAAGCATATTCATCCAGGCATTTTTCATAGACCCCAGATAATCCACCTGACTAAATCCCCCACCACAGACAAAACCATAGTAAAAAGAGAGCACAATAAAAACGAGTGGCATGCTCGGCATGATTCGCCTCTCTTGTAATGCTTTTTTTATTTCTTCTGTCTCTATTATTAGAAATATATCTCCATTACTATCAATGAGCTTATTTTCTTGAATAAAAAGTGCGACACGTTCATGCGCGCGAACACCCCAAAACAGTTGCGTACCTTTCTTCGCCTGTATATCAAATGCCCCAGTAATTCCATCAAAATATCTTACAAAAAGTGCATGATACGTTTCATCGAACAAAAGAGAGTGGATCAGCGTATCGCCACCCAAATGTTTTTTAATAATCAAATCAGTTACTACTTTTTCTTGAGATACATAGATGAGATCTATATTTTCGAAAGTAGGAACATACTTCCAAAGCATTAAACTCCCATACGTACACTGTTCATCGAAACTTTCCAAGCTTAGAAATTTTTCTGAAAAAAAGATATCTTTAAATACAGAAAGTATTTTTTTACGCATTTCTTTCTCAAGAGTAATTGAAGAGAGAGTATCATACATTTTCTGTACACCGTCTCTCTCTATTTTTTCTTCACAAAAGACCGGATTGAGTTTATGGACGAGAGATTTAAAATATATTTTTTTCTCAACATCATCACGATCATGAACAATAAGCCCTCGAGGAAAAGATGAATTTGAAAGAGAGATACTTGCACACGGAAAAGTCACAACACTCCCCTGACCTACTTTTTGAGCATAGAGAGTACGAGCATAGGTACTACTGAGAAAAAATGGATGTGAGATGACACCTTGATGATCAGCAGTAGAGATAAGTCTATTTTTTTTAAGGGTTTCAATAGACTCCCGAATGACACGCTCGTCAAAAATCGATTTCAGTGTTTCTTGATACACTGCAAAAAAATCTTCCTGTCGTTGGTCAAAAAAAGAAAAATCACCCTTTGAAATAAAGTCATTCACAAAAGTAATATACTCCATAATTGTCTTACTTCCGTGTGCTTCTAGAATATTTTTCAGTTCAGGGTGGGTTTGGAAAAAGAGTGTGTTGTCGGAATTCATGCAGACACTATAGCATGAGCGAGGGTTTAGGTGGTAGGTTGTAGGGTACAGAAAATACAGAATAGACAACAGACGAGGTGTCCTTCGGACACCTCGTCTGTTTATACTATAACCTGTCACCTAAAACCTATACACTATTTGTTAGCGTATCTCGTAGACAATCGTCACGTTTGAGATATATTTATTCTGCCCCTCCGGAAGACTCTCTGGACTAGCACTCTGAAGGACCGCCATATCAGCTCCACCTTTCCCATACATCATTGGCTGTGGAGGATACCCGCCATCGGTAGATTCTGAGAAATTAACAACACGGACAATTTTTACACCAAGTGATTTTGCTAATTGGTTAGCTTTTTCTCGAGCATTTTCTATCGCTTTATCTCGAGCTTCTTGGTTAACCTTATCAGTATCATCAACAATAAAGTTTGGACCTTGGAGGTTGGTCACTTCAAGCATAGCTAGTCCTTCTGTAATAGCTGCTGCATTATCAATACTTCGAACTTTTACTTCAATACTTCGACTTGTGGTATATCCACGAAGCTTTTGTGTTTGAGTACATGGATACATGAGACACTGCGGATAGTCATACACTGGGTAAAAACTATTATTTACTGTCTTGATATCTTTCTCGTCAATTTTTTGTTCTTTGAGAAATGAGACGATCTTCGCCATTTTTTCATCAACAAATGTATTTGATTCTTTAACTGTTTTCGCTTCTTTTTCTACGATAAAAGTAAGTTGTGCTACATCAGGTGATGCATATGCCTCACCACGCCCACTCACGGAAAATTGGTTTGTTTCATTTGCGCCTTTGCCGATAAAGCTAAACTCTTTGATAGTTTTCAGTCCGATAAGAATCCCAACTACAGAAAGGACAATAACCAACCATCCTATTTTTTTAAATAAATCGTCTGTTGTTTTTTGATGTTCCATATATATATGTATGATTAAGGGTAATAAGAGACAGTATAACATAAAAAAACCCGCCTAATAAGACGGGTTTTTACCATTTTTAATAAAAAACTAACTTTCAAGAACTGCTGTTAAACCAATTTGATCTGCTAATCGCTTAGAACCACCAGAACCTATGCCTGGTTTAATAAGATGATCAAGATCAAATTTAAAGGTCAATGCGTTAAGATCAGTTTCCGCAAACTCTGCCAAAGCAGTAATTTGAGTATTAAAGATAACTGAGCAACCGATGGTATTCAATTTCTTTAAAACTTCTTCACCCAAGTCGCGACCAGCCATTTCCTGTGTTCCACTTAATAGTTCATCCATAACAACAATTGTTTTATTGGGATTCGAAACTTTTGACACTTCGATAACATTTTTAATTTTACCAAGTACAAGTTCCAAAAGTGAACCTTCACCTTTTTCAATAAAGACAGTTGCTACTGTTTCTTTTGGATTGAGTGCAAATGATTCAGCAAAAACAGGAAGTCCAGACTGAGCAAGATAAATGTTATCCATCAAGCTAACTAGTGCGACTGTTTTACCGCCGGCGTTTTGACCTGTTAATGCAACCATCCTGCCGTTCAATGAAGGCATGGTGATTGGAACCAAATCGTCTGGTTTTATCTTCACTTCATCACCACCAATAACTTTTGTTCTGTTAATAAGGTGAACGGGCAACAATTTTGAAAACTCTATGAGATGATGCTCTTCACCTAAAATGTCAGGAAAGCTAAACGGTAGATTCCAAGATTGAGCCCTATCCGCGAATGTATCCATCATCTTAGCCATGCTCTGTAAAGTTTCAAAATGATGACCAATAAAATCGCGAACTGTCATAATATTTTGGTGATACGGACTGATATCTTCTAATTCACAGACTTGTTTCATGGAAAATAATTTAAATTCTATATCAACATTTCTTGACTCAATAATCATTCCATCATAAATCAATTTACGATATTCTTTTTGAACTTCGAGAGCCTTCCAGAAAGCCATCAATACCTGTAATGTACCGTTCTTGATTTCAAGATTAGAATATGTAGACATAGAAAATTCCTTAAATGACTCAAGCTTATCCTTTGAATACCCAATAAGATCATTATTGAGAAATGGATACACTTTAGCGAAATCTTCTTTTGAAGCGATAGAAGTCCCAAGAGGTTGAATACTTCCAAGTTTAACTTTAAGACCCGTATGATTATACGTGAATAAACACCTAATTCTAAATCTTACGGAGTCAGGAAAATCTTTAGAAGTCTTCGCCAACTCTTGCCAGATAGGACTTACAACGCGATATTCCAAGAAATCACGTATTGTTTCAATAACAACTGGAGGAGTCTTTTCGATAATACTTGTTGTGTTGTTGACCTTCATGGCACGGGAATTATGTAAATAAATTCTTACACCGTTCCATGGCAATAAATAACGATACGCCCACCATTTAAACTCTGACCAATCATATGGTATTGTGATGAGTCTTTCGTTGTAAGAATATCTCTTGTGACCAAAACATCTGGATGACGCATCATTAATAACGTCATAACCATTTGCTTGCAATGTTAAATCATAATCAACTGAACCTTGCATAAATGAACCTTTTGAAATCTCCTTACCAGCAACTAAAGCAAATTCATTTTCATTTACATTAATAGCTTCGAGGTTGTCCTGAAGAAAATCAAAAAAAGTTTTTACACTACCGACAAAACGACCTTCTTTTTGTTTTATTTTACGAAGAACAGCCAATAGGTGTTTTAGTTTTTTGACAAAAAGAGAGTGTTCTGAATTTACATTAAACTGATCCAAAAAAGAAATTTCATTACCAGGAAATACGGATGATAGGTCATGCCTCATGATAAACTTACGAAGTTCAGGGTACTTATTGAGTAACTTCATTGTCTCTTGGCGATTTATAATCTCCAATGAATCTGAAATCCCCATTGAATTCAACAAAGACATCTCTCCGAGTTGCAACTTAGCAACCAGAGAATTTACCTCCTTCATATTAATAAAAGAGATTTTTTTAGCGATTTTGTTCCAAAAAGTAAATTTTGGCAAATTGAGTTTCTGCATGTGAATAGAATTTTATTGTTTATTTAATTGAAAAATTACGAAAATATTTTCCTTATTATAGCATAAAGACCATATATTTGTCAATATATGGTCTTTATATTCCTAAGCGAAATAGGATATGAGCTAAAAAATCAATCTACTTATTATTTATATCACTTACAAGAGCTCCGTCAACGAGGAAAATTGTCCGATCAGAGAGCTTTGCATACTCTGGTTCGTGCGTCACCATAATAATGGTCTGCCCTTCTTTACTCAATTCCAAAAACGTCTTAATGACTTGGTCGGATGTTTCAGAGTCGAGGTTTGCAGTAGGTTCATCAGCAAAAATAATTTTTGGTTTATGTGCTATAGCACGCGCAATAGCGACACGCTGTTGTTGTCCGCCCGATAGTGCACTCGGGAGATTATCAAGGCGATTAAGCATCTCGACTTTACCGAGTGCACTTATCGCAATATCTTTTGCTTCTTTTTCAGAATACCCTTGCTGAAGAAGTGGGACCATTGTATTTTCAAGTGCAGTAAGCGTTGGAATAATCGCATAGTCTTGAAAAATATATCCGAGATTATTAAGACGAATTTGTGTTCGTTCATTTTCAGACAGACCAATCATTTCTTGATTCTCAATTTTAATCGATCCCGCAGTTGGAGTATCAAGAAGACTCAATTGGTATAAGAGTGTCGATTTTCCACTACCTGACTTTCCTGTTATGGTCAAAAACTGCCCTTTCGGGACTGAGAAGGTCAAATCCTTGAGCGCCACAATCTCACTATCTCCACTTTTAAAAACTTTTCTTAAATCTTTTACTTGTATCATATTATTTATCTTCCTAAAATTGCACTTAATGTATTTTGCTTGACCACAATCCGCGCTGGAATATACCCAGCAATAATGGTCGCAATGAGTAATATAATTGCACGCTGTATTGTACCAGGAACAGTCGCAACAAGAATACCATCAGAGAACGGAAAATCGATTGGATGAGCAGCGATACTCGGCTTAATGAGAGTAAAAGTTAAAAACATACCAATCGCAATACCAAACAAAGCATAAATAATCGCCTGCATCATATATGAATACAGTATCGCTCGGCGATTGATACCAATCCCCTTCAAGATTCCAATAAACCGACGACGCGTAATCGCATTAACAAAAATCACGATGAAGATGGTGATACATGCAACGATGAGCCCAATACCCGAAATAGCATTTCCAAGGATTGCAAAAGTACCTTTAATATCTTTTAAGAATTTAGGAATCGCCTCTTCGAACGTTTGAATTCGAGCCCATTCACCAACACCACTATTTACCAAAAACTGTTTAGCACTCAGATCAGTATATCCATCTTTAAGCTTGATAGAGATGCCGTCAGCATTCAAATCATTTGCGCCTGTTAATTTACGGACTTCACTATCAACAGCTAAAATAGTACTATCAAATTCATCAACTTTGGATTTTAAAATCCCTTTAACAAAATATTCTTTACTGTTTTTACCAACCGTCACTTTCACTTTGTCACCTATCTCCACATTTTTGAGAGTCTGGAATCCTGGAGCTTCGATGGGGGTAAATTCGTACAGTAAATTTTTACCGATGAGCACACTATCAAAATCAGTAGAAGTAAGTGGTTCACCACGCATGATAAATTTAGAATACCCAGAAAACTTTTCTTCTTGGACTGGATCAATACCTGAAAGTACGCCTCCGGCACCATTTCGTAATTCACCCGGTTTGACCGTCGAACGGTAGTCAGATTCAATACGTGCACTTGCAGTGTATCTTACGGTGTGTGACTCATACCCAGGAAGTGTTTTGACAATATCTATAACTTCAGGAGTGTTTTCTATATTTGATTTATTTAAAAATGACGAAATAACAACATCTCCTGTACCATATTCACGAGCTGAATTCTCTGATCCTTCAATGAGCCCGACTAAAATACCAGAGACGACGACAAGGTTCAAAAAAGTAAACATCATCACCATCACAATGAGTAATGTTGTCCAAATATTTGCACGCTTGATATCACGTTTTGCTAAAAACCAACCAACACGGAGATTTAAAGAAAACGAATTTTCTTTTTTGAGTAATTCTTTATTTGTAAGATGATGTGTATGTGTGGTCATTTTGTAATTTATGGTGTCATCCTGAACTCGATTCAGGATCCAGATGTATAGTATAGGTAGTCCTAGATTCCGGATCAAGTCCGGAATGACAATCATTTCTATTTAGCTTCAATAAGTGCAACACTATCACCAGTAGTAAGTCCGCTCGTAATCTCAGTCATATTCCCATCACCCATAATTCCAGTAGACACGGAAACTTCTACAAACTTCTTTTTCTTTACATCGGTGATTTTCTTTACTATTTGCTGATCATCTACTTTTGTAATACTTGCACCAGGGATAGCAAGGACGTTCTCTTTTGTACCTGTAGTAATGGTAAGATTTGCGTTCATTCCTGATTTAATCAGTGGATCAGTATCATCAAGTGATGCTCGAACCACATAGTTTACGATACCATCAGCAACTGTTGGTGCTAGGTCAACTTGAATCACCGTTCCTGAGAAAACACGGGTTGAACCAAATGCATCAATAGTAAAACTCACTGGTTGCCCTGCAAGAATAGTCGTAATGTTTGACTCATTGATATTTGCCTCTACATAGAGTTTTGATACATCCTGAATCACAATACTTGACTCTAGCGCTTTTGCTAACTCTCCTGGTTTAATCGAGACTTTAGTCACAACACCATCAGCTGGAGCACGGATAACAGTACCCTCGTAAATACCAAGAGCATTTTGTAGCTGACCTTCAGCAGTAAGAACATCTCCGTTTCTTGGTTTTGCTTTCTTTAATGCAAGTTCTGCTTCTCTCTGAGAGACAATAGATTGAGCTGACGAGATAAGACTTTCAGCTGTTGTCTTTACTGATTCATACGTATTGAGATTTGTGGTATACAGAGCCCCATTTTTATTTGGAACAGTGATATTCCACACACTATTTGAACCAAGATTGAAATCTGTTGGAAATTGTAAAGATAGACCGTGCCCAATTAGAGTTGGGCTTGTAGCAGATACTGACCCACTCGTGGTGTTTAATCCTGTTACATAAAATCCATACCCACCACTTGAAGTATATACCTCAATACGGTACGTTCCTTCTTGTGAACCTGTGTATGTTCCAAGCACTGCTGGATTAGAAACTGTTGCAAAATAGAGAGATGTATTAGGTATTGCTTGTAAGCTCGATGACAAAAGTGTACGATATGCATTTTCAATATTTTTTTCTTGTTGTCTTTTTGTATTTACTAGATCCTTTTGTGCATTCTCCAACAAAACTTCTGCAACGCGTTCCTCTTCAGTACTCGCACCTTCGAGAACTCTAGCTAATGACCCACGTGCTTGAATCACACCACCGAGCTCAGTTTGATTTTTGAGTGTTGCGAGAATTTGACCTTTTTTGACTGTTTGACCAACGGAAACAAGTACAGAGTCCACGAGGTCAGATTTCTTAAATGAAAGCTCTAGATCAACTTGTGATGTTACCTTACCACTCGCCTTCACAGTAGAGGTGAGAGTTTTAGTCTCGACAGGAACAACTGTAATCGTATTTAGGTCAATACTTTTTGGCTTAAAAACAAAATACCCAAGCAATAAAACTACTGGAACAATCCAGTACAATTTTTTCTTATGCTTAAACATATATGCATACACCTTAGGAAATTTTTGTTCAGTTGTATCACTTACAGTTTTAAGAGTGGTGGTAGTTGTTTTTTTCGTTTTTCCTAAAAATTTTTTTATTTTTTCTTGCATATATACATACTAGCATATTAACGTAAGAGTTTAAACACACTAAAAAAGAGATGCATGGCTACGCCATGCATCTCTTTTTTCTAAATCAATACGACTTTATTTCACCGGAGGAGTTATTTTCAAAAGCTCTACATCAAACACAAGAGCTGAATTTGCTGGGATAGCTGGACTTGGACTCTGTGCCCCATAAGCCATACCTGCTGGTATGGTCAATGTCCGTTTTTCACCTACTTTCATACCTAAAAGTCCTTGTTCCCATCCTTGTATCACCATCCCAGCACCAATAATAAAATCAAATGGTGCTACGTGCTGAAATTTCGGATCAATATTAGAGTCAAAAGAAGTTCCATTCAAAAGCTTCCCTGTATAATTCATAGTCAAATGATCTCCTTTTTTAGAAACCACTGTTCCTGTACCTTCTTTTGTTACTTGTATATCGAGTGTTTTTACATCAGCGTCATTCATATATTTTTTTTCATTACCTGTTAATTGTGTTTCTACACCCGCTGTTGTATTTTGTTCAACAAGAGCTGGTGTAGGAGTTTCATTTTGTAACTGTATGGCACCTTCAGTACTTAAAAGGTCCACCGGTTTCTGTGTCCGTTTTACAACAACATACGCAAAAGCAATAATGACAATCACGACGAGCGTAAGAAAAATATAATTTTTATTCATTCAATGTTAATTATGAGATTACTTATAATAAAAATAGTGTACCAAAAAAACAAAAAACCATCAATTGCTTGATGGTTTTTTGTTTTAGACTGGTTGATTATCAATCGCAGTCATAACTCTCTGAACTTTCGCACTATAGTCTGGAACAACAGAAGGTGGGTTGTACGATTTAAGAATACCGTCAACATCCTTGCCGTCATAATACCGTGAGGTCTTCGGGTGATTTCCACCAAGGTGGTGAGAAATTTTCTCGATAGATTCGTCGACAGATTGGAAAGGAATTTTACATGATCCCCATCCGAACCAACTAAAGGCTACTTTTTTACAAGCAAACTTACCTCCAGTAGTTTCTATCATACCGACTGCCGGCAAAAGATTGTATGGGAGGCCGTTTTTCTCAGCTTCTTCTACGAACTTCTTACCATATCCTGCCATAGGTAGATTTTTACTTTTAAAATAATTGTCAATTTTTTGTGCCTTTTCTTCGAGTTCAGCTTGTTTGTTATCAAGCTTCTTTCCAAAAAGGAGCCCATTTTGTTCATTCTGCGATACAACTACAGTGGGGACGTTATCTTGTACAGGCAACAGTGGTGTCGCCGATACAACGTTTGCTGTTAAAATAGGAAGAACAGCAAAGATCTGTAGAGGTTTTGCAATCTTATGCAAAGTCATAACTGGCGATTTCGCTCCGCCAAACACCAAAACTGATTTCTATTTCTAGGCCAATTAGGCCAAGAAACAAAAAAACCTTATATTATTGATTACAATAAACTGTACTCAATACTCTAGGTTCTGGTTATATACTAGCAAACTCCGTCAATTTTGTCAATAGCTACACAATATTTTTACCTCTTGTCAAATCATAAAAAGCCTTATTTTATAAGGCTTTTTATGTCATATTTACTTGACTTTAGTCAATATAATTAGTACATTTTTATAGCAGTTACCTGCTTGTTTTCATCAAAGTCTATTCTACCTCGAAAATCCTCTCGTTTGAGGAAAGATGGATACCAATGGAGGTCGCTTGCCCACATATTCTCCATAGGAATATGAGAGATAGAGAACCAAGCGGGTCGCATTTCCTCAGTTTCAACTGGCTCTCCTACCCATTTCACCCCTTCATATATATGAACCTCTTTTATTGCTCCATCAGAGAGATGAAATTCCATCTCCCCCCCGTTTTTTGTATTCAAGGAGATCCAGTCCAGATTCTTCTTTAACTTCTCGTACGAGTGCTTGTTCTATTGTCTCCCCATCCTCGAGCTTGCCTCCATAGCCATTCCAATAGCCAACACCAAATCCTCGCTTCTTCTCGGCAAGTAGGATATTGTCTCCATCTCGGATAATACAGAGAGTCATGATTGTTTTCATAAATTATTCAAAATTCAAGAGTGGATATACCTCATAAGCAATTTCTTCATAAGGATGAGCCGCCTTCATGGCCTGTATTACATCTTTTATTATTCCAGTCGGACAAACAACTTCGATTCTTTCTTCTTCAACTTTTTCAAATACACCGACCTCCCCAATAGCGGGAGTTGCACCTTGCTCAGGCAAGAACCGCCCGTACCCAGATACGGAAAAAGAACAAAAAGTGTAGTTACCGATTTTTCCTGCTCCAGCTTTTCCCAGCGTTTCTCGAACAATATCTGCATGACTTATTGGAACAAAAACGACGAGTTTTACATTTTCACTATTCATATATGCATTATAGCATAATCAACAGAAAACAGCAGGGCGCCTTTGGCGCCCTGCTGTTTTGGTTTCTATTTTAGCATTTAACATTTAGAATTTAGCATTCTCTCTTATACTCCATGACACTTCTTAAACTTTTTACCACTTCCGCAGTAACAAGGATCATTTCGGCCAATATCTTTCCCCTTACTATCTTTTGCTTCAATTGGTTGAGCGTGAGTATTCATTTCAGCAGTACCTTCTATTCCAAATGAACCAATCTCTTCATGATGAGGAACATAGTTTTCTTTAATATCGTCCATCGGTTGGGACCCTGCAACCCTAGCCTCGGTGTTCATCGTTTTGATGAAGTTAATTACTTGATCACGGAATGAAATTTCCATCATTTTAAAAAGCTGTAATCCTTCTTTTTTATATTCAATGAGTGGCTCACGCTGGCCATATGCACGGAGATTCACTGAAGACTTCAGATAATCCATTGTTTCCAAATGTTCTACCCAGAGAATATCAGTTACATGGAGGACGACACGACGAAATGTTTCAATAAACGCCTCATCGCCGACGAGTTTCTTTCGCTCATCAATGAGCTTTTGTAATTCTTCGCTATATTCCGGATCTGCCCCAATAAATTCTACAAGATACTCTTCTATATGTGCTTTTTCTGCTTCTACCATTTTACGACGGCGAGCATAGACTGTCTCACGCTGGTGGTTCATCACAGAATCGTATTCAAGTGTGTGTTTTCGAGAGTCAAAGTGAAATCCTTCAATTTTTTCCTGTGCACTTTCAAGCCCACGAGAGATCATCTTATTTTGAATTGGTTCATCTTCAGGAACACCAAGTTTTGTCATAATGCCTTTGATTCTATCTGGTCCGAAAATACGCATCAGGTCATCTTCAAGAGATACATAAAATTGTGTTTCTCCTGGATCTCCTTGTCGGCCTGCTCGTCCTCGAAGCTGATTATCAATACGGCGTGCTTCATGACGCTCTGTACCCATCACAAATAAACCACCAAGAGTTTTAATCTCTTCTGATTCTGTCTCTGTTGCATGAGATCCACCAAGTTTAATATCAACTCCACGCCCAGCCATGTTTGTCGCGATTACCACACTACCTTTCCGTCCAGCATCTGCGATAATAGCACCCTCTTTTTCATGGTTCTTTGCATTGAGTACTGTATGCGCGACAGCTTCACTTGAAAGGTACGCAGAGAGAAGTTCATTTTTCTCAATTGAAACAGTACCAATAAGTACTGGTTGTCCTTTCTCTTGAAGAGTTTTTACTTTCTTGGCAATCGCTTTGAATTTTCCTTTTTCATTTTGAAAAATAAAGTCGTTTTGGTCAATACGCTTCACAGGTCGGTGTGTTGGGATAGCCACAACTTCAAGGCCATATACTTTCAAAAACTCTTCTTTGGAAGTTTCTGCGGTTCCTGTCATACCAGCGAGCTTTTTATAAAATCTAAAATAGTTTTGGAATGTAATAGTCGCGACACTTTTTGTTTCTTTTTGAATTTCAACACCTTCCTTCGCCTCTATTGCTTGATGAATTCCTTCTGACCAACGACGTCCTGGTTGTAATCGTCCTGTAAAAGAGTCAACGATAATAATTTCATTGTCAGCAACAACATACTCTTTGTCTTTATGATAAAGAGATTGAGCTTTGATAGCAATTTCAAGATGGTGGACATACTTAATACCTTTTTCTGTATAAATATTTTCTATACCAAGCATTTGTTCTGCTTTGGTAATCCCTTGGTCAGTAATTTCAATAGTGTGCTGTTTTTCATCTATCTTATAGTCATCATCTTTTATGAGGAGTTTTGCAATACGCGCAAAATCAGTATAGAGTTTTTCTGATTCACTTGATTCATTTGAAATAATAAGCGGGGTACGAGACTCATCAATCAAAATAGAGTCTATTTCATCTACGACTGCATAAAAAGGTTGCCGTTGTGAGAGTTGCTCTTTTGACACCACGAGGTTGTCACGGAGATAATCAAATCCAAATTCATTATTGGTTCCGTAAGTGATATCTAATGCATATGCTTCTTTTCTCGTAGTCGGACGTAAAAAATCATAAACTACCTTAAATGACCCAACATCGTCGCGATTCTCATCTTGTTCTGTATGTTTTGGATCATACTGATATGAGACGTTTTGAGAATTAATAATACCGATAGTAAGACCGAGGAATGCATACACTTGACCCATCCACACAGCGTCACGACGCGCAAGGTAATCATTTACAGTGACAACATGAACTCCATTACCAGTCAGAGCATTGAGATACACAGGGAGTGTTCCAACGAGTGTCTTTCCTTCTCCGGTACGCATTTCGGCAATATGACCAGAGTGGAGTGCATATCCACCAATAATTTGAACATCATAGTGGCGTTGCCCAAGTGTACGTTTTGAAGCCTCACGAACAAGCGCAAATGCATATGGAAGAATATCATCAATTGATGTACCTGATGCAAGTTTATCTTTGAGTTCTTGTGTTTTTATTGGAAAATCAGCATCGGCGAGTTTCACCACCTCAACTTCTTCGGTATTTACAGCTTTTACTATCTTTTCGGCTTTCTTTATAAACGTATCCGAAAAAGTCGGAAATATGGTTTTCATGAGATTCATAGGTCGATTATAGCATAAAATAAAGTAAAAATTAATGTCTCAATAGTAAAGTGAAATTAAAAACCAGAAGTACGTTTTACATACTTCTGGTATATTTCTATTATTTTTCCATGACTAAAATTTGGTTATTTGAACCTCCTTTAAGGGAAGTTCTGAACCCAAATTCATTCATGTATATCTGTGGGCCGTCTTCGTTGGATGTCAGTGTCACCACAGCATAACAGTGTTCTTGTTCAGTAAAGTGGTGTCCATTTTGGTTAGTCATAACACAATGGAATGATTTTCCAGATGTAAATATCTTCTGTCGTAAAGAAAGAAATTTATCTTGAGTGAGAATCTGCACCAATAAGTTTTGCGGGAGATGCAAAGAACTGAGAGATTTACCGAGCGAATAGAACGCTTCTTTTGGTGATCCACTTACACCTTTCTTCATTTTGTACAAACACACTCCACCGTAACCACTCGTAAGTGGTTTCAGTTTCTGTCCTGCAAAAAACGTCACTAAGCTTTCATCATATCCTCCGGTAAAAAATTTTTTTACTGATAAAAGTGGTGAAGTATTCAAACATTTATTTGCAACACATGAAACTGAGTATTTTAAAAAATCTGTTTTCTTTTTGTGTTTTACAAAAGATGCTTCTACATCTTTTAAGATAGAAGCTAGGTGTTGCGGAGCAATATTACGCTCTTTCAAAATAACAGGTAGGACTGAATCAAGGGTTAATCTTTTCATGATATTATCTTTTTAATTTAATTCTAATAATACTTAAATTAAGAGATTTGTCAAATTTGAAAAGATTCCCCTACCCGTTTATTGAACGGGTATGTTTTATAATCTCAACCCCAGCCTAAAACGCAAAATATCCTCTTGCGAGGATATTTTGCTTGTGGGAAGAATGTAGAAGAACTATCTTTTCTTCGCTACCTTCTTTGTTGCTTTCTTTACAGTTTTCTTAACTGCTTTCTTAGCTACTTTTTTTACAGTTTTCTTAACTGCTTTCTTAGCTACTTTCTTTTTTGCTTTTTTAGCTGCCATATAATTGTTTGCATGCAATTAGTAATAAATAAGTACACCGACCTTCGCAAAAATATTTTTAATGCTACTAAATGTACTTGATAATTTAATTATCGTATATACAAAAATAAAGTAAATAGTTTTTTTGAAAAAAAAATAAAAACTGTGGAAAACTTTTTTTATTTTTTATAAAAGTTTTTTTTCAAAAAAATATTTTTATACATTTATTTTTTTAAAATATTTTATTATTGAGAAATTTTTATTTAGAAAATAAAAATTCTAAATAAAAAAATTACCACCAAGGTTCATGAGCGGGTGCAGACTCCAACACAAATGCCTATGTGAGTGCAGTCGCTCATGAACCTTGGTGGTAACGTTCTTCTTCTTTACTATACACTATATAACGAATATATGCGATATTTATTACACTTACAGGGAAAATGCTTTTAAAACTTCACTTTCTTTCACATCTTGACCTATGAGCGCAATAGTCATTTTCTTAAAAACAAATGTTTTTTTACAAATACGCAGAATACCTTTAGACGTCACACGTGCTATTTTTTTCTCAATATCAGACAAGCTCTCAATTGGTTTTCGAACGATTGCTTGCCCTCCTAAAAAATTTGCATACGAATCGCTGGTCTCTAAATCAAGTTTCATTCCACCAATACAATACTCTTTCGCTTTCTTTAATTCTGTGTTATCAATTTCTTTTTCAGATAATTCTTTCAATAGGTTTGCAATTTCAGTGAGCACGAGTGGTACTTTTGTTTTTGTAATACCTGCGCGTATTCCAAAAAAACCATGATCAGTAAATGGATCAGAAAAAGATCCGACATAGTATGCAGCACCTAATTCTTCACGGAGCTTCATCAGAAGTCGTGAAGAAAAACCACCAGAGAGAATTGCATTTAAAACATCAAAAATATGTGCGTCCGCATCGTACACATTGATACTCCTAAAACCAAGCACGAAGTGAACTTGATCAGTTTTTTTCTTTTCAATCATAACAACAGGTTTTGTTTGGCTATCTTTAGTATTCTTTTTTTGAATCCCCTTCTTATTCTTGAGACTAGTGAAGGTTTTTTTGATAAGCATGTCCGCATGTTTTGTATCAAAGTTACCACTAATAACCAGTAATGTCTTTTCAGGAATATAGTGTGTATCGTGATACTGCACAAAGTCACGATGTTTCATACTACTCACATTTTCTTTACTTCCAGTGATAGACCACCCAGCTGGCTGATCACCATACAGTGCCCGCATAAAAACTTCAAAGACGTGTCGCTTAGGGTCATCCTGATACATATTTATTTCTTCAATGATCACTCCTTTTTCTTTATCTATTTCTTCTTGCTTAAAAAGTGGATTGAGGTAAATATCAGAAACGACATCAAAAATACGTTCAAAGTGATTTGATGCGGATTTTGCGTAGTAGCCAGTATATTCGTGTGAGGTAAAAGCATTGTACTGAGCACCTATTTCATCGAGTTCTTTTGAGATAAGAAAGCTACTTGGACGCTTTGTTGTCCCCTTGAAACACATATGCTCAAGAAAATGAGAGAGTCCATTTTGTTTTCTTGTCTCGTATTTTGAACCAGTTTCAACAAGTGTCATAACTGTTACGGTTTCAGTATTTTGCATTGGGTGAAAAATGACGCGAATACCGTTGGGTAGTTTTTTTTGAGTGTATTTCATGAGTTAATTCGTAGTTACTAGTTAATAGATTATATATACCATATAAAACAAAATCCTGCTCTCGCAGGATTTTGTTATTTATTTTTTATGTATTCTACGAGTTTTTCAGTTGAGACTCGTTCTTGCTCTCCTGTGTTTCGATCACGGACAGTCACCATGTCTTTGAAGTCCGGATTGATACTGTCCCCTGTGCCAATGGTATCAAAATCAATCACAACACAGTATGGTGTCCCAATTTCGTCTTGTTTACGATAGCGTTTTCCAATATTTCCACCATCATCATAGATGACGAAGCCGAATTCTTTTTTAAGAATTGCATACACTTCTCGTGCTTTACTCTGTAATTCTTCTTTATTTTTCAATAGTGGTGACACACACACTTTATATGGTGCAACAGTAAATGGCAAATCAAGATACACACGAGTATCATCGTCACTTATTTTCTCTTCTTTGTATGCACTACAGAGCACTGCAAGAATTGTTCGATCTAGACCAAAAGAGGGTTCCACAACATGTGGTAAAAATCGCTCTCGTGTTTCTTCATCAAAATAGGTGAGGTCTTTTTTTGAACCAGCTTGATGAGCATTCAAATCATAGTCAGTTCTGTACGCAAGCCCATAGAGTTCCTTTTTCCCAAAAGGATATTCAAATTCAAAATCGGTTGTCTTTTTTGAATAAAATGCACGGTCTTCTTCTGATACAGCAAGCTCTGAAACAAGAGTTTTATCAATACCAACATCATTCATAAACGAGTGCATCTCAAGGCGCAATTCTTCAAAAGATTTTTCCCAGTCTTCTGACTTTACAAAATACTCAATTTCCATTTGTTCAAATTCTCGAACGCGAAAAATAAAGTCACGAGGAGCAATTTCATTTCTAAATGCTTTACCAATCTGCGCTAATCCAAAAGGTAGTTTTGGTGAAAACGTATCAAGGACATTTTTAAAATTTACAAACATACCACCTGCTGTTTCTGGGCGAAGGTATGAAACAGAAGTTTCGTCTTGTACTGCACCGACATTCGTTTGAAACATCATATTGAATTGTTTTGAAGAAGCTAAGGCTCCACCACAGTCAGGACAGACAGATTCATCACTCAATTGATCTGTTCGAAAACGATGTTTACACTTTGAACATTCAGAAAGTGGATCAGAAAATCCACCAACGTGCCCTGATGCAATCCATACTGATTGGTTCATCAAAATAGCTGCGTCTATGCCGTACATATCATCACGATCTTCAACAAAACGTTTCCACCAAATTTTTTTGATATTATTTTTGAGCGCTACACCATTTGGTCCGTAGTCATATGTCCCAGCAAGTCCACCGTATATTTCAGACCCTGGGTAAATAAACCCACGTCTTTTGCAAAGTGAGATTATCTTTTCCATTGTATTATCTATTTCTTTATTTTCTTTTGACATATCGTTATGTATTTTATGTTATTTAACTACGACAGCATTCCCTCCATCGAGCTCAATCACTCGACTCACTTCAGAGGTAATCGTATCAATACTCTGAGATTTTTGAGTTTTAGTAAATTGATCAGTCGAGACAAAAGTCATTTCCTTAAGGAGAGGTACAAACTGTCCAACTTGAGAAAGTGAAGGAATCGTCTTTAATTGAAATGCGACAGTACGTGCGATACCACTTGATTGAGGGATAGCACCGACTTTCCAAACAAGCTCACCTGTTTTCTCGTCGTATGAAATTTGCTCGGTTGCAGGTGCAATAACATTGGTGAATGTTACATTTTGGAAGAATTTTGCACGAACTTCTCCACCACTGTAATCATTAATAGTATTCTTAATATTAAGTTCAACAGTATAGGTCGTCTCTGTGTTTACTTTTGGAGGATACGCACCGACGTTTGTAATAGGACCAGTACGATGATAGACAACTGGAGTCAAAAACACATCACCACCAACACGTACTGTTGTCTGTTCAACAGATTCAATAATTTTTGGAGTTTTACCTTCACTATCTTCAATTGCTTTAACACCAACCTCAACTTCAATACGAGGATTTTTCATACTTCCATCTGTTTTTGCAGGGAGTGTGCGAATAGTAAAGTTAAGTGCTCCATTTGCACCAGCCGGAACTCGAACAAAAGAATTAATTGTATTTTTATTCCACACAATCGTATCATTGAGTGAATCATAAAAGCCATCCTGTGCTTCAATACTTGTTCGATCAAGTAAGTCACCTTTGAGCTTCAGACGAATCTCAAGATCGAGCACTTGGTTAGTTAGGTTATTTTTCCAATTAATCACTCCTTGAATTTGTTCACCACTGTTGATATTTACAAATTCACCATTCACTCCATTAATAGCAAGATCTGTTGATATGAAAGGTTTCTCTAATTTTACGGTTTGCAAGAGAGTTCCAAGATTTGTACTGATTTTTGTCTTATCATCAGGAAGATACGTACCAAAAATAGCACGAACAGATCTTTCGTCTCCTTCAAGGCCTGAAAATTTTCCTATAATTTCTATAGTCTTTGGGGCTCCTGGTACAAGGGTACCAATATCCCACAAATAGTTACCTGAGCTTGGTTCAATACTCGCGCTCGTATAGGTAAATCCAATAGGATAATTTAATGCAAGAAGAATATTTTCAAGAGGTTTCTTAGTGTTAGTACTTACCTCAACCGTGAACCGGTAACTCTGATCAGGCACAGCGATATCAGAACCAATAACACGCATCGCAATCGGAGAAGAAGAGAGTGTTACTGAATATATTTTTTGTTTTTGAAAAATTGTTGAAGCACTTTCGATATTGTATTCAAGTGTAAAATGAATCTCCTTTTTATCACCTTCTTTACCGTAGAGTGTGAGTGGAACTTCTTTCAACATGTGTTGATGCGCATCAATAGTACCAAGAGATATCCGCTCTCTGTCGGTCGTTTCAAGAGATGCAGTCGGTATCGCTCCTTCACGAGGATATTCAACAATCAGATCAACTACTTCGAGTGCAAAATCATTTTTATTTTCTATTTCAACAATCAAAGGTAATTCTTCTCCAGCTTGAGTAAAAGTACTTCCAACGATACCGATAGTGATATTCCCCTCTGGATTGATCGTATTTTTTATAAAAAAAGAATACACACCAAAACCAACAGCGACAAACAGAAAAAGGAGTGATGAGACAAAAAACTTCTTAAAAAAAGAGTTTTTCTTTCTGGAAAGCGCGTCCCTGTTTTCAATCAATGCTTTTTCTGCAGCTTGCCCTTGTGAGTCTTCAGCTTGATCAACTTTTGACCAACTTTGTTCAACAGAAACTTGTGAGGGATGTAGAGATCCGCTTCGAGTGCGGATACTGTCATCGGTTGGATCGTACAAAGAATCCTCTAAATTCTGAAATTTGGAACTTTTTGGCATATATTTATTATCCATAATAGTACATACACTATAGCACGAACTAGGGTACAGGTGAAAGGTTACAGGTTATAGAAATACAGTAGGGCGCCATAGGCGCCCTACTGTATTATGTTCACGGTAGTCCTATTTACTACTTACTACTTACTAATCCCCTATGTATGTATTTCTTTCAATACCTTATTTACCGTATCGTACATTTTTGGATAATCATCTGTCTCAATTGTATCAAACATATAATGGTACTCTGTGTCGATATACCCAAGTGAAGCCAATATTTTATAGAGTGTACGAACTTCGAGTTGTTGTACGCTTTCCTCTGTGTGAGTGTCAGTTTCAAGCGTATAAATAAAATCAGAAAAGAGCGCGTACACGTCTTTCACTGGAATATTTCGCGGAACCATCGCAATAATAAAATTAAAAATAGAGAGAAAACTATTTTTCTTGTGTGTATTTAAAAAAATATGCTCGTATGGATGTTTCTCAACAATCGTCGTAATTCTCTTTGAGTGTTTCCCGACGACAATATCACAAGAAATAATACTATGTGGTTGCAACATAGAAACAAGTTTCGCCCCTGGTTTCAAAATAGAAACTGCATGCACCGAAACAAGCCCGAGTTCTTCGGTAAACAAAAAAAATATTTTATTGTACTCTTTTTCTACTCGATCGAGAAGTACAATTGCTTTTGTGTGGATAATTTCATACATATCAGAAAATAAAAAATATTTAATTACTAATTTCTAATAAGTACTTCCCATGTTTTTCTGATACAGGTTGAATTGAAAGTCGTGATCCACCTTGGGCAACCATAATACCGACAAGATGTGGATCGATTTTTACATACGACAATGCAATTGGTTCTTTAAACTTTTTTACAAAAGAAACATCTACACAGTACCATGTAGGATTTTGTTTTTTACTCTTTGGGTCATAGTGTTCGTCTTTTGGGTTAAACTGACTTTCATCTGGATGTGCAGAACTCGTAACTTTTGCCAAGCCATAAATTCCAGTAGGACTCTCCCCCTTCCCATTTGAATGATAAAAGAAAACAGTGTCCCCTTTTTTCATATCTTTCATCATAAAATTTCGTGCTTGAAAATTTCGTACGCCTTCCCATGCAACTTTTTTATCTTTTTTCAGGTCGTCAATACTGTAACACGAACCTTCACTTTTCATTAACCAGTAGTTCATATTATTTTGTATTACCCAAAAGTGCCCTGACTCTCTCTTTTACTGGAGGATGAGTAGCAAAGAGTGCACCGATGTTTCCAAATGGATTTGCAATAAACATATGTGCTGTTGCAGTGTTTGCATGTACCATCGGCTGTGCAGAACCTGAAATTTTCTCAAGCGCTCGGGCGAGATGTTCCGGATGTCCGTGAGTCAGCGCGCCTGTTGCATCAGCGAGAAATTCACGCTTGCGTGATATTGCAAGCTGAATGAGTTGCCCGATAATAGGAGAAAGAAACGCAAAGAGAAAACCGAGCATCACAAGAAGTCCAGAGTTATTATCCCGATCACGTGACTGCCCCGAGAACATAAACATTTGAGCGATAATAGAGAGTAATCCAACAAGTACAACAACAATCGTATTGATCAAAATATCTCTATTTTGAATATGAGCAAATTCATGACAGAGCACTCCTTCGAGCTCTTCATCAGAAAGAAGTGCAAGAATCCCAGTAGTACACGCAATAGCAGCATTTTCTTTATTTCTTCCTGTCGCAAAGGCGTTCGGTGCACTGTCTTGTATCACGTATACACGAGGTTTTGGTAGGCCTGTTTTTTGTGCAACACGTTCGACTATCTCATGTAATTTTGGAAAGTCAGTAGGATTTGCTTCTTTTGCGCCATTCATAGACAGTGCGATTTTATCAGAGAACCAATATGAAATAAGATTAAGCACGATTGCACCGACTGCGAAATAGGTCACCATAGATGGGTTCCCTGTTTTGTATGAAAAAAGCCAACCAAGACCGATAATAAGAAACCCAACAAAACCGATAAGTGTCCACGTCCGGCGGATATTTTTTGACTGCTGAATCTGGAGGTTATTTTGTATATTATTCTGCATACACCCATTATATCACTTCAATCCTGAGATGGTATACTTGGAATAAATAAAATTGTTCACTTAAAAATATATACTCATGGAAATAGCCACACTAAAATACGCCCCGGACGGGCCATTTTTAACATCTTTAAAAGATGCAAAAGATACCTATTTTAAAAAACGGCAGATATCGCCGTATGCTGACTTTCGACTCTACGTAAAAAGTATTATGCTTTTTACACTATGGACACTCTGCTACATCTCTATTTTCATCTACAATTTCTCCCCTCAAACACTTCTCTTTTTATGTTGTGTGTTAGGAGTACTCTCTTCGTTAGTAAACTTCAACATCATGCACGATGCGTCTCATGGTGCATACTCCAAGAAAGGATGGGTTAATACCTGGCTCGGAAGAACACTGAACCTCGTTGGTGGCAGTGATTTTATGTGGAAGACAAAACATGTTGTACTACATCATACTTTTGTAAACACAGAGCATGATGACGATATTGATACAGGTGGGTTACTTCGCATGAGTCCAAACCAAGAATGGAGATGGTATCATAAATACCAACATCTCTACGCAGTACCTCTCTACTCATTTCTAGCGATACAGTGGATTTATTTTAACGACTATGAAAAGTATTTTAAAAAAGAAATTCATGGAAAAAAAATAAACATGGGTACAAACGACAAATGGATTTTTTGGATCACAAAAATACTACACATCACATTTTTTGTAATCATCCCTTATGTTGTATTCGGTTGGATGTTTATCATCGGCTGGCTTGTGTACTTTATGACTGTTGGGATTATTATTAGTGTTATATTCCAACTTGCACATATACACGAACATGCACATTTTACAGAAAGTAGAGATAGAAAAATGCCAACATCTTGGGCAGAACAGCAAGTATTTGAAACGATGGATTTTGGAACAGATAGCACACTCCTGACATGGTTACTCGGTGGACTTAATTTCCAAACAGTTCATCACTTATTCCCTAAAGTAAGTCACACACATTATCCAGACATGCAGAAAATTGTTGTAGATAGATGCACGGAGTTTGATTTACCATACACAGAAGTTACATTTTGGTATGCACTCAAAAGCCACTTTCGACATTTGCGAAATTTAGGTAAAAAATAATTCACATACATTAAAAAAATCCAGACATGTTCTGGATTTTTTATTTACCAACCTCCCGAAGATCCTCCACCACCAGATGAACCACCAGAGAATCCACCGAAACCACCTCCTGATGAGCCACCTCCGAATCCGCCACCGGTCCAGATACCACCGAATGGACCACCTCTCCCTCCTCCTTTTTGATACGCTTTTGAAACAAAAAAATCAATGATGAGCCCTAGTCCTAAAAGAATTCCTCCGAGGATAGCTCCGCCAACAAGAGACCAGAATATAAAGCCGACAATTCCGCCGATCACTCCCCCTATTACACCGCCAAGCCACCAAGATTTTGAGGGAGCAAGGATTGCAACAAGAATATTAAACCCAAAGATAAGAACAAAAAAGAGCACTTCGAGAACGTTTCCTGATATGCCTTTCTTTTTCACAGGCTCTGCAGTATATTCGCCTTTCGTTGCAGAAATTATTTTTTCTACACCGATAGTTACACCTGCGTCATAATCCCCAGTCTTGAAAAGTGGGGTGATGTCATTCTGAATAATACTGAAGGCTGTCGCATCAGGGAGTGCACCTTCAAGACCATAACCAACTTCAATACGAAGTTTTCTATCTTCTTGAGAGATGAGAAGAAGGACACCATTGTTATTTGTTTTTGTCCCAACCCCCCACGCGCGGAATAGTTCATTCGCGTAGTTTTCTATACTGTCTCCATCGAGATTGTTTACTGTGACCACAGAAATTTCACTACTGGTTTCTTTAGTAAATTGAGTAAGTGTCGCTTCAAGAGCAGTTTTTGTTTCAGGCTTGAGCATTCCTGCAAAGTCATTTACATAGCCTGTTGGTTTTCCAGGGCTACTGTATGCCAAAACACTCTTTCCTGTAAAAAGAAAGAGTGTTAGAACCGCGAGAATTGTAGAGAACAATACTCGTCTCATATATTACTGAAAGTTAACTTGTGGATTTGTTCGAGTTTCTTCTGTCGCAGTAAAGAATGTTTTACTTGTATAGCCAAAGATTTTCGCTACAATATTTGCTGGGAAACGAACGATCATCGTATTGTATTCTTGAACCGCAGTATTGTAATCTTTACGTGATACTGAAATACGATTTTCTGTTCCTTCAAGTTGTGCCATGAGTGTTTGAAATGCTTCACTTGAACGAAGAGCAGGATAGTTTTCGGTAATGACAAGAAGTCTTCCGAGTGCACTTTCAAACTGAGCTCCAGCTTGTGCTTTCCCCTCTGTTGTTTGTGCTCCAGCATATTGTGAACGAGCTTGGGCAATAGTGCCAAAGACTTCTTGTTCTTGGGCTGTGAGTCCTTTGACCGTTGAAACCAAGTTTGGAATCAAAGCAAATCTACGCTCTAGGTCTGTATCTATCGCTGAAAATTTTGCTTCAACATTAAGACTCTTTGTTGCAAAACCGTTTCTGATACTCATACCCCAGAGTACGAGGATTATTACGACACCAAGAACAACGATAGTAGTAGAGAGCTTTTTGAAGCCACTCACTACTGTATTCATATGATTTGATGCATTATTTGCCATTTTTTCAGGCATACTTTGTTGTGTATTTTCCATAGGTGAAGTATAGCAAAAAAGAAAATAAAACGTAAATTAAAAGACCTCCGTGCTAAAAACACAGGAGGTCTCACTTACATGATTAAGAACAAACAAATTAAATGATTTTACGAAGAAGGAATGCAAAGTGGCGGTTCCAAACAAGATTAATGCTCGCCATGTCCAGGCCACGATAGCCTCCGCCACGATGCACGGCTGGAAAACAGAAAATACTAAGAGCGATCCAGAAGGTATTCCCATAGGCAGACGGCAACACGATATTCACATCAGCCGGGATACCAAGCTCCGTGAGCTTTTGCTCCGTTAAAATTGCGCTGGCATCAATGAGTAAGGAGGGTGCAGGATTATTAATGACTTCATAACCTTTTAATTTAAAATACTCATGAAATCCTTCTTTTAAAATTAGCTGTTTTTTCCCTTCGTAATACAAGACTAATTCTTCTCCTTCGATACTTGTCGGAATATCGAATAATTTCGCTTTGGCAATAGAATTTTTTTCATAAAAGTCATCATGGCCGTTATTAATGTGGGCTGTTTTTTCTGCTTCTTCAAAAGTAGTGAGCAGGCGAGGAACGAGTCGCATTGCGAACTGACCATACTTTTGTGACAAGTCGGAAGTTGTAAGTGCTTGTTTATCTTTTTTCATTCTTGTTAAATTTTTTTTATTATAACAAATATATAATATTTGTCAAAAATACAAAACCACCCTGTTTAGAAGAAGGCAAAAACACAGCAGAGTGGCCTTTGGCCACTCTGCTGTGTTTTTGCCTCTTGTTTTAGCATTTGGCATGTATCATTTAGAATCCCGAAGCGTCGTTCGGGATCCCGACTTTACGTCGAGATTATTTGTTCTTTCTTCTCTGATACTTCTCCACCATAACCAACAGTGGTGATGCGACGAAGATTGATGAATATGTTCCAAAAAACATACCAACAATCAACACGAGTGAAAAGTTCTTGGTTGATTCAGGACCAAAGAAGAAGAGTGCGAGAAGTGCGAGAATAACAGTGAGTGATGTATTGATAGATCGTCCAAATGTTTGTGAAAGACTTTTTCCAACAGTATCTTCAAATGCTACCCCTTTTGCTCCGCGGAGATTTTCACGGATTCGGTCAAAGACCACAATCGTATCTGAAACAGAAAGACCGAGGACGGTGAGAAGTGCAACAACAAAGAGTGTGTCTACTTCTGCACCACGAATTTGACCTAAGAGTGCAAATACTCCAGATGGAATCGCAATATCATGAATCAGTGTTGTAATCGCAATCAATCCATATTTGTATGACGCAACTGGTTTTGAAACCCCACGAAATGCATATGCAATAAAAAGAATAATAGCAAGTGACACAAGGACTATCGCCAAGAGTGATTTTCGAACAAGTTCACGTCCAACAGATGGACCAATAGAGTTAAAATTTTCTATCTTTCCACCTTGACCAAGAGCTCCAAGATTTTTTTCTAAGTTCTGTCTTTCTATTTCAGTGAGGGCGAGAGTCTTAATACTCACTTTTTGAGTACCCACCTCTTGAACAAGTGCATCTTTGAGCCCAATAGCATCGAGAGATGTTTTAACTTCAGTTGTTGTTGGTCGTACAGTGTAACTTACTTCTGTTTCTGCTCCACCTTTGAAATCAATACTTAATTTGAGTCCTAAGAAAACAACGAGTAAAACAGATGAGCCCACAAGTAACGCTGAGATAGTGAGAAATATTTTTTTGTTTTTAATTATCCACATATATATTTATATTTTAAAATTATTTCAGAAAACCTGATCCGAATAATATTTTATTAACCTTATTCGACTTCGAAGCAGGAAGTGCGTACAAGAAAATTCGTGTTACCATTACGGCTGAAAAGAGTGCAGTAAGAACTCCGACACCAAGTGTCAATGCAAACCCTTTAATAAGCGCTGTACCAAACCAGAACAAGATAAGTGCAGTAATAAGTGTTGATAAGTTTGAATCACGAATCGAGGTCCATGCTCGTCCATATCCATCATGCAACGCTTCTTGTAACTTCTTACCACTTTTCATTTCTTCTTTAATACGCTCAAAGATAAGCACGTTCGCATCCACCGCAATACCAATAGATATAATAAAACCAGCAATACCAGAGGCTGTCAGCGTGACTGGGATTATTTTAAAGAAAAACAAAACGATTACTACATAGAGCGCAAGTGCAACTACTGCAACCAAACCAGGGAGTCTATACCAGAGCACGAAGAAAACAGAGATGAGAATCAGTGCAATGACACCAGCATGAACACCAGCAGAAATAGCCTTTTCACCAAGAGTCGGACCGATTGTTTGAGTCGAGAGTAGTTCTACTGGAATAGGAAGCGCACCAGAGTTAAGACGACCAACGAGTGTTTTTGCTTCTTCTGGTTTAAATGTACCCGTGATAGTTGCTTGACCACCAGTAATAACAGCCTGTACAACAGGCGCAGAAAGGATTTGCCCATCGAGATAGATAGCGATAGTTTTACCAACATTTGCTTTTGTCATTTCTTCAAAGAGCTTTGCTCCTTCGTCGTTAAATTGCAAGCCAATGATTGGTTGGTATGTTGTTGAGTTAAATTCTACTGTAGCTTTTTTTAAGTAGCGACCGGTGAGTTCTGAACTAACATACTTATTTGCGTAAGGATCAAATGATGCACCGAGAGAGACATTTCCATTTCCATCAACAGAAGAAGCATCTAATTTGAGAGGAGCATTAGGATCAAAATCTGGATTCTCTGTTTTAAATTCAAGATTTGGGGTTTCACCAATTGTCTTAATCGCTTCATCAATATTAGTAACACCAGGAAGATCCACAGTGAGACGTTGTTCATTATTATTAGTGAAACTTGCTTCTTGAACTTGAATAATAGGTTCTGCAACACCAAACGCATTAATGCGTCGTTCTATAACATCTTTAAGTGCGGTCATTGCATTACCAACTTCTTTTGAGTCGATTTTTGACACGTCTGCTTTGTACACAAGGTGTACTCCCCCTTTCAAATCAAGCCCGAGTTTGAATGGATATTTTGCGACCCAAGCTGGTACAGCTTTATGGTGTACATATGAATGGTCACTCGCGTATACAAAATACCCGAACCCAACTCCTAAAATTAAAATAAGTAATGCTATCAATCGGTTTTTCATTATATTGGAATACTCTATTAAGTAAATAATAGTCTCATTTTACACGTTTTTGGTTTAAAAACAAGGCGTTTTGGCTACACCAAAACGCCTTGTTTTTAAAGACGTATATACATTTAGATCAAAAACAGAATAACCACTCCAACCACTATCCGATACCATGCAAAAAGAGTAAGCGAATACTGAGCAATAAGTCTCAAAAATAAACCAGCAACTAAGTATGAAAATACTCCGGAGATAAGTACACCTAGAATAGTCAGATTTACTTCATGGGAAGAGAAACTGATATTTGATTTAAAAACATCATACACTGATGCAACAAATACCACAGGAAGCCCAATGAGAAATGAAAACTGCGCAAGTGCTCTTTTTTCAATTCCCCCAAAATACCCAGCGACAAGTACCGCACCGGACCGAGAGACGCCAGGGATGACTGCGATTGCTTGTGCAATACCTAACATGATCCCCTCTTTTTGAGTAATACCTATTTTTTTGTTTGTGTGTTTTTTTGCATACTGCTCCGCAATCATCATCAGTATCCCACCGAGAATGAGTGCCCACGCAATGAGTATAAAATTACCGAAGAAATATCCCTTAACAAGCTTGTACAACACAAAACCAATCATAAGAGTTGGAATACATGCAATGATAATTTTTTTACATGTCCTAAAATCAAGGACAAACATATTTCTTTTTTGTAGTATATAGAGTGCTGTACCAAAAAGTGCCCCCACTTGAATAATAAGTGTAAATGATCGGACAAAGTCTGTTGGAACAATACCGAGTATACGTTCAACAATTTGCAAATGAGCAGTCGAAGAAATCGGTAAAAATTCTGTGATACCTTCAACGATACTTAAGATACATACCTGTAGGAGTGTCATACTGATTTATATAAATCTTTTAAAAAAAATAATACATCCGTATGCGACCATTGCTCCAACAAAAAATCCCACCACAACATCAAGTGGGTAATGTACACCAACAACAACACGAGAAAGCATGACGAGTATCGCAAATACAAGTGAAATCAGACCAAGCCTATAATCAAAATGAAATAATACGATGGTCAACGCTCCATACACTGAAGCATGTTCAGAAGGAAAGCTATACCCTCCAATTTTTGAGAGCGGAATAATTGCGTCATGAGTGAGCGCAGGTCTAGCAACTCGAAATATTTCTTTGAGAATTCGAGCAGCCAGAAGACTCGAGAAACCTGCAAGGAAAACAAGTGAAAATACATACATAAAATTCTCTTTTGCTTTATACGAAAGATACACGAGTACTAAGAATGGAATAATGATGTAACTCACCGGCCCTGAAATAAACACAAACATACTTCCAAGTTTTGGATATGTTTGTCCAATCCCATATAAAAATTGCAAAATACTATAGTTCATATGGAGTAATAACATTATTAAAAAGTGCAGTCACTGTCAGTGGTCCGATTCCACCAGGGACAGGAGTAAAATATGTTGCTTTCTCTGCAACATCTGGATGCACATCACCAAGAACAGTATTTCCTTCTTCGCTCGTTCCACAATCAAGCACTATCACACCAGACTTCACCATATCGAATGTGATCATGTGAGACATACCCATACCAGAGAAAATAACATCAGCTTCTTTGAGTTTTGATACTGAAAAATTTGCTTTTGTGAGTTGAGTAAAGGGAAATCCATGTATCGTCAGGTAATCAGCAATTGGCTTACCAACAAGTCGCCCATTTCCGAGAACATAAATATTTTTACCAGTAAGTGATATATCATAAGCTTCAAGTGCGTAGAGTACTGCTCGAAGAACCGGTGGATAGCGTTTATTTTTTTTCTCAAGAAAATTTTGATACGCACATTCAGAGAGAATATCGACGTCAAGTCGCGGATCAATAGAATTAATCACCTCTACTGTATCAAGACTCGCCGGTAATGGAAGTTGCACGATTACACCAGAAGAATCGATTTCAATTATTCGGATGCGTTCCTGTAGCTGTTCATATGTTGTCGATTCAGCAAGATGATGTACGCGAACAGTAATCCCGAGTTTTTCACCAAAACGCTTTTTTGCACGGATATACGTCTCAATCACTGGATTCTCTCCTACATACACAATATCAAGCACATAGTCCTTACCTACTATTTGTGCTTTCAATTGCTCTTCAATATTTTTTTGTATTGTTTTTCCATCAATAATCATACTCTGTATCACTCTACTCCTAAAAACTCATAATGCAAATTGTCGCGATGTGTTGCACGACGATTTCGATATACAGAAGAAACCAAACCAAGTGCAATAAACTCTGTAACTAAGTGGGATCCACCATAACTCATAAATGGTAACGTAATCCCAGTAATCGGCATAATACCGATATTCATACCAATATTAATAAGAACATGTGCGAGGAAAAATATCGCAATCCCCACGCAAACCAAAATTTCAAAATTACTGGCACCTTGAAGCGCAATCATAATAATCCGGAGAAACAAGAGAGCGTACAAAATGATAATAAAACACGTTCCAATGAAACCCCATTCTTCAGCATACGCCGCAAAAATAAAGTCTGTCTGATATTCAGGTAAAAAGTGTAGTCGAGATTGTGTTCCGTGTCCGATTCCCTTCCCTGTAATCTGGCCAGATCCTACAGCGATAAGAGATTGTTTTGCATTATAGCCCGTTCCAGTAACATCGAGTGTTGGATTGATAAAATTTTCTATTCTTTTCTTTTGGTATTCTTTAAACACAAAACTCCACAGTACGACAAAGAGAGATAATCCTATAACAAAAAACAGGAGAAGGTGTTTTTTAGAAAGACCTGAAATAGAAAGGAGTCCAAACCAGACAATGAACACAATGATCGCTGAACCAAAATCTGGTTGTAAAAAAATCAGGATAAATGGAATAGCCATATAGACAGAAGAAATGAGAATATGCCGAAAACGTTTAATCTCCACATGCCTGCGAGAAAAATACTTTGCACACATTAAGATGACAGCGAGTTTCATAAGGTCTGTCGGCTGGAAAGAAAATGTACCAAAAGAAAACCAACTCTGTGCACCTTTTACAGTATGCCCCAAGATAAATAAGACAGCCAATATAACAATACCAGCAAGATACACATAAATAATTACATTAGTCGATTTAAAGATTTGTAAATCTACCTGACTCGCCAAAAAGAAAGAGATAATAGAGATAAGGAGGAAAATAACCTGCTTATCAAAAAAGCTCGTTGAGTGATCAAATGTATAGAGTGTGACAAGTGATGCAATACAAATAACTATAGCAATACTTAAAATAATCCAATCTACTTTGAAAAATTTTTTCTGTATACTCATTCCCATACTATTTGGTTGGATACTCTTGAGTAAATGGATTATATCGTGGAATTATTTCAAATCGAGTCGGTTTCACATCAAATTTATTTTGCCAAATAACGAATACATTTTTTTTCGCACGAGGTGGAAGCTCTTTAATAAGCGTCTTTCCAACCTGAATAGCATTCCCGACATCATCATACGCAACAACATACACATCAATATTTGAAATGGTGTATTTTTCAGAGACATTTTTGAGCACAGTAGAAAAACGAGGTTTGATATCTTTCTCATCAAATACTTGTTCAGATGGCGCAATAATCATTTCATTGTACCGAGCATCAGTTTTGATCCAAGAAATCGCATCAGTAAACTGAAATGTTGTATATGCCGGAATAGCGTTACCTACAGGAATTTGTTGTTCAAATACAACAACTGCTTTATTTGGTTCAAGAAAAGTTTCTCCATCACGCTCAGTCAACAGAATACGGTCTGCATCATACAGCCGGAATTTATAATGAACGCTCCGTACTCCTGCTTGAAAATTTTGATTTTCAACATATGCAACCGCATTATAAAATCCTTTTGTAATTTGATAAGACCGTTGCCATTTCACCACAACATCTTGAGTATATTCTTTACATTGAAGTGAACATCCACCACCACAATCAACTCCGTCTTCTACTCCATTTTTTTTCCCGTCAAAACATGTTGGTTTTTTCACAGAAGCAGAAAGAAAAATCGCACCTGCAATACCTACAAGAAGAAATAGTATAGAAAAAATAACTTTTGCTTGACGCGCTGTTGCCCAACTCATATACATACAATATAGCATATTTTAAAAATGTAAGTGATGCGGGGGTTGCTTTTAGCCTAAAAAAAAGTACTATATCAATATATGCTAGAATATAATGAAATTAGAGAAAGAAAAGTTATTATCTATGAAGATGAACCGTATGAAGTCATCACGAGTCATGTTTTTAGAAAACAACAACGAAAACCGGTTAATGCAACCAAACTTAAAAATCTCCTCACTGGGAAAGTACTTGAAATCTCTTTTCACGTTTCAGATAAAGTAGATGAAGCTGATCTCGAAAAAAGTGAAGTGAAGTATCTGTACAATGCAAAAGGAGAATACTGGTTCTGTGACGCACAAGATCCAGCAAATAGATTTGTTGTTCCTGCTGACAAAATCGGGAACCCTCAAGTAAAATTTCTTAAAGAAGGAATGACTGCGACTATGAAAATTTTTGAAAATGAAAATGAAGATCGTATCATCGTATCAGTAGAAATCCCAATCAAAATGGAATTCATTATCAAAGAAGCTGCACCTGCAGTACGAGGTAACACCGCGACAAATGCAACAAAATCAGTTATCTTGGAAAATGGTACAGAAATTTTTGTACCAATGTTCTTAAATGAAGGAGAGAAAATTCGTATCAATACAGAAAATGGTGAGTATGTAGAGAGGGCGAATTAGAATACAATTTATAGAAACAAGAAAAAGTGGGGCAACATAGTTGCCCCACTTTTTCTTATTACACTATTTTTAGGTTGCCCATAAACACAAAACACCCTTGCGGGTGTTTTGTGAGGCATTTGTGCAATATTACTTTAAGGAGTATTATCTCACAAAAAGAGTATAGCAGGTTAGGGTCTATTTGTCAACCTTTTCATTCTTTTTTACCTTAGATGTAAAAAAGAAACAAAAAAATCAAGACACACTACCCTCTTTTACTCACCTCGAAGAAAAAGAATTAAAAAAAGCGAAAACTCACTTCGTTCAAACAGTTCTCTTTTTAACAATTCTTTTTCTTTGAGGGCTTAGAGTGAGAGGCTAGTAGTGTCAGAAAAGACGACACATAACAAGACTTTAATCTCTTTTGAGAACCTGTTTCAAAAGTTCCGTTTGTTCATCAATCTTTTTCTCTAATACCTCTTGCTTATCACTCACCTCATCAACTTCTTCATACAAATCATCTATCACCTGTTCTACTTGCTCGAGTTCACCTCCCTCTTGTCTCACTTCTTCTTCTGTCTTATCAACCATCTTTTTTTCTTTTTTTATTCCAGAGAGAACAAGCATGTCACCAACAAAAGCAGACACAAAGACTCCGATAACCAAAAGAAGAATAGTACTCAGCGCAAGTGATATTGGCCCAGAGAAAATAAATCCCCAAAACCCTCCTCTGGCTTGAATACTATCCCCTGTGTGCCATACACCTCTCCAAAAAAGGACAATACAGATACCTGCAAGAATTGCATACCAGATAGGATATTTTGAAAGTAATCCACGAACATGGTCTTCTAATCTATCAAAAAAATGAAATATGTGTTTATATATTTTTACGATACGTTCCATATAAGAATTATATCACAAACCCGATAGTAGATTTTGACGATGTTTATATAACGCGACAAAAAATCGCTTCTGCAAAATTCACTACCAGAAAATAAAAAACACCATCTTTCAATGGTGTTTTTTATAACGTCACACGATAAGCCGAATTCTGTCTAGTATACACATTTATCTAGGATAGACATTACTATCTACCTCAAGCGATTCTTCCTCGATATTTCTATCTCAGACGCGATCTTGCACACAAGTACGGATTTAGCCGTTTCACTCCTCTCTCTCGAGAGGCATCATCCCGAAGGATGCCTAGCCTTTCGACATTGGCGTCACTGCTCGCACCACGCGTATTACTACGGATGGGTATTACCCACTACCATTCTCTACATTGCTGTAGGTGTGTTCGGACTTTCCTCACTCTGTTTTAAGGCAGAGCGCGTGTATCTGTGCAACCCACACACTATACTCTATTTTGGGTAATAAAAAAACCCTCACTTTCGCAAGGGCTTATGAATCGAAGTCGATGGGCTCAATCGGGGATGGTTTCTTCTTGTTCCAGAACATTGTCTTTAGTAAAGACAATAGAGAAAGTTGGTAACTTAAAACCACTGACATAATAGTCCAGGTCATAAACATGCAACCGATTCCGTTTATCACGAAACATCCAGATACAGAAAATCCTTAAACTTTCAGGATATCTATAGAAGATAATTACCGGCTGATTTCTTTTACAGAAAAAATCTTTTTGAGTAATTTTTGCTACCACCTGATGTACTTCTTCTGGTGTAAAAAACTTAAATCCAAAATTATTAGCACGAAGGTGAGTTAAGATTTCCTCAGCATTCATTTGGCTTTTTTTAAAAAACATTTTAGGTGTAAAACCAAAATAAGAATTTAATTCAAATGATGGAGTTGCACTAATGAGTACACCACTAAGCATATTATGAAACTTAGGGTCAATCACTGGTGCAGGCCGATGACACTGATGTATTTCACGGTCGATGAGTTTTTTATAAATATGTTCAACTCGTAAAAGTAAACCAATAAATAACTTATCGCAATGACCAATTAAGCGAATAGTAAATTTAGAAAAAGGTTGTTTGAGTAACCCATTATCAAAATTAACTGATTCTGTGGAGTCTATATTCATATTGTTAAATTTTTTTTACTATATATTATATATAAAAAAATGTCAAATATATCCTTTATTTTAAAGCTTTTATAGGGTAAAGAGTTTTAATACAAAAAACTTGACAAATTATGTATATTTGCTATAATGTATCTATATGAATATCAAAAAAATCATTATTTTAATAGCTTTCTTTGTTTTCTCTGTACTTGCAAGTAAAGCATCGGCATGTACTATGTACGACCCAGGTTGTGCTCAATATGCAAATCAATTACCACAAACCTACGGAAATACATACACAGGACAAAACAATGCTGTATCTGCATACCAAAACACCAATCAAGGTGTGGTTACTTCAAACTACCAGCAACCAGCTCAGTATATTCCTCAAGCCCCTATTATTATGGGTAATGATACGTATGCAGGCACACAGTATGGAAACAGTGCAGGAAACACCAACACAACAACGAACACCAGTTCAAATAACGATGGAACTATTTTTGACGGTATCTTTGGAGGTAAAAAAATCTTTTCAAATGGGTCTGATAGTGCACAAGCCGATCAAAACCTTCAGGCACTCGTAAATAGTAAGGGACTTGCTATGGGTACTAATAACGGACTCTGTGGAACAACAAAAGAAGAATATCTTATTTTGTACAAAAATATCACAGGAGCTGTTGTAACTAATGTTGCAATTCGAATCAGTCTCCCAACAGGAATCACCCCAACAAATACGAATGGTGGATCATACTCAGAAAGAGACAACACTGTCACCTTCTTTGTAGGCACACTCGCACCTGAACAAGGAGGACAAATTCTCTTCCCAGTTAAAAAAACTGGAATCATAGAAGGAGTTGCTCGTAGTGAAATGGTCTATACACTCCCTGATCAAAATCAAAACATGGTTGTCGCATATGCATTTGGAAACGGTACCTGTGCAAACAGTGCTCTCGGAGCAAGTGCAATCGGTTCAGGAAGTAACTTCTTCGGAGGAACACTCCTCGGATGGATTTTCCTTGCAGTTCTTGTTGGTGCAATCATCTACTTATTTAGATTTTTCCTCAGACGAGGAAACGCTCATGGGCATGATGCACATGGACACGGACACTAATATATACTTAAAAGCTGGGCGCCCGTTGGGCGCCCAGCTTTTTATTTACTCAGTATTTTATTAATCCGTGCACACGATTCACATTCAGAACCCGAACCATAGGACTTTGCGGTACAAGGTCGTGTTACCCATTCACCACTGGTCAATAAATCTTGATAATCTTTGATATCTTTAACAAGCAGATCTATCATGTCTCTCTCTACGTGTGTTTTATACAATGCATTTTTATTTTCTTTATCTTCTTCAAGAAAGAGTAGCCGAGATTCACTCACTTCTACGCCTTCAGCACCCAAGATTAAATATGAGTACATCGCCAATTGACGCAAAAGTGACGAGAGTCTTCCCTCTTCGGTTATTTTTTCTATCACACCACTCGTCTTACTGGTACCTGTTTTAAAATCGGTCACCACGATACTTCCATCTGGATATCTTTCAGTCAAATCAATTTTTCCATACATCATCAGGTTTGGAAATTGCTTATCTTTATACGCAATATTTCTTTCAGACACGTGGTCTTTTGCAAGAGATGTATAGTACGTATCAACCCAGTGAATAATAGCGGACTCTGCATCTTTTGCGAGACGGGTAGCATCTTTGATATTAGTGATTTTTTCTTTTTCTAATTGATAGGTAATTTGTTTTTGTATCTGTGTCTGACTCGGTAGTGTTTCAGCTTTTAAAATATATTCAATCACACCGTGCACAACAGACCCAAGAGCGAGTGAAACACTTTTTGTTTCTGGAAGACGAAGGAAATTTCTAAAATACCATTTCCAAGGACATTCAAAAAAATTATTGAGCATAGAAACAGATATTTTCGTCTCAGCAAAACGGTCTTTTACGAATGCTTGTATTTGTGGAGTAAGTTCAGTATTTTCTAATACTGCTGGTTTTAATGCGTAGAGTTTTGGGTTTTCAGAGAGGAGATATTCTTCGTTCTGCACACTCGTCGTGTGAATAAAATGATTTTGATCCAAGTCACTCATACTATGCGCGAGACTCAACTCCACTCCATCATCTTTATGGAGTCCATAACTTATCGTACAAAAACGCTCAGCGCGTGTCACCGCAACGTAGAGTTCTCGTTTTGTTGTAAGCTCATTTCGCTCATTTACTTTCTCTTTTATTTTTTCTGGAAGCGTAAATGGTGTATTTTTTTCACTCATCAAAATCTCTTCGTTCACATGACCAATCCACACATATTCATATTCCAATCCTTTTGATTTATGAAATGTATTAATTGCAATCCCCTCTGTACTATCAAGGCGCGCAACAGCAACCTGATTTCCGTATAGTTTAAGCCGTTTAAAATATTCAATAAAACCTGGAAGTGTCGCATTCTTATTTTTCTCTTCCCAGAGTGTTGCGCTGTGAATATAGGTACGAACAATTTCAATTGATTCAAGTAAGTCATCATGATCGGACGCCTGCTCAATAAGTAATTCATTACCAATAGTACTTACGATGTGTGTTAAGGGTTCGTACGTCAGTGTATCAATCCAAGTGTTGAGCTTCATTCCAAACACTGCAATCGGATTTTCATTACCAAATAATCCATCAGCATGACCAAGTCGAATCATTGCGTCCACAGAAAGCTCGTCTATTTTTTTAAATCCTTTCAAAAACGTATGAGCAAACAATGGTGGAATGGCACTTGTCTCATCAAGTATCAATTCACTTAAAAGCAAAGGATTTGTTGGGTCTGCAATAAACTGCAACACCCCCATAAGACTCTCGGCTTTAGGGAGATCAAGCAAAGATACATTCATCTCAGACACAACAGGAAGCCCCATACCCCGAAAGAGTGTTGTTGCATTTTTCACATGTCTATTTTTTGGCAAGAGTAATGCACATTTTTTTGGGTGTACCCCAGAATCGATTAATTTTTTAAAATACAACCCTGCGCCAATGAGCTCGTCACGATTATATTCAAACTCAGACAAACACACTTTATCACCCCCTTCTTTATTACTCGAAAGTGCTTCTGTTGCGAGCGTACTTTGTAAGATAGCGTCAGCTAAAGCCAAAATAGGTTTTGTTGAACGATAGTTTTCAACTAACACAATACGAGTCGACCCTCCAAAACTTGTTTTAAAATCCGTAAAATAATCTATATTCGCACCAGAAAATCCATAAATAAGCTGGCGATCGTCCCCCACTACAAAAATATTTGGCTTCTCAACTGGATTATCTTTGTCCGCCCACACAGCTTTCAAAAAACTATTCTGGACATTGTTTGAATCTTGATGTTCATCAACAAGCACATATAAATAACTTTCTTGAACAAGAGATCTCACATCTTCATATTCAGATACGAGTGTTACGGCATACTCAAGTACATCATTGTAGTCCATAAAATTATTTTCTTTCTTGAGTTTTTCATACTCAGTATAAAAAGTTACAATTTCACTGGTTCTATTCAAGCTATCGATTCTTTTTTCTGTTTCTTTTTTAAGTTGCCCTTTTGTTGCACCCCGAGAAGAAATATTTTCTGGGTCAGCCATCAGTGTCTTGATTTCTCCTTCAATCTCAACTTTGAGATCAGTTGGTGTAATACGTTCTCGTTTTAAAAATGAAATAAGATTCGTCAAATCACGAAAATATTTTGTTTTATCAGTCCTTGGTGTGAGATACTCCCATGCATGTGACTCGAGTAATTCATCAAGTAAAAAAATTGCTTCTGTTTCTTCAAGAAGTTTCGGTGTGCTCTCAAAGTCCAATAGCTCATAATGTTTTTCAACTAAATCAATTGCAAAACTATGGAACGTGGTGATTCGTACATCTCGAGAAGTCACACCAATATACTTTTCAAGTCGTGCTTGCATTGCAGACACACCAGAGCGAGTAAATGTCAAACAGAGTATTCCAGACGCTTCTGAGAGACCTTCACTTAAAATATGCGCGATTCGAAGCGTGAGGACTTGTGTCTTCCCTGTTCCTGGACCAGCAATAACCATCACCGGTCCTTCAGTAGACTCAACCGCTAATCTTTGCTCCCTATTAAGCTTTTCAAGACCTTCTTGGTACTCTTTTGTGTTCATGTGTGAAGTATACCCCCACACCTATGCTTTTCAAAATAGGGGCGGAAAACCTACGGTTTTCCGCCCCTATTAATCATATAAACAGTTTCAGAAAATCCTCTTCATTCAAAATAGTAATACCAAGCTCAACTCCTTCATCATATTTACTTCCTGGATTTTCCCCCACAACAATATAGTCAGTCTTTTTTGAAACAGAACCCGACACTTCTCCACCGTTTTTTAAAATTCTTGCTTTTGCCTCGTCTCGAGAGAGCGTTTCGAGTGTTCCTGTTAAAACAAATTTCTTACCAGTAATACGAGAATTTTTAACAATAGTATTTTTTGGTATTTCTATAGTTACTTCTTCTTCTAACTGTTGTATATATTTTTTATTTTCTTCATGCGCAAAAAAAGCAACGATACTTTCCGCAACAATATCTCCGACACCGTAAATACTCCGCAATTCTTCATATGTTGCATCTTGGATTTCCTGTAAATTTTTAAAATGTTTTGTGAGGTCACGCGCAGTCTCTTCACCAACTTGTGGGATAGAGAGTGCTACTAAAAATCGATCGAAAGAGATCGTACGTTTCTCATTAATAGACTGCAAAAGATTATCAGCTGATTTTTCTCCCATACGAGGAAGTGCAATGAGTTCATCACGAGTCAGTGTAAAGAGGTCAACAAGCGTACTCAAGAGTCCATGTTCGAGAAGCAAGTCTATCACTTTCGGTCCACAATGTTCTATATCAAATGCATGCTTTCCTACAGCATAGTAGAGCTTTCTTTTATGCATTGCGTATGAATTATTATTTTTACACTTATGTGCGACAAGACCAGGAACTTGTACCACTTCTCCGTCACCACCACATTCGGCAAAATATTTTGGAAAAACAAATTTTTTCTCTTTCCCTGTGCGCATCTCTTTGAGGACATGAACAATGTCAGGAATCACATCTCCTGCTTTTTGTAACACCACAGTATCTCCAATACGCACATCAAGTCTTTCTATCTCATCTTCATTATGGAGTGTTGCCCGAGAAACGGTTGATCCAGCAACAGACACCGGGCGTAAATGAGCGACAGGAGTAAGTACCCCCGTACGTCCAATTTGAAGCACAATATCTTCAACAACCGTTGTGGTTTGTTCTGCTGGAAATTTTAGTGCAATACCAAAGCGTGGTGATTTACCAGTGTAGCCCAAGATATCTTGATATTTTTTCTCATTCACTTTTACAACCACACCATCGATCAAATAATCTTCTTTATCTTTTTTCTTTTGCCATACTTTCCAAAAATGAAGAATGCCAGAAATATCTCCACAGAGAGTACTGTGCGTATTTACACGAAAACCAAGTTTTTGAAGTTCAGTAAGTTCATCAATTTGAGTGGTTGTATTACTCTCTCCTCCTGAAATATCATAGATAAATATAGTTGGTTTTCGATCTCGTACGATACTAGGATCAAGCTGACGAATTGTTCCCGCAACAATATTTCTCGGATTTGCGTAGAGGGGCTCCCCTTTTTTCTTTTGCTCTTTGTTTATTTTTAGGAACTGACTCTTGGGCATATATACTTCCCCTTCTACAACGAGTGTTTTTTTCTCTTGGAGTTTTAGTGGTATTGCGTCAATTGTCTTGATATTTTGTGTCACATCTTCACCCACTTTCCCATCACCACGCGTTGCGCCGGTTTGAAGTACACCGTCAACATACGACAAAATAATCTTTAATCCATCTATTTTTAATTCGCATGTATACGTTGGGATAATATCAGTTCCTGTCTCTTTTTTGAGAAATCGTTTGACTCGTTCATCAAATTCTACAATATCTTGTTCTGAAAATGCATCATTAAAAGACCACTGTGGAACTGTGTGGGTAATTTTTTTAAAAAAAGGCAATGGCTCGCCTGCAACACGTTGTGTCGGAGAATCTGGGGTAATAAGTTCTGGGTATGTTTGCTCTAGATCGTAGAGTTCTTTTTTAAGAGCATCAAGTGCTGGTTCTGAAATCTCTTCAATATTTAAAACATGATAATTATGGCGATGATATTCAATCACCTCTCGGAGTTTTTTTACACGAGCAATTATTTCTGGAGAAATAGGCGGAACTTGAGACATATACTATTCTGATTCGTAGGTGTATGTAAGACTTCGCTCTACAATGTTGTTTGTCGGGCCAAATCCAAGAGGGCTAGAAGGATTCGAGAGGGCAAAAGTCAACTGAGCCTCAAGAGTGGCACAGTCTACTTGATACCCCCATACTTGAATTACGTGTTTATATCTTTCAGTTAAATTACTCAATCCGGTATCATAATATTTAGTTACTCTGGCACGAGCACAACCAGTAAGTGCACCTGACGTATCAGACACCTCTATAAAAGTACTTGGAGAGAAGTTGACCGGATCAAATTCATACACAGTACTTCCTACTCCAAGACCTCCTCCAGGACAATATGTCGGGGATGTCATAGGATCTTCATCTGCACAGTAAGGTCCAGTCCCAACAATAGGAGAGTTTGAAACATTTGGTGTTGCTGGTGCTGTAATACCATTACAATACACATTCACATCTGTCGGCATACTTGTCGGGTACGGATCTTGACCAAAATCCCCCCGTGCGTCGAGCGCCACGAGGCACTCAAGTGCTGTTTCTGCTGCATAGAATGCTTTCGTAGACTGAGTCACTTGTTGAGTAAAGATTCTCTGCCGAAATGCAACATTAGCAACACCGAGAGTGATAGAGAGAATAATCGCTGTGATGAGTACAGAGAAAAGTATGATAAATCCGTCTTGTTTTTTTGTATAGGAAAGGTGTGTCATATTAAAAATTGAAATGAATTATTGCGGTAACCACCACAGGTGGCTGGCTTGGAAGATAGGTTACTTCGGAGGTGACTTTTACTGTCTGACTCTCTAGCGCATTTTGAGTAATATCATCTATATAAATATGCCTTTCATAACCAGAGACAGTAGTCAAACCCGAATAACCACTACCCACAGAACTTGGTACAAGAAAACCATACGGGTATTGGTTCAAAGGCCCTGTGTAAGTATCCACAGTAACATCTTGAGATCCAGGATTAAGATAAAAATCACACCCAACAGCAGAAGGTGAGCTCGTACAAGGCATTGGATCAGTCACACCAAGAAATGATGCCTTTGGTGTCGGATCATTATCGTATGATTTCTGAAAATACTTTACGTATTCAATCCCCTCTTCCGCAAGATACTCCGCAGTAAGTTTTCTGCTTGTGATACTAATATCTTGAAGAGAACTACCATTAACACTTGCAAGTGCCATATACGCTAAAAGAAAGATAAAAATACCTACGAGAGTTTCCACTAGGGTGAATCCAGTACTAAATTTTCTATATTTAGAGAACATTAATTTAGTGCTGGGCAAGTATTTTTTTGTAATATGTGTATATTGCATATATTATAGTTTTGGATTTCTTTGCATCACGGCTGTTTGAAGAGAAAATGGAGTACTATCGTTTTGGTACGTCACCGTACCAACCAAACGAATCAACACGAGTGGTTGTTTTAAGTCAGAATCTTCAGCATGAATGACAGTGAAGCCAGATTTATCAAAATCGATATCTACAGAATCAGGAGAGACACGGATTGATTTAGTGAAATCATTATAAAAATCGACATCGTGTGCCTTATATATGACACGCTTATCAAGAATAGCATCATACTCAATATAATATGAAATTTGATCCAAATCATCTAAGGGATCCCCATCAATCCCTTCAAAAGCAATTGAATTACTCTGAGGTTGATCTGTGGTGTAATTATTAAAACACGACAGAGGGGTTCTTATTTCAGTTGCACCAGTGAAAGGATCAAGCACAGTACCACTATACGCACCAGTGATATCACATCTGATTTTTGTTCCCACACGAATATTTCGCACCATGTCTTCCATTACCGCGTGAAGTGCATCCAACTGCTCTTTTTTATACTGAGTAATGTGATGTGTCCGATGCATCATAAGAAGTGATGTAATACCAACGGTGATCGTCATCAAAAATATCGACGTTGCAACCAGAAGCTCAATGAGTGTGAACCCGGCCATGAAATTTTGATTATATTTTTTTGTATTCTCTATTTTGTGTATCATGTGTTATATACTACTTCTTCTAACAGTCAAAACACCAAGTGGATTTATAGAGACAATATTGGCACCAGTAACACCAGGTGTTTCAAAACGTAATTCTATAGTGTTTGCTACTGGGGTAGGTACACTAGTAGCATTACATATCATATTTACAACACAATCATACACATCAAAAGGAGTATAGTCTGCATTAATACGAGCATCAGGAAATGGACGCTTAAACACAACAGAAACTGAACTACGTGAAATACACCCACTTGGATCCATATCACAGATACTCACAAGTGTCATCTTGTCAAAAATAATCTCTTTCATACATTCATACTCTGGGTCATTTGCGCACGAAGTGTTTCCTGACGGCGCAGTCATGAGGAAGTCATTATCACTATCATAAAACTGTAACACTCTATCTGAGTTGGCTACGCTAAAATAGAGTCCATATGAAGGGCGCCATGATGTGGGTGGATAATTTTTTACATACGGATCAATTTCTGGAAATCTTCCAGCCATAGCATTTTGTTGTTGACTCTTGATAAAAAATGCTACCTCTTGAGCGGAGAGATTAAAATCAGTCGTCTTTTTAAAAAGGTCAAAGTTGGCCATAGTGATTCCGAGAAGTATTGTAAAAATAGCAATCACTGTCACCATTTCGATAACTGTAAAACCAGCGTTAAAAAAAGCTCCGCTTTTTTTAACGCTCTGTTTACAAGCTAATCTATTTTGTAATTGTGATAATCTATTTTCCATTGAGTGTATTAAAAGTGAAACCGTAGCAATATATCAATAATTGTAACATTAAATAAAAAAACAAGGAACGTAGCGATACAAAGAAATGGACCGAATGCAATATGACTCTTGAGTGTATATTTATTTTTCTTAAGAAAGAGTACAATCAGCGCACAAAATCCTCCAATCCAAAAAGAGACAATAACTGTCGCAAGTCCTGCAAAAAGTCCAAGAAGCCAGCCAATACCGAGTGCGAGCTTTACGTCACCAAATCCCATACCCCGCCCTTTGGTAATCATCCACAGAAAGAAAAACGGTAACGCAATAAGTGGCCCCGCCACAATAGACATAAGTGTTGGAAGATGAATACTGTATACAGCACTACCTGAAACACCCACAAACAAAAAGAGGCTTAAAAATGCGAGGATGTTAAATAGCCAAACAAGTTTATTGGGAATAATCTGATGATGATAGTCATACACTGAAATGACAATAAGGAGGCAAAATATATACGTGTAGAAAATAAGGTAAAACAAACTTGGCCAAATACCGGAAAGCGTCAGATCAAGTGTTGGAAAAAATTTTATAAAGAGCGAAACAAATACCAGGCCGGTGATAGCTTCAACGAGTGGATACTGCCAAGAGATTTTTGAAGCACAACCTTTACAGCGCCCTTTCTGATTAACAAAGCTGACGATCGGTACAAGTTCGTGCCAAGACAGTGTCCGTCTACAGGTAAAACAAAATGATCGTCCGCCAAGTCCCCGTCCTGTATTGAACCGATAAATGACAACATTTAAAAATGAACCGATAATCATTCCTAAAATAAAAACGAAGATTCCATATAATTCAAACATGTACACAGTATACTACTATAGCAAGGAACAAACAAACCCAAGCAAACTAGTTTGCTTGGGTTTGTAATATATAACCTTTGTATTTTAGAAACAAATTATAAACAAGATGTATCATTCACTGTTCCAATTTTTGTCGTCAGAGATTCTACCACTAAACCAGTAGAATCCATACACAAAAATCCACCAGACTTAAGAGGTATTTCTGCCCCGTATGCAGATGCCGTACTGTGGCACACACCAGCACCGTTACCAGAACTCGATGCTATGGAGTTCGCCAAAATTCCAATTTGACCATTTGGATAGCCCTTTTTCAGGGCGCTCAAGAGTGCTGTACGAGGAGCCCCAGTACTGTTAGTACACACAGTGGTAAGATTACCACTATTAGCTTCCCATAAAACAACTGCTTCTGTTTGTACTGTTTTTACTTCGGCTCTTTGCGCAGCGGTTGTTCCTTTGTCTCGCGCAGCCATGACGTTTGGAATAAGCACAGAGGCAATAACACTAATAATTGCAATAACAATCAAAAGTTCGATGAGTGTAAAACCTTTTTGAGATTTATATATTTTTTTCATACGTATAGTATACCCAGATACTTTTAAAAAAGAAAGAAGTAAACAGAAGATATTCACATAGCGTGTTTCCTCACTACAAAAAAACACCCAATCGGGTGTTTTTTTGTAGTGAGGAAAATAATTGATTAACAAGCACGTATATTAGCTCCGAGTGTAGTAACTTCTTTTGAAACACCCACGGAATCAATACACCATCCACTAGATGCAGTTGATGGGTTCTTGAGCGACACAACCGCAGCCCAACCCGTAGCAGAGTCATGACACACAGCAGAACCAGTACCACCAGTTGCAGAGTAGGTAAAAGCTTGAGCTGAACCACCAACAGTATTAGAACCAGAGAGCTTTTTTGCGGCACTATCAAGTTGGTCAGCGAGACCGGTAACTGACGTAGTACAGATGTTTAAAAAAGAAGAGTTGTTATTTTCATAATATAAAATATCTTCTGAACGTATACCAGCAAGGTTAGCTTTAATAGCTGCGTCTACTCCTTTGTTACGAGCTGCGAGCAAGTTAGGAATAAGAACAGCTGCGAGTACACCGATGATTGCGATAACAATCAAAAGTTCGATGAGTGTAAAACCTTTACTATTTATAATACTTTCCCTCGCGAATTTTTCTTTATGTTTTATATAAATCTTCATAAGAACAGTATACATCTTGCTTTTTTAAAGCACAAGCTCCTTTTACACAAAAAAACACCCGATTGGGTGTTTTTTTTGTAAAGAATATAAATTCCTTATGGACAAACAGCAATACCAGCTGCGAGTGCAGTAGCTGTTTCTTTTGTAGCACCAGTTGAGTCAACACACCATCCACCAGATGTAGTTGATGGGTTCTTGAGAGATACCATCGCTGCCCATGCTGTAGCGTTATCATGACACACAGCAGAGTTAGCCGCACCAGTTGAAGAGTACGCCCATGTAGCAGCAGTTACAGTGTTAGCTCCAGAGAGTTTTTGTGCTGCACTGAGAACCATATCACCGATAGCTGTTGAAGATCCAGTTGCACACACACCAGTAAATACTTGTGATGTTTCGTAGAACAATGTTGCTTGAGATTTTGTAGCAGCAAGGTTAGCTTTAATAGCTGCGTCTACTCCTTTGTTACGAGCTGCGAGCAAGTTAGGAATAAGAACAGCTGCGAGTACACCGATGATTGCGATAACAATCAAAAGTTCGATGAGTGTAAAACCTTTTTGAGATTTTTTCATATATATATGATTTGTTTTTGTGTACGTATGTATTGTATACTAGGAAACACCTTCTCTATAGCCAAGACATTCTCTAGTAGGCAGAAACGTATCGTACACTTATTTTTTTAATAATGACCTTTAGTTCTTTACTAATAAAGAAGAACTCTCTCTAGTATAGCAATATTTTAAAAAAAACAACAAGTGCAAATAGTTTCTGTGGAAAAGTCGACAGTGAATTTACAACTGAAACAACAACTGTTCTAATTTGATACTCTGAGCTTCTTCATCGAATTGCTCTTCAAGACTCAAGTACAGTAAGCTTCGAAGAAAAGCCTGTGCTTCAGATACTTTCCAGACACTCACCTTTTTACTCATTTTACTATACACATACGGATTAAGCCCAGTATTCGAGACATCTTTTTGAGTAAGAACAAGGAGTAAACTCTTCATCGCCCAAATAAGACCCGAGGTAATGCTCATCATTTCAACCTGTTTGTTTCGAAGTGCCATAAATTCAATCCACGCATCTTTTTTATTTCTTGCAATCACTGCATCGGTAAAAGAAAAAGGTGTGACTTCTTTTTTCTCAACTACCGTCTTTACTTCTACTGGAGTAATACTGTGGTCTTTTAAGAATTGCGTAAATTCTTTACTGTTTGTTTTTTCATACAAAAGAACCGTGTGTTTGGTTTGAGCCAAGTCAGTGATGTACTCTTCATACTGGTTCTCTCTAATTTCAGAAAAAAGATATTTATATACGAGAAGATATGGTGGTCGTTCAAAAAAACCTTCCACACTAAAATCAGCGTGTACGAGAGGACAACCACTTACCTCTTCCACATTGTATTCGTTCGAGAGAGAAAGCTTCTTTTTTAGAGACTCCTTTTGTTTAGTAAAAAAATCATAGTCCGGAGCAATAATGACGTGAATCATAGATTAAAAGTGAACTTTTGTCTTATATGAAATGTAACTCTCTCCATAACGTTTAGCAAGAATATGTTCTTGTTGTTTTACAAAGATAGTGAAATTGACGATGATTGAAATAACTGAAAAAATAATCACCCAAACATTACCAAGAGTAAGACCGAGTCCGAGAAACAGAAAAAAGAGTCCGACTTGAGTAGGAGTACGAATAAATTTGTATGGACCATGGAAAAAAGCTTGTTCTCCTGGTTTCTCTTGATGTCTTTCATGGAGTGATTTCTGAGAATCAACTTGAGCCCAGCAAATAAGGCTTGTCCCAAAGAGTACGAGCGCCGCACCAATATATTGAAGATACGCTGTATCTAATCGGGTGATAGGAATAATCTGGTCAAAAAATATAGCACCACAAAAAAATACCACAAAAGCGAGGTACGAGTGGCCGAGGATGCTGTGAATAAGATGTTTTTTACTGATTTTAATCATATGTTTATTAAAAATATATGTATATTATACCCCCACACCAATCTTTTTACAACTTACAACGAAATAACATTCATACCACCTTACTTATAAAAACCTCAATCTAGGGTAAAAAAATAAGGATTGGTGTCGGGGTATATCACTAGTATCATGTAATGTCCAAAGGATTTACTTCAAATCTGCCCAGGTTTTCCCGACCGCAACAGAAGTTGAAAAAGGTGGAAAAATAAGATCTTTTTTCATATTTTTCGGGATGATATTTTCCATCGTCTTTTCGATGAGTTCCGCTACTTCTTGTTGATATTTTTCTTCAACTTCAAAAATAATTTCATCATGCACTTGCAAAACGAGCTGTGCATGTATATCAAGTTTGTGTTCCGCAAGTATTTTACGTGAATGCAACATCGCAAGCTTAATAATATCTGCAGCTGTCCCCTGCACTGGTGCATTGACTGCCATACGTTCATACATTGCACGAATAAATGGAATGACTGAATTTATTTTTGAAAAATTTCTCTTTCTTCCAAAAAATGTTTCCGTATATTTGTGTGTCTTTGCAAATTCTACGATAGATTCAAGGTACATATTGAGCCCAGGAAATTGTTTTTTATATTCTTCTAGAAAAAGCTGGGCTTCTTTTCGTGGGACACCCAAATTTTCTGAGAGCGCTGTCGCACCCATACCATACATAATTCCAAAATTAATCACTTTTGCTTTGCGACGCATGTCAGGAGTGACACCAGACTCTTCAACATTAAAAACTTTTTTCGCCACAGTTGTATGAATATCTTTACCATGAATGAATGTATCAAGCATGTCCGGATCTTGTGAAAGAAGCGCGCCAACACGTAGCTCAATCTGAGAATAGTCAAAGCCCAAAAATACATAACCTGACTTTGCAACAAAACCACCACGAATAAGTCTTCCCCGTTCTGTTTTGATAGGAATATTCTGAAGGTTTGGGTCGTTTGAAGAAAAACGTCCAGTTGCCGCACCAAGTTGATTGAAAGTAGAGTGGATTCGTCCATCAGCACCAACTAAGAGTGGAATACTATCAATATATGTTGAAACAAGCTTCTGAATCTCTCGGTATTCGAGGATATACGAGATAATAGGATGAGCATCACGCAACTTTTCAAGCTCGGATTCTTTTGTCGTAATAGCCCCACCTGCAGTTTTTTTGATTTTCTTCTGCCCTTCACCTAAATTGAGCACTGTAAATAATATTTCTCCCATTTGTTTTGGTGAGTTAATATTGAACTCTTGTCCAGCAAGTTGCCAAATTCTTTTTTCTAATGTGTCGAGTTCACTGTGGAGTTTTTCACTCATTTTTTTAAAATATGGAATATCAATCGTAATACCAGTAGCTGACATTTCTTGGACAATATCATAGAGAGGTATTTCAATCTCCTTCCACACATACTCGAGATTATTTTTTACTATTTCTTTCTCTATAGTTGCATATGCTTCACCCAAATCACCTTGGTTACTATAGGCCAAAATATCCTCCGCTGTTGGTTTGATTTTCTCTGAATCAAGGAGTGATACAGCAAGAAGATACTTTGGATCTACCTCTACTATTGGGACCACTTCACTTGTATCCTCTTTTGAAACTGTCTTCTTGTTTGAAATTGTTTCTGTATTATTCGTATACAAATTTGAGATACGTGGAATGAGGCTTTTGAATTCAAGTTCTTCACAGAGCGCAATCACGTCATCTTTATTAAAGATAGTATGATGAAGAACAGAAGGCGTAAGATTAATTGGTAAATCTCGTTGTATGGTCGCGAGCTCTTTTGAAAAAAGTGCTTCTTCTTCATTATCACGAATAAGCCCCACAAGTCTGTCCGTGAGACCTGTGTCTTTTTTAAATTTTGCTTCGTCTTTTTTAAGCGCAACATACATCTGTTCTATCGTACCGTATTTCTGAATGAGAATTGTTGCAGTCTTTTCACCAATACCTTTGATACCGATAATATTATCTGATGTATCGCCACGTAATCCTTTATAGTCTGGAATCGAAGAAGGCGAAAATCCATACCGCTCTACCACAGCTTCTTCATCATAAAAAATAGTATCAGTGATCCCCTTCTTGAGTGTATACACAACAACTTGGTCACTATCAATCAACTGCATCGTATCCATATCACCTGACGCAATGATCACTTTATTTTTCTTATTTTTCTTCAAGATATCAGCGAGCGTGCCGAGTACGTCGTCTGCTTCATATCCTTTTGCATCGTAAATAGGGATATTACACCGTTCAAAGATACTGCGAGATTTGATGAGTTGCTCGACAAGAATATCATCAGTCTTTGCGCGAGTGCCTTTGTATGCATCGTAGGCAATATGACGAAATGTTTTATCGGGTAGATCATAGCATGCAATAATATAGTCTGGTTTGATCTCGGTCATAATGCGAATGAGCATACTCATGAGTCCAAAGAGAGCTCCTGTCGGCTGACCACTTTTTGTCGTAAAGTCAGGAATCGCATGGTACGCACGGTGAATAATCGCATGTGCATCGAGGAGAATGTAGGTTTCGGTGTAGGGTGATTTCTGCATATGCTCATTGTATCAGCTTTCCAAATAAACTTATAGACAAACAAAAAACCGGAGGCAATTCCGGTTTTTTGTGCATTTGTGTGATAAATTTTATACGCGCAGATTAGTGTTGGTATGGCGCTGTTGGAATATCCATATCCTCGTAATGTCTTTGTGTAGTCGTTGTGGTTGTGGTCTTTGATCTTGGTCCGATTCCATACACCATAAACATTCTTCGAAGAAGGTAAATCAGAGCGAGGAGTACGAGAATTAAGAGCAACCATCCAAAGAGTGTATCTGGAAAGAATCCTGAACCGAATGCGAATCCGGCAAGTCCCCCATTTTTAATACAGTTTTGAGTCGTTGCGAGTCCGTACGCAATCGCTGTTTCTCGAGCACCATTGTTTGGATTTTCAAATGAGAGTGTTGCTGGGACAACGAGAAGATCTCGATTTGCTGCACTACTCATAACAATTCCGTCGAAAGATACTTGACCTGATTGACCAGGAGTGAGTGTTCCTACATTGATAGTGATAGTATTGTCTGCTTTATTAAATACTCCGGCTGATGAACTTCGGAAGTCGACATCTTTTGGAATATCAATATGAAGGATTGCATTATTAAGTGTAATTGTTGAGATATTTCTGTATTCAACAACAAATTTAATACTGTCATCAACACAGACATTTTGTACACCATTGTTTACATTTTGATTGATACCAGTTTGAGTGATTCCAAAACCACCAGTATTTGTACTAAGGATATCATTCGTAATATATCGAAGCTGTACAAGATTTGTTCCAAGTCCGACAACTACTCCTCTCTCTTGTACTACTGGAGCTGGCACCGTAACTACTCGTGTCACTGTATTTGTAAATACAGGAGTTACCACTTCAATCAAGCGAAATTGTCTAATATCGCCACGGATGACCACTCCATTACTTTTTTGTGCAACTGCACGATAGTAATAGGTAACACCAGTTGAAAGATTGTATGCAGTATCAAAGTACGTTACTGAATTATCTGAAAAGGTTGTTTGTGAATTTGTTTTGTTTGGAAGAGAATTTGTATCTGTTCCCCATTCAAAATAAAACTGAGTTGCATTATTTCCACCATTGAAGATAGATCCATTCAAACGTGCAGAAGAAGATGTAAGATTACTTGGGTTGAGTGTTGTCACAACAGTATTCAAAACAGCTGGTGCAACATAGTTGTATTCATCGTTATCAGTTGATGAGTAACAACCAGCGTCATTTGGATAGTCTACACGTCCGTCACCATCATTATCATACCCATCATTACATGCGTAAGATGAATTATTGACAGAATTTACACCAACATAGACTGTTTGTGTACGTACAGTTTGACCATTTTTCCACGCATTGAGCACGTAACTTCGTCCACTATAGAGTGGGCCGAAATAACCACTTCCATCAACACCATAATTAATACCATCAACAGTAACCTGGTCGCAGTTTGATGTATTCCAAAAGAGTTGAGTAGTACTACCTGAGATTACTGTTGTAGGTGATGCATAAAAAGTATCGATACTACAGTTGTTTGAAGAGTATGTATCAACTGATACGTATGTTGTTTGAGAAACTGGAGATTGACTAGTTTTCCATGCTTGGATTTGGTAACTTCGTCCACTGTAGAGTGGTCCAAAAGATCCACTTCCATCAACAGAATAATAAGTAATACCGTCGATCGTCACTTGGTCACAGTTTGATGTATTCCAATGAAGTGTTGTGTAGTTCCCTGAAGAAACAGTAGATGGTGATGCGTAGAAATTATCAATCGTACAGTTATTTACAGAATTTGTTCCAACGTAGAGACTATCTGAATCAGTACTTGTACTGTTTGACGCAACAATGTTGTATGTTTTACCAGAATAGATCGGACCAAAAGAATTACTTCCGTCTACTGACTGAGGCATACCATCGATAGTAACAGTCGTACAGTTTGATGTATTCCAATAAATTGTTGTATATCCACCTGAAGTTACTGTAGTTGGTGATGCATAGTATGTATCAATTGTACATGCTGAAGCAACAGTATTTACACCAACATAGACTGTTTCTGAGTCAGTACTAGTTCCGTTTGAAGCAGCAAGATAGTATGTTTTACCGACAAAGAGTGGGCCAAAATTTCCACTACCATCGACAGGATAGGTAAATCCATCAACAGTAACAGTTGTACAGTTTGTTGTGTTCCATGAAAGATTTGTATATCCACCAGAAGCAACAGTCAAAGGTGATCCAGTGAAAGAATTGATTGTACACACAAGTGGTGATACAAGATTGTATTCATTATCATCAGTTGGGTCAGTACATCCTGGGTCATTCATATCGATAAGGAGATCTCCGTCATCATCTTGTCCATTTGAACAAAGATGAGTTGTAGAAGTTGAACTTACTTGAAATCCAAGTGCAACAGAACCTTGGTGACAGAGTGCGTCTGTTCCGCAAGTATCCATTCCTTGTACCATCCCAATATCAAGACCAGCACCTGAAAAAACGTCTGTATCATTTGATACTGAGTACCCTACTGGAGCACGGTCTTTACTAACGCGTAGTGATCCTGGGATATACGTGAGTGTTTGACTAGAAGAAAGGTTCACTGTTGTTGAGCCAGATTTTGAAGCTCCACCACCAGACACAGAACCAGTAAATGTAAACGTAGAGGCAGAGCCGTTGGTTGATTTATTTACTTTAATATATGTGTTTGGAGATGCAGCATTTCCTTTATTGTGGAAATACACAATAACCGCAACTTTATCACCTGCAGACGCAGAAGATGTATTTGCATAAGAAAATGGTGTATAAGGACTACTTTCGACGATTGATGTTCCGGTAACATTAGCGATAGTACCAAACTCTGTTGGACCTGCCCATGCAACTGCGCCAGCATATGCTTGGCTTGTAAGACCAAAAGCCAAAAAGAGCGCAAGTGCGCCTATGTATGCTTTTGAACTAATTTTTGTAAATATGTTTTTCATATAAAGCTATTATATCAATTTATAAATTTATGTCAAGCTCCTCGATCGGAACTATGTGTGAAAATTTCTTCTAAAAAACCTCATTTTATTGATTATACAAACAATAAGATTTTTATAAAAGGGAGGAATTTTTGGCAAGGCCAAAAATTCCTCACACTTGTTTTTTAATAAATTTAATTAATTAACCACCAGGAGTGATGCCGATACCATTTGTGCCTGCTCCAGGATTCGTAATGACACCACCGGTGTTCACAGGGGCTCCAGGATGGATTCCTATACCGTTAGTACCAGGAGCTGTTCCAGGGGCGATACCTGTGCCAGATGAAGGACAAAGCCATTGGCGTTGTCCATCAGGATAGGTGTACCAGTACCCTTGTTGCCCATTAGGACACGTAGGTTGGTTGCTAATCGGAGGAGCCACAGTTCCCTGTTGCTGATACACATTGACCTGTTGTTGTTGAGGCCAGTAAACCGGCATCAACTGAGGTACAGCAGACACTGTTGTACTTCCAAAGTTATATGTATTATAGCTATTGGAAACTACATTTTGCGGTGCTTGTGCTTGGGTAACTGTTACATTTGGTCCAACGTCGGTGTTTGTTACTTTTGCAGGTCCAACAGTGATTGGCGGTGCAGGAGGAATAGGTTGTTCTCTTTTAGGGTAACGACCAGTTCCAGTATTTTTAGATTTACATGGGTTCAAACAATTTGTTGGCCCAAGTCGAAATAAAATACAATCTCCAACACATACATACCATCCATTCTCCTTTGCTAAGCAATCCGTAAAACCACCGCTCATCAAATAACTATTGATAACTTGATCGGGTGTAAGCCACTTCAAAGAAGTTTGCTTCGGATCAAGAATAACATCAAGCATTTGACCGGGAGTTGATTTCGGATAGCCTTGCTCAACTGCATTGTCACAGATTTGTTGTAGCCATAGCGTAGGACTACAATTAAAAATATCTTTTTCTGCCTTTAAATCTGCACATACTTGCGCGTACGCAAGTTCGGCTTCGGCTGAATACGTGATATTTTTTTTCTTGGCGGGCTGTTGTGCAAATGCACTGTAATTAAAATTTATTAAACCTACTACAATGAGTAGGATTTTTGGGAAAGAACTGAGTAACTTTTTCATCTTTTATCGTTTTTTAGAGTTTCTGGAATATTGTTTATTTGTCTAGAGTATAGCATATTAAGTATTATTTGTCAATGTCTTTCTGCTCGTTTTTTATTGATATATATAGGTAAAATAAAAGACCGTTCTGTGAAGAACGGTCAGTTTAAAATGTTTTGAAATAAGATTAATAAATGCGAACACCATATTGAGCACCTGGAACAGGTCCTCCATTATCAAAGCGATTGATGATTGGTGTATGAAACATCCCGTCACCATATTGATTACCACAACCACCTTGTTGGGTTGATGGAAACCAACCATACCCGGAGCCATTACTATTCATTCTCCAAGTACACCATGTACCCGTACCATATTGGTTAGGAACATATCCTTGCCCTTGATAATAAGTACAAAAGCAACCTTGTGTTTGCTGGCCGAAACCAGTAGTACCACAAGAATGATTACCGCCATAATAAGTCTGGCGACACCCTTGGCAATAACTACCATTGTAACCACTGTTAGGAGGCATTACACCACCAACACCACTTTGATTACATACATGCTGAGTGCCAACATAGGTAACATTGCAATAGCGACAGCGATTGAACTGTGCTCGTCCACCACCATTTCCAATCAGACCAAGCTGTTGACCAATGTAAACACCAGTCCCCACACCATTTCCAACAGTAGTAATACCATTGTTTAAAATAGTGATTTTGGAATTAGCGTTTTGCAACTTCAAAGCTTTAACTGTTTCTTGATCCTTTTGTAAATCAAGAGCTTTTTTTCGAGTAAGATATGGATCTTCAGCAGGCTGTTGATTTGTGTTACCTTGTGCAGGAGCTGGATGCCTCCTCATGTAATCTGCGTTAGTAGCATTTTGTGCCTCTAGCTGAGAAGCATACACTCCAATTACATTTCCGTTCTCGTCTTTCGCCGTGAACGTTTGTGTTAATTGTTGTTTTTGACGTAAGTCATACGCATTAGCCGCAGCTTGCGCTGATTCTAAGCTGTAATAAATTACAGAATCAATCCGCTTACCGTTTACATCAGTTGCGATGTACGTTTGCTGAGCAAACGTTGGTAAAGAAAAAATGGTCGAGGCGATTATCGCCAAAAGAATTATCTTTTTCATGTTTATTGTTTTTATGAGGTTTTAAAATTGTTTAAGAAAAGAGACAAATAAAGAGAACTTCTCTTTTTTCTTAAACAATTTAAAAACTTTTTCAATGAACCTGACTTACCTCTATCTTAGCATAATATGAGCTAAATGTCAAGGATTTATGAGCAAATTGTCTTAAATACCCTTATTTTATAAGGAATTTACCACAAGTACCACCAAAAAAGGCTTCTATTTCAAGCTGTCGAGACATTCAAAAACCTTATAGAAATAAGGATATTTTGGTATACTACACACAATGAAACACGCTGTTAAAATGTATCAAGAAAAAGTTCACGGAAAACTCCTTGTTCGGCAAATCATCTTTGCAGGTATTATCACCGGCATTGTTATAATCAGTATGATCAACATATTCAACGGCAGAATCAATCCCCTCCTCGCACTGTTTGGATTTTTATTATCACTTGGTGTTGGGCTCCTCCTCCGTCGTACGTTTACTCTATTTTGGCACACTGAAAAAGAAAAAGTTGCCTCACGATTAGATATTCTCGGTATTCTTGTTTTAAGTATTTACCTCTTCATCGATGTAAACCGTCTCTTTCTTTTTAAACACTGGATACACGGACAAGCACTCTCTGACTTTTCACTCATCCTTATTGGAGGACTCTTTTGTGGAAGATTTCTCGGAACACACGCACGAATTCACAACATAGTTCAAGAACAGAAAAAAATATAGATCGTATCATTTCCAACCAACTTCTTCTCTTTTGGTGTCATTCCGGACTTGATCCGGAATCCAGACCTGTGCAATATATAATCCTGGATACCGGATCAAGTCCGGTATGACAACAGGAAAACAGTAGACTAAAAAGAAATAGAGTCTCCTTTTTTAATACCGTGACTTTGAATAAATCCAGACGGAACTTCAAGTACGTAGAGTACTGGTTGTATTGGTGTAATTTGCTTTGGATATGTATCTGGTGAAATATGTTCATGCATATCAACAACTGTTTTATCTTCACCGAGCCATATAAAATCGACAGGATACTGCATATCTTTCATCCAAAAACTGTATGTATCTAGTGTATCAAAAACAAACAGCATTCCATCGTACGGGATCTGTGTAGTATCAGAAAGCCCATGCGCTCTTTTCGTTGGTGTATCAGCCAGTGCGACAGTATATACCGATCCTCCAAGTGTGATTACTGTTGTTTTATAAGAACTAGCTTTATGAGTATCAAGAAAAAGAAAATACAAAACGAGCAGAGAAAATCCTGCAAACAGGACAAGCCAACCTATTCTCCGTTTCTTTCGCAACATCATACATGTAGTATACCCCGATACCTATATATAGGGCTACTTTATTGTAAGTAATACAAAAATTTAGTAACCAAAAAAAATACAAATCTGAAAAATGTCCACTATTATATATATAGGTGTGGGGGTATACTATGGCTATGGACAACGGCGCTACATTACTCGTAAAACTCTTCAAACTCGTACCTGAACACAAAAAGGCGCTCGAGAAAATAGGACTCATAACAGCACAAGACCTCCTGACCTACTTCCCTGTCAGGTATTCTCACCTCTCAGCATTTAAAACTATCGATGCGGTACTTGATGGCGACTACGTTACGATTCACGGTGTTATCAAAAAAATAGAACTCGGACGCTCATATACGACCAAAAAACTACAAGCCAAAGCGACACTCACTGACATGGAAGGCACTGATATCGAGCTCATCTGGTTCAATCAGCAGTACATCGCCAAAATGTATCACGAGGGTCAGTATGTGAAAGTGTCAGGAAAAGTATCTGTCTACAACAATAAAAAGAAACTCCTCAATCCAGAAATTGAACATATTCAAAATCTACCGATCGACACACATGACTCACTCTTCAAAAATGACGACAGTGAAAATCAGTATGGCTTCCCTATCTATAAAGAAAGTAAAGGTGTGACCTCAAAGTGGATGTATCACGCAGTGAAAAAACTTATCCAGCTTGGAATTCACGAAACACTCGTTGATCCAATACCGGATGCAATTTTAAAAAAATATACACTTCCGAAAAAAACCACGGCCATCGTCTGGATCCATATGCCACAAAATGACAACCATCGAGATGCTGCACAAAAAAGATTTGCGTTTGAAGAAATATACAAAATCCAACTCGTCGCGCAGTATGAAAAAAAGATTTTAGCAAAAACAAAAGCGTACCCAATTGATAAAAAAATTACTGATATCCAAGACTTCATCGATCGATTTCCTTTCGGTGCAACGACTGCACAAAAGAAATCTATCGGGGATATTCTCTCTGATATGAGTCGAAGTTTTCCGATGAGTCGCCTCCTCGAAGGAGATGTCGGATCTGGAAAGACCTTTGTCGCTGCATGTGCAGCCTACAGTGCGATACAGACACGTCCTAAAGATCAAAACTTTGGGACACTTCAAGTCGGTTACATGGCACCAACGGAGATCCTCGCTGTACAACAATTTGAAAGTTTCATTGAATACTTCCGTCACACAGGTATCTCTATCGGACTTCTCACCAGTAACTCTTGTCGGAAATTTCCATCGAAAGTTGAAACCAAAAGTAATAAAGCTGGAGAAAAAGTATCAACATGGACAACAATTTCCAAAGCTCAACTCGGTAAATGGGTCGCAAGTGGTGAAATCAGTATCGTTATCGGAACACATTCACTCATTCAAAAGAGTGTCGTCTTCAAACATCTCGCACTCACGATCATCGATGAACAACATCGCTTTGGTGCAAATCAGCGCAAGATGCTCGCCAAAAAAGATACCAATATGCCACACCTGCTTTCTATGACCGCTACTCCTATTCCTCGAACACTTGCGCTCACGATCTATGGTGGACTCGACCTGACACTTCTCGATGAACTTCCAAAAGGACGAAAGGTAGTAGAAACAAAAGTTGTTCTCCCACCAAAGCGTCAAGAAATGTATGACTTTATCGCAGATAAGATACAAGAAGGTCGCCAAGCGTATATCATCTGTCCACGTATTGATGAGCCTGATGAGGGAGTAGAAAATGCACTACAGATGCGCTCTGTTACACAAGAAGTAAAAATACTCCAAGAGAAAATCTTTCCAAAACAAAAAATTGCCGGTCTCCACTCCAAGATGACCAAGATAGAAAAGGAAAAAGTCATGAAGCAATTTACAGAAGGTCATATTGATATTCTCGTCGCAACATCTGTTGTTGAAGTTGGAGTGAATGTCCCAAATGCAACGATCATCGTCATTGAAGGTGCAGAGCGATTTGGACTTTCACAACTTCATCAACTTCGCGGACGAGTTCAGCGTAGTTCCGTACAGCCATACTGTTTTCTTTTTTGTGAATCAAAGAGTGAAAAGACACAGACTCGTATGAAACATTTTACCCAAGCGAAAAATGGATTTGAACTTGCCGAGTTCGATCTCGAAACACGCGGTCCAGGAGAACTCACCGGTACGAAACAATGGGGAATCTCAGACCTCGGTATGATGGCACTCAAAAATATCAAACTCGTCGAAGCTGCACAAAAAGAAGCAAAAGAAGTGATCGATGGTGGATACATTCCACAGAACTATATCAGTCATCATTTTGAGTAGAGAGGTAATATACCCTTAGTATAAAAATAAAAAAATCCATAAGGGTGTCATTCCGGACTCGATCCGGAATCCAGAGTTTTGAAATGAATAGTCCTAGATTCCGGATCAAGTACCCCAGGGTATACTCTCTTGCTTCGCAATTCACCTCATCCGGAATGACAATACAAAAAAGAGACACAGTATGTGTCTCTTTTTTGTTGTTTCTAAAAATTAAATTCTCTATGTTGGCAACTACCTACTTTCCCCGTTAAGAGTATCATCGGTTCTACAGCACTTAACTTCTCTGTTCGGAATGGGAAGAGGTGTACCCGCTGTGACAAATTACCAACATAGAAGATTTAATCTTCATAGACTTTGAATGTTTCAAATAGTGTTACATTTCTGTAACCGTATTTTTGGGATTGAGATTTGTATTAAACAAATCTTTTGGCCGTCATCTTTCAATGACGGGTGTGGTTTCCAACTTTCCTAATAGGAATTGGGCAATTAGTACGTCTCGGCTCAACACATTACTGTGCGTACACCTAACGCCTATCAACCTGATCATCTCTCAGGGCCCTCAAACGATATCTCATCTTGAAGCTGGCTTCCCGCTTAGATGCTTTCAGCGGTTATCCATTCCCAACATAGCTACCCTGCGGTCCACCGGGCGGTAGAGCAGGTACACCAGAGGTCAGTTCATTCCGGTCCTCTCGTACTAGGAACGACTCTTCTCAAATATCAACGCCTGCAGTAGATAGGAGACCAACCTGTCTCACGCATCACATCCACACATTACTGTGTGTATTGGACTGGAACTTAATCATGCACATTGCTGTGTTTAGATCGTTGACGTTCAGTCTCTACGGGCAAGTATTACTACTCTTCCCTCGGAATTGTCCGCAAAATCAATTGTGGATTTTCCCGATATTAGTCAACTTATCACGCCGGCATTTCTACCGGCGTGCGCCGTGAATTTTGTCTTTGTATTTTCTACAAAGCAGTCTCAGACTTTTCTACTACTTGTACTACAGTGTATTCGCTATACCTGTAAACAAGATTTTCTTTTTATAGTTGTATTCGTACAACTTATAGATAAAAACATTTCTCCTCGTGATTCAAACTGTGAGTTAGTTGAAACAATAAATAAATTTACAAGTAAATCTATCAAAGCTCAACTTCCTCACGGTTTGAACCCAGCTCGCGTACCTTTTTAAATGGCGAACAGCCATACCCTTGGGACCTTCTCCAGCCCCGGGATAAGGTGAGCCGACATCGAGGTGCCGAACTCCACCGTCGCTATGGACGCTTAGGTGGAACTAGCCTGTTATCCCCAGAGTAGCTTCTATCCGTTAATCTTCGGCCGCATCTAACGCGGACCATCGGTTCACTTGGTTCAACTTTCGTTTCTGCTTGAGATGTACCTCTTACAGTCAAGCTGGCTTATGCCCATACACTATCGGCACGGTTTCCATTCGCGCCTAGCCAACCTTTAAACCCCTCCGTTACTCTTTAGGCATTGTGTTACGATACATTGCTGTATCGGTCAGAGCATCGTGGTGCTATGACTCTTTGTGTCGCCACAAAGTTCGGACTATACATTCACAATTTCTTGTGGTCGGTTTGTAGTCTCTACGGGCAAGTATTGCTACTTTTCCCTCGGAATTATCTTTCAAAAATAAAGAAATTTTCCGATATTCCCAACTTTTCATATTTCATTGAAATATGCCCCCCTTTTTTATTTTTTTCTGAGGTGGATGAGACCTCTCTGAGGCGGCGCAATTCAAAGATTCGATTTATGGATCAAATCCTTGAGGGTGCCGCCCCAGCAAAACTACCCACCAGATACTGTCCCCAAACGTTTTTGCCGTTTAGGTTAGAACTTATCGTTGTAAAGAATGGTATTTCACTGACGAGTAGAGCAGAACCGAAATCCCACACTTCAAACCTCTCCCATCTATGCTACGCAGTACAATAATAAGCTCAATACCAAGTTGTAGTAAAGCTTCTGGGGTCTTTTCGTCTATCTGCAGGTAACCGGCATCTTCACCGGTATTGTATTTTCA